>JBEEJN010000020.1:0-87826 GCA_041169165.1 Pseudomonadota bacterium
GCGTCGCATCTCCCTGGGCATGAAGCAGTGCCGTCCGAATCCGTGGGACGAGTTCTCGCAGAACTTCAAGCGCGGCGACCGCGTCAAGGGCCCGGTCAAGTCGATCACCGACTTCGGCGTGTTCGTGGGCCTGGCTGCCGGCATCGACGGCCTGGTGCACCTGTCCGACCTGTCGTGGAACGAGCCGGGCGAATCCGCCGTGCGCAACTACAAGAAGGGTCAGGACGTGGAAGCCATCGTCCTGGGCATCGACGTGGAGCGCGAGCGCATCAGCCTGGGCATCAAGCAGCTCGACACCGACCCCTTCACCAGCTACACCACGATCAATGATCGCGGTGCCCTGGTGCGCGGCAAGGTCAAGACTGTCGACCCGCGTGGCGCCGAGATCCAGCTCAACGAGGACGTCACCGGCTACCTGCGTGCCTCCGAGATCGCCCGCGAGCGTGTCGAAGACGCCCGCAACGTGCTGAAGGAAGGCGACGACGTCGAGGCCCTGATCATCAACATCGACCGCAAGACGCGTTCGATCCAGCTGTCGATCAAGGCCAAGGACAGCGCAGAGCAGCAAGAAGCCATGCAGCGCCTGGCCGCCGACAACCGCGAAAGCGCGGGCAATGCCGGCACCACCAGCCTGGGCGCCCTGCTCAAGGCCAAGCTGGACCAGGGCAACAACTAAGCCCTGACGATCCGGGCCCTGCGCCCGGTCGTGTTGCCTGGTCCTGCACGGGCAATGCGGCTGGCCGCCGGGCCCGTTCACGCTGTGGCCGCCGGCACCGGACCGAACCGGCCTGGCTGCGACCCCAGCGTGAGCCCCGATCGTCCATTGCGGACCGCCACGCCCCGTCTTGCCCACCCGTCATGACCCGATCCGATCTGGTTGCCATGTTGGCCGAACGTTTCGGCCAGCTGACCCACCGCGACGCCGAGTTTGCCGTCAAGACCATGCTTGACGCGATGGGTGACGCCCTTGCGCGAGGCCACCGCATCGAGATTCGCGGCTTTGGCAGCTTTCAGGTCAATCGTCGCCCGCCCCGCGTCGGCCGGAATCCGCGTTCGGGCGAACAGGTCATCATTCCTGAAAAGCTGGTGCCGCACTTCAAGCCAGGCAAGGCCTTGCGCGAATCGGTCGACCAGATCGCCGATGTCCTGGCCGACGCTGCGAACGGTCAGGCAGCCGACAGCGATGCGCCGGCAAGCCGTGCCGCTGGCGGCCAGCGCTGAGGCCATCGACCGACGCGGCCGCGGATCAGCCGTCGGGCGCAGCGCTCACCGATAAACTCTCCCGACCATGCGCCTGATCGCCTGGCTCCTGCGAGCCGTCCTCTTCTTCGTGTTGTTCGCCTTCGCGCTCAACAACCAGCACGACGCCGAAGTGCGCTGGTTCTTCGGCCTGGCCTGGCACGCCCCCATGGTGTTCGTCGTGCTGGCGTCGCTGGCGCTGGGGTGTGTGCTCGGTGCTCTGGCCATGCTGCCGAGCTGGTGGCACCAGCGCCGCCGCGCCAGCCGCGCCACGCGTCGCCTGGACAAGGCCGTGGCCGAAGAGCCACCCAAGGTGCGTGCCCCGGTCGCTGCCGACGCCGGCCCGGACACCGTGTTGCCGCCGCCGCGCCCCGATGGAATTTGAACCGCTGTGGCTGCTGCTGGCGCTGCCGGCAGCCTTCGCCCTGGGCTGGCTGGCCTCGCGTTTTGACCTCAGGCAGTGGAAGCGTGAGCAGCAGGCTGCGCCGCAGGCCTATTTCAAGGGTCTGAATCTGCTGCTCAACGAACAGCAGGACAAGGCCATCGACGCCTTCATCGAGGCGGTGCAGCACGACCCGGCCAGCTCCGACCTGCATTTCGCCCTGGGCAACCTGTTCCGCCGACGCGCCGAATACGAGCGCGCCGTGCGGGTGCACCAGCACCTGCTGGCGCGTGCCGACCTGTCACAGGCTGAACGCGATCGCGCTCAGCACGCGCTGGCGCAGGACTTTCTCAAGGCCGGCCTGTTCGACCGTGCGGAGCAGGCCTACAAGGCGCTGGCCGGCAGTGCCTTCGCCACCGACGCCCGTCTGGCCCTGCTGACGCTGCACGAGCGCGCACGCGACTGGCCGGCGGCCATCGAGGTGGCGCGCGGCCTGGAATCGGTCGGTGCCGGCAGCTTCACCCAGCGCATTGCGCACTACTGGTGCGAACTCGCGCTGGAGGCGGATGCTCGTGGCCAGAGCGCCGACGGCGACACGGCGCTGCAACGTGCCCGCGAGGCCGCGCCGCAGGCTGTGCGGCCCATGGTGCTGGCCGGCCAACGCCTGCTCAAGCGCGGCCAGGCGGATGCGGCGCTGGCGATCTGGGGGCCGCTGCTGGCCTTGCATCCCCAGGCCGGGGCGGTCATCGCGGCCGACTTCGCCCGCGCCGCACTCGAGTCGACGCAGCTCGACAGCGCACGTCAGCAGTTGCGCGCGGCCTGCGAGGCCGAACCCGGCGCCGCCCTGCTTGCCGCCCTGCTCAGTCTGGAGCCCCAGGGCGAACTGCGTCGCAGCGCCTGGCTGGAGCAGTTGGCCAGTCATCCCAGCCTGAGCGCGGCCCTGGCCCTGCTGCGCGAGCAGGCGGGCGGACTGCTGAGCGCGGCCGAATTGCAGGCGCTCGAAGGTGCGCTGCAAAGCGCCGCCAAGCCGCTGCAGCGTTATCGCTGCGCAGCCTGCGGCTTCGAGGCCCAGCACTATTTCTGGCAATGCCCCGGCTGCCATGGCTGGGACAGCTTCCCGCCGCGCCGGCTGGAGGATGCATGACGACCCAACTCGCCGCTGCTGCGGCCACCCTGCATGTCGAGCGGGCCCGCCTTGCGCGCGCCCGCGTGCTGGTGGTCGGCGACGCCATGCTCGATCGCTACTGGTTCGGCGCCGTTGAACGCATCTCGCCCGAGGCGCCGGTGCCGGTGGTCCGTGTGCAGCGCGAGGAAGAGCGCCTGGGCGGCGCCGCCAACGTGGCGCTCAATGTGAAGACCCTGGGCGCGCAATGCACGCTGTTGACGGTGGTTGGTGACGATGAACCGGCACGCAGCCTGCGCCGTCTGCTCGAACGCGAGGGCGTGGCCACCGTGCTGGGCAGCGACCCCAAGCTCTACACCATCGTCAAGCTGCGCGTCATCGGTCGTTCGCAGCAGCTGATCCGGGTCGATTTCGAGAACCAGCCCGAACACGAAGTGCTCGACCAGATGCTGGCCGACTACGAGCGCGTGCTGCCCGAGCACGACGCGGTGCTGTTCAGCGACTACGGCAAGGGTGGCCTCACCCACATCCCGCGCATGATCGAGTTGGCCCGCGCCGCCGGCAAGCCGGTGCTGGTCGACCCCAAGGGCAGCGACTACACGCGTTATGCCGGCGCGACCGTCATCACGCCCAATCGCGCCGAGCTGGCCCAGGTGGTCGGCAGCTGGAGCGGCGAGGCCGAACTGGAGGCCAAGGCGCGCGGCGTGCGCGAGCGCTTCAATCTGGCCGGCCTACTGGTGACACGCTCCGAGGAGGGCATGTCGCTCTTCGGGGACGCCGCCACGCCGCCGCTGCATGTGCCGGCGCAGGCGCGCGAGGTCTTCGACGTCACCGGCGCCGGCGACACGGTGATCGCCACCCTGGCCGCGCTGCTGGCCTGCGGCCTGACGCTGCGCGACGCCGTGCCGCTGGCCAACCGCGCCGGCGCCATCGTGGTCGGCAAGTTCGGCACCGCCAGCGTCAGTTACGACGAGCTGTTTGCCGGCACCTGACCTGGCCTGCCCTCATTCCTGCAAGGACATCCCATGCGCATCGTTGTCACCGGCGCCGCCGGCATGATCGGCAGCAACCTGGTCCACGCCCTCAACAAGCTGGGTGCCCGCGAGGTGATCGCGGTCGACGACCTGACCGACGGCCCCAAGTACCGCAACCTGGTGGGCAGCACGCTCACCGACTACTTCGACAAGGACGAGTTCTACGCCCGCTTCGCGCTCGGCGAGCTCGGCCACATCGACGCCGTGCTGCATGAAGGCGCCTGCTCCGACACCATGGAGCACAACGGCAAGTTCATGCTGGACAACAACTACCGCTGCAGCAAGACCCTGCTCGACGCCTGCCTGGCCCAGGGCACACGCCTGCTCTATGCCAGCTCGGCGGCCACCTACGGCGGCAGTTCGGTGTTTCGCGAGACGCCCGAGTTCGAGCAGCCGCTCAACGTCTACGGCTACTCCAAGCTGCTGTTCGATCAGGTGGTGCGGCGCCACCTGCCGGCGCCCAGCAGCCAGATCGTGGGCTTTCGCTACTTCAACGTCTACGGCCCGCGCGAGCAGCACAAGGCGCGCATGGCCTCGGTGGCCTTCCACCACTACGGCCAAATGAGCAGCGTCGGCAAGGTCAAGCTCTTCGGCGACTACGGCGGCTACGGGCCGGGCGAGCAGTCGCGCGACTTCATCTTCGTCGACGACCTGGTGGCGGTGAAGCTGTGGTTCCTGCAGAACCCGCAACTGAGCGGCATCTACAACCTGGGCAGCGGCCGCGCCGAGCCCTTCAACAACGTGGCCAGCGGCGTCATCAACGCGCTGCGCCGGCGCGCCGGCCTGGGCGAGCTGAGCCTGGCCGAGCTGGTGGCCCAGGGCCTGGTCGAATACGTCGACTTCCCCCAGGCCCTGGTCGGCAAGTACCAGTGCCTGACGCGCGCCGACCTGAGCGCCCTGCGCGCCACTGGCTGCACCCACGAGTTCGCCACCGTGGCCCAGGGCGTGGCGAAGTACGTCGACTGGCTGGCGGCGCAGCCGGCGGTCTGACCCCGACTGAGCGGGCAGCGCCGTCCCGGGCGCTTTCCCGGGCGCCTCAAGGTGCGTCCATCACCTCACGCACGCTGCGCTGCAGCACCGGCACTACCTCGGCCTCGAACCACGGGTTGCGGCGCAGCCAGAGCGTGTTGCGCGGGCTGGGGTGGGGCAGCACGAAGTGGCCGCCGGGCAGCCAATCGCGCCAGGCCCGCACCACCTCGGTCAGCGTGCTGCCGCGTCGTACCCGGTCGCCCAGATGCCAGGCCAGCGCGTACTGGCCGATGACGATCTTCAGGCGCAGGCCGGGCAGATGCCCGAACAATCTGTCATGCCACAGCGCGCTGCATTCGGGGCGCGGCGGCAGGTCACCCGCGGCGCCCCGGCCCGGGTAGCAGAAACCCATGGGCACGATGGCGACGCGGCGGGCGTCGTAGAACCCGGCCGCCTCTAGGCCCAGCCAGTTGCGCAGGCGCCGGCCGCTGGCGTCGTCCCAGGGAATGCCGCTGGCGTGAACCTTGGTGCCGGGCGCCTGGCCGGCGATGAGCAGCCGCGCCCCCGGATGTGCCACCAGCACCGGGCGCGGCCCGAGCGGCAGACGGTCCGCACAGGCGCGGCAGGCGCGGATCTCGGCCAGCAGGCCGTCGAGCGCCTGCCCATCGGGCTCACTTGTGGCCACGCCCGTGGTGTTCGTGGCCGGCGCGGTGGCCGTGGCCGGGGTCGTGACGGTGGCCGGGGCCGTGCTGAGGCGCCAGATGCGGGTCGATCCTGGCGAGCGCCGGGTGGCCATGGCGCGGCGCCGGGCCGTGGGGGGGCGGCTCGGGCAGCAGGCAGGCGTCGACCACCTGCAGGTCGTTGTCGCGCGCGAAGTTCATGACGAAGTCCCAGGCCATGGGCTCGATCTCGCGGATGGCCTCGTTGACGATCACGCACTTGATGCCGCCCACCACGCGCGGCACGCAGTAGGGCGAGTAGCTGATGGCGCCGCCCAGCCCGGCCGCCGGGCTGCCGCGCGGCCGGAACACCGACATGGTGCCGGCCAGGCGCTCGGCCCAGTCGCTCGGCCGGAAGGCGCGCCCGTTACTGGTGATGCCCTGGATGAAGACTTCGCGGCGGTGTTGATGCTTGCTCACGGTAGGCAGATCGGGCTGTCAGCCCCGCACCGCAGAGGGTGCCGGAGCCTGGGGAAAACGCGGATTGTCGTGCACGGGCAGCTCCTGGAACTGACACCAGCGCGGTGTGGCGCTGCGCAGCAGCACCGCCGTGATCGATTGAGCAGGATTGGTGCCTGCGGCGGCGCCCGGCCGCCCGGAGCCGCGGCCGGCGTCTGCGCCGTGCACACGTCGCCCAGGTCGGTGCGTGCGACGTGGCTGCAAGCAGCCCAGCTCGGCCAATCTGGTGCGCCGGTCGGTCGCCAGGCGTTGCAGTCTGGCTCGCCTTGCTCCTTAGAATCGTCGCAGCGCTCGCCAGCCGGGCGCTTTTGTTTTTCCACGTCCCTCGTCTGACCGCCCAGGAGCTGCCATGACCGCCCCCGCCGAACCCCATGTGATGAAAACCTACGGCCGCCTGCCGATCGCGCTGTCGCGTGGCCGAGGCTGGACCGTGTGGGACACCGACGGGCGCGAATACCTCGACGCCCTGGCCGGCATCGCCGTCAACACCCTGGGCCACGCCCACCCCAAGCTGGTGCCGGCGCTGCAGGACCAGGTGGCCAAGCTGATCCACAGCTGCAACTACTACCACGTGCCGCTGCAGGAGGCCCTGGCCGCCAAGCTGTGCGAGATCTCGGGCCTGACCAACGCCTTCTTCTGCAACTCGGGCCTGGAGGCCAACGAGGCCGCCATCAAGATCGCGCGCAAGTACGGCCACGAGCGCGGCCTGGCCCGGCCCGAGATCATCGTGTTCGAGAAGTCCTTCCACGGCCGCTCGATCGCCACCCTGTCGGCCACCGGCAATGACAAGCTCAAGGTCGGCTTCGGCCCCATGGTCGACGGCTTTGTGCGCCTGCCGCTCAACGACATCGCCGCGCTGGAGCAGGCCGCGGCCGAGCGCCCGGATGTGTGCGCGGTCTTCCTGGAAACCATCCAGGGCGAGGGCGGCATCAACCCGGCGCGCATCGAATTCCTGCGTGCGGCGCGCCAGTTGTGCGACGAGCGCGGCTGGCTGCTCATGCTCGACGAGGTGCAGTGCGGCCTGGGCCGCACCGGCAAGTGGTTCGCCCACCAGTGGGCCGGCATCGTGCCGGACGTCATGCCCCTGGCCAAGGGCCTGGGCTCGGGCGTGCCCATCGGTGCGGTGGTGTGCGGCCCCAAGGCGGCCACGGTGTTCAGCCCGGGCAACCACGGCACCACCTTCGGCGGCAACCCGTTGGCCATGCGCGCCGGCGTCGAGACGCTGCGCATCATGGAAGAGGACGGCCTGCTGGCCAATGCCGAGCAGGTCGGCAACCATCTGCGTGCCGCGCTGGCGCGCGAGCTGGGCGACCTGAAGGGCGTGGTCGACATCCGCGGCCAGGGCCTGATGCTGGGCATCGAGCTGGACCGCCCTTGCGGCGAGATCCTCGGCCAGGCGGCCGAGGCCGGCCTGCTGCTGAGCGTCACCGCCGACAAGGTGGTGCGCCTGCTGCCGCCGCTCATCATCGGCACCGAGCAGGCTGACCGCATCGTGGCCATCTTGGTGCCGCTGGTGCGCGCCGCCCTGGCCAAGCCGCTGGCCTGAACCGAACCGACCTGCATCGGCCCTGCGCCCGGTGACCGCCCCGCTGCGGCCCCACCGGGCCACGACCCCCAACGTCAGATTGCCCACCATGAAGCCCGGCATGAGCCTCATCAAGCACTACCTGCAGTTCAAGGACTTGCGCGCCGAGGAATACGCGCACGTGTTCAACCGCGCCCGCATCATCAAGACGCGCTTCAAGAACTACGAGCGCTACCAGCCCCTGGTCGACCGCACCCTGGCCATGATCTTCGAGAAGGCCAGCACCCGCACGCGCGTGAGCTTCGAGGCCGGCATGTACCAGATGGGCGGCTCGGTGGTGCACCTGACCACCGGCGACAGCCAGCTTGGCCGCAGCGAGCCGATCGAGGACAGTGCGCGCGTCATCAGCCGCATGACCGACATCGTCATGATCCGCACCTTCGAGCAGACCAAGATCGAGCGCTTCGCGGCGCACAGCCGTGTGCCGGTCATCAACGGCCTGACCAACGAGTTCCACCCCTGCCAGATCCTGGCCGACCTGCTCACCTGGCTGGAGCACCGCGCACCGGTGGGCGCCAACGGCTATGACCTGGCCAGCCTCAAGGGCAAGGTGGTGGCCTGGGTGGGTGACGGCAACAACATGGCCAACACCTGGCTGCAGGCGGCCGAAATCCTGGGCTTCAGGGTGCACATCAGCACACCCGGCGGCTACGAGGTCGACCCGGTGGTGGCCGGCATCCGCGACACGAGCTGCTACCAGATTTTCAAGGATCCGCGCGAAGCCTGCCGCGGCGCCGACCTGGTCACCACCGACGTGTGGACCAGCATGGGCTACGAAGCCGAGAACGAGGCCCGCAAGGCCGCCTTCGCCAGCTGGTGCGTCGATGCCGACATGATGTCCGTCGCCAAGCCCGACGCCCTGTTCATGCACTGCCTGCCCGCGCACCGCGGCGAGGAAGTAGCCGCCGAGGTCATCGACGGCCCGCAGTCGGTCGTCTGGGACGAGGCCGAGAACCGCCTGCATGCACAGAAGGCGCTGATGGAATATCTGCTGCTGGGGCGGATAGGCTGACGCCTTTGACCCAGCGGGGCGGACGAGTCTGGTAATACCGCAACAAGAAAATAGGGCGCCTGTTCGGGCGCCCTTTGTCATGGCGGCTGCAGGTCTCGGGTTACCAGTAACCCTGCCAGCCCAGCAGCACATCGCGGCGTGCCACCAGCCCCTCGCGCTGCTGCCATTCCCAGCGCAGCACGAGGTTGTTGTTCGCGTCCAGTGCCAGGCGCTGCGCCAGGGCAGCGCTGCGTTCGTGGCCGCCGCGGGCCAGCACGCGCCAGTGGGCGTCGAACTGCAGCCGCCACGCGGGCGTCGGGTCGAGCAGCGCGCCCAGGTGCAGGCCGCTGCCCACGCTCCAGGCTGCCGGTCGGGTGGGCCTGCGGTCGCTGGCGGCGTGCCACCAGAGCTGGTTGTCCATGAGGGCGTAGACCAGGGCCTGGCGCCACCTGCCCAGCTCCCAGGCGCGGCCCGGGCCGGCGTTGATGTCCAGCGCCAGCGGCGCGGCGGCGTCGCTGCGGCCGAAGGTGCGCGACAGGCCGAAGCGCGCCTTCCACGAGGTGGCACCAAGCAGCCGGTCGTGCGCGGTGAGCGAAACGATGTCCACCGGCGTGAAGCGTTCCAGCCGCGCGCCCTGTCCGCCGCTGCCACTGAACTCGACGGCGCCGAACTGGATGTGTGCGCCGCGCTGGTAGCCGCTGTCGGTGTCCAGCAGCTCGTGATAGGCCGGGCGCAGGGCCAGGCGCCACTGGCCGCCGCTGCTTCCCGCGGGGCCGCTCATGCGGCCGCCGGACAGCTCCACGCGCGCGGTGCCGTGGCCGGTCTCGGGTGCGGCCGGCGTGGGAGGATCGGCCGGCGGCAGCTCGGGCCAGTGCGAGCGTTCGCCCAGGATGGCCAGGCGCAGCGCCTGCACCCTGGCCTCGCCCTGGCCGTCGACCGCGCCGAGGTAGCTGGCGTAGCGCTCGGCCACCTCCAGCGCCTGGGCGTGCTGCACGCCCGCGGCCGCTGCCTGCGGTGTGGTCCTTGGCGTGAAGCTGGCCGGCGCCTGGCGCGCCAGGCCGATGGCGCGCGCCTGGTCCAGGCTGGCGTCGTCCAGCGCGGCGGCGCGCCAGGCCAGGGTGGTGCTGTTGGCCGGGCGGTAGTGGCGCTGGCGCACCAGGCCGGGCACCTCGGTCAGGGCGCGCACCGTGTCGACCGGGATGGTCCACCAGGTGAAGCGCTCGGTCAGGCCCAGGCCGGGGCGGGCCACATCCAGCAGCGCCAGCAACTGGTAGGAGCAGTTCTCGTCGAAGAAGAAGTAGTCGAAGCGCGTGAAACCCAGCTCCCAGGTGTGGGCGAGCAGCTGATCGATCTCGGCGGTGCCGAGGTCGAGGTCGTACTCCCAGATGTCGCGGTTTTCCAGGTGGGTGTATTCCTCGATGCGGCGGTAATAGGGCGTGGTGGTGTAGATGCCGGCGTACAGCCCGGTCAGGCCCTTGAAGGCGAAGCCCAGGCCCTCGGCCTCGTTGCCGTCGGCGGCGTAGCTCACCGTGTAGGCCAGCATGGGATTGGCCGCGTTTTCGCCACCCGGGTTCAGGCGCAGGAAGGTGTGGCCGTACATCGAGGCCGGGCTGTTGAGGTAGGCGCTCGGAAAGATCAGGCTCACGCTGGCCACCGCCAGGCTGGCGCGCCACTGCTCGAAGCGCTCGCAGCGCGGCTCGGGCAGGCGCGCAGCGTCGATGGCCAGGGCGCTGCGCAGCCAGTGCAGGCGGGCCGGAAAGCGGCAGGCCGCACTCTGCCCACCGGCGCGGTTGACGCGCGGGTCGAAGGCGGCGGCCAGGGTGGCGTCGAGTTCGGCCGCCGGGTCGGTGGCGCCGTCTGGTGCGTTGAAGAAGCCTGCGTCGTCGGCCAGGCTGCGCTGCCGGCCGGTGAGCGGGTGGCGCTTGATGTGCAGCAGGTCGAGCCAGGCCGGATCCTCGGCCAGCCGGCGCTGACGCGCACTCGCCTGCAGTTCGGCCAGGTAGGTCGACTGGGCGGGAGTCAGCGCGGGGGCGGGCTCGGCCACGGTCGTGGCGGTCGCGCCTAGGCCGGCACCGGCCGCGCCCGCTGTTTGCTGCTGCGCGCGCAGCGCCGTTGCCGGCCACAAGACCAGCAGCAGCAACAGCATGGCCAGCGGCCACGCCGGGGTGGTCGACAGGTGGGATCGTGAGCTCATCAGGGCGGACGGCCTGGCCCTTGGCGGGCGGGCATGAAAAAGGCCCAGCAGGGCGGCTGGGCCTGGGTGGCCCCGGCCAGTTGGCTGGCCGGTGTCGTCGGACCAGGTCAGATGGCCAGGGCGTAGCCGGACAGGCGCTCGTCGGCCTGCAGCATGGTGCGCAGGCGTTCGGCCACGGCGGCGTCGGCGAACACGGTGGAGAACTGGCTCTTCATGGTGGACTTGAAGTAGGCCCGGTCAGCCGGCGCCACGCCCATCACGACGACCAGGGCATCCAGCGTTTCGCCCTGGCCGGCGGCGGCGTCACGGGCGAGCTGCACGCGGTTGCCGTCGATGAACATGGCGGTCTTGAAGTTGGAGCTGACCACGCCGTCCTGGGTACACCCTGAGGTGCCGAAGGTGATGCCGAAGGTTTGGTTGCCTGAGGTGCCGTTGGTGGTGGCCGCCAGGACCTGGGGAACCACACCGCGCTGGCCTTGGAAGACCTTGGAGCCCCAGCCGCATGAGCCGACGTTGTTGGCCTGAGCCATGGCCAGCGGTGCACAGGCGACGAAGGCGGCGGTGATGAAAAACTTCTTCATTGATGACCCCTATGTGAATTCGGGCGGACCGGCACCGGATGGGCCTGTCGACCGCCCGCAAAAAATGTAGCACGCGACCCAGGGCAAACCCTGATCGTTTCACCGTCAAGCGTTTGCTTGCATCTGCACACTATGCGTTGGCTCAAGTCTGTGGCATGCAGGCTATGCAGCGCTTGCGATGGGTGACAGGCTGCCGTCTGCGGCCACAATCGCCCGGCTGCAGCCGATGCCCGGCTCGGCCCATGTCTGCCGCACGAAACGCTCCCGCCATGAAGCTCGCCCTCATCACCGACATCCACGCCAACCGCGAGGCTTTCGAGGCCTGCCTGGAGCAGGCGCATCTGCACGGCGCGGACCGCATCGCGTTGCTGGGCGACTTCGTCGGCTACGGTGCCGACCCGGCCTGGGTGGTCGAGCGGGTGATGGATCTGGTGAGCCAGGGGGCTATCGCGGTGCGCGGCAACCACGACGAGGGTGTCGTCAAGGGCCCCGGCCCCAACCTGAACGACGACGCCCGCAACGTCATCAACTGGACCCGCTCGCACCTGGACCCGCAGCACATCGACTTTCTCGCCAGCCTGCCCTACACCCACGAGCACGGCAGCTGCCTGTTCGTGCATGCCAATGCCTGGGCACCGCCGCAGTGGGAATACGTGCTGGGCCGCACCGAGGCCGTGCGCAGCATGTACGCGACCAAGGCGCGCCACACCTTTGTCGGCCATGTGCACCAGCCCATGCTTTACCACCTGTCCAGCACCGGCAAGATCGCCGACTTCCGCCCGACGCCCGGCGTGGCCGTGCCGGTGCCGCTGCACCGCCAGTGGCTGGCGTTGCCCGGTTCGGCCGGCCAGCCGCGCGACGGCAACCCGGCGGCCAGCTGGGCATTGTTCGACATGGAGCGCCACACCCTGACCTTCCACCGCGTGCCCTACGACCACGATGCCACGGCGGCCAAGATCGTCGCTGCCGGCCTGCCGCGCGGACTGGGCGAGCGCCTGCTGCACGGCAATTGATCGACGTCCAGTGCGCCGCCGCGCGGGCCCCTTTTTATTGATTCGTCCTGAACCGGCGCTGCGCCGCGCCTTGCCTGCATGAGCATCGACCCATCCCGCAAGCTGCCTGACGATCTTGCTGCCGCCGGCGGCGCGGCCGCCGGTCTGCACCCCGAACACCTGCCGGTGCGTGCGCCGGAAGCCGGCGACGTCATCGACGGTTTCCGTCTAGAGGAACGGCTGCACCAGGGCGGCATGGCCAATCTGTGGCGGGTCACGCACCCGGACCACCAGATCCCGATGCTCATGAAGGTGCCGCGCATCAAGGGCGGCGAGGACCCGGCCACCATCGTCGGCTTCGAGGTCGAGATGATGATCCTGCCGATGCTCAAGGGCGCACATGTGCCGCGCTTCATCGCCAAGGGCGACTTCACCGCGCGGCCCTACATCGTGATGGAGCACATCCAGGGCGAGTCGCTGCGCCCGCGTCTGGACGAGGCGCCCATCCCGGCGCATGAGGTGGCCAGCCTGGGCGCCCGCGTGGCGGTGGCGCTGCACGAGCTGCACCGCCAGCATGTCATCCACCTGGACATCAAGCCCAGCAACATCCTGCTGCGCGCCCACGCCGGTGAGCGCGGCGAACGTGCCGGCGACGTGGTGCTGGTGGACTTCGGCCTGTCGCGCCACGACCACCTGCCCGACCTGCTGGACGAGGAGTTCAACCTGCCCATGGGCACGGGGCCCTACATGTCGCCCGAGCAGGTGCAGTTCCTGCGCAGCGAGCCGCGCAGCGACCTGTTCGCCCTGGGCGTCATGATGTACCACCTGGCCACCGGCGAGCGCCCCTTCGGCGCGCCGGGCAGCGTGCGCGGCCTGCGCGAGCGCCTGTACAAGGAGCCGGTGCCGCCGCGTGCCATCCGCTCGGACATCCCGCCCTGGCTGCAGGAGATCATCCTGCGCTGCCTGGAGGTGCACGCCGACAAGCGCCACGCCAGCGCCGCGCAGCTGGCGCACGAGCTGCTGCACCCGGACCATGTCAGGCTCACCGAACGCGCCGAGCGCAGCGCCACCGCCGGGCGCTTCACCCAGTTCAAGCGCTGGTTCGCCGCCATGGGCGCCGAGCCGGTCAGCCAGGCCGGCGTGGCCGAGCAGCTCAAGCGCGCGCCCATCGTGATGGCGGCGGTGGACGTGGAAGGCGCCACCGACGAACTGCTCGACCTGCTGCGCGAGACGGTGCGTCGTGTGCTCGTCACCGAGCCGGGCGCGCGCCTGGCCTGCGTGGGCGTGATGAAGACCGCCCGCATCGGCATGGACGAGCTGACCGACGCGGCCGGGCGCAGCCTGCACGTCAAGCAGCTGGTGGGCCTGAAGCACTGGGCGCGGCCGATCTCGCAGGCGCTCGACCTGGACGAGAGCCGGCTGACCTTCCACGTGCTGGAAGCGCCCGATGCGGCCGCCGCCATCATCGACTTCGCCCGCCGCACCCAGGTCGACCACGTGGTGATGGGCGCACGCGGCAAGTCGGCGCTGCGCCGCTACCTGGGCAGCGTCAGCTCGCAGGTGGTGGCCGAGGCGGACTGCACCGTCACCGTGGTGCGGGTGCCCAGCGAACTGGTGGGCGGCGACGCCGTCGAGCCCGACCGCGCCGACGGAGAGTGAAGGTTGTGCCCGCCCGGCTTCAATCCAGCCGAGCCGGTGCGGTCAGACCGTCGGACAGGTAGACCCGCTGGCCGCTGCGTTTGGCGGCGTACATGGCGGTGTCAGCGCGGCGGATGAGGGTATCGAGGTCTTCGCCATCGATGGGATAGGCGGCGATGCCCAGGCTGGCCGAGATCTGCAGGGCCTGACCTTGCCAGCCTATGGGCCGTTCGATGGCCGCCAGCAGCTTGTCGGCCACGGCCGGCAGGGTGTCGGGGTCGGATACTTCGGACAGCAGCACGATGAATTCGTCGCCGCCCTGGCGGCAGACGGTGTCGGCGGCGCGCAACTGGCTTTGCAGGCGCTCGGCGACGGTGCGCAAGACGGCGTCACCGGCTTCGTGACCATGCCGGTCGTTGATGGGCTTGAAGCGGTCCAGATCGATGAAAAGCAGCGCCAGCTGGCGACGATGGCGCCGCGCCAGGTCTAGCGCCTGGCCGGCGCGATCGAGCAGCAGGTGGCGGTTGGCCAGGCCGGTGAGCTGGTCGTGCAGCGCCAGGTGACGGATGCGCGCTTCGTCGTCGCGACGCTGGCTGATGTCCTCGATGACCAGCACCGCACCGGTGACCGCACCGTCCGCGTCGTGCACTACGCGCCCGTTCACTTCGCCCCAGAAGCTGCTGCCATCGGCGCGCCGGAAGTGGCGTTGCACTTTCCCCGGCTCGACGCCCTGGCCGTCGAGCAGCCGCTGCAGGCGGGCCTGGACCTGGGCACGTTCGCTTGGGGCAGCCAGTTCGGCATAGGGGCGGCCGATGCAGGCGTCGGGCGCGGTGTGCAGCATTTCGGCCAGTCGCGGGTTGGCGTGCACGATGCGGCCCTGGCGATCCAGCATCAGGATGGCGACAGTCGAACCTTCATGAATGGCGCGCAGCAGGTCGTGCTGTTCGGCCAGGGCGCGCCGCGATCGGGTCGTGTCCTCCAGAGCCTGCACCAGTCGCCGGGTGCGATCGGCCAGCAGGACGCTGGCGGTGACGAGCAGTGCCGTGAGCGACAGGCCGATGAGCCAGTGGTTGGTCTGGACACCTTGCTCCAGGTGCCGGGTGGTCCAGTAGGCCGGCAGGGGCTGCAGGCTGAGCGCCCACAGCGCGCCTTCGGCATGGATGGTCTGGATGATGGTGGTGGAAGCCGCGGCAGCGGTGTGTGGCTGCGCAGGCGCCGAGTCGAACAGCAGCTGATCGTCGCGGGGCTGGGCGGCGGCGTAGACCCGCACCGCGAAGCGGTCGGTGAGCCCGGCAAACTCGTTGTCGAGCACGCTGCGCATGAAGCGCCCGGCGCGCAGCGGCGAATAGGCCCAGCCGCGCAGTGCCGCGCGGCGCTGTTCGACCCCGCCTACCGGCAGGCCGGGGGCATAGACCGGCAGGTACAGCAAAAAGCCGGCCTGCACGTCCTCGTCGGTCTCCTGCACCAGCTTGACGCGGCTGGTGATGGCGGCCCGGCCCTCGTCGCGCGCGGTGCTCATGGCCGCCTGGCGCACCGGCTCGGTGTACATGTCAAAGCCGAAGGCGCGCTGATTGCGCCAGTCGAAGGGTTCGAGCAGCACGATGGCGCTGTAGTGCGCCCGCTCGCCGGCCGGCCGGATGCGGTAGTTCGTATGGCCCTCGGCGCGCAGCGCCGCTTCATGCCGGGCGCGCTGCTCAGGCGTGATCCATTCAGCAAAACCGACGCCCTGGATGCCGGGGTGGTCGCGCCCCAGCCGCAGAGCGTCGTGATAACGCTGAAAGGCGTCGCGGTCGACCAGCCGGCCGGTGGCGAACAGGCCGGCCACTCCGCGCAGGATCTCGGCGTTCGAGGCCAGGCGACGCTGCAGTCCGGCGCTGACCTGCAGGGCCTGCTGGCGCAGATCGGCCTGCAGTTGCGCGCTGGACTGGTCCTGCTGCTCGACGGCCTCGTACCAAGTCAAGCCGCAGCCCAGCAGCAGCACGACAAGGGGCGGCAGGGCGACCAGGCGGCGCAGGAAACGCGGGTTGAACGAGGAAGTGTTTTCAGCCACGGTCCGAAACCATACCGCAGGCCGGCGGCGCTCTCGCCGACTATTTCGGGGGGGGGAGGGCAGCCGATGAGGCGCCTGAATGCATCACCTCATTGCGGCGCCGGCGTGCGGATCAGGTGGTCGAAGGCGCTCAGCGCGGCCTTGGCGCCTTCACCGGCGGCGATGATGATCTGCTTGAAGGGCACGGTGGTGACGTCGCCGGCGGCGTAGACGCCGTGGGCGCTGGTGGCGCACCTGGCGTCGATGATGATTTCGCCGAAGCGGCTCAGCTCCACCGTGCCGCGCAGGAACTCGGTGTTGGGCACCAGGCCGATCTGCACGAACACACCCGCCAGGGCGGGCGCGTGTTCCTCGCCCGTCACGCGGTCCTTCCATTTCAGGCCGGTCATCTTCTGGCCGTCGCCGGTGACCTCGGTGGTCAGCGCATTGACGTGGATGCTGACGTTGGGCAGCGACTTGAGCTTGTCCACCAGCACCTGGTCGGCCTTGAGCTGATCGGCGAATTCGAGCAGGGTCACGCTTTTCACGATGCCGGCCAGGTCGATGGCCGCCTCGACGCCCGAGTTGCCGCCGCCGATCACCGCCACGTCCTTGCCCTTGAAGAGCGGGCCGTCGCAGTGCGGGCAGTAGGCCACGCCCTTGTTCTTGTACAGCTCCTCGCCGGGCACGTTCATGTTGCGCCAGCGTGCACCGGTGGCCAGGATGATGGTGCGGCTCTTCAGCTCGGCGCCGTTCTCCAGCGTGAGTGTGGCGTAGGCACCGGGCGCGCCGGCAGGAGCGAGCTGCTTGACGCGCTGCAGCGTCATCACGTCCACGTCATAGGCCTTCACATGGGCTTCGAGCGCAGCGGCGAACTTGGGGCCCTGGGTTTCGAGCACCGAGATGAAGTTCTCGATGCCCATGGTGTCCATGGTCTGGCCGCCGAAACGTTCGGCCACGATGCCGGTGCGGATGCCCTTGCGTGCGGCGTACACCGCGGCCGCGGCGCCGGCCGGGCCGCCGCCGACGATGAGCACGTCGTAGGGCGCCTTGGCGCTGAGCTGCAGCGCCTCGCGGGCGGCGGCACCGGTGTCGATCTTGGCCAGGATCTCGCCCAGTTCGATGCGCCCGCTGCTGAAGTCGGCACCGTTCAGCTCGGTCTTGGGCACGGCCATGATCTGGCGGGCTTCCACCTCCTGCTGGAACAGGCCGCCGTCGATCGCCACGTGGCGGATGCGCGGGTTGAGCACGGCCATCATGTTGAGCGCCTGTACCACGTCCGGGCAGTTGTGGCAGGTCAGGCTCATCCAGGTGGTGAAGTGGTGCTCACCGGGCAGGGCCTTGATCTGTTCTGCCACCTCGGGCTCGATCTTGGGCGGGTGACCACCTGCCCACAGCAGCGCCAGCAGCAGCGAGGTGAACTCGTGGCCCATGGGCAGTGCAGCGAAATGCACGCCCATGTCATGGCCGACGCGGGTGATCTGGAAGGACGGGCGGCGCTCGTACCGGCCGTCGAAGCGCGCGCTGATCTTGGCCGGCGCGATGGCGGCGATCTCGGTGATCAGTTCGCGGATGTCGGCCGCACCGGCGCTGTCGTCCAGGCTGGCGATCAGCTCGATGGGCTGGGTGATCTTGTCGAAGTACGAGGCGAGTTGAGCCTGGGTGCTGCTGTCCAACATGGCGCTTCCTTTCGCGGCGGAGGTGTTGCGGGCGTGGTTGTTCCGACCCCGTTGACAGCCCGCGGCGTGGATCGTGCCGGACTGTCAGCGAGGCCTGAGTTCGTCAGGCGGGGGGCAGGGGCGCAGCCCCCACCCAGCGGCCAAGGTGGAACCGGCTTGGCCGGGCCACGCCTGGCGCCCCCTGGAGGGGGAGCGGCGTGAGCCGCTCCGGGGGTGGGCCAAGATCAGATCTTGCCGACCAGGTCGATCGACGGGGTCAGCGTCTTGGCGCCTTCCTTCCACTTGGCCGGGCAGACCTGGCCGGGGTGGGCGGCGGTGTACTGCGCGGCCTTGAGCTTGCGCAGGGTTTCGGACACGTCGCGGGCGATCTCGTTGCTGTGGATCTCGGCGGTCTTGATCTGGCCTTCCGGATTGATGATGAAGGTGCCGCGCAGCGCCAGGCCTTCTTCGGCGATGTGCACGCCGAAGGCGTTGGTCAGGGTGTGGGTCGGGTCGCCGACCAGGGGGAACTTGGCCTTGCCGACGGCGGCCGAGGTCTCGTGCCACACCTTGTGCGAGAAATGGGTGTCGGTGGTGACGATGTAGACCTCGGCACCGGCGGCCTGGAAGGCGGCGTAGTTGTCGGCAGCGTCCTCGATCTCGGTCGGGCAGTTGAAGGTGAAGGCGGCCGGCATGAAGATCAGCACGGACCACTTGCCCTTCAGGCTCTCGTCGGACACGGTGATGAACTTGCCGTTGTGGAAGGCCTGGGTCTTGAACGGCTGGACTTGCGTGTTGATGATGGACATCGTCGGTGCTCCTGTGTGGGTTGAAGAAAGCTATTGATCGAACGGGAGTGATTGTGCCTATCGCCGGACCCCGATGGGACGCCCTGACGATTGGTTTACTCCATGGCCTCGATAGGCCGGCCCCGCGTGCTGGCCGGCCAGGCACGCATCGGCGGCTGACGATGTGCACTCGGCGGCAGGCGCGAGACCAGCGCGCAATCTAGCCCGCTTCCTTCTCCTGCAGCAAGCGCCACATCACCTTGCCCGAGCCGCTCTTGGGCAGGCCCTGGGCGAACTCGACGATGCGTGGCACCTTGTAGGCCGCCATGTGCTCGCGCGACCAGCTGATGATGTCGTCCTCGCTCACCTGGCCCTGGAAGGCCGGGCGCAGCACCACCACGGCTTTCACCGTCTCGCCGCGGTAGGCGTCCTTGGCCGAGATGATGCAGGCCTCGGCAATGGCCGGGTGCTTGTAGAGCAGCAGTTCGACCTCACTGGGCCAGACCTTGTAGCCGCTCGCATTGATCATGCGTTTCAGGCGGTCGGTGATGAAGAAGTAGCCGTCCTCGTCGATGCGGCCCAGGTCGCCGGTGCGGAAGAAGCGCTTGCCGTCCAGTTCGAAGAAGGCGGCTGCGGTGGCCTCGGGGTGCTTCCAGTAGCCCTTGAAGACCATGGGGCCGTGGGTGACGATCTCGCCCACCTCGCCTTGCGGCAGTTCCTTGAGCGTCACCGGGTCGACCACGCGTGAATCGGTGCCGAAGATGGGGATGCCCAGGCATTGCAGCTTGGGGCGTTCGGCCGGGTTGGAGTGGCTCGGCGCCGCGGTCTCGGTCAGGCCATAGCCCTCGATGAAGGTCAGGCCGAACTCGGCGCGCAGCTTCTCGGCGATGGCCTGCGGCATGGCGGCGCCGCCGCCGGTCATGTAGCGCAGGCTCTTCAGGTTGAAGCTCTGATAGTTAGGGCTGGCGAACAGGTCGATCACCATGGTGGGGATGCAGGTCCAGTGCGTCACGCCGTACAGCGAGATGAGGCGCCCCGCCAGCTCGCGGTCCCAGCGCGGCATGATGATGGTGGTCGACGCCGCATGCACCGGCGCCAGCACGCCGTAGAGCATGCCGGTGATGTGGAAGAAGGGCACCACGCCCAGGCTGATGGTCTCGGTGCCGCCAGGCACCCACTTGCTGCCGCCGACGGTGTTGTGCATCAGGGTGCGGTGGGTGTGCATGCAGCCCTTGGGCAGGCCGGTCGTGCCAGAGGTGTAGGGCAGCAGGGCCAGGTCGTCCGGCCCGGCGGTGTGCGGGGTGAGCGGCCACTGGCCTTGCAGCGCGGCGTCCCAGCGGGTGGCGGCGGCCGGCAGGGGCGGGTCGGCGTCCAGCCAGGCGGCGATGGCCGGGGCCGGGGCCAGCTCGGCACGGATGGCGCTGCTGTGTTTACCCGGCAGGGCGTCGCCCAGGCGGGTGACCAGCAGGGCGCGCAGGCGGCGCTCCTCGGGCAGGGCGTCGTTGGCCTGCTCGACGATGGGCGCCAGGTCGGCGCTGGTGATCACCACCCGGGTGTCCGGGTCGGTGATGTAGTGGCCGAACTCGTCGGCGCGGTTCATGGGGTTGACCGGCACCACCACCGCGTTGGCGCGCAGCACGGCATAGAAGGCGACGATGAACTGCGGGCAGTTCTGCAGGAAGAGGGCCACGCGGTCGCCCGTGCCCACGCCTTGAGCCTGCAGCCAACCGGCCAGCTGCTCGGCCTGGTGGTGCAGCTCGGCGAAGCTCAGCTCGGCGCCGAAGAAGACGTAGGCGGTCTTGCTGGGGTGGCGGCGCGCCGCGACCTCCAGGTTGAACCACAGCGAGGTCTCGGGCACGTCGAGCTGGCGCGGCAGGCGGTGCGCCCAGTGGCGCAGGTGCGGCCGGTCCTCGGGCACGCGGAATTCGGCGGCGGGGCGCGGCGCGATCTGGGCGCGCAGATCGGCAAGGTTCACGGAGGGTTGCTGAGGCATGCGGGAACTCCGGTGCGGCCGCTGCGGCCGCAGTGCTGAGGCAGGGGGCGCGCTCACCCCGTTCAGGGTTCACGCGGACTGCCCGGGTTCTATGCCCATGCGCCCGCGATTGCCACGGGGCATGCCCTGAGCCAGCGTCGCGGTGGCGACAAGCGGGTGACAGCTGGTGACATCTGCGCGTCGGCCACCTCCAAACGGCACCGCCCCGCAGACCGGGTGGCCTGCGGGGCGGTGGGGTGATCAGCAGCGGGTGGCGGGGCGACCGACCCGCCGACGCTCAGCCCTGCGGCGGCGTCAGCAGCGGGATCGAGCCTTCCGAGCCCGCGCCCAGCAGGCCGGTGCGGCTGTACACGCCCAGCTTGCCGCGTGTGTCGGTGATGTCCAGGTTGCGCATGGTCAGCTGGCCGATGCGGTCGGCCGGGGTGAAGGCGGCGTCTTCGACCTTTTCCATGCTCAGGCGCTCGGGTGCGTAGGTCAGGTTGGGGCTCTCGGTGTTGAGGATGGAGTAGTCGTTGCCGCGGCGCAGCTCCAGCGTCACCTCGCCGGTGATGGCGCGCGCCACCCAGCGCTGGGCGGTCTCGCGCAGCATCAGGCACTGCGGGTCGAACCAGCGGCCCTGGTAGAGGAAGCGGCCGAGCTTGCGGCCGTTCATGCGGTACTGCTCGATGGTGTCCTCGTTGTGGATGCCGGTCACCAGGCGCTCGTAGGCGATGTGCAGCAGCGCCATGCCGGGGGCCTCGTAGATGCCGCGGCTCTTGGCCTCGATGATGCGGTTCTCGATCTGGTCGCACATGCCCAGGCCGTGGCGCCCGCCGATGGCGTTGGCCTCGGCGAACAGGCTCACCAGGTCGGCAAAGCTGCGGCCGTTCAGCGCCACCGGCACGCCGTCCTCGAAGCGCACGCTCACGGTCTCGGCCTTCACCACCACGTCGTCGCGCCAGAAGGCCACGCCCATGATGGGCTTGACGATGTGCATGCCGCTGTTCAGGAACTCCAGGTCCTTGGCCTCGTGCGTGGCGCCCAGCATGTTGGAGTCGGTCGAGTAGGCCTTCTCCACGCTCATCTTGTAGTCGAAGCCGTTGGCGATGAGGTATTCGCTCATCTCCTTGCGCCCGCCCAGCTCGTCGATGAAGGTCTGGTCCAGCCAGGGCTTGTAGATCTTGAGGGCGGGGTTGGCCAGCAGGCCATAGCGGTAGAAGCGCTCGATGTCGTTGCCCTTGTAAGTCGAGCCGTCGCCCCAGATGTTGACGCCGTCGTCGCGCATGGCCACCACCAGGGCGGTGCCGGTGACGGCGCGGCCGAGCGGCGTCGTATTGAAATAGGTGGCGCCGCCGGTGGAGATGTGGAAGGCGCCGCTCTGGATGGCGGCGATGCCTTCGGCCACCAGCTGGGCGCGGCAGTCGATCAGGCGGGCAATCTCGGCGCCGTAGGCCAGGGCCTTGCGCGGGATCTCGTTGTAGTCGCTCTCGTCGGGCTGGCCCAGGTTGGCGGTGTAGGCGCAGGGCACGGCGCCCTTGGCGCGCATCCAGTGCACGGCGGCGCTCGTGTCCAGGCCGCCGGAGAAGGCGATGCCGACACGCTGGCCGGCGGGGAGGGATTGGAGGATGGTGGCGGACACGTCGGGGCAGCTTTCGGCTAGGGCTCGTGGGCGACCGTCGCGCGCGTGGGCGGCTGAGGCTCACGGGCGGGTCGGGCTGGAATAATCCGCGATTTTAGGCGGCGCCCACCCCGGGGCGCCGGCCGCCGCGCCCTCGTGCGCACCCTTGCAAGGATCCCTCCGTGACTGCTTCCATCACCGCCACCATCCCCGCCACCGTCAGCACCAAGGCCAACGTCTACTTCGACGGCAAATGTGTCTCGCACGGCATCACCCTGGCCGACGGCACGAAGAAGAGCGTGGGCGTCATCCTGCCCAGCAGCCTGACCTTCAACACCGGCGCGCCCGAGATCATGGAAGGTGTCGCCGGCGCCTGCAGCATTCGGCTTGCCGGCAGCAGCGAGTGGCAGAGCTACAGCGCCGGCCAGAGCTTTAATGTGCCGGGCAACTCCAGCTTCGAGATCAAGGTCGAGGGCGAGCCTTACCACTACGTCTGCCATTTCGGTTGAACGAGCCGACCCCGGGGCATCCTCAAACTGCAGGATTTCAGCGTGCGAGCCCCGGTTTTTCCCCATTCGATGGATGAATTCTCTGGCCGAAGCGGTCAGATCCAGAGGGTGCGCTAGGCCGGCCGCTAGACTGGATGCCGTTCCGGCGTTCAAAACTGCCCATGTCCGTCACCATCGGCCCGTCGATGCCCGCCCGCTCCCTGGCGCGCAGTGCGCGTGCGCTGGTGCTCGTCGGTGCCATCCTGATCGTGGCCTTTGCCGGCATCGCCTGGGTGCAGTCACGCACCTCAGCGCTGCTTGAGGAAAGTGTTGCTGACCGCACCGACAGCCTCACCTTCGCTTTCGCTCAACTCGAAAGCGAGTCCTTGCGTCTGTGCGAGCTGCTGCGCCACGAAAGCTTGCGCCCCGGCAGCATCAAGACCGAGCAGTTGTCGTTGCGTTACGAGGTCTTCGTCAGCCGTGCCTTCCAAGTGGCGGGTGATGGCGCCGACCTGTTTGCACGCATAGATCACGCCGAAGATCCGACGCGCAAGAAGCTGCTCGATTTCATCCGCCAGGCCGATCCCGTCATTGGTGAAACGGCCCCCAAGCCGCCGGCTGTCGCCGACTTGCAGGCGCTCGCAGCGAGTTCCGATGCCTTGAACGGGCCGCTGCACGATCTGGCGCTTGACGCCTATCACCGCGACGCGCGCAGCGCCGGCCAGCTCAATGACGCCGTGCAGCAACAGTCGCGTTTCGCCATCGGTCTGACGGTGTTCCAGTGTTTGCTCACCCTGGTTTTCGCCCTCATCGTCGTGCACCAGCTGCGCAGCGCCGATCGCCGGCGCAGAAGCCTGGAACACCTGGCAGAGCAACTCGGCCATGCGCAGGAGGCCGCCGAGGCAGCCAGCCGGGCCAAGAGCATGTTCGTCGCCAACATGAGCCATGAACTGCGCACACCTTTCCACGGCATGCTGGGCATGCTGACCCTGGTCGAAAGTGGCGGCCCGCTCAACGTTGATCAGCAGCGTTACCTGCATACCGCTAGACGTTCCGGCCAGCATCTCATGTCCATCCTCAACGATGTGCTGGACATCTCCAAGCTCGACGCAGGCGGGCTGACCCTCGAGCTCGCCGACGTCGAGACGCCGCGCCTGTTCAGCGAGACGCTCAACCTCATGCGCCCGCTGGCGCACGAGCACCAGCTCACCCTGGACATGCATCTGGACGGCGATCTGCCGCGCCGACTGGTGCTGGACGGCAAACGACTCAAGCAGATCCTGTACAACCTGATCAGCAACGGCATCAAGTTCACCCGGCGCGGCGGCGTGCGCGTGCTGGTGCACTGGGAAGCGCAGGCCGAGTTGCCGCCGCCCTTCGACGACGACCTGACCGCCCCGGCGATTGCCGGCGTCGCCGCGAACGCTACGGCGCGCGGCGGCCTGCTCAGCGTGCGGGTGTGCGACGACGGCATCGGCATGGACGAGCAGACACTGGCGCGGCTGTTCAAGCGGTTCGTGCAGGGTGACGACAGCATCCAGCGCCGCTTCGGCGGCACCGGGCTGGGCCTGGAGATCTCGCGCACCCTGGCGCGCCGCATGGGTGGTGACCTCACCGCGAGCAGCGTCAAGAACCTGGGCAGCGAGTTCACCCTGCTGCTGCCGGCCGAACCGGGCTTTGCGCCCACCCAGCCGGGCGACGATGCAAGCGGCGACTCCACCCTGCCCGACGATGCCGTCAACCGCGGCACCGCGGCGTTGCCCGCCTTGCCGCAGCCGCCTGGCGCGCCTGCTGTGCCCGTGGCCCAGCGTCCACTGGCCGGCGGCCTGCCCGGTCTGCGCATCCTGGTGTGTGATGACAACGAGGTCAACCGCCTGCTCATGCAGGCCTTTCTGGGCCGATTCGGTTGCGAACCGGTGATGTGCGAGGACGGTGCCCAGGCAGTTGCCCTGCTGAGCTGCAACCAGTTCGACTTCGTGCTCATGGACCTGCACATGCCGGTGATGGATGGTCTGGCCGCCACGCGCCAGATCCGCGCCCTGCTGCCGCCGGGCAGCGGGCCGGTCATCGTTGCCGTCACCGCCGACGCGATGGACGAAACTCGGGCCATGGCGCTGGCTGCGGGCATCGACGACCTGCTTGCCAAACCCATGGACCCGGCCGATCTGCATGCCTGTCTGCTGCGTCATTTCCCTCATCTGGCAAGCCCGGCCTGAGATCGGCCGCGCCGCGTGGCATCCGCCCTGTCGTTCGCCCTTGTTTGTATCGGAGCGCACCATGTCCCTCTTCAGCCATTTGCGTCAATGCTGCACCACCCTGGCCGTCGTCGGCCTGATGACAGTCGCTCCTGCGCTGAACGCGCAGCAAGCCGGCCTGGCCGCACCCAAGGGCAAGGTGGTGCTGACCATCACCGGCAAGATCGGCAAGACCAATGCCGCAGGCAAGGCCGAATTCGACATGGCCATGATCGAGGCCTTGCCGCAACACAGCTTCAGCACCAAGACGCCCTGGTACAAGGAGGCGCGCAAGTTCACCGGCCCGCTGCTGAGCGACGTGCTGGCCGCCGCTGGCGCCAGTGGCAAGACGCTCAAGGCGGTGGCGCTGAACGACTACAAGGTCGAGCTGCCGGTGGAGGACACCACACGCTACGGCGTGGTGCTGGCTCGTCTGATGGATGACGCGCCCATGCCGGTGCGCGAGAAGGGGCCGCTGTTCATCATCTACCCCTTCGACAGCGATGCCACCCTGCGCTCCGAGCGCTACTACAGCCGCGCCGCCTGGCAGCTCAAGAGCCTCGAGGTCGAATGAGCACAGGCCAGGAAGGGCCCGTGCGTCGGCGCGACATGCGCCGCATCAGTCGCTGGTACGCGCTGGCCGCCTTGTTGCTTGTGCTGCTGCTGGGCGGCGTGGGCTGGCTGCAGACCCGTTCTCTGTCGCTGCTCAATGGTTCGGTGCTCTACGAGGGTGACAACCTGCTGTGGAGCTTCTACCAGCTCGACAGTGAATACCTGCGCCTGCGCGAACAGTTGCGTGTGCTGGCCGTCGAGCCCGACGCCCACAAGGCGCGGCGCCAGACCGACGCGCTGCGCGAGCGCTACGAGATCTTTGTCAGTCGCATCAGCCTGATCGAGCCCGAACGCATGAGCCAGGTGGTGAGCGGGATCGACGGCCAGCCAGCGATGCTGCAGCGCTTGCGCGCTTTCGTAGCGCAGGCCGATGCCATCGTCACCAGTGGCCCGGAGGTGCTCGACCCGGCGCGCTGCCGCGCCCTGCTGGCGCAGTTCGAGCCGCTTGCCGAGCCGCTGCACCAGCTGGTGCTGGCGGCCAATCAGGCATTTGGTGAATACGCCAGCCACCGCAACGAGGCGGTGCGCGACACCAACCGCATCAGCATTGCCCTCACCGTCTTCCAGAGCCTGCTCACCGTGCTGCTGGCGGGCCTGTTGGTGCGTCAGCTCACCTCGCTGGAGCGCCGCCGGGCCGAGCTGGAGGATCTGGCGGTGAGCCTGCAGCACGCCCGCGCGGACGCCGAGCAGGCCAGCCGGGCCAAGAGCGCCTTTCTGGCCAATATGAGCCACGAACTGCGCACGCCGTTCAACGGTCTGCTGGGCATGTTGTCGCTGCTCGAGTCGTCGCCGCAAGCACCCGAGCAGGCGGAACAGCTGCGTACTGCGCGCGAGTCCGGTGAACACCTGCTCGACATCCTGGATGACGTGCTCGACGTCTCGCGGCTCGATTCCGGTCAGCTCGAGATCGCACCTACGCCAGTCGACCTGGCGCGGCTGCTGCGCGATGTCGATGCGCTGATGGGGCCGCAGGCTCGCGCACGCGGCTTGACGCTGGTGCTGGACATCGGGCCAGGGCTACCGGCCTGGGTGCAGGTGGACGGCAAACGGCTCAAGCAGATCGTCTTCAACCTGGTGGGCAACGCGATCAAGTTCACCGAACGGGGCGCCGTGCAGATCCACACCGGTCTGGTGCGTCGCCCTGCGCCCGCCGGCGCGGTGGACAGCGCAGCGCCTGAACTGGTGCTCAGCGTGTCCGACACCGGCATCGGCATGGACGCCGACACCCTTGGACGACTGTTCCAGCGCTTCAGCCAGGGCGACAGCAGCATTCACCGGCGCTTTGGCGGCACCGGCCTGGGTCTGGAAATATCCCGCAACCTGGCGCGCCTGATGGGCGGCGACATCAGCGCCAGCAGCGAACCGGGCCGCGGCAGCGTCTTTACCCTCAACCTGCCGCTGCAGGTGCTGGACGAGCAGATGGGCGCGCACCCCGGCGACGCGCACGCGCCTGTTGCGGCACCGGCCGCTGCGCGCGCGCCGTCTGGCGTCGGCAACGCCGCGCCGTCTGCCGCCGAAGCGGCGCCCGTGGGCCCGCCGCATGGGCTGGCTACGCCGACCCGGGCCGCGCTGCAGGTGCTGGTCTGCGATGACCACCCGGTCAACTGCAAATTACTGGTGGCGCTGCTCGGCCGGCTCGGCCTGGCGGCGCGGATCTGCGAACACGGTGCCCAGGCGGTGGACCTGGTGCGTAGCGGCGCCTGGGACCTGGTGCTGATGGACATGCACATGCCGGTGATGGACGGCCTGGCGGCGACCCGTGCCATCCGCGCGCTGGGCCCGCGCGAACGTGCGCTGGTGGTCGTCGCCGTCACGGCGGATGCATTCGAGGAGGCGCGCCGGCTCGCGCTGGACGCCGGCATGAACGACGTCGTCACCAAGCCCCTGCAATTGCGAGATCTGCGCGATTGCCTGCTGCGCCACTTTCCCCACCTGGATCTGCCGGTGCTGCCGGGTCGATCGGTGGGGCCCGTCTACGCCGTTCGGACTGAGGCGCCGGCCTTGCCCGCCAGCACCGCGCCGGCGCTTGCCGAACCGATCTCGGGCGCCTGACCCGCCTCACGCCCGAGCGTCTGGCGATGGCGGCTGTACCGGCTCGTCGGCGCTGGCGCCGGGCGCGGCGGCGTTGCCGCCTGGGTCACGATCGGCCCGGGCGACGGCCCAGCGCACGACCACGCCGCGGCGGAAGGTGACGACGATTTCATTGCCGCCTGCGTCGCTCCACTGCCATTCGTCGCGGTCGCCCTGCTGGATGCCCAGGCTGCCGCTGATCTGCAGCACTTCGGCCATCTGCTGACCGGGTTCCAGGCGTGCCTGCATCATGGTCACCGAATCGATCTGGCCGATCGGCCGATTGGCGGCGTTCTGCAACGCCCGCGTGGCACGACGGAATTGCAGCAGCGACCAGAACACGATGAGGGTGAAGGCCAGGATGAGGCCTTGCCAGCCCCAGGCCCACCAACCGGCCAGGACGGCGCCGCCGATGAGCAGGCCATTGGTGCCAGGGGAAGAAAGTCGTTTCATGCTCGAGGTCCGATGCGTGCTCAACATCCTAGGCGCTGACCTGTGGCGCCGGCCTAAGGGATCGCCACACTGGCCTGTCGCCTCGTGCGGGTCGAGGGATCAGAGGTCGCGCACCAGGTCCATGGCCTGGTCCACCCGTTCGACGGCGTGAATCGTCAGCCCGTCGATGGGTTTTCGGGGCGCGTTCGCCTTGGGCACCACGGCGACGGAAAAGCCGAGCTTGGCGGCCTCCTTCAGTCGCTCCTGGCCGCGCGGTGCCGGGCGCACCTCGCCGGCCAGGCCGACCTCGCCGAAGGCGAAGAAGCCGCGCGGCAGCGGCTTGCCGCGCAGACTGCTCTGGATGGCCAGCAACACGGCGAGATCGGCCGCCGGCTCGCTGATGCGCACGCCGCCCACGGCGTTGACGAACACGTCCTGGTCCATGCTGGCCACGCCGGCATGGCGGTGCAGCACCGCCAGCAGCATGGCCAGGCGGTCGCGCTCCAGGCCGACCGACAGCCGCCGCGGGCTGGGCCCGCCGGCGTCGACCAGGGCCTGGATCTCGACCAGCAGTGGGCGCGTGCCCTCCAGCGTGACCAGCACGCAGGCGCCGGGCACCGGCTCGCTGTGGGTGGACAGAAAGATGGCGCTGGGGTTGCTCACGCCCTTGAGGCCACGCTCGGTCATGGCGAACACGCCGATTTCGTTGACCGCGCCGAAACGGTTCTTGATGGCGCGCACCAGGCGGAAGCTCGAATGCGTGTCGCCCTCGAAATACAGCACCGTGTCGACGATGTGCTCCAGCACGCGCGGGCCGGCCAGCGCGCCTTCCTTGGTCACATGGCCCACCAGCACCAGGCAGCAGCCGCGCGACTTGGCCACCCGGGTGAGCTGGGCGGCGCAGTCGCGCACCTGGGCCACCGAGCCGGGCGCCGAACTGAGCGCCTCGGAATAGACCGTCTGGATCGAGTCGATGACGCAGAACTGCGGCGCCTCGGTCTCCAGCGTGGCCAGGATGCGCTCCAGGTTGATCTCGGCCAGCACCCGCACCTTGTCGCCCGCCAGGCCCAGGCGGCGCGCGCGCAGGGCGATCTGGGCGCCGGACTCCTCGCCGCTCACGTACAGCACCGGCATGCGGCCGGCCAGGGCGTCGACCGCCTGCAGCAGCAGCGTGCTCTTGCCGATGCCGGGGTCGCCGCCGATCAGCACCACGCCACCGGCGACGATGCCGCCGCCCAGCACGCGGTCGAGTTCGTCCTGGCCGGTGGGCGTGCGCTCGACCTCGGTGGCCTCGATCTCGCTGAGCGTGGCCACCGGCTGGCTTTTGGCCAGGGCCTGGAAGCGGTTGAGCTTGCCGCTGGCGCTCCCGGCCGGCTCCGGCACGGCCTCCTCCAGCGTGTTCCAGGCCTTGCAGTGCGGGCACTGGCCGAGCCATTTGGCGTTGCTGCCGCCGCATTCGCGGCAGGTGTAGATCGTCTTGCTGTCGTTGCGGGCCATGGCGCGATTGTGCGGACAGCCGCGACCGGGCACAGATCCACAGCCGCGTCGCGCGGTTCGCGGGCACACTGCGGGCGAGAGCTCGCGCGCCGCTGCCGCCGCCATCGCGGCACCGTCGTGTTCCTCAGGACCCGCAAACCACCTGTCATCCTCACTGTCCCCATGAAAGCCATCTGGAACAACATCGTCGTCGCGCAAAGCGACGACACCGTGCTGGTCGAAGGCAACCACTACTTCCCGGCCGAATCGCTGGACAAGAACCTGCTGCTGCCCAGCAATACCTGCAGCATGTGCGCCTGGAAGGGCGAGGCGCGGTACCACACCTTGTTCATCAACGGTGACGCCAATCCCGACGCGGTCTGGTACTACCCCGAGCCCAAGGAGGCCGCGGCACAGATCAAGGGCCGGGTCGCGTTCTGGAAGGGCGTGAAAGTGGTCGAGGGCTGAGCCGCCGGCCCGCCCGGCGCGCAGCGGGGTGCAGGCAGGGGCGTCCGGCTGGCCTAGGTTTCGCCGGCGCGCCGGCTGGCCTTGAGCTGGCTGCGGTTGGCCTTGGCCTGCAGTCGGCGCTGCTGCGAGCCGGCACTCGGCCGGGTCGGGCGTCGCGTTCTTGGAATGTGTGCGGCGCGCTCCACCAGTGCCTGCAGGCGGGCCAGCGCCTCGGCCTGGTTGCGCGGCAGGCTGCGGTGCTCCTGCGACTTGATGACCACCACGCCGTCGGCGCTGATGCGCTGGTCGTCCAGCATCAGCAAGCGCGCCTTCACCGGCTCGGGCAGTGAACTGGCGCGCACGTCAAACCGCAGGTGCACGGCGTTGCTGACCTTGTTGATGTTCTGGCCGCCGGCACCCTGGGCGCGGATGGCGCTGAACTCGACCTCGCGCGGGTCGACCCGGGGTGGTCTGGGCATCGTGCAGGATCTCGATCGGCTGATCGGTCGGGCAGCTGGCGGGTCTAGCCGTCGCCGCAGCGGTCAGCGCGGTGCCCCGGCGGCTGGGCTGCCGATGGTCGGGCTGGCGTCGCTCAGGCCGTGGCCAGCGTCGCCTGCGTCGATCTGCACCGGCACCCGCGGCGCCAATGCACACAGGAGCTCGTAGCTGATGGTGCCGGCGGCCAGCGCCACCTCGTCCACGCTCAGCCATGCACCGGGCTGGACTCGGCTGCGGCCCCACAAGGTGACCTCGCTGCCCAGGCCGGCGTGGGGTACCGGGCTGAGGTCGACGGCCAGCATGTCCATCGACACCCGCCCCACCGTGCTGCACCGCACGCCGTCCACCAGCACCGGCGTGCCGGTGGGGGCGAGCCGGGGGTAACCGTCGGCATAACCACAGGCGACGATGCCGATGCGCATGGCCTGCGCGGCGGTGTAGCGGCTGCCGTAGCCCACGCTGTCGCCGGTCTGCAGCTGTTGGGTGGCGATGAGGCGTGAGGCCAGCGTCATGGCCGGAGCCAGGCCCCAGTGGGCGGCGTCGTGTTCGGGAAAGTCGGGCACGCCGCCGTAGCTCATGATGCCGGCGCGCACCCAGTCGGCGCGCACGCCGGCGTCGGCCGCGTGGCGCAGCGTGGCGGCGCTGTTGGCAATCGAGCGTTCGCCCGGCAGGTCCTGCGTCACGGCCTGCCAGACAGCCAGCTGCTGCGCGATGCCGCGCGGCGCGTCGGCGTCGGCGAAGTGGCTGACGAGCGAGATCTCGTCCACTTGCGGCAGGGCGTTCAGCCGGGTCCAGGCCGACCGCAGGGCTGCCGGCGCAAAACCCAGCCGGTTCATGCCGCTGTTGAGCTTGAGGAACACCCGATGCGGCTGGTGCGTCTTGTGTGCCGCCAGCCAGTCGATCTGGGCCTCGACGTGCACCACATGCCACAGGTTCAGGCGCGAGCACAGTTCCAGGTCGCGCGGCTCAAACACCCCCTCGAGCAGCAGCACCGGGCCGCGCCAGCCGAGCCGGCGCACCCGTTGGGCTTCGGCGAGGTCGAGCAGGGCCAGACCGTCGGCCGCCTGCAAGCCGGGCCAGACCCGCTCAATGCCATGACCGTAGGCATCGGCCTTGATGACGGCCCAGACGCGTGCTCCCGCAGCCTGGCGGCGCGCCACAGCCAGGTTGTGTGCGACGGCTGCCGGGTGGATGGTGGCCAGGATGGGACGGGGCATGGTGCGATTTTGCCGGCTGAGCCGCGTGCGGGTCGGCGCTTGCGACCGGGCGGCCCGGTGTGGCTGGGTGGGTCGGCCCGTGGCGGGCTGGGCACAGGTGCGTGCTATAACCCCGCCGCATCGCCAGCCTGGCGCACTGCGCACGCTGCTTGTCCGCTGGCCCGGGCGGGCGATGGACATGTTTCACCACGCGCCCCAGAGACAGGCGCTGCCGTACACGCGCCGGATGAAAAAAGGCTTCTACACCATCATGTCGGCGCAGTTCTTCAGCTCGCTGGCTGATAACGCGCTGTTCGTCGGCGCGGTTGAACTGCTCAAGAACTCGGGGTCGGGTGAATGGCAACGTGCGGCGCTGGTGCCCATGTTCGCGCTGTTCTACGTCATCCTGGCGCCCTTCGTGGGCGCGTTCGCGGACGCGGTGCCCAAGGGGCGGGTGATGTTCATGTCCAACGCCATCAAGGTGGTGGGCTGCCTGATGATGTTGTTCGGCACCCACCCGCTGGCGGCCTACGCCATCGTCGGCCTGGGTGCGGCGGCCTATTCGCCGGCCAAGTACGGCATCCTCACCGAGCTGCTGCCGCCGTCGCAACTGGTCAAGGCCAATGGCTGGATCGAGGGACTGACCATCTCATCCATCATCCTGGGTGTGCTGCTGGGCGGACAGCTGATCGGTCCGCATCTGGCGCCCAGCCTGCTGTCCTTCGACATGCCCTTCCTCGAGACGAGCGTGGATACGCCGCCCGAGGCAGCCATCTCGTTCATCGTGGTGTTCTATGTCGTGGCGGCGGTGTTCAACCTCTATATCCCGCGCACCGACACCGAACTGCAACCGCTGCCCGGCCACTTGATGTCGCTGGTACGGGACTTTTCCAGCTGCAATGCGCGGCTGTGGTCGGACAAGCTGGGGCAGATCTCGCTTGCCACCACCACCCTGTTCTGGGGTGTGTCGGGCAATCTGCGCTACATCGTGCTGGCCTGGGCTGCTGCGGCGCTGGGTTACACCACCACCCAGGCCTCGGCCCTGGTCGGCGTGGTGGCCGTAGGCACGGCGGTGGGCGCCGTGGTGGCCTCGATGACGATGCGTCTTGACCAGGCGATCCGGGTCATGCCCATGGGCATTGCCATGGGCGTGCTGGTGATCGCGCTCAACTTCATCGGCAACGTCTGGCTGGCGGCGCCTTTCCTCATTCTGCTGGGCGGGTTGGGCGGCTTTCTGGTGGTGCCGATGAATGCGCTGTTGCAGCATCGTGGCCACAATCTGATGGGCGCCGGGCGATCGATCGCGGTGCAGAACTTCAACGAGCAGGCCTGCATTCTTGCGCTCGGCGCGTTCTATACCGGCCTGACGCGGCTGGGGCTCTCCGCGTTTGGCGCCATCACCATCTTCGGCCTGCTGGTGGCCTGCACCATGTGGGCGATCGCGCGCTGGCATCAGCGCAATGCCCGCAACGATGCGGCCGAGGTGAACCGCCTGCTCGCGCTGGCACGCAGCGACCACTGACACGTCACCCGCGGCGGGCCGGGCCCAGGTTGGCTCGCCTTGCGCCGGTCGTGGCTGGCGCGTGGGGCTCAGGCCACCTGCAATGCCGTGGGTTCGAAGCTGCGCTCGAAGGCGTTGTCGTGGCGGGCAAGCATGGCGCGCAGTTCGTCGTCGTCGATCGGTTCGGTGAGAAAGCCGTCGCAGCCCGCCAGCGTGGCGCGCGCGCGGTCGGTCTCGTTGCCGGCCCGCGCCATCATCACCACCGCCGGACCGGCGGGGGTGTCCAGGGCACGACGGCAGGTCACGGTGGCCGCGTCCTTGAGCTCTCGGCAGGCGTGGAACGCCTTGCCGCTGCCCAGGGCCATGCCGAGAAAGACAAAGGCAAACGACGATTGCGCGGCCAATTGCAAGGCATTGCTGCTGCTGTTGCAACACACCGGCTTGTAGCCCAGCGGTTCGAGCGCGCTGCACAGCAACACCTGCTCAGCCGGGCTGGGGCTGACGACCAGCACCTCGCGCAGCCGTTCGTTGCCGCTGAGCACTGAATTGCTGAAGCCGACCGAGGTACGGAAGTCCAGCACCCGGCGCGCCTGTCCGGCGAGTTGGCGCAGGCGGCCGTTCGGGCGCGGGCTGCGCCGCTCCAGCGCGGTGGGCCAGGTGCGGATCGCCTTGCGCGCCAGCAACGAGTCGAGCGTGCGCTGCACGGCCAGGGCGTCGATCGGGCGAGGCAGATGGGCACCGGCACTGCCGGGCGGCTGGCGCACGCCGACAAAGACCGTGTCCTGCATGCGCCCGGCATTGCCCACGCTGCGCAGCACGTCAGGCGCGTCACAGTCAGCGATGAGCAGTTCACTGCCTTCGATCGAACCCGCGAGTTGGTAGGCCTGGTCGCGCTTGAGCGACAGCCTGAAGCAGGTTTCGAGCGTGGAGCGCTCGAAATCAGTGAAACCCAGCAGCGCAACCGAATGACTGGTCGCCATGACACACCCCCGTTTTGTTACCTTGGGTATCTTTCTTCGCGCTGGTCGATGGGTCAAGACGCCGGTCCCCTGAATCGTGGGTCAGGTCGGAAGCAGGGTCCAACGCCTTGCGCCTTTGCGCACTTCTGATGATCCGGGCGCAGTTTTTTCGTTTTTGCAAGGAGCGTGACATTTCTCCCGGCACGGCTGCACGGAAGCGATTTGCCATTTCGCCTATCCTCTTTGTAGACGCACTTTGTTACGCGATGACCGGAGATGCACATGTCGCTGAAGCCTCTCGACCCAGCCCCCCAAACAAAGGGCGACGACCGTGTCGGTTTGTATACATCCGGACGCTTCAGTTCGCTCGATGGCCAGGGCCGCAGCCGCCCGCTGGCCGACTGGCGCGGCCAGGTCGCGCTCATCGTCAACACAGCCAGCGCCTGCGGCTTCACGCCGCAGTTCGCCGGCCTGCAGCAACTCTGGCAGCGATATCGCGACCGTGGTCTGATGGTGATCGGCTACCCCTGCAACCAATTCGGCGGCCAGGACCCGGGCAGCCAGGCCGAGATTGAGAGCTTCTGCAGCCTCAACTACGGCGTCGACTTTCCCATGATGGCCAAGGTCGAGGTCAAGGGCGCGGGCGCCGACCCGCTGTTCAGGTGGCTCACCGCCGAGGCGCCCGGCCTGCTCGGCACCGAATTCATCAAGTGGAACTTCACCAAGTTCCTGGTCGGGCGCGACGGCCAGGTGCTCGGCCGTTACAGCCCGCAGGCGCGGCCCGAAAGCCTGGTGGCAGATATTGAAGCTGCCTTGGCTCGCCCTGCGCCAACTGCGCCCGCATGACGCTGCCGCATTGACGGCGCCTGTCGCGCGCTGTGAGGCGTCGCGCCGCCCGGATAATGCGCCGCCGCTACTGGAGAGCCCACAGCCATGTTTGCCCACGTCGACGCCTACGCCGGTGACCCCATCTTCAAGCTCAACGACGAGTTCCACCAGGATCCGCGCGCGGGCAAGATCAATCTGACCATAGGCATCTACTTTGACGATGCCGGCCGGCTGCCGGTGATGGCAGCGGTAAAGCAGGCCGAATCGTCCCTGCTGGCCAGCGTGGGCGCCAAGCCCTATCTGCCCATGTCGGGTGATGCGGCCTATCGCGCCCAGGTGCAGCGCCTGCTCTTCGGCGCCGACCATGCGGCGGTGAGCGAAGGCCGCATCGTCACCATCCAGACCCTGGGCGGCTCGGGTGCGCTCAAGGTGGGGGCGGACTTCCTCAAGACCTATTTCCCGGCCTCCGAGGTGTGGGTCAGCGACCCGAGCTGGGACAACCACCGCTCCATCTTCGAAGGCGCGGGCTTCACCGTCCACAGCTATCCCTATTACGACCCGGCCACCGGCGGCGTGCGTTTTGCCGCCATGCTGGACGCCGTCGCCAGCCTGCCGGCAAAAAGCGTGGTGCTGCTTCACGCCTGCTGCCACAACCCCACCGGCGTGGACCTGAGCAACGCGCAGTGGGACGAGCTCATCGCCGTGATCAAGCTGCGCGGGCTGATCGCCTTTGCCGACATCGCGTATCAGGGCTTCGGCGACGGTGTCGACGAGGATGCCTATGCGCTGCGCGCCCTGGCAACGGCCGGTGTGGCCACGCTGGTGGCCAACTCCTTCTCCAAGAGTTTTTCCATGTACGGCGAGCGCTGCGGCGGCCTGTCGGTGGTCTGCCCCGACGCCGCCCAGGCTGCCCTGGTGCTGGGCCAGCTGCAGCTCACCGTGCGCAAGAACTATTCGAGCCCGCCGATGCACGGCGCGCGCATCGTCGCCCAGGTGCTGGCCACGCCCGAGCTGCGCCAGAGCTGGCAGGACGAGCTGGGCGGCATGCGCACCCGCATCCAGGCCATGCGCCAGCGCCTGCACGCTGCGCTCGCCGAGCGCCTGCCGGGCCGCGCGCTCGACTACTTCCTCACCCAGCGCGGCATGTTCAGCTACACAGGCCTCACGCCGGCCCAGGTCGACACGCTGCGCGAGCAGCATGGCGTGTACCTGCTGCGCTCGGGCCGCATGTGTGTGGCCGGCCTGAATCAGGCCAATGTCGAGCCGACCGCGGTGGCCATGGCCGCCGTGATGCGCTGACGTCGAGTCGGTCGACCGCCATCCGCCACCGATCGGGCTGTGCTTGCTGCGCACGGGTGACCGGGACCATCGCCCAGCGCTGTCCCGGCCAGCGTCTGCCCAACCCGCCGGAAGCCGTCGGCTGGTGGGTGGCGTGCGAGCCATCGCCTCACCGCCTCACCTTTTGGGGCGACTATGAACCCTTCAATCCAGCCCTGGCCGTGTGATCGCGCCAAGGTCCGCGTGGCGTGTCGCCGAGCACGCCCTTCGTCGACAACGCTGTGGCCGGCGTGAGCTGGCAGTGAGGACACGTCAGTGCCAGCCCCGACCCTAGCCAAGACCACCAATGGCCTGCATCAGCGCAGCGCCACCGAACTGCTGCAGCTCTACCGCAGCGGTGCGGTGTCGCCCGTGGACGTGGCTCGCGACGTGATAGCGCGCATCAACGACTGCGAGCCGGTGCTGCATGCCAGCTGGGCTTTCAATCCCGACGAAGCCCTGGCGATGGCGCGCGCCAGCGAGTTGCGCTGGTTGGCCTACCGCTCGGGCGGTGCAGCAGTGGGCGCGCTGGAGGGTGTGCCGGTCACGCTCAAGGACAACATCGCGACCCGGGGCGTGCCCACGCCGCTGGGCACTGCCGCCACGGAACTGGTGCCCGCGCCGGTCGACGCCCCACCAGCCGCCCGCCTGCGCGAGGCGGGCGCGGTCTTTGTCAGCAAGACGACCATGCCGGACTACGGCATGTTGTCCTCGGGCCTGTCGAGCTTCCACCCGCTGGCGCGCAACCCCTGGGACACGAGCAAGAACCCGGGCGGTTCCAGCGCCGGGGCGGGCGCAGCGGCAGCGGCCGGCTACGGGCCGCTGCACCTGGGCACGGACATCGGCGGCTCCATCCGCCTGCCGGCGAGCTGGTGCGGTGTGGTCGGCTTCAAGCCCAGCCTGGGGCGGGTGCCGATTCAGCCGCCCTATGCGGGGCGTTGTGCCGGGCCGATGACGCGTACGGTGTGCGACGCTGCGCTCATGATGGCCAGTCTGTCGCGCCCTGACGCACGAGACGCCATGAGCCTGCCCTGGCAGTCAGTGGACTGGGCGCAGGTGGTGGATTCGGCGACTGATCCCGACGTGGCCCAGACGCTGGTGTGGCAACTGCGCGGCCTGCGCGTCGGCTTGCTGATGGACGCCGGCTGGGGCTCGCCATTGAGCGACGCGGTAGCGACGGCCGTGCGCGCCGCGGCGGCGGCCTTCGAACGTGCCGGCGCGGTGGTCGAGCCGCTGGCGCCGTTTTGCACCCGCGCCATGGCTGACGGCATGGACCGCTTCTGGCGCATGCGTTCGTGGCTGGATTTCTCCGCCTTGCCGGCCCAGCGCCAAGCCAAGGTGCTGCCGTACATCGACGACTGGGTGCGCGGTGGCGCGAACCTGAGTGGCGCAGACGTCTTCACCGGCTACAGCCAGATGGCGGCATTGCGCGATGCCGCCGTGGCGGCCTGCGCGCCGTTCGATGTCGTGATCTCGCCGGTCAGCCCCGACGTGACCTACGCGGCCGAACTCGCCAGCCCGCTGCACGACCCCCAGCGGCCCTTCGAGCACATTGCCTACACCCTGGCCTACAACATGAGCGAGCAGCCCGCGGTCAGCCTGAACTGCGCCTACACGCCCGCCATCGATACCGGCCTGCCGCTGCCCATCGGTCTGCAGATCATCGGCAAGCGACACGACGACCTGGGGGTGCTGCGGGTGGCGCGGGCGTTTGAACTGATCCGCGGCGAGCAGCGACCCTGGCCGATGGACTGAGCACCGTGTGGCACAGGCCCCGCTGCTCTGCGTCAGCGCCGCGCCAGTGCGTCGCGGATCTCGCGCAGCAGCACGATGTCTTCGGCCGGTGGTGCTGGCGGTGCGGGGGGGGGCGGTTCGGCAGCGACCGGTTCACGCTTCATGCGGTTGATCTGCTTGACCATCATGAAGATCACGAAGGCCAGGATGACAAAGTAGACGACGGCGGTGAGAAAGCTGCCGTAGGCCAGCACCGCACCGGTTTTCTTGGCCTCCGCCAGGGTGGTGGCGGTCTGGCCGGCCAACGCAATGAAGTAGTTGCTGAAGTCCAACCCGCCAGTGATCTTGCCGATGATCGGCATGATCAGGTCGTTGACGAGTGAATCGACGATCTTGCCGAAGGCACCGCCGATGATGACGCCGACCGCCAGGTCGACCACATTGCCCTTGACCGCAAACTCGCGGAACTCGCTCAGCACGCTCATGCAGATCTCCTCGTGAAGATGGTCGGGACGACGGATGGGGAGGATGGGCCGCAGCCTGCATCTGCGGCCAGGCCGCAGGTCGCCCGCGTGTACACCCGCTCCACCCTGGGCCTGCCGCTTGCTGGCCTAGCGCAGCCTTGCGGCAGCTTCAGTCTAGCCCGCGCAAGCGGCCCATGTAGATTGACGCTTGACCTGGATCTCGTCCGGGTCGTGGCCGCTGGCAACAGGCGTGGGGCGGATGCGTCATTCTTTGGACAGGTGCGCGAGGCTAGAATCGGGGGTTGCTCCCGGTAACGAATGCCGGTGTTATTTCGCTTTTGAAGGCTCCTTCCTTCTCCTTTCCCTCTCTTCTGCCCGAGGAAATCCATGAGTGACCAGCAAGTCGACCAGGCCAAGCGGACATGGCTGATCGCGTCGAGCTGCGCCGGTGCGGTCGGCGGTCTCGCCACCGCCGTGCCGTTTGTCAGCACCTTCGCGCCCTCCGAGCGCGCCAAGGCGGCCGGTGCGCCGGTCGAGGTCGACATCGGCGCCATCAAGCCGGGTGAAAAGCTCACCGTGGAATGGCGCGGCAAGCCGGTCTGGATCGTGCGGCGTACGCCCGAGCAGGTCGAGGCGCTCAAGAAGCTCGATCCGCAGCTGGCCGACCCGGCCTCGGAGCGCAAGGCCTACCCCATCCCGGCCTACGCCAAGAACGAGCACCGTTCGATCAAGCCCGAGTACTTCGTGGCCGTGGGCATCTGCTCGCACCTGGGATGCTCGCCGTCGGACAAGTTCCAGGCCGGCCCGCAGCCCTCGCTGCCGGACGACTGGACCGGCGGCTTTCTGTGCCCCTGCCACGGCTCGACCTTCGACTTGGCCGGGCGCGTGTTCAAGAACAAGCCGGCTCCGGACAATCTCGAAGTGCCGCCGCACATGTACCTGTCCGACACCAAGCTCATCATTGGTGAAGACAAGGCCTGAGGCCGCGTCCTGCCCCGCACGCCCCCGCTCTCAGGCATCAAGAACATCGAGGACAACATGGCTGAATTTAAGGAAGCTCCCGCCGACGCCCCGCTGGCGGCCAAGCTCATGACCTGGGTGGACAACCGGTTCCCGGCCACCAAGCTGTACAAGGAGCATCTCTCCGAGTACTACGCACCGAAGAACTTCAACTTCTGGTACTTCTTCGGCTCGCTGGCCCTGGTGGTGCTGGTGATCCAGATCGTCACCGGCATCTTCCTGGTGATGCACTACAAGCCGGATGCCAACCTGGCCTTCGCCTCGGTCGAGTACATCATGCGTGATGTGCCCTGGGGCTGGCTGATCCGCTACATGCACTCCACCGGGGCCTCGGCCTTCTTCGTGGTGGTCTACCTGCACATGTACCGCGGCCTGATCTACGGCAGCTACAAGAAGCCGCGCGAGCTGGTCTGGATCTTCGGCTGCGCCATCTTCCTGTGCCTGATGGCCGAAGCCTTCATGGGCTATCTGCTGCCCTGGGGTCAGATGTCCTACTGGGGCGCCCAGGTGATCATCAACCTGTTCGCCGCCATCCCCTTCGTCGGTCCGGATCTGTCGCTGCTCATCCGCGGCGACTACGTGGTCGGCGACGCCACCCTGAACCGCTTCTTCAGCTTCCACGTCATCGCCGTGCCGCTGGTGCTGCTGGGCCTCGTGGTGGCGCACATCATCGCGCTGCACGAAGTGGGCTCGAACAACCCCGACGGTGTGGAGATCAAGGCCAACAAGGATGCCAACGGCGTGCCGCTGGACGGCATCCCCTTCCACCCCTACTACACGGTGCACGACATCCTGGGCGTCTCGGGCTTCCTAATCGTCTTCACCGCCATCATCTTCTTCGCGCCCGAGCTGGGCGGCTACTTCCTGGAGTACAACAACTTCATCCCGGCCGACTCGCTCAAGACCCCGCCGCACATTGCTCCGGTGTGGTACTTCACGCCCTTCTACTCGATGCTGCGCGCCACCACCGACGTGATGGTCAACGTGTTGTGCGGCATCGTTGCCATCGGTGCGGTACTTGGGGTGCTCAAGGGCCAGTTGTCCGGCAAGGCCAAGGCCATCACCCTGGTCAGCGCCCTGATCGCGATCTTCTTGCTCAAGACCTTCGACGCCAAGTTCTGGGGCGTGGTGGTGATGGGCGGCGCTGTCGTCATCCTGTTCTTCCTGCCCTGGCTGGACAAGAGCCCGGTCAAGTCGATCCGCTACCGTCCGGACTGGGTCAAGATCCTGTTTGCCGTGTTTGTCGTGTTCTTCCTCGTGCTCGGCTATCTGGGCATCCAGCCGCCGTCGGACGCCGGCACCCTGGTCGCCCAGGTCGGCACGTTGTTTTATTTCGGCTTTTTCCTGCTCATGCCTTGGTGGAGTCAGCTCGGCACCTTCAAGCCCGTGCCTGCCCGCGTGACCTTCGAAGCGCACTGAGAACCAGCACGGAGCCCCTACAACCATGAAAAAGCTCATCGCACACCTGCTGGCCCTGGCATTCGCCACCCTGGCACTGCTCGGCTCGGCCCACGCCAACAGCGGCGGCATCCACTGGGACAAGTTCCCCGAAGAAAAGCTCAGGGACACGGCTGCCTTGCAGCGCGGTGCCAAGCTCTTCGTCAACTACTGCCTGAACTGCCACGCCGCTGCCTTCATGCGCTACAACCGCATGCAGGACATCGGCCTGACGCCGCTGCAGATCAAGGACAACCTGCTGTTCGCGGGCGAGAAGGTCGGCGAGACCATGAAGGTCGCCATCGACCCCAAGGCCGCCAAGGACTGGTTCGGCGCCACCCCGCCCGACCTGACCGTCATCGCGCGTTCGCGCGCCGGTGAAGGCGGCACGGGTGCCGACTATCTCTATACCTATCTGCGCACCTACTACCGCGACGACAGCAAGGCCACCGGCTGGAACAATCTGGCCTTCCCCAGCGTCGCCATGCCGCATGTGCTGTGGGAGCTGCAGGGCCAGCGCAAGGCCATCTTCGAGGAGGTCAAGGACGCTCACGACCCGAGCAAGGTCGCCCACGAGTTCAAGGGCTGGGAACAGATCAAGCCCGGCAAGCTTTCCGCCCTGGACTACGACAGCGCCGTGGGTGACCTGGTTGCCTACCTGACCTGGATGGGCGAGCCGGCCGCCGCCAAGCGCGTGCAGTTGGGCGTGTGGGTGCTGCTGTTCCTGGGCATCTTCACCGTCATTGCCTGGCGCCTGAACGCGTCATTCTGGAAAGACGTGAAATAAGCCCACCCGGCCAGGGCCCACAATCGGGCCCGCCTGACGCGCAGCGGCACTGCATGTGTCTCTGCGCGATTTGCTTTTTGTGCTGAACATACCTTGAGGAGCGCGCCGTCATGATGGTGCTTTATTCCGGAACCACCTGCCCCTATTCGCATCGCTGCCGCTTCGTGCTGTTCGAGAAGGGCATGGACTTCGAGATCCGTGACGTCGACCTGTTCGCCAAGCCCGAGGACATCGCGCTGATGAACCCGTACAACGAGGTGCCCATCCTCGTCGAGCGCGATCTCATCCTGTACGAGTCGCACATCATCAACGAGTACATCGACGAGCGCTTCCCGCATCCGCAGCTCATGCCGGGCGACCCAGTGGCGCGTGCGCGCGTGCGCCTGTTCCTCTTCAACTTCGAGAAGGAACTGTTCACCCACGTCAACACGCTGGAAGGCCGCGGCCTGCCGCCCGGCACCAAGGCCACCGACAAGCAGCTCGACAAGGCACGTTCGCAGATCCGCGACCGCCTGACCCAGCTGGCACCCATCTTCCTGAAGAACCGCTTCATGCTGGGCGACGACTTTTCCATGCTCGACGTGGCCATCGCGCCGCTGCTGTGGCGCCTGGACTACTACGGCATCGACCTGTCCAAGAACGCCACGCCGCTGCTCAAGTATGCTGAGCGCATCTTCTCGCGCCCGGCCTACATCGAGGCACTCACGCCGTCCGAAAAGGTCATGCGCAAGTAAGCGGCCGGTCGACCCGACGCCCACCGCGCCACCTCACGCCATGCCGACACCTCCCGCATCCACCGAAGGCCAGGGCAGCTCCACGCGGCCCTATCTCATCCGCGCCCTGCACGACTGGTGCACCGACAACGGCTTCACGCCCTATGTGGCCGTGTTCGTCGACGAGACCGTGCAGGTGCCGCGCGAGTACGTGAAGAACCACGAGATCGTGCTCAATGTCGGCTTCGACGCCACCAGCGCGCTGCGCCTGGGCAATGAGTTCATCGAGTTCAAGGCCCGCTTCGGAGGTGTGGCACGCGACATCGTCGTGCCGGTCGACCATGTGATCGCTATTTACGCGCGTGAGAACGGCCAGGGCATGGCATTTCCTGCACCGAGTGCCGACGCGGCTGCCAACCGTGTCGGCCCCGCCAGCGCCCCCGGACCGCTCACCAGTCCAGGCGGCTTGCGCCTAGCCAGTACGCCGGAAGATGACGGCCCCAACGACGAGCCGCCGCCCGCCGGCCCTGCACCGGACAGCCCGGCCGCGCCCGGCCGACCCTCGCTCAAGCGCATCAAGTGAGGTGGTCGGGTGCCGAGCCCGTGCCGCACCGCCTAGAATCCGCTCAGCGCCTACTGAGGGCGTCACAGTTCCTGAAGCCGCCGTCCCGGCGGCCCGTGCCGGCTTAGCTCATTTGGTAGAGCAACCGCCTTGTAAGCGGTAGGTGATCCGTTCGATTCGGATAGCCGGCACCATCTCCCGTCGCGATCTTTCGTGCGCATGACCTGTTCATCATGCCGACTGCCAGCCCGCCTCGTCACTCGAGAGCGGGCTTTTTGTTTTGGCGCGGGCAAGCAGAACCGAACCCAGAGCGGCCACGCGGCCGCCTGACACCGACACCCATGACCGCCAATTCGGGTTCTTGCGGAGCGGTGACTTGGCGTACTCATCATACCATTAGCCCAATTCACCACTCTCTGATCCAGCCGACCTTCAGCCGCACTTTGCGCCCGGGGCGATCGGCGTGGCGTACTGGAGGTCCCTCGCAATGACGGTCACGATCGCTTTGTTTGGCGCCGGCGGAAAAATGGGCCTGCGACTGGCCAGAAGCCTGTTGGATGCGCCTTATCAAGTACGCCACGTCGAAGTGAGCCCGGCAGGGCAGCAGCGCCTGCAGGCCGAACTCGGTCTGAGCTGCGTGGCACCCGAGGTGGCTGTTGATGGCGTCCAGGTGGTCATCCTGGCCGTACCAGACACCCTGATCGGCCGGATCGCGGCGCAGATCTCGCCGCATCTCGCACCGGGCACCCTGGTGATGACGCTGGACGCCGCGGCGCCGTTCGCCGGTCACCTCCCGGAGCGGGCCGATCTGGTCTACTTCGTTGCCCATCCCTGCCACCCCACGATCTTCTGCCCGGAAGTTCACAACGGGCCGGACTATTTCGGCGGCGTATCGGCGCCGCAGTCCATCGTCTGTGCGCTGATGCAAGGGCCGGACTCTGCCTACGCGCTTGGCGAGGACATCGCACGGCGTATCTACACCCCCGTGTTGCGCAGTTATCGCGTCAGCGTGGAGCAGATGGCCTTGCTGGAGCCGGGCTTGTCTGAAACCGTCTGTGCGACGCTGCTCGACACCATGCGCGAGGCCATGGATGAGGTTGTCGCACGCGGCGTGCCGGCCGAAGCGGCACGCGACTTCCTGCTCGGCCACATGACGATCCTGTCTGCCGTGATCTTCAAGCAGATCCCGGGGCAGTTTTCCGACGCGTGCAACAAGGCCATCACCTTTGGCAAGCCACGCCTGTTGCGCGACGACTGGAAGCAGGTCTTCGACCGCGCAGAGATCACCGAAAGCATCCGCCGCATCACCTGAGCGGCCGACCCACCCCCGGGCGTGGCCCTGCGCCACCCTGTTCCGACCCGCAGCATCCTCCAACGGAGACACCCACCATGAAGACCGCCCGTATCGCCCTAGCCACCCTTGCCCTGGTGGCCGGCGCCGCCCAGGCGCAGACCGTGCTCAAGATCGGCTACGCGACCACCAAGGAATCCCACTACGGCATGGGTACGACGGCGTTCTGCGACGACATGGAGCGGGGCACGGCCGGGCGCTACAAGTGCCAGCAGTTCCCGTCATCCGCACTGGGCGGCGAGCGCGAAATGATCGAGGCGGTGCAACTGGGCACCCTGGACCTGGTGAACACCTCGACCGGTCCGCTTGGCAACTTCGTGCCCGAGGTCAAGGTGGTCGACATCCCCTTCCTGTTCCGCGATTACGACCATGCCCGTCACACCATGGACGGCCCGATCGGCCAGGACCTGCTCAAGAAGATGCAGGCCAAGGGCCTGGTCGGCCTGGCCTGGACCGAAAACGGCTTTCGCCACATGACCAACAACAAGCGTCCGATCGTGCACGCCAGCGACGCAGCAGGGCTGAAGCTGCGCACCATGGAAAACAAGGTGCACATGGAAGGCTACAAGACCTTTGGCCTGCTGCCCACGCCCATGGCCTTCCCAGAACTGTTCACCGCGTTGCAGCAAGGCACGGTCGACGGCCAGGAGAACCCGATCCCGGTCATCCTGTCGGCCAAGTTCGCCCAGGTGCAAAAACATCTGTCGCTGACCGGCCACGTCTATTCACCCGCAGTGATCATCCTGTCGCCCGCGGTGTGGGGCAAGTTGTCGGACGCCGACAAGAAGGTCTTCGTCGAGGCAGCGCAAAAGGGCGCCACCGCCCAGCGCAAGAAGGTCAATGACGACGAGGCGAACGGCATCGCCCAGCTCAAGAAGGACGGCATGCAGGTGGTCGAGAAGGTCGACGGCGAGAGCTTCCGCAAGGCGGTGGCGCCGGCCTTTGCCAATTTCGCCAAGGAATTCGGCGCCGACCGCATCGCTGCCATCCAGGCCGTCAAATAACCACCAGCCAGACCCCGGCCGCGCGCCGGGGCGGGAGGCGCTTCATGCGTGACGTCGTGCTGGCGGTCGATCGCCGCTTGACCGCTTTGGCCCTGCACGTGGGCTGCGGGCTCATGGCCGTGATCTGTGCCCTGGGCCTGTGGCAGGTGCTGGCGCGCTTCGTCCTCGCCCAGCCGTCGACCTGGACCGAGGAGGTCATGCGACGCCTGCTGATCTGGTGCGTGATGCTGGGCGTGGTGGTTGCCTTCCGGCGCGGCGCCCTGGTGTCGGTCGACCTGCTGCTGCGCAGCAGCCGCGGCGTCTGGCTGGCCGTCGTGCGTGCAGCCATTGCTGCCGTGTCGCTGGCTTTTCTGCTGGTCATCGTCTGGTACGGCAGTGATCTGGCATGGCGGGTGCGTTTCCAGACCTTCGCCAGCATCGAACTATCGATGGGCTGGGCCTATGCGGCGCTGCCGGTCGGCGCGCTGCTGTCCGTCGTCGCGGTGGTTGCGCAATACCTCGACCCGATGAACGAAGAGCTCGAAACCGCTCAGTGAACCGACCATGTCCCTCACCCTGCTTGTTTCCATGCTGCTGGCCTTTGCCTTCAGCATCTCAATCGCGGTGGCGATCGGCGGCTCGGCCATGCTGGGCCTGGCCATCTTCGACGGCAGTCGGCTGGTGCTGGCGCCCAAGGAGATGTTCACCGCGATCGACAAGTTTCCGCTCGCGGCGGTGCCGTTCTTCATCCTGGCCGGCAACCTGATGGAGACCGGCGGCATCAGCCGTCGGCTGGTCGATTTCGCCAAGAGCCTGGTCGGCGGTGTGCAGGGCGGCCTGCCGATGACCTGCGTGCTGACCTGCATGATCTTCGCAGCGGTCTCGGGGTCGAGCGTGGCGACCACCTTCGCCATCGGCTCCATCCTCATCCCGGCGCTGATCGAGCATGGTTACCCGAAGAACTATGCCGCCGCGCTGCAGGCCACGGCGGCCGAGCTGGGCGTCATCATTCCGCCGTCCATCCCCATGATCCTGTTCGGCGTGTCGGCCGAGGTGTCGATCGGAGAACTCTTCGTCGCCGGATTCGGCCCCGGCCTGCTCATCGGCGGCGTGCTCATGGTCTTCGTGCATCTGTACTGCCGCTGGCGCGGCTGGGGCCTGCGCGACGGCGACGGGCGCCTGAGCGTCGGAGTGGCAATGCGCCAGGCCGCCTGGGCGCTGCTGATGCCGGTCATCATCCTGGGCGGCATCTACGGCGGCGTGTTCACGCCGACCGAGGCCAGCGTGGTCGCGGTGTTCTACGCCCTGCTGGTGGGCATGTTCATCCACCGCGAGCTCGGACTGGCCGAACTGCTGCCGGTGCTGCGCAAGAGCGTCATCAGCTCGGCGGTGATCATGTTCATCATCGCCAACGCCGGCCTGTTCGCCTTCCTCATCACCCGCGCCGGGGTGCCGGATGCCATCGGCGCCTGGCTGACCGAGGTGCTGCAGTCGCCCACCTGGTTCCTGTTCGGCGTCAATGCCGCCCTGTTCGTCATCGGCATGTTCATCGAGACCAGCGCCGCCATCATCGTGCTGGCGCCCATCCTCGTGCCGGTGGCGCGCCATTTCGGCGTCGACCCGGTGCATTTCGGGACCATCATGGTGGTCAACCTGGCGCTGGGCATGATCACCCCACCGTTCGGTGTGAACCTGTTTGCTGCCTGCACGGTGGCCAAGACCTCGCTCGACCAGATCATCAAGTACCTGCTGCCGTTCGTCGCCGTGGTGCTGGGCTGCCTGATGGTCATCACCTATGTGCCGTCGATCAGCCTGGGCCTGCGCAATCTGGTCTATCCGCCCGCCCAGCTTGCGCCGGCGCCCGTCCCCACGCCTGCGATCGGCCCGGTGGGACCGAACTGAACCACAAGAGTCGTCCGTCATGCCCAGCCTGCCACCCCGCCAGAATCTCATCGACGGCCGTCTCGTGCCGGCCGCCGGCGGCCTGACGCTGGACGTCATCGATCCGGCCGACGCCCGCCTGCTGACCAGCCTGCCGCGCAGCGACCGGCGCGACATCGATGCCGCCGTTGCTGCCGCCCGCGCCGCCAGCCGCGGCGCCTGGGGTCGTGCCACCGCCACCGAGCGTGGCCGTGTGCTCAGCCGCCTGGCTGCCCTCATCACCCAGCACCACGACGAACTGGCCGAGCTGGAATGCCGCGACACCGGCAAGCCCATCCAGCAGGCGCGCGTCGACATCACCGCCTGCGCGCGCTACTTCGAGTACTACGGCGGTGCGGCCGACAAGCTGCACGGCGAGACCATCCCCTACGCCGCCGGCAGCACCGTGCTGGCGCTGCGGGTGCCGCACGGCGTGACCGGCCACATCATCCCGTGGAACTACCCGGCGCAGATCTTCGGCCGTTCGGTCGGCGGCGCGCTGGCTGCCGGCAACGCCTGTGTCGTCAAGCCGGCCGAGGACGCCTGCCTGACGCCGCTGCGCATCGCCGACCTGGCGCTTGAAGCCGGCCTGCCCGCCGGCGCACTCAACATGGTGTGCGGTCTGGGCGTCGAAGCCGGCGCCGCGCTGGCGGCCCACCCCGGCATCAACCACCTGTCCTTCACCGGCAGCCCCGGCACCGGCAGCGCGGTGGCCCAGGCCGGCGCGTTCAACCATGTGCCGGTCACGCTGGAGCTAGGCGGCAAGTCGCCACAAGTGCTGTTCGCCGATGCCGACCTCGACAAGGCGCTGCCGGTGGTCGTCAACGCCATCGTGCAGAACGCCGGCCAGACCTGCGCGGCCGGCAGCCGGGTGCTGATCGAAAAGCCCATCTACGCCGAGGTGATGACCCGGCTGCGCGAACGTTTCGCGGCGCTCACCACCGGCCCCGGCCTGGCGGCGCCCGACTGCGGCCCGCTCATCAGCCGCAAGCAGCTCGACCGCGTCGAGACGCTGGTCGGCGCGGCCCGCGCCAGCGGCGTGCAGGTGGTGGCGCAGGCGCGGCTGCTCGACAGCGCGCCGCGCAGCGGCTACTACTTCGCACCGCTGCTGCTCGACGAGGTGGCGCACGACCATCCGATCGCCCAGGACGAGGTCTTCGGCCCGGTGCTGTGTGCCTTTGCCTTCGATGGCGAGGACGACGCAGCCCACCTGGCCAATGGCACGCCCTACGGCCTGACCGCCGCGGTCTGGACCCGTGACGGCAGCCGGGCCCTACGCATGGCCCATGCCATCGAGGCCGGCCAGGTCTTCATCAACAACTACGGCGCCGGCGGCGGCATCGAGCTGCCCTTCGGCGGCATGAAACATTCCGGCTACGGCCGCGAGAAGGCCTTCGAGGGCCTGAAGAGCTTCACCACGATCAAGACCGTGGCCATCGCGCACGGCTGAAGGAGATCGCCATGACAGGCAAGTTGCAGGACAAGGTCGCCATCGTCACCGGCGCGGGCGGTGGTTTCGGCGAAGGCATTGCCACCCATTTCGCCGCGCTCGGCGCGCGCGTGGTGGTGGTCGACATCCGCGGCGACGCCGCTCTGCGCGTGGCCAACACCATCGAGGCCAGCGGCGGTCAGGCGCTGGCCATGCAGGCCGACATCACCACCCAGGTCGGCTGGACCGCCCTGGTCGACGCCACCCTGGCGCGCTGGGGCGGCATCGACGTGCTGGTCAACAACGCCGGCACCACGCACAAGAACCAGTCCATGCTGGAGATCGACGAGGCCACTTTCGACCGCGTCTACGCCACCAACGTCAAGAGCATCTACTGGAGCGCGCAGACGGTGGTGCCGGTGCTCAAACGCCAGGGGCGCGGCGGCGCCATCGTCAACATCGCGTCGACCGCGGCGTCGCGCCCGCGCCCCGGGCTGACCTGGTACGCCGGCACCAAGGGCGCGGTGGTCACCATCACCAAGGGCATGGCGGCCGAGCTGGCGCCGGATCGCATCCGCGTCACCGCCATCAACCCGGTGATGGGCGAAACCGGCCTGTTCACCGACTTCCTGCCCGGCGAGAACAACGAGGCCACACGCGCGCGCATCATTGCCACCATCCCGCTGGGGCGCTTCAGCACACCGGCCGACATCGCCCGCGCCTGCGCCTTCCTGGCCAGCGACGAGGCCGAGTTCATCACCGGTGTCGACCTCGAGGTCGACGGCGGACGCTGCATCTGATTTGCGGTGGCCATGTCCGGGCGCATCCACGCCAGCTACTGGCTGGAAACCGGCGATGACCCGGCGCGCGCCGCCGAGGTCATCGCCGGTGAACAAAGCAGCGGGACCTTCGTGTCGCTGCCGGGTGAGACACCTGAGCTGAAGGCGCGCTCCGGCGCTCGGGTCGAGCGACTCGAGGTGCTGGAGACCGTCAGCCAGCCCAGCCTGCCGGTGACGCGTCCGAGCGCGCACTACACCCGCTGCATGCTCGAGCTGTCATGGCCGCTCGAGAACCTGGGCCCCTCGCTGCCCAATCTCATGGCCACGGTGGCGGGCAACCTGTTCGAGTTGCGCCAGGTCTCGGGCCTGCGCCTCACCGGCCTGACGCTGCCGGCCGAGTTCCCCGCCGCCTATCCCGGGCCGGCCTTCGGCATCGACGGCACCCGCCGGCTGGCCGGCGTGCCGCAGGGGCCGCTGATCGGCACCATCATCAAGCCCAGCGTCGGCCTGTCGGCCGATGAGACGGCCGAGCAGGTGCGTCAGCTGGTCGACGGCGGCATCGATTTCATCAAGGACGACGAACTGCAGGCCGACGGCCCGGCCTGTCCCTTCGACGCGCGGGTGCGCGCCGTCATGCAGGTGGTGCGCCAGGGCGCCCAGCGCCATGGCCGCCAGGCCATGATGGCGTTCAACCTCACCGGCGACCTCGACCAGATGAAGCGCCGCCACGACCTGGTGCTGCGCGAAGGCGGCAGCTGCGTCATGGTGAGCCTCAACAGCGTCGGCCTGGTTGGCCTGACCGAACTGCGCCGGCACAGCCAGCTGCCCATCCACGCCCATCGCAACGGCTGGGGCTATCTGACGCGTTGCCCGGCGCTGGGCTGGGATTACGCGCCCTGGCAGCTCATCCAGCGCCTGGCCGGCGCCGACCATCTGCATGTGAACGGCATCGGCAACAAGTTCAGCGAGACCGACGCGAGCTGCATCGCCGCTGCCCGCGCCGTGCTGGCGCCGGCCTTTGCACACGCCGCCATGCGCGCCATGCCGGTCTTCAGCAGCGGCCAGACCGGCCGCCAGGCCCGGCCGACCTACGACGCGCTGGGCAGCGCCGACCTCATCCATGCCGCTGGCGGCGGCATCTTCGGCCACCCGGGCGGCGTGGCCGCCGGGGTGAACGCCATGCGTGAGGCCTGGCAGGCCGCCATGGCCGGCGTGCCACTCGACACCGCGGCGCAATGCAGCCCGCAGCTGCAGGCAGCGCTGGGCTTTTGGTGATGGGCGCGAGCGCTGCACCGGCGGCCCTGCCGCCGGCGGTCGACCGGGCCGGCGGCAGGCCGGCGGCGGGGCGCGCGGCAGCCGCCGGCAGCAGCCTTGACGCGTCATCGCCGGGCCTGCCTGCCGGCCTGCTGCTGGCCTACCTGGGCGATGACTTCACCGGCTCGACCGACGCCATGGAGGCCTTCAGCGCGGCGGGTGTGCCCACCGTGCTGTTCTTCCAGCCGCCCGACGCGGCGGCGCTGCAGCGCTTTCCGCAGGCGCGTGCGATCGGTCTGGCCAGCACCGCACGGTCGCGCAGCCCGGCCTGGATGGACGCCGAACTGCCCCGCCTGTTCGCCGGCCTCGCGGCCCTGGGCGCGCCGCTGCTGCACTACAAGGTCTGCTCGACCTTCGACTCTTCGGCCACCACCGGGTCGATCGGGCGCGCCATCGACCTCGGCACGCGCGTCATGCGTGGACGCTGGTCACCGCTGCTCATCGGCGCGCCGCGCCTGAAGCGCTACCAGCTCTTCGGCCAACTGTTCGCCGCGGTGGACGGCGTTGGCCATCGGCTGGATCGCCATCCGACCATGGCGCACCACCCGGTGACACCCATGGCCGAGGCCGACCTCACCCGTCATCTGGCCGGCCAGACCCCCCGACGCATCGGTCTGGTCGACATGCCTGCGCTCAAGTCCGGCCAGGGCGCAGCGCGCCTGGCGGCGCAGCTCGGCGACGACCAGCCGGTCCTGGCGCTGGATGTGCTGGACGACGAGACGTTGCGCGAAGCCGGCTGCTTGGTATGGGAGCAACGTGGTACCGGCCTGTTCTGCGCCGCGTCCTCGGGCCTGCAGGATGCCTTGTGCACCTACTGGCGCGCGCGCGGCTGGCTGCCGGCGGCGCCGGGCCTGCCGGTCGGTCGGCCGCTGGCGCAGATCGCCGCCGTCAGCGGCAGCTGTTCGCCGGTGACCGCCGGCCAGATCGCCTGGTCGGCGCAGAACGGTTTCGCGGCCGAGCGGCTGCGCCTGGACGCCTTGTTCGGTGTCGGCGCGGTGACGGGCGCCAGCCCCGGCGAAGCCGAGATCGAGCGCGCCACCCAGGCGGCGGTGGCGGCAGCCCGGCGCGGCGAGTCGCCGCTGGTGTATTCGGCAGCGGGCCCGGACGATCCGGCGGTGCGTGACTTCGATGCACTCGCTGCCGCGGCTGGACTGGCGCGCGCGGATGCCGCACGGCGCGTCGGCCAGGCGCTGGCCGAGGTGATGCGGCGGCTGCTGCAACGCGTGCCGCTTGAGCGCGTGCTGGTGGCCGGTGGCGACAGCTCGGGCGAAGTGGCGCAGGCCCTGGGCATCGATGCCTTGACCGTGGCGGCCGGGCTGGCGCCCGGCGCACCGCTGTGCCAGGGTTGGTGCGGCGAGACTGCGGCGCTGGAGCTGGTGCTCAAGGGCGGCCAGATGGGCAGCGCCAACTTCTTCGGCAGCGTGCGTGCCGGGCGTTTGCTGGCATGAAGCCATGAACACCAGCGACCCCATCCCGCGCCGCAAGCTCTACCAGGAGGTGCAGGCCCGACTGCTGGCGCGCATCCGCAGCGGCGAACTCGCGCCCGGCCAGCAACTGCCGTCCGAGCGCGAGCTGATGGAGCATTTCGGTGTCGGCCGCCCGGCGGTGCGTGAGGCGCTGCAAAGCCTGGAGCGCTCGGGCATCGTCGAGATCGCCCACGGTGAACGCGCTCGCGTCGCCCTGCCCACCGCCGCCAGCCTGATCGACCAGATCGCCGGCGGCGCGCGCCACCTGCTGCGCATGCAGCCCGACACGTTGGTGCACCTGAAGGATGCGCGCCTGTTCCTCGAGGCCGGGCTGGCCCGCCTGGCCGCCGAACGTGCCAGCGATGTCGACATCGCCCGCCTGCGCGATCGGCTGGACGAGCATCGCCGGGCCCTGGCCAGCCTGGAACATTTTCTCGACCGCGACATGGCCTTCCATCGCGAGATCGCGCGCATCAGCGGCAACCCCATCTTTCCGGCCATCGTCGAGGCGCTGTTCCAGTGGGCGGGCGAATTTCACCAGTCCATCGTGCGCGCGCCAGGAGTTGAACCGGTCACGCTGGCTGAGCATGAGCAGCTCTTCGACGCTATCGCTGCGCGCGATCCGGCAGTGGCCGAGGCGGCAATGCGCCAGCACCTCACGCGTGCCAGCGCGCTGTATCTGCGTGAGCCCGCAACGGCCACTGCGCAGCGGGATGAGTGAGAGGGAAGGGTCAGGATGAAGGGCCGGCGACCTCAGCGGTGTACCGACCGCTGCACGCACGGCTGCACCGACCTGCGCGGACACGCCTGGACAGGCTCGCGCCCGGACCGGCCCGTCTGACCGTGCGTCAGCTGGCCTGGCCGGTGCTGGCCCGGCCAGCCAAAGTGCCGGCAGGTGCGGGCCTCAGCCAGGCCTGCAGCAGCGCCTTGGCGATGCCCCAGTTGCGCGCCAGACCGGTCTGGGCGGCGTAATGCACGTCGGCGGCGGCACGTGCTTCGCTCCAGGCCGAGTCGTCCTCGTCAAACGCCGGCGCGTTGAGCAGGCCGATGGGGGCATCGCGCAGCAGCAGCTGCCATTCGGCGCTGAGCGCATACAGCTCGCTGCTGCGCCGGGCGCGAACACCGAACCAGCATCGCCGGCCCTGGGCGATGTCCAGGATGCCACCGGCCTGGGCGACCAGGCCGCGCAGACCACCGTAGTGGCCGAGCGAACAACGCAGCGGGCCGGTCAGCGGCTGGGTGCTGCCCTCCTGGTAGGCCACCACCATGGGGCGGCGCTGCCAGAGCAGCCAGGGGCGGTTCTTCAGGCCGCGCACGCGCCGGTCGAAGAAGGTGAGCGCCAGCGCCAACGGCAACAGGCTGATGAGGGTGAGCGCCAGCAGCAGCGCGATGAGACGACCGGGCAGGCTCGGACGGCGCCGCGGTGCGTCGTGCAGCGACAGCAGCAGGCCTTCCGAACTGGGCATGGCGGTGGTGACGCCCAGGTCGAGGTGATGGATGCGCGGTCCGTCCACCAGGGTGCGGCGCAGTTCCAGCCCGGCGCCGACATAGCTCCGCGCCATCACCACGCTGTGTGACACGCTGGCGCCGCCGGCAACCACCACGTCCTCGGCCAGCAGCACGTCAGGGCCGACCTGGGCGCCTTCGCTCACCACGCAGCCCGAGCCGATCCAGACCGGGCCTTCGATGCGCGCGCCGGGGTGCACATGGGCATGCGGGCTCATGGCGCCCCAGGGGGTGATGCGCCAATGCAGCGGCGCCAGGCCGTCGCGGCCCATGTGCTGCTGGACCGTGAGCAGTCCGGCGGCGTCCAGCGTCACCACCTGTCCGGCGGCCAGCAGCAGCGGCGGCAGCGCCTGGCCGAGTACGGCTCTTTGCAGTGCGGCCTCGTCGCTGCCGGCCAGTTCGGCCAGGGCTGTGTCGGCCGGCAGGCAGGCCCAGCCGGACCAGACCGGTGCGTCCGCGCCGTCGAGCATCAGCGCCGGGCCGCGGTGGGCCACGAGCTGTTCCAGCGCCGGCATGGCGACCCAGCGGTCCAGATGACCGAGCACCACGTGGCCGCCGGCGGGCAGGTCGAGGTGACGCAACACGCCATAGGGCAGTTGCGGATCACGCGCCAAGTGCCAGTGGATCTCGACCCCCCAGCGCTCGCCATTGCCCAGGCGCTCGCGCAGGCCTTCGGGCCGGTCGCAGACCACCAGGTCGATCTGGCGCACGCCCAGATGGGCCAAGGCCTCGACCGCGTATTCAGCCGCGCTGCCGTCGCCTACCGGCAGCAAGGCGGCCGGCAGATCGGGTTCGACCGGCAGTTCCGGCGCTGCGCGCGGCGTAGCCCACAGGACGGCCTGCCTGACCAGCGCGCCCGCAGCCTGTTGCGGCGCGGCCATCAGCAGGCTCCCCGACCGCGGATGACGGCCGGCAGGGTGCGCAGCAGCAGCCACACGTCAGCCCAGATCGAGGGGGCGCGGATGTAGTCCAGGTCCATTTCGACCTGCTGCGGGAAGGGCACCTCGGCGCGCCCGCTGACCTGCCAGATGCAGGTCAGGCCGGGGGTGACCTCCAGTCGCGCGCGGTCGGCCTGGGTATAGCGCGCCACTTCACCGGGCAGCGCCGGGCGCGGCCCGACCAGACTCATGTCGCCGCGCAGCACACACCACAGCTGCGGCATCTCGTCCAGGCTCAGGCGGCGCAACACGCGGCCCAGTGGGGTGACGCGCGGGTCGCGCTTCATCTTGAAGGTAACGCCGTCGGCGCCATGCTGGTTGGTCGCCAGCAGCGAGGCGCGCACCTTGTCGGCGTCCACCCGCATGGAGCGGAACTTGGGGAAGGCGAACAGGCGGCCGTGGCGGCCGACGCGCTGCTGCCAGTACAGCGCCGGACCGCCGTCCTGCAGCTTCACGCCCAGCGCGATGAGCAACAGCAGCGGCAGCAGCGGCAGGCCGACGCACAGCACCACGGTGACGTCGACGAAGCGCTTGAGCAGATGGGGCACGGTGCGGCGCATGCGCCAGCCGGCCATCAGCAGGCGGGCACGCAGACGGTTGGCAGCGGCGCTGGGGAGATTGGGCAGTTCAGACATGGCGGGTGTCGAATGAGGGGATGCCGAGCTGAGGTGCATGTTCCGCGGCGGCGGAACAGGCGGGTTGCGATGATTGAAACGCAAAGCGCGGCCGGGTTTGTGACGCCTTTGTCAACCTCGGGCTACCCCTTCACAAGCCGCCAACTCTGGCTAAAGTGAGCGCAAAACGACCGTGCCGGCGAACTGTAAGCAGGTGCCGAGCCGCTCCAGAACATGCCTAGTCGCAGGCCTCTCAACAGCGCTTGCCTTGCCCCTTGCATCACCCCCCGTCTTCCTTGGCCTGCCCTCATGCCTGTCCTGACCGCTGACGCGAAGCCTGTCGCCCAAACCGTGCCGTCCCTGGCCCCGCCCGCGACCGCGGGTCGGCACGGCACTGCGGGCCGGGCGGAAGCCGGGTGGACTGCGGCCGTGACTGCTCCTTGCGTTCTGGACGCAGCGGCGACTGCCGAACTTGCATCCGATGCCCTGCCCGAGCCGCTGACTGCCTTGCTCGACAGCCTGCCCGACGCGGTGCTAGTGGTGAACGACGCCGGCTTGGTGCTGGCGGCCAATCGCCTTGCGGTGCTGGCCTGGGGCGGCGTAGGTGCCACAGGCATGGTGAACCCGGCACAGGACAAGGCGCAGGACCAGGCGCAGGTCCAAGCAACGGACCCGCCACAAGGCGCGGCGCACAGCCTGATCGGCCAGCCGCTGCGCTCACTGGCCGGCGCCGACCTCGCGGCGCTCATCGCCGAGGCTCAAGCCGGTACGTCGCTGTCGCGCCATGTGACCCGTGCCGACGGCAGTCGCTGGGCTGTCGAGTTGTCGGTAGGCCACTGGCCCGAGGCGGGCCGTCAATTGCACACGCTGCAGTTCCGCGACCTCGAAGCGGCACGTCGGGTCGAGCGCATGAAGGACGAGTTCCTCGCCACCGTGAGCCACGAACTGCGCACCCCGCTCACCTCGCTGCTGGGCGCGCTGGGCCTGATGGTGTCGGGCGCGGCGGGGGCCTTGCCGACGGCCATGCAGCCCTTGGCCGACGCCGCCCAGCGCAACGGCCAGCGCCTGGGCCAGCTGATCGACGATGTGCTCGACCTCACCAAGCTCGAAGGCGACCGCCTGAGCCTGCGGCCGGTGTCGGTGCGGCTGGACCGCCTGCTGCGCGAGGCCATCGACGCCAACCAGGGTTATGCCCAGCGCGGCCAGGTGCGCCTGACGCTGCAGCTCGACCCCGAGCTAGACGAGGTCGAGTTCAGGCTTGACCCGCACCGTTTCCTGCAGGTCATGGCCAACCTGCTGTCCAACGCCATCAAACATTCGCCGCCTTCGGCCAGCGTGGCAGTCGAATTGCGGCGCTGCGGGGCACAGGCTCAGGTGCGTGTGCGCGACAGCGGCCCGGGCATCGATCCGGCCTTCCGCGCCCGGCTGTTCGAGAAGTTCTCGCAGGCCGACCCGACGGACCGGCGCCTGGTGGGCGGCACCGGCCTGGGCCTGTACATCAGCCGCCTGCTGGTCGAACGCATGGGCGGCGACATCGTCGCCGAGGCGCCGCCGGCGGGTGGCCGCGGCGCGCTGTTCGTCGTCAGCCTGCCGCTGCCGCGCGCGCCGTGGCTGCGCCCCTGGGTGCTGCTGGTCGACGCCGACGCCCAGGCGCGCGAACGACTGCAGCGCGCGCTGCTGGCGCTTGACGCCAACGCGGTGGTGCGCGGTCTGGCGCATCTGGCGCTTCAGGCGCCGGGATCGAGCAGCGTCGAGGCCGAGGTGGACGGCATGTTGCCGCCGCTCATCGTGGCCGACACGCGCGGCCAAAACGATGCCGAAGCCTTCTGTGCAGCGCTGCGGCGGCGCGCCGCCGGCCGCCCGGTACTGCTCTACAGCGACGCAGTGGACGCCGAGTTCGCCCGCCGGGCTGGCATGGCCTGGTGGTCCAAGGCCCGCACCACACCGACCGCGCTGGCCGAGGCCGTGCGTGATGCCCTGGCCCGAACCGAGCGAGGCGTGGCGTGATGAGCGAGCAGCTGCAGCGCGTGATGTGTGTCGAGGACGACCCCGACATCCGCATGATCCTGGAGTTCAGCCTGCGCCAGGTGGGCGGCTACGACGTGCTGAGCTGCGCCGACGGGCCCACCGCCCTGGCCGAGGTCGCCGCCTTCGGCCCTGACCTGGTGCTGCTCGACGTCATGATGCCCGGCATGAGCGGCCCCGAAACCCTGGCCGGCCTGCGCGCCTTGCCTGAGCTGGAGGGCGTGCCGGTGGTGTTTCTCACCGCCAAGGCCCTGCTGGAGGAGGTCGAGGCCCTGCTGCAGCACGGTGCGACCGGCGTCATCGTCAAACCCTTCGACCCGGTGGCACTGCCCGGGCAGCTACGCATCTACTGGGAGCATGGCCGTGGCGCACGCCCTTGAACCGTTGACATGGATCCCCACCACGCGGCCGCCAGACGCCGATGACAGCGAGGCGACACGGCGGGCCTGGGAGGGCCTGCAGCGCCAGTTCCTGGCCCGGCTGCCGGCGCGCGCCGAGCGCATCCGGCTAGCCGTCAACGCGGACGAAGCGCTGGCGGAGTGGCACCGCCTGGCGGGTGTGGCGGGCAGCTACGGCCTGCCCACACTGGGCGAGCTGGCGCGGCGCACCCTGAATGCCTGCCATGGCGCAACGGGCGATGCGGCCGGCAAGGCGTCCATCCTGGCCGCGGCGCTGGCCGAGTTCGACGCCGCGCTGCTGCGGCTGGCGAGCCCCTCGCCGCCGGGCGTATCGGCCGATTCGGTCGGCTGAGGCCTCGGGCTCACTGGCGGCGGCATCGGCGCCGGCCGCGTCGCACGTCGTGAAGCAGGGCCTGGACACCTGAGCGGAACTTGTCCAGCGTCACAGTGCGGTGACACTCTGGAGCGCCTCTGCGGCTCCAATGTCGGCATGAAAGCTGACCTTTCCCTGCAGACGCTGCGCGGCCTGGCCTGCCTGCTGCTCGTGGCCTACCACGTGGTGGGCGACGACGCCAGCCGCGGCCTGCGCCTGGCCGACGGCTGGCTACGCGACGGCAACGATGCCCTGGCCTGCCTGCGCATGCCGCTGTTCACCTTCCTGTCCGGCGTGGTCTACGGCATGCGTCCGCTCAGCGGCGATCTGCTGCGCTTCATGCGCGGCAAGACGCGTCGACTGCTCGTGCCCATGCTGGTCATCGGCACCTTCTATGCGCTGGTGCAGTCGCAGGGGGTGGGCGTGAACGCGGTGCGCTTCGAGTGGCGCACGCTGCACATCGAGCCGGTCGACCACTACTGGTTCGTCGAGGCGCTGTTCTGGGTCTTTCTGCTGGTCGGCTCGATCGAGGTCATCGACGGCCGCCGCCTGCGGCCCGGCCTGCCGGCCCGCCTGCTCGATCACCCGGTTGGCCTGGCTGTGCTGTGGGGCGCGGCCGCGCTGTTCCAGCTCACGGTCAACCTGCCGCGCACCCTGGGCCTGGAAGGTGCGTCGTATCTGCTGCCCTACTTCGTCGCAGGCATGGCCCTGGTGCGCCTGGGGGGTCTGGAAAGCCTGACCTCGGTGCGGGCGCGCGGTCTGCTGCTGGTCGGCGCGGTGCTGGCGGTGTCCATGCTCGGTCCGGTGCATCCCAATCCCGAGCGCCGCACCCTGGCCATGCTCGCGGCCGGCACGGTGTTGTGCCTGCTGTGCGTGGCGCTGCGCCCGCGCCTGGACCTGCTGGCGCGCATCGGTTCGGGCTCCTACGCCATCTACCTGATGCATGTGTTCTTCACTGCGGGATCACGGGTGGCGCTGACCAAGCTGGGCGTGCAGTCGGTCGAATTGCTGTTCGTGGTCGGCCTGGCCTGCGGTATCGGCGGACCGCTTCTGCTGCAGTCGCTGGCGCGGCGTACACCGCTGTCGGCGCTGCTGCTGCTGGGTGAATCGGAGCGCACTGCGGCGCGCCGCAGTGCGGCCCTGCAGGCGGCCCGACCATGACCTTCGGCGCCGTGGCAGGCCCGGTCCTCGGGCGTGACCCGGGCGCCCTGGCCGATCTATTGAGCGAGGCGGCGGACAACGCGCTGTTCGGCTGGGAACACGCCTTCGGTCAGACGTCATCACTCGGCAATCTGCTGCTGACCTGCATCTACGGCGCGTTGGCGCTGCTGGCGCTGGCGGCGGCGCGGCCGGTGCTGCGCCCGCCCCACTGGCATGCGCGCTGGCTGGTCGCCGGCGTCGTGCTGGCTGCCCTGGCCGCCCTCACGCTGCTGCGCCTGGATCTGCTGTTCGTGCTGTTCATGCGCAGCCTGGCGCGCAGCCAGGGCTGGTACGCGCACCGCGGGCCGACCCAGACGGTCATCGTGCTGGCCTTCGTCGCGCTGGTCGTGGCAGGCATCGGCCTGGGGCTGGCGCGGCTGTCGCCGCAGCGCGTACACGCGGGCACGCCGCAGCTGCGCCTGGGCCTGGGCTTGCTGGTGCTGGTCGGCGGTCTGCGCGTCATTTCCCTGCACCAGGTCGACCGGCTGCTGGCCTGGTCGATTGGCGGGCTGTCGATCGGTCGAATTGCCGAGGCCTGTGGCCTGCTTCTCGTGGCACTGGCGGTCTGGCCAGCGCTGCGCGCACGCTGAACAATCGGGCCACAGGAGTCGACATGCTGTTTGCCAACATCCGCGCCGACCTCGCCGCACATGGCGGCCATTGGGGCGCCCAGGGTTTCTGGGCCCTGGTGGTCTACCGTTTCGGGCGCTGGCGCTACACCGTGCGGCCGGCGCTGCTGCGCAAGCTGCTGTCGGCGCTGTATCACCTGCTCTACAAGCTGGTGCAGATCGTCACCGGCATCGAACTGCCCTGCGAGGTGCCGGTGGGCCGGGGCCTGGTGATCGAACATTCCGGCGGCATCGTCGTGAGCGGCTTTGCCCGCATGGGTGAGCATTGCCGGCTGCGCAACGGCGTGGTGATCGGCCTGGCGCGTGTCGACGACCCCTGCGCGCCCGAGCTGGGCGACCATGTGGACATCGGCGCGGGCGCCAAGCTGCTCGGGCGCATCCGCATCGGCAACCACGTGTGCATCGGCGCCAATGCCGTCGTGCTGCAGGATGTGCCCGACCACTGCATCGCCGTGGGCGTTCCTGCCATCATCAAGCCGCGGGGTGCCAGGTCAGCTTCGGCCACCTCGGCGCCCGCGAACCGCGCCACCGACGCCCAACCGTCATGATCGCCATCCTGTCCAGCCTGTTGTTCCTCCTGGTGCTGCCGCTGTGCCTGCCGGCCTGGTCCCTGCTGCTGCTGACCCTGGCCGGCGGCGTGGCCCGGCCCAAGCCCGCGCCTGCGGGACGGCGGCCGACGCTGGCGGTGCTGGTGCCGGCGCACAACGAGTCGGGCCATCTGCGCCCGACCCTGGACAACCTGCGCGGCCAGATCGCCGCCGGCGACCGCTTGCTGGTGGTGGCCGACAACTGCAGCGACGACACCGCCGCCCAGGCCCGCGAGGGCGGTGCCGAGGTGGTCGAAAGGTTCGACAGCGCCCGGCGCGGCAAGGGTTATGCGCTGGCCTTCGGCATCCGCCACCTGGCCGCCAGCGGCCAGCCCGAGGTGGTGGCGGTGGTCGACGCCGACTGCATCGTCTCGCCCGGCGCGCTCGAACACATCGCCCGCCTGGCGGCGCACCACGGCCGGCCGGTGCAGATGCTTGACCTCATGGTCAGCGGCCCGGCGGCCAGCCTGCGTGCACGCATCCTCGAATTCGCCTGGCGGATGAAGAACTGGGTGCGCCCGCAGGGCAGCGCACGCCTGGGTGACGCCTGCCATCTCATGGGCACGGGCATGGCGCTGCCCTGGCCGCTGCTGGGCCAGGCCCAGCTCGACCATGGCCATCTGGCCGAAGACATGGCGCTGGGCCTGGATCTGGCGCTGGCCGGCCGTGCGCCGCTGTTCTGCACCGAGGTGAGGCTGACCAGCCAGTTCGTCGCCGACGCCGGCGTGGCCCGCACCCAGAAGGCGCGCTGGGAGCACGGCCACCTGGCCGCCATGGGCCAGCATCTGCCGCGGCTACTGCGCGGCGCCTGGCAAAGGCGTGACGCGGCGCTGGCCGCGCTGGCGCTGGACCTGGTCATCCCCCCGGTGGCGCTCTATACCGCGGTGGTCGCTGCGCTGACGGTGACCCTGGGCCTGGCGGCGCTGCTGCTGCCTGAGTTGCTGCTGCCCGCACTCGGGCTGGTGCTGGCCAGCGGGGCGGCCTTCGTCCTCGCCATCGGCCTGGCCTGGTGGCGCTGTGCGCGCGACCTCATCAGCGCGCGTGAACTGCTGGCGCTGCCGCTGTACGCCCTGTGGAAGCTGCCCATCTACGTGGCGTACGCGATCGGTCGGCGTTCCGCCTGGGTGCGCACGCGCCGCGGCGGAGCTGATTGATGGCCCAGCAGCCTGGCGCGGGGCGCTCGGCAATCGGAGGCGAGTCCACCGTCGACGTTGACAGCCTGCCAGGCCTGGGCATCAAGCCCATGCGCAGCCTGGGCCGGCACCTGCGGGCCGGCCTCACCGCTGCCGCGCTGGTGCTGCTGCTGGGCATCCCCTTCGCCTGGATCAAGGGCAAGAGCACCTACAACGCCGAAGGTGTGTTCCAGGTCGCGCCCCAGTTCATGAAGAACCTGGAGGGCGACAAGGAGCTGGAGCTACAGTCCAACTCGCAATACCGCGAGTTCGTCAACCAGCTGTCCAACACCGTGCTGCGCCAGGACGTGGTCGAAAAGGCGCTGGCCGACCTGAAGGCGCGCGGCATCGACACCCGGCCGCCGGCGCTGACGCAGCGCAAGTACATCGATCAACTGCGCCGCCTGGTCTATGTGCGCGCCGTGCCCGACACCTATATGGTGAAGGTCGGCATCGACGGCACCGAGCGCGAGCACCTGCACGACATCATCAATGCGGTGCTCCAGCGCTTTCTCGAGACCACACGCACCGAGCAGATCTTCGGCTCATCCGAACGCCTGGAGGCCTTGAAGAAAAGCGAGGCCAAGCTGCGCGGTGAGGTCGCCGACCTCGAAAGTCGCCGCCTCACGCTGGCGGTGCGGCTCAACCTCACCGGCATGCGCGAAAACGCCGAGAACCCCTACGACCAGGTGCTGCGGCAGGCGCTCGAACGGGTGTCGCAGGCGGTCGCTGACCGGGTGCAGGCCGAGTCTGCCTACGCGGCCTTCAAGGCCGAACGAGAAGTGCCGGCCAACCTGGGCCGCTCGCTGCTGGAGATGAAGCTGCAGGACAACGGCCTGCAGTCGCTGCGCAACGAGGTCGTCAAACGCAGCGAGGAACTGCAGCGTGCCCGGGCCGGGCTGGAGCCGCGCCACCCAGCGCGCCAGGCCGCCGATGGCGAACTGCAGGACATGGCGGCACGGCTGAACGTGACCGAGAAAGCCTTCGAACGCGCGGTCATGGCCAACTTCGAGTCGCGCGTGCAGGGCTGGGTGGCGCAGCGCCGCGACATCGAGACGGCGGCGCGCGACAACCTCGCCGAGCTTGAACGCAAGGCGTCCGACTACGCCCGCGACTACCAGGAGGCCATGCGCCTGACCGCTGAGATCAAGCTGCGCGACACCGACCTGGGGCAACTGCGTGAGCGGCTCAACTTCCTCAATCGCGAGACCAATGCCATCGGTTTCGTGCGCCTGGTCACCCCGGCGCTGCCGCCGGACACACCCATGGGCGTGGGCCGAGTCAAGATGATGCTGGGCGTGCTGGTGGCGTCGCTGGCCATGATCGTGATCTTCCCGATCGTGCTGGACATGGTCGACCCGCACATCCACAGCGTCAACGACGCCGAGAAGCTGCTGGGCATGCCGGCGGCAGGCTGGCAGGTGAATGTGCACGACGAAGCGACGCGCCGTTTTGCCGCCGAGCAGACCCGGCGTTTCGTCGCCACCTTGCTGCGCAATCGCCGCGCCGGCGGGCGCAACGTGTTCTCGTTCACCGCCGTCAAGTCCGGCGCCGGCGTCACCCGGCTGATCGACGAGACCGCCGCCGCGCTGGCGCAGATCGGCCAGCGTGTGCTGGTGGTGTCGCTGCAGCAATCCAACCTGGCGGTCGATCCGGCGCAGCGCCACGAACCTGGCGCTGCGCCGGGGGTGCAGCGCGTGGCCTGGCGCCAGGCGCCCGGCGGGGGTCTGCGCCGGCTCGACCTGCTCGAAGCCGCCATCGAACGCTGGTCCGCTCGCTACGACTTCGTCTTCTTCGACCTGGCGCCGCTGCTGCTCAGCGCGGATGCCGAAATGCTGGTGCAGGCCACCGGCCAGGTGCTGCTGGTGATCGACGCCGAAGGCGTCATGCGCGGCGAGATCCTGCGCGCCCGGCGCATGCTGCAAAAGATCAACCCCGAGGCCGTCGGCCTGGTCGTCACCCGCATCCGCGTCTTCCGCGGCAGCGGCTACATGGAAAACCTCATCGACGAAACCCTCAAGGTCCAGCGCCCGCCGCCACCCACCCTGCGCCAGCGCCTGCGCGCCTGGGCCAAGGCCCGCGCCCACCAACTCGGCCAGCGCCTGCGCCGCCGCGGCAAGGCCGCGCCTGGGGCCGAAGCCGAGGCTCTGCCGCCGAAGCCGACCGTGGTTGCGCCGCTGGCGTTGGTGCAGGGGCCGGGGCCGGGCAAGAAAGCGCCGCCTCCGGCAACCTGAGCGAGGTCGGGCGCACGGCGCTGTACCGCCGGGGTCGACGCCAAGGGTCGGCGGTGCGGGCCAGCGCAGGTGCTGGACGACCTGAGCCGCGGCAGCCACCGCTCTGCCATTGGCAATGAGCTCATCAAGGCCGAGACGCTGGAAGAGGTGATCTTCTCTGCTCGCGCTGAAATCTCTGCGGGTTTCGGAAGTTACCGTCAGCGCTGTAGTTATGTCGATACCGTCGATGCGCGCGAGATTCACGCCGCACAACTAAAACTCCACTCGCGCAAGTGGTGCTTCGGGCATTGCGCGGACGGCTGCGCTACTTGTCGGGTGCGGCACGGGCGCAGATGTGGACCTTCTGGTCAATAAGCGCCTAGTGCAGGCGACAACGTGCGAGGCAGCTGCAGGCGGATCTGGTGCCACTAGGCCGGCGGCCGCAGCACGCCAGCCGCGACGCGTTCAGGCCGCCGCGCCGGCGTCGAGTTCGACGCGGTTGAGTCGCAGGTGGCGTTTGACGCGTGACGAGCCGAGCACGCTGATGTGGCGGCCCTGGGCGCACAGCTCGCGGTGCAGCAGCAGCAGCTGGCCCTGGAATTCGGGGCCGGCGTGGCGCAGTTTGGTCAGGTCCAGGGTGACATGGCGGCCTTGCGACTGGGCGCAGGCGTGCAGCGAGGCCTGCACCGTGGGCGGCACCGAGCCTTCGAGTGCGCCGCGGATGACCAGGCGCGGGCCGTCGCTGGCGTGCTCCAGGGTGACGGCGGCCCAGCGGCCGCTTTGCGGCACGTTGCGCCCCAGGGCCTGGGGCAGCACGGCGCCGCCGAGCAGCTTGCCCAGGGTCATGGCGTCCTTGACGTAGCGGCGCCACAGGGCCGGTTCTTCCTTGATGCGCCAGAGCCATTCCATGCCGACCTTGCCGACCCAGCCGGGTGCGCGTTTGACGGTGCCGGCGGTGAAGTTCACCACTGCGCCCAGGTGGCTGATGACCGGCGCGTTGATCTGGCCGCGGTTGCGCTGGATCCAGGCCTGGCCCTTGGCGGCGCCGAGGGCGATGATGAGAAAGTCGGCGCCGCTGGCGTTGATGGCGTCGATCACCTCGGGGCTGGACATGTCTTCGACGCTGCCGAAGCCCGGGCTGGCGTGGCCGACACAGACCATGCTGCCCTTGCGTTCGTCCAGGCCCTTGGCGGCGGCGGCGGCGGCGCCAGGCGGGCCGCCAAAGAAATACACCCGCAGCGGCGGCTGGTCAGGCGGCATGGGGTCGTTGACCAGGCGCTCGAAGAGGTCGGAGCCAGTGACCCGTTCAGGCAGCGGCACACCCATCAGGCGCGACATCCACACCAGCGGCATGCCGTCGGCCAGGCTGAGGTCGCTGTCGATCACCGACTGGCGAAAGCCCGAATCGCTCTGCGAGCCGACCAGGAAGTTGAGATTCGGCGTGGACAGGAACATCGGGCGGCGCAGCCGCACGGCTTCGCGCACGCGGACGACCGCGTCGTCCATGCTGGTGACGTCGATCGGCAGGCCGAGCAGGCACAGGGTGCGGCGTTCGGGCGTGGTGGTGTCGGCAGGCGGGGTCGCGGGGACGGCGTGGTGGTGCATGAGGCGGCTCCGTTCAGCGGCTGGAATCGGTGGCAGGCGTCGGCCGCAGGGCGCGGCGACACGGGCAGGTCGGGTTGCGGACGAGCTCGGGCAGCTCGACCGGGTGGGTCGGCAGGAGGCTCGGGCAGGTGATGCGCGGCATCAGGCGGAGCCCAGGGCGGCGAGCAGGCGGTCGGTGGCGTCGTCCCAGCTGTAGGCGCGGGCGCGTTGCCAGGCGGCGTCGGAGGCGGCCTGCCAGCGTTCGGCCGGCCCGGTGCACAGGCCGAGCAGGGCGTCGGCCATGGCGGCGGGGTCGGCATTGGCCAGCAGCACGCCACCGCCGTCGGCCAGCAGTTCGGGCGCTGCGCCGATGGGCACGGCCACCACCGGGGTGCGGCAGGCCATGGCTTCGAGCACCGGCAGGCCAAAGCTGTCGCGGCGAGAGCCGAACAGCCAGACGTCGCAGCGGGCATACAGACCGGGCAGGGCGGACTGGGCCGGGCGCAGCACATGTTCGGCGCCGTCCGGCAGCGGCAGGTCGGGGTGCGGCGGCTCGGTGCCGAAGCAGGCCACGCGCAGCTCGGGGCAGCGTTGGCGGGCGATGGCGATGGCCTGCAGGCACACATCGCTGCCCTTGATGGCGGCGGTGGAATAGATGAAGCCCACCGTGGGCGGCTCGCCGCGCGGACGCGCCGGCGCGGTGAAGTGGTCGAGGTCGACCGCATTGGGCACGACCTGCAGGCCGATGTCGCCCAGCTCGGCCTCGATCTCGCGGCGCAGGGCGTGCGAGATGGCGATCTTGCAGTTGGGCAGGCGCAGGGTGGCGTGCACCTTGGGCACGGTGTCGGCGCCCAGCCAGGTCTCGTAGCCTTGGACCAGATGCACCGGCCGGCCCTTGCTGGGCGGCAGGGCGTGCATCCAGCGCGCGGTTTCCCACCAGGTGGCGACCACCACGTCGGCGTCCGGCAGGTCGGCCGCGGTGATGGGGCGCGGGCGCGGCAGCACCCGGTGCGGCACGCCCGACAGCGCCACATGGCCGGGCTGGGCGCGTTCGCGTCGCATGGCGGCACCCACGCCGCTGCGGCGCAGCAGCCGCCAGCGGGCGCGCCAGTCGGGCCGATCGGGCGCGTTGCTCACGACCAGCACCTGGTGGCCGCGCGCCTGCAGGCGCTGGGCGTAGGTGGCGACGACTCGGTTGCCGCCGCTCAGATCGTCGGCCGGCATGAGGAAGGTGATGCGCACGGTTCGGGGTGGTTGGACGCGCCAGTCTGGCTGCATGTCCAGCAGGCTAAGCCGCGCGCCCGCCCCGGCGGTGACGCAATTGCAAACTCGCGCCCGAACGCTCTGTTTGCCTCGGCCGCCGATCAGCGGCTGACCAGTCGCCGATGAGTCGCCGATCAGTGGCCGATCAGTGGCCGAACATCGCCGTGAGCCCCTGGTCGACCGCCCAGCCCAGGCCCAGTCCGGCCAGCAGGGCGGGCAGCCAGGCCAGCTCGCTGCGCCAGCCCAGCAGGCCTTCGCGCTGGCGGAACAGGTAGGACAGCGGCCAGCTGGCGTACTGGCTGAGCATGACGCCGATCACCGCGCCGCGCTCACCACCCAGTTGCAGGCCCAGCGGCACGGCCACCACCAGCGCGGCAATGCGCAGCGCGTTGTTGGCGGTCACCCAGGCCGGCTGGCCGCGCGCGAACATGAGCTGTTCGGCCACCTGCTGGCGCAGGGCAAGCAGGCCCAGGGCGAGGATCTGCAACATCCAGCCGGCCGCGGCATAACGTGCGTCGTACAGCAGGTCGACCACCCAGTGGCCGGCGCCGCACAGCAGGCCGGCGACGCTGCCCAGCGCCAGGTCGGCCCAGCTCTGCAGCTTCATGTACAGGCGGGCGGCGGCGGCGCGGTCGTCGCGGCCGGCCCGGCTCAGGCCGGCAAACACCACATGGGCGTTCAGGCTGGACAACACCCCCACCAGCGCTGCCAGCAGCGTGCTGGCGATGGCGAACACGCCGAAGCTGGCGGCGGCCAGGCTGCCGGCCAGCAGCAGCTTTTCGCCTTGCGCGGCCAGAAAGCCGACGATGGACGACACGAAGATCCAGCGCCCGAAGCCGAGCACCTCGGCCGCCGCCGGGCGGTCCCAGGCCGGTCGTACCGACGGGCCAGGCAACATCTGGTGGCTGCCCCAGGTGCGTGCCGCACTGGCCACGGTCTGGCCCAGCACCAGCGCCCATACCGAAGCAGTGCTCCAGGCCAGCGTCCAGGTGAAGATGAGGGCGATGAGCTGCGAGCCCAGTTCGAGCCGCGCCAGGCCGGCGCCGTGCAGGTCGCGCTGGGCCAGGGCGATCTTCATCGACTCGCCGCCCTGCAGCAGGGCGCTGAGCGCGAACACCGCCATCAGCGCCGGCAGGCGCGGGTCGGCGTAGACGCTGCCGGGCGTCCAGTGCGCATGGCCAATCTGCAGCACGGCGGCGATGAGCAGCACCAGCACCGCCAGCAGCACGCCGCGGCCGAGCTGCACCGCCCAGGCGGTGCCGAGAAACGCCGGGTCATGGCCGCGCGGGCTGCGCACCACGCTTTGCCACACGCCCAGGTCGGAAAACATCACCAGGCCGAAGTACAGCGTGCCGACCGCCGCGGCGAGGCCGAAGTCGGCCGGCAGCAGCAGGCGGGTGAGCACCAGGTTGCTGATGAGGCGCAGCGCCTGGGCACCGACCTGGCTGCCGAGCAGCCAGGCGGCGGCACGCATCAGGCTGCGGCGCGGTGCAGCCGGTGCCGGCGCAGCGGGCGTGGCGTCGGCCGCCGCCTCGGGCGCCACTGCCGGGGCAGCGGCGCTCACCATGGCCGCTGCGGGCTGGTGCGGCCGCCCTGGGTTTCGCGCCAGGCCTCGCGCATCTGCGCGACATGGGTGAGGAATTCCTCGCGCAGGCTGCTGCGCTGGGTGAAGCGGGCCTTGAGCGCCCGCAGGCCATACCAGCCGCGTTCCAGCGCCTGCAGCGCCCAGGCGGCCAGGCCGCCGTGGTGCTTGCGGTAATAGAGCAAGGCGCTGCGCATGCGCCAGGCCTCGAGCTGCGAGCCGGCGCGCGACACCCGTGCCTTGGCCACCGTGCGCGCCGAGGCGCCACCAATGTGCATGGCCTTGAGCTCGGGCCAGTACTGCATGGTGTGGCCGCTGGCGGCCAGGCGGCGGCACAGGTCGACCTCTTCGTAATACATGAAGAAGCGTTCGTCGAATCCGCCGAGCGACTGGAACAGCGCGCGAGGCACGAAGACGAAGGCGCCCGGCAGCCAGTCGACCTGGGCGGCCTGCTCGGGGTCGGCCCAGCGCCGGTCCAGGCGGGCGAACAGCCGGCTGTCGGGGTGGCGCGCGGCCAGGCCCGAGAGTGTGAACAGCTCGTCGCGCAGGGTCGGGAACATGCGCGCCGAGGGCTGGCGGCTGCCGTCCTCGCCGCGCAGCTCGCCGCCGCCCAGGCCGACGCCGGGGTGGGCGTCCATGAGGGCGATGCCGCGGGCGATGGCGCCGGGCTCGGGCAGGGCGTCGGGGTTGAGCAGCAGCAGGTGGCGGCCGCTGGCCTGCAGGGCGCCGCGGTTGTTGCCGGCGGCAAAACCGAGGTTGACGTCGCTGGCGTCGAGCTTCACCCAGGGGTGTTCGCGGCGGATCAGGTCAGGTGTGCCGTCGCGCGAGGCGTTGTCGACCACGATGACCTCGGCGGCCAGCGGCGCGAGCTCGTCGTGCAGCGCGCTCAGGAGCGGACCGACGAGGCGCGCCGAGTTGTAGGTGACGATGAGGATGGAAAGGTCCATGACGGTCGGCGTTCGGCGTTCGGCGGTCGGGGGGAGGGCGGTTCAGGCGGTGGCCAGCTGTGGCGCACGGGCCGGCGCCGGGCTGCGGCTGAGCAGACCGGCCAGGGTGTCGACATTGCGGTCGAGGTCGAAATGGGTCTGCACCTGCTGGCGGGCCTGGCCGGCCAGGGTCAGTCGCAGGCTGGCGTCGCCCAGCAGGCTGGCCAGCGCGTCGGTCAGGCTGTCGACATCGCCGGGCCGCGCCAGCAGGCCGGTGCGGCCGTGTTCGATCAGTTCAGGGATGCCGTTGACCGGTGTGCTCACGCAGGGCAGACCGCAGGACATGGCTTCCATCAGCACCACCGGGATGCCTTCGGCCAGGCTGGGCAGCACAAAGACGTCGGCCTGCGCCATCGCCTCGCGCACCTGGGCCTGATTGAGCGCGCCGGTCAGCTCGACACGCTGGCCCATGCCCAGGCGCTGCACCTCGGCCTCGATGCGTTCGCGGTCAGGCCCGGCGCCGACGACCTGGAGCTGGAAGTCCAGCCCGCGCGCGGCCAGGCGGGCGCAGGCCTGGATGAGCAGCACCTGACCCTTGGCGGGGGTGAGACGGCCGACGCACAGCAGGCGCCGGCCGCTGTGGCGGCTGCGGTCGACCGGCGGGAACTGGTCGGGGTCGACGCCCAGGCGGCAGACGACGAACTTGTGCCAGTGGCTGGGGTCGGTGATGCGCATGAGCTGGCCCCGCGCGAACTGGCTGATGCAGATCACTTCGTCGGCATGGGCCATCTTGAGCGCCAGGCACTGGCCGGGCACGTCGTCGAATTCGTCCGGACCGTGGATGGTGTAGCTCAGGCGGCAGCCGGTCAGGCACTTGACCGCCACACCCACCGCCGCGGCGGCGTTGCCGAAATGCACGTGCAGGTGGTCGAGCTGCTGGCGCTGCAGCCAGCGCGCCACCATCATCGCCTCGACCGCATAGGCCAGGCCGCGCAGCGGCCGGCCCGGGCCGCCGAGGCGCCAGCCCAGGGCGAAAGTCTGGGCCAGCCGCAGCGGCGCGCGCAGCAGCCACCCGGCCAGGGCGAGCAGGGCGCCGGTGGCACCGTCGGCCTTGACGCCGTAGGTGGCCTCGGCCTCGTGGCGTTCGGCGGCGTCCATGGCCTCAAGGGCGCGGTCGGGCGGGTTGATCGACGCGGTGGCGATGTCCACGCCGCGCAGCCGCAGCTTTTGCACCTCACGCAGGATGAAGGTGTGCGACACCGCCGGGTAGCGGCTGACGAGATAGGCCAGCCGACGGCTGGACCCGGAAGTGGCGGAGGCGATGGCGTTCACGGTGGTCTCGGGTCGGCGGCGGACTGTGGGGTTCGTGGGGCGGCGCGGCCGCCACCTCAATGGGCGGACGCCGCTGCGGCGCCGGCGACAACTGCCACGGGCGGCGCAGCGGGGCGGGCGGGCGCGGCGGTCGAAGGCGCGGTCGCTGTATCGGTGTCGACTGGGGCGCAAGGCAGTCGGTCGGTCGCCGGGGCGCCATGGCGGCGCAGAGGCCGCGCCGGCACGCCGGCCACCAGGGTGGCGGATTCGACGTCGTGGGTGACGACCGCATTGGCGGCGACGATGGCGTGGTCGCCCAGGCGCACGCCGGCCAGCACGCTGGCGCCGCGGCCGATCCAGACGTTGCGGCCGACTTCGATCGGCGCGGCGGTGTGGCCACTGCTGCGCATGGCCTCGGTGCTGGCGCGATGGTTGGCGTCGCGCAAGCTGGTGTATTCACCCACCATGGTGCCGGCGCCCAGGCGGATGCGCTCGAAGGCGACGATGTGCACGCCGGTGGACAGCACCACGTCGTCGCCGATCTCGATCTGGCCGCTGCCCTGGGTCTCGAGCACCACGCCGGGGTAGATCAGGGCGCCGCGGCCGAGGCTGACCCGGCCGCTGCCGCGGATGTCGGCCACACCCATCAGCACATTGCTGGCGTCGACCGGGTGGCCCAGTGCGTCCTGCAGGCGCGCCATGGCCCAGGCGCGCAGCAAGCGCTCCTGCACCACGCTGCGCCACAGATGCGCGAACGGGCGCAGCAAGGCCACCACCAGGCGCTTGCCGCGCTGCGGCCGTGGCGCTGCGGCGGCGTCCTTGTATTCGATCAGGCCGATCTCGCCCTTGCCGCGGGCCACGCGCTGCCACTGCCACTGGCCGAACAGGGCCGGCACTTTCTGCAGGTAGACGTGCACGGCATAGGCCAGCAGCAGGCCGAGGCGGCCGGGTGCCTTCCAGCGGCAGCGCCAGGCGGTGCGTGCCAGCACGGCGGCGACCAGCGCGAACAGCAGCGGGCCCAGCGCCGGCCAGGCGATGAGCGCAAAAGGCAGGGCGGGCGACAGCAGCAGGGCGGCCAGGATGACCAGGCCATGGCGACGGTCGCGCGTGGCTTCGTGCTGCCACATCGGGTCACCGCGCCGGCGCATGCGTTCGGCCACCTCGGCGTAGGCGATGCCCGAGCGGTAGGCCCGCCGTGAATACGCGCTGAGGCTGCGCACCGCCAGGTCGTGGCCGGTCATGGGCACGTCCAGGTGCTCGATCTGCCAGCCGGCGGCGCGCAGGCGGGCGCACAGCTCGGGCTCCTCGCCGGCCTTGAGCGTCGGGTCGTAGCCGCCGACGTCCTGCAGGGCGCGGCGACGCACCATCACGTCACCGCCGAAATAGGGCGTGCGGCCGCAGGGGTAGACCCAGTCGAGGTCGAGCACGCGGGTGTAGATCGACTGCCCCGGCGCGGTTTCGCGCCGGTGGCCCCAGGCCGCGCAAAGCTGGGTGTCGGCCAGGGCGCGCAGGGCGTGGGCGGGGAAAGCCGGGTGCAGTTCGGTGTCACCGTCCAGGTAGAGCACGAACTCGCCGCGCGCCTGCGCCAGACCGAGGTTGCGCGCCTTGGCCGCACAGGGCGCCGGGTCGTCGAGCACCCAGGCCGAGGCGCCCAGGGCGCGGGCGCGCGCCACGCTGTCGTCGCTGGAGCGCGAATCGACGTAGATCAGCTCCGGCGCGTGGCCAGCCCAGTCGGCCGCCAGCACCGAACGCAGGCAGCGCGACAGCCGCTCGCCCTCGTTGCGGCCGATCACGATGACCGACACGCGCGGAGCGTCGGAGGGGGCGAGGGGGTCGGCGTTGCCGCTCATGGCTTGATGCTTTGCAGGGTCATGCCGAAGGTGAGCACCGACACGGCCGGCGCGAGCTGGCGCATGACGTAGCCGATGTCGGCGGTGAAGTTGTTGGGCACGAAGACGACGTCGCCGTCCTCGAGGCCGAAGTTGACCTTGCGCGTGGGGTCGATCAATGCCGCCAGGTCGAACACCTCGACCTGCTTGGCGCCCGGGCGGTACACGCCCACGCGGCTGGGGTTGGCGTTTTCGGTCGGGCCGCCGGCCTGCGAGATTGCGTCCAGCAGCGTCATGCGCGGCGTGAGCCGGTAGGCGCCGGGTTTGCCGACCGCGCCCAGCACGTGCACGGCGGTTTCGGACGAGTCGGGGATGAAGACCAGGTCACCCTTCTTCATGCGGATGTTGTAGGCCAGGTCGCCGTTGAGCATGGACTTGAGGTCGACCCAGATCAGCTTGTCGCGCCCGCGCACGATGGAGCAGCGGGTGAGCGTGGCGGTCTTGTCCAGAATGGGCATGGCGCCGGCATTGGCGAGCACCTCGGCCAGGGTCGGCGGCTGGGCGAAACGCTGCACGCCCGCATGTTCAACCCGGCCCAGCACCGTCACCTGGTTGGAGACATAGTCCTCCACGCCCACGGTGGCCTGCGGGTAGGTGTAGTAGGTACGCAGCTTGCGGTTGAGCGCGGTGACGGCCTCGTCGCGCGTCAGGTCGGCCAGCAGCACGGGCCCGAGCAGGGGCAGGGTGATGCGGCCGTCCGGACCGACAAGAAAGCGTCCGCTCACTTCCTGGCGGCCGTAGACGTCGATGCGCACGGCGTCGCCGCGGCCGATGCGGTACTCGGCGTCCGGCGCTTCTTCGAGCAGGGCCAGATCGGCCTTGCTGGCCAAGGGGGCAGATTCGGCACGCTGCACGGCCTTGAAGCCGGGCACCTCGTGGGCCAGTTTCTCGACCTCTTCAGGCGAGAGTGCGGGCAGGCCGGTGGCGCAGGCGCCCAGCAGCAGTCCGGCCATCATCAAGCCGGCTGTCAGCAGGCGGCAAAAGGCCATGCGGGCCCAGGTGCCAGCGGCCGACGTGTCGCGGAGACAATGGGATCCTGTCATGACCGCAACCTTAGGCCAGCCCGGCCGTCGGACTGTGACGCATCTGAAAAATGCCCCCGAGGCTTACGCGACCACCCGAGCGCCCTGATCGATGAAGGCCATCGTCTTCCTTGCCCTGATCGCGTCCCTCGTCGTCGTCCAGCGTCGCGGCGTGCAGGAGGCGTTCCTCAAGGTCTGGATCCCGGTCTTCCTGACCATCCCGTTCGCGTTCTCGATCGACGTGATGATGATCCGCGGCCAGAGCTTCATCCGCGTGGCGGTGCTGCCCATCCTGGTGGTGCTGATCCGCGACCAGGGTCATCGCATGCGCATGGGCCACATGGAAATGCTGATCGCCCTGTACGTGGCGGTGCGGGTGGTGGCCGACTACACCAGCCGGGGTTATGCCGACGCGCAGAACTACGCCATCTACATGATCCTGGTGCTGATCGCGCCCTATCTGTTCGGCCGCTACGTGATCAACGGCCGGCGCATGGACATCGCCACGGCACGCATGTTCGTGCTGATGTTCGTGTTCTTCTTTCCCTTCTTTCTCTACGAGGCCAAGTTCTGGGTCAGCCCCTTCTTCAAGGTGCTGTCGCCCTTCTTTCCGGACGCGTTCAGCGGACTGTCGATCCGCTGGGGCCTGGCGCGCACTGCGGGTACGTTCGAGCACCCCATCCTGGCCTGCATCATGATCATCATTGCCTACCGGCTCAACGTCTGGCTGCGCTGGCTGAACTACTGGGACGGGGAACAGACCGGCTTCATGGCCTGGTTCGAGCGCCGCACGCGCTGGATGCGCCTGCCGCTCAAGCACCGCATCAGCGTGCTGCTGATCCTGATGGCGCTCATGACCATCTCGCGCGGCCCGTGGATCGGCGGCTTCGTCGGCGCGCTGATCGCCGGCGTGGGTCTGGCCGAAAAGCGCGGCAAGCGTCTTGTGCTGGTCCTGTCCGTGCTGCTGGTGGCCGGCACGGCCGGCAAGATCGGGCTGGACGCCTACATCACGCCGGCGGTGGGCGAGCAACTCTCGGGCGAGGCGCAGACCATGCTCTACCGCAAGGTGATGGTCGAGAAGTACCAGGAGTTCCTGTTCCAGCACCCCTATGCCGGCTGGGGCCTGACCACGGTGCCCAAGATCCGCGGCATGGAGTCGATCGACAACGCCTTCTTCCTGATGGCGTTGCAGCACGGGGTGCCGGCGGTGGCGGTGTTCGGCCTGATCTTTGCGTATGCCATCGTCACGCAGATCCGCTTCGGGCTGGCGGCGCCGCCGGGCGAGCCGCCACTGGGCTTCACCTTTTCAGGCATCTACCTGATGTGCGCCATCGCCTTTGCCACCGTCTACATGGGTTCGCAGACCGAGCCCATGCTCTTCCTGCTGCTGGGCTGGGGTGAAGGCATCAAGCAGCGCGGCCACAGCGCACCGGCGCTGCAGGGCCAGCAGGCGGTGCGGGCCGGACCGGCGCTACCCTTCCGCCGCATCATCCATTGAGATGGCGGTCGAGGGCGGGTCAGTCGTTTACGCGGTCGTGTAGTCGGTTCGTCTACGCGAACTGGCCGGCGAGGTCCTGCACCGCCTGCAAGTCAGCTGCCAGCGCGGTGGGCTCGGGCAGCCCGAAGGCCAGGCAGAGCTGGCGGATGCGCAGCCGCCAGTCGTGTTCGAGCAGGGTGTGGCGGATGTTGGCGCGGCGCTGGCCGGCCAGTTCGTCGCGGCGCTGGAACAGCTCGGCGAGTTGATCGCAGGCCTGTCTGGGGTTGTCGTCGAGCTCGATGGTGGCGCCCGGCCAGGACAACATGGCGTCGGCCATGGCTGAGACCGGGCGCTTGCCGGCCACGATGCAGCCGGCCACCAGCGACTCCAGCCAGCGGCTGGTCACCATCATCGAGCGCGGCCGGTTGTGCTGCGGCTCGACGTAGAGGTGAAACGCCAGCGCGACCTGGGTGCGGTAGAGCAGCTTGAACAACATGGCGCGTTCGGCCTGCACCGCCGGACCGGCCAGGTGACCGAGCGGCGAATGCAGGTACAGCGCACCACTGTCGGCGCGGTGGAAACGATCGACCAGCGCGGCGTGGTAGCTCGGCGGCGTGCGGCCGAAGCCGATCAGCTCGACGTCGCGCGCGGACTCGCGCCGCGGCGCCCAGGCCAGCGCGTCGATGCCCTGCAGCACGTGATGCACCTGGCAGCCGAAACGCTGGCGCGGAAAGTCGATGTCCTCAGCCGCGGTGACGCTGATGGCGTCGCACTGGTCGGTCACGCCGTGGTAGCCGGCGTGGTGGTAGGTGTCGGTGATCCAGGCCACCACACGGCCGTAACGTCGGCGCAGCTGCGGCACGGCGTGCAGCATCTGCAGGTCATCCGGGCCGCGGGCGACCACGAAGAGCACGTCGCCGCCGGCGCCCGTCAGCGGCTGCCAGGCCGGTCGGCCGCGCCGCAGCAGGCGCTGCAGGCCGCCGGCCGCGAGTGGTTGCGGCGAGAGCAGTTCGGCGTCGAAGTAGTGCACCAGCAGGTGCGCCAGTTCGTCGATGGCGACCCAGCCGACATGGGGCTGGGCCGGGCCGGCGCAAAGCACCGACATGCGCAGGGCGGAGGACACGGGTGGCGGGGCGCGGCAGGTCGCGCAGGTCTGGGGTGGGCGGGCCTGCCGCAGGTTCGCTGGCGGCCGGGGTGCTGCCATCATCGGCGCGCTGCGTGCCGCTGGTGCACCGGGCGAGGCCGAATTTGCATTTCGGCCATGGTCGCGCAGAAAGGTGCGCGGCGTCGGGCGACGTCAGGTGGGGCGTTCAGGTCACCAGCTCGACCTGATCGAACCGGTAGCCATAGCCGTAGATCGGCACCAGCTTCCAGCCGGTGCTGCCGTCCAGCTTGAGCTTCTTGCGCAAGCGGCTGACATGGGTGTCGACCGTGCGGGTGTCGACCTCGGCGCTGATGCCCCAGATGCGGTCGAGCAAATGGTCGCGCGACAGCAGCTTGCCGTGGTTCTGGAACAGATAGGTCGCCAGGTCGAATTCCTTCTGAGTCAGCACGACCTCTTGCCCTTCGTGGGTGAAGCGCTGAGCCTGGATGTCGATGGCATAAGCACCTGCGCGGATCATGGGCAGGGCAGCCGGGCGCTGGCGGCGCGCGACCGCGTCGATGCGGGCCAGCAATTCGAGCCGCTTGGACGACTTGACGACATAGTCGTCGGCGCCGGCCGCCAGCGCGAGGCAGACCGTGGCCTCGTCGTCGCGCGCGGTCACCACGATCACCGGCGTGGTCATGCCCTGCTGCTGACGCAACCAGGTCAGCAATTCGCCGCCGTTGCCGTCCGGCAGGGTCCAGTCGAGCAGCAACAGGTCGCAGCCTGCCGAGGCTGCGCCGGCGCGGAATTCCGCCGCCGATGTGAAGCTGCAGCAGCGGTGCCCGGCGTCGGTCAACCACAGCAGCACCAGATCGAGTTGGTCGACGTCGTCTTCAGCAATACCTATGTACATGGCCGATCTCCTGCGTGCAGCATAGGTCGTGCCCGGTCGCCACAAACTTTGGTGTAGTACCCCAGGGCGCCCTTATTCTGCGGTTGGGGTCGACACAGTCCTGTCACCATTCGTGCAGCATGTTCGGTCCAATCGGGCCTTGTAATCGCCACCATCATGACACTCGAACTCGTCTCCAGCACCGAGGGCCGCGACGTCCTCGTGATCGCGCTGCGCGCCGACAACCTCGACGCCAGCAATGTGCGCCCCTTCCGCGACGCGATGCGCGAGCTCATCGACAACAAGCAGCGCGTCGTGCTCGACATGGCGGCGGTGAAGTTCGTCGACAGCTCCGGCCTCGGCGCCCTCATCAGCAGCCTGCGCCAGCTCAATCAGCAGCAGGGCGACCTGCGGCTGTGCGCGCTCAACCGCAGCGTGACCGCGCTGTTCGAGCTCATGCGCATGCACCGTGTGTTTACCATTCTGGGGTCGCGCGACGAAGCGGTGCGCTCCTTCAACTGAATCTTGCCCATGCATCTTCCTGCCCCTGCGAGGTGGTCGAGCCGACTGCCGACGCTGCTGTCCACAGGCCTGGCCCTGCTGCTGCTGACGGCCGCAGTGCCGGCCCAGGCGGGCAAGGTGCTTGACCGGGTGCGCAGCAGCGCCACGCTGCGGGTGTGCATCTGGCCCGACTATTACGGCATCACCTACCGCAACCCGCGCACCGATCAGCTGCAGGGCATCGACATCGAACTGTCGGCCGAATTTGCGCGCAGCATGGGCGTCAAGCTCAGCTATGTGATGTCGTCCTTTGCGCAGATGGTCGACGACCTGCTGCAGGAACGCTGCGACGTGTCCATGCACGCCGTGGGCATCACGCCGCAGCGCCAGAAGGTGCTGGTCTTTTCCCAGCCCTATCTGCAAAGCGACATCTATGGCGTGACCACGCGCAGCCATCGCGCCGTACGCCGCTGGGACGACATCGACCAGACCGGCGTGCGTGTTGCGGTGCAGGCCGGCACGGTGATGGAGCCGACCATGGCCGCGGCGCTGCGCAAGGCCGAGTTGGTGGTGGTGCGGCCGCCCGCCACCCGCGAGGGGGAACTCGAGGCCGGCCGGGTCGACGTCTTCATGACCGACTACCCCTACAGCCGCCGTTTGCTCGACAACGCCGACTGGGCCCGCCTGGTCTCGCCCCCCCAGCCCTTCCACGTCACCTCCTACGCCTATGCCGTCAAGCCGGGCGACGAGGACTGGCTGCGGGCGGTAGACGCCTTCGTCGCCGGCATCAAGGCTGATGGCCGGCTCAAGGCGGCGGCGGCGCGCAATGGACTGGCCGAGATCGTCGTGACGCGGTGAGCTGATGCGCGCCCCGGACCGGCTGGTTCCAGCCGAGGTGGACAGCGACCTGACCAGGGCCGCGTTGCCGGATGTACAAGCCGCGCTGGCGCGGCCGCGGCGCATCGTGCTGCAGGTGATCGGCGTGTTGGCCATCATCTGCCTGCTGGTCACCGGCTCCTATGTGGTGAACAGTCGGCGCGAGGTGATCGAGGACGTCAGGCGCGACGCCAGCGTGCACGCCCGTGTGGTGGAAAGCCATCTGTCGCGGCTCATCGCGTCTGCCACCAATCTGGGCGCCGCCCTGGCCGCCGATGCACGTCTGCAGGGACCGGAGCTTGATCTGGCGGCGGCGACCCAGTTGCTCAGCACCCAGCTGGCGGGTCAACCGTCGCTGCGCAGCCTGGCGCTGGTCGATGCGCAGGGGCGGGTGCTGGCCAGCTCCTTCGCGCGCGATGTCGGACAGCTCGTCGATCTGGCCCAGCTGGGACTGCGGGCAGACGACTCGCGCGCCGCCATCCTCGGTCCCATGCTGCAGGCGCGCACCCTGTTCGACCTGGCCCAGGGCAGCAGCGCCGGCAACACCGGTCTGCCGCTGCTGCAGCGTCTGCCCGGCACGACGACGCGCTGGCTGGTCACGCTCGTCAATGCCGACTACCTGGGCAACGACTACGCCCTGCTGGTGCAAAACGATGGCTTGCGTGCCCTGGTGCTGCAGGCCGACGGCACGCTGATCAGCTCGACGTCCTATGCCGACGGCAGCCCCGGGCCGGGCCCCGGGACCAGCCTGGCCAAGCTGCCGCCGTTCACGCGCTTCCTGCCGGCGGTCGAATCGGGGTGGTACGAAGGCGTCAGCAGTGACGGGGGGCGCGCGGTGGCGGTATTTCGCATGACGCGTGCCTGGCCGCTGGTGGTGCTGCTCGAAGTCGACATGAAACAGGTCGACGACCTGTGGCGTGAACGCGTGACGCTGATCACCATGATTGCCATGGCGTTGCTGGCAACACTGCTCGTCATGGGCTGGCTGGCCGAACGCGGGCTCAGGCGCGAGCAGAAGGTCCAGGCCCATGCCGCGAGCCTGCGCGAAGAGCTGGCGCTGGCCGAGCAACGCTGGCGGGTGGCACTTGATGCGGCCAATCACGGCGTTTGGGAATACGACTTCGAGCGCGAGATCGTGCGCCTGTCGTCGGGCTATATGCGCATCCTCGGCCACCTCGACCCGCCGCGCGAGTCCGAGCTGTCATTTGTCGAGGCGCGTGCAATGCTCGGCCCGGAGGACTATGCCGAGGCTATTCGACAGGTGCGCCAGGTGGTCGCCGGCGAGGCCTCGGTGGTCGAACTGGAGCTCAAGGTGCTGGGTGTGGACCAGGCCTACCGCTGGGTGCTGCTGCGCGGCACGCCGGTGGGTGCTCGCCTCGGCGACGGCCGTCTGACACGCCTGATCGGCACCGCGACCGACATCTCGGCGCAAAAGCTGGTGCAACAGCAACTGCTCAGCAGCGAGACACGCCTGAACGCCCTGCTGCAAAGCGCCATTGAGGGCATCGTCTCGGTCGACGACCAGGAGCGGGTGGTGTTGTTCAACCCGGCGGCGGCGCGCATCTTCGGCTGGGAGCAGCAGGACGCCATCGGCGAGCCCTTGTCGAGCTTCCTGCCGCAGCGCTTCCGCACCCGCCACCGCGGCCACATGGACAAGCTGGCGCAGCAGGGTGTGGCCACCAGCTACGCAGTGAACGTGGTGAACGGCCAGCGCCGCGACGGCACCGAGTTCCCGCTCGAGACGGCGTTCTCGCATTGCCGGGTCGACGGCAAGGACTACTTCACCGCCATCGTGCGCGACCTCACCCAGGAGCGGCGCATGCAGGCCGAGCTGCAGGCCAGCGAAAGCCGGCTGCGCGCCCTGTTCGATCACGCCGCGGTTGGCATGCTGGAAGAGGCTGTGCGCGGTGACCCCTGGATACCGGCCGACTGCCACTACGTCGGCTGCAACAGCGCCCTGTGCGAGATGCTGGGCTACACCGAGCAGCAGCTGCTGGCGTTGCGCGCCGACGAACTCGTCCACCCCGAGGACATCGAGGACGGCGGCATGGGCCTGCGCGAGCTGATCGCCGGACGGCTGAACGTCTTCGTGAACGAGAAGCGCCTGCGCCGGCATGACGGCCGCTACCTGTGGGTGCAGGTGGCGCGCAGCCTGGTGCCTTTCCACGACCCGCAGGAGCTGCGCTTCCTGTTCGTCATCGCCGACATCTCCGAGCGACGTGCGGCACGCGTGGCCCTCGAACAGGCACGCCAGCGCGAGGTCGCCATCGGCGCACACATCCAGCAGTCGCTGCTGGTTTCGCCGCCCGACCAGCGCCTGCCCGGCCTGTGGTTGAGCACGCTCAGCCAGGCCTCGCAGGGCGCCGACGGCGATTTCGTCGAAGTGATGCAGATGGGCGAAGGCACGGTCGACGTGGTGGTCGGTGATGTCATGGGCAAGGGCACGGCCGCGGCCTTGCTCGGCGCGGCAGTGAAGATGGAAATCGCCCGCTGCACCGCCGAGGTGATGGCGCGCCACGACGTTGACCAAGGCTTGCCCGGGCCGGCCATGGTGGTCACCGCCCTGAACCGGCACCTGGGCAAGAACTTGCTGATGCTCGAAGCCTTTGTCACCCTGAGCTATCTGCGCCTGGACACCCGCCAAGGCCGCGTCACCTGGGTCGGCTGCGGCCACGAAGAGCCGGTGCTGGTTCGTGCCTGCAGTCAGGAGATCGTGGCGCTGGGCAACCAGCAGCCGCCGCTGGGTGTGTTGCCTGACTGCCAGTTCGAGGAAAACACGCTCGACTTCGGCCCGCGCGACTGTGTGCTGCTGGCTTCGGACGGTGCGTCGGATGCGGTGCTGCCGGATGGCAGCCGCATCGGCCGCAACTTCCTGCTCGAACGTCTGTGTGTCCACCTGCGCGAGCTGCCGACGCCGGGTGCAGTGCTGCACGCCCTCAAGCGCGACATCCTCGGCCGCGGTGCCACCTTCGTCGATGACCTGACCCTGGCCCTGGCCATGGGTGCCGAGGGCAGCCGGCGCGAACTGATCGGTGGCCTGAACGACATGATCCATGTGCGCGGCCTGCTCAGTCATCGGGCGCGGCTGGCCGGCCTGGACGAGGACAACGCGGCCCTGTTCACCGTCGGTGCCGCCGAGGCCTACACCAACGCCGTGATCCACACCCGCGGCCGCCCGGAAGGGGCACCGGTCGAAATGGTCGTGCGCCATGAGCCCGGCCAGGTCGAAGTGCAGTTCATCACCTTAGGCGAGCCCTATGAGCCGCCCGGGCCGGCCGAAGATTTCGACTTCACCACCTACCCCGAGGGCGGCTTCGGCCTGACCATCATGCATCGCACCGCCGACAGCGTGACCACGGTCCACCAGGGCGGCGCCAACATCGTGACCCTGACCCGCAGCGCGGTGTCCAACGCGGCTGACGCCGACAACCCCGACGACGACGCCGACGACGACGCCACGCCCGATACCAGGACCGATACCAAGTCCACGGGCTCGGCGGACGGGCCTCACTGAGGGCCTGAGGCAGGCCGCACCTGGGCCGCGCCGGGCGCGCCGAGCCGGGCGTCAGTCGTCAGGCTGGCGGTTCGTGCAGCAGGTCGTCCATCAACTCGCGCAACAGCGCCAGGCCGGCCGGGTCGCTGCGGCGCGCCAGCGTCACCAGGCCGAAGCGGGCGGTTGCGTCCAGCGCAGGGTCGAGCCTGAGTTCGACCAGGTCCGGCGCGGCGGCGCGGATGGCCAGCAGCACGGTGTCGCTGCGACGCGTCACATCCACCAGGCTGGTGATCTCCTCGCAGCGCAGGGTGACGAAGTCCGCCGGGTGGGCCTGCGGGCCGTAGCGCTCAACCAGGCGACGTGCCACCTCGTCCGACAGCGGCGTCGAGGCGATGGGATAGGTGCGCAGCGTGTCGAAACCCAGACTCTGGCCAGGCGCGCGCTCCGTCAGCGCATGACCGGGCCGCACCATGAAGGCGCCGCGCATTTCGTGCACGCTGCGCGTGTGCAGGTCGGCGGCCGGTTGCAGCGAGCGCAGATCCACCACCAGGGCATCGAGCCGGCGTTCGCGCAGGGCCTGCACCAGCAGTTCGGTGCCGGCGCGGGCGATCTCGACCTGCAGGCGCGGACGATCACGCGCCGCCTTGAGCAGCAGCGGCGTCATGAGCAGCGAGCCCGGGCCTGAACCCATGCCCACGCGCAGCGTGCCGGTTTCGTCGGCGGCCGAGCGCCGGCCCAGGTCGCGCAGGTCTTCGGCCGCCAGCACCAGGGCCTGGGCCTGTTCGACCACCTCGCGGCCAAACGGAGTGAGTTCACTGTGGCGGCCGATGCGGTCGAACAGCGGCCGGCCGAGTTCACTTTCCAGCGCCTTGATGCTGCGGCTGAGTGCCGGCTGGGTCAGGAACAGGGCGCTGGCGGACTGGCTGAATGAGCCAGTCCGCGACAGCGAGAGCAGGTGGCGCAATTGCACGAGCGTCATGGCGGATGTCCGGGTTGAACGGTGAAGACATGATCTCTAACTCATCAATTATCAAATAACAATGCATTGGACGTGGATGAGCCACCCTCCTACATTGACTGGACCGACGACCTGCAGGCCTGTCGGCCGCCATTCCCTCCGCCCTTTCCCGAGGTGCACCGATGCTCAAGTTCGCGACTTCCCGCTTCCTGGCCCTGCTGGCCGGTCTGTCCCTGTGCACCGGCGTTGCGCTGGCCCAGGGTTATCCAGCCAAGCCGGTCAACCTCATGGTGCCCTACCCGGCGGGCGGGCTGTCCGACGCCATCGCCCGGGTGGTGGAAAAGCCGCTGGCCAAGGCACTCGGCCAGATGGTGATGGTCGAGAACCTGGGTGGCGTCAGCGGCGCCATGGGCGCACAGAAGGTGCTCGGCGCACCGGCCGATGGCTACTACCTGTACCAGGGCTCGCCCAACGAGCTGATCCTGGCGCCGATGGCGTTGCAGGCGGTCAAGTACAAGTCCGAGGACTTCCGCATGGTGCAGGCCATCGGCGCCTTCCCGATGGCGGTGCTGGCCCGCAAGGACCTGCCGGCCGGCAACATCGACGAGCTGGCGGCGCTGGCACGCAAATCCGCCGCCGAAGGCAGGCCGCTGACCTATGGCAGCGTCGGCGTGGGCTCGTTCTATCACGTGCTTGGCGAGCACTTCGCCCACCTGGCGGGCGCGACCATGACTCATGTGCCGTACAAGGGCATGGCGCCGTTGTCGACCGACCTGGGCGGCGGGCAGGTGGATGTGTCCTTCATCGTCGTCGGCGCCAAGGATCTGGCACTGGCTGACCAGGGCCGCATCAAGGTGCTGGGCACGCTGGCGCCGGCCGGCAAGGTCGAGGTGCCCATGCTCAAGGCCTATCCCAGCGTGAACGACGGCAAGCTGGTGAAAGATTTCGCCTACAACGCCTGGACCGGCTACTTCGTGCGCAAGGACACGCCCGAGCCAGTGGTGCAGGCGCTCAGCAAGGCCTTGGCGGCGACGTTGGCCGACCCGGAAGTGCGCGGCCAGCTCGAAAAGCTCGGCGGCATGATCGCTGTGCCGATGAGCCCGGCCGAGGCATCGAAGGACTATGAGCAGCAGACGGCCCGCTTTCGCGCCATCGCCCGCAGCATCAAGCTCGAAGCGCAGTGATGGTTTGAGGGGCCCCTGCTGATGGCGACAGCCGGGCCGCGACGATCGCAACGCCGCGCCGGCGCACTAGAGTTGCGGCCGTGTCGACCGGATCCTGCGCCCTGCCATGAATCGCCTGTCCCTGGAACAGCATCGCCTTTATCACCCCAGCCCAGCCACCGGCGCTGAGCAGGTGCCCGAGCCGGCAGACCTGGTCGATGACCGCGGCTGGGTGCGCGCCCTGGTGCTGGAACTGGCCCGGCCAGCCGACTGGACGGCCTTGTCGCGGGTCTGGCAGGGTGTGCAGACCGACCTGGAACTGCCCGCGCCGGCCATTGCGGTGAACGGCCGCGACGGCTTCCAGCTCTGGTTCTCGCTCGCCGAGCCGGTGCCGGCGGCACAGGCGCATCACTTTCTCGACGCCGTGCGGCACCGCTGGCTCGGCGAGTTGTCTGCACAGCGCCTGCGCCTGTTGCCCGATGCGGCGCCGGACACGCCGGGCGACCGTGCTGCCGCGGTCGGCGCTGCCGGACAGCTGGCGCGCGGCGCGGCCCGGCAGATCCGGCACGCTGCGCTGGTGCCAGCGCGGCTGGGCGGCAGCGAACTGTGGTCGGCCTTTGTCAGCGCCGACCTGGCGCCGGTGCTGTCCGAAGAGCCCTGGCTGGACCTGCCGCCCACGCCCGAGGCGCAGGCCAGCCTGCTGGCGCGGCTGGCGACCACGCCAGCCGCCGACTTCCAGCGTGCGCTCGGCCTGCTGGACGCCCGGGCGACGGCGTTGGCTGGCGCGCATGCTGCGACCACTGCGCCGCGACCGGATACGGCGGCAGGCCTGGCCGACACCGCGCCGGACGGCGCCAGCAGCGCCGCCAGCGGAACCAACCCAACCGGCGCGCTCTACCGCTGGCTGCGCCCCGCGGCCGCGGCGGCGGATGCGCGCCGCTTCCTGCACGATGTGATGACCGACGACGGCGTGGCGCTGGTGCTGCGCATCGACGCGGCCAAGGCCTTGCTGGCCGATGATCTGGCTCGCGGCGGCGCCACGCAGCGGACCTGACGCGCTGGCGCCCGCGCAGCCGCAGGAGCACGCCCCCATGACCACCCCCATCGAATCACAGTTCGTGCAGGCCAACGGCCTGCGCCTGCATCTGCTGCGCAGCGGTGCCGGGCCGCGCGCGCTGCTGTTCCTGCACGGCTGGCCCGAGTGGTCCCACGTCTGGCGACCGGTCATGAGCCGCCTGACGGCATCCAAGGCCCCGTTCGAGCTGATCGCGCCCGACCTGCGCGGCTTTGGTGCGAGCGAAAAACCGTCGGCCGGGCCAGCCGAGACCGCCACGCCGGAACTCATTGCCGAGGACCTGCTGGCGCTGCTGGATGTGCTGGGCATCGCGCGTGTCGGCATCGTTGCGCATGACGTCGGCAGCTTTGTTGCCCAGGTCATGGCGCGGCGGGCGCCCGAGCGCGTCGACGGCCTGTTCTTCTTCAACTGCGCCTATCCGGGCATCGGTCGGCGCTGGATCGAGCCTGGCCATCTGTTGCAGACTTGGTACCAGTTCTTCCATCAGCAGCCGTGGGCCGCCGAGCTGGTGGGCTCGTCGCGCGATGCCTGCCGCATCTACCTGCGCAATTTCCTGCAGCACTGGTCGTACCGCAAGAACGCCTTTGACGACCAGCTCGAGACCTGGGTCGACAACTTCATGCGACCCGGCAACCTGCAGGGCGGCTTCAACTGGTACCGCAGCATCCACGCCGCGCGCATGGCGGTGGTGCACGGCCTGGTGGCGGCACCGGCGCCGATCGACATTCCGACCCGCGTGTTCTGGGGCGCCCACGACCCGGTGTTGCTGCCGGTCTGGACCGACCGCCTGCCCGAGTTCTTCACTCGCCTGCGCTGCGACCTGGCACCCGACGCCGGCCACTTCGTGCATGTCGAGACGCCTGACGCTGCCAGCAGCGAGATCGCGGCCTTCTTCGGCCCGGGCGGGCCCACGCAGGCTTGACGGATGCGCCGCGCCGCTCAGGTGTCGGCGTCGGGGCCGGTGGTGGCGGCCACGCTCGCAGCGCCGGTCGCAGCGCCCAGCCCGGCGATCATGAAGTCAGCCGCCGACGTGATGTGTTCGCGCGCCAGCACCTCGGCGCGTGCGGCGTCGCCCGTGGCCACTGCCGCCAGCATCTGCTCGTGCTCCAGCCAGATGTCGCGCGGTTTCGTGTCCTGCACCAGCACCTGGCCCATCACGCGCTGCATGTAGATCAGGTGCGGCGCCAGCATGGGCGCCACCAGGGTGTTGCCCGACAGCTCGTGGATGAAGCCGTGGAACTTCATGTCGGCCGCGATCATGCGCGCCACCGAGCCGCTGGCCACCGCCTTGCGGCCAGCGTCGATGAGCGCCGGGCCGAGCTTGCCGGCGCGTTCGGCGCCCAGACGGGCGGCCTGGGCAAAGGCCAGGCCCTCGATGACCGCGCGCAGGTCGTACATCTGGCGCACATAGCCCGCGTCCAGCGGCGCCACGATGAGCCGGCGCCCCGGCGCGTCGCGCAGCACGCCCTGGCTGAGCAGCAGCGCCAGCGCCTGCTGCACCGGCTGGCGCGACACGCCCAGCGATTCGGCGATGCGCTCCTGCACCACCCGCTCGCCCGGGGCCAGGGCGCCGCTGGCGATCTCCTGCAGGATCGCGTCGCGGACCTGGTCGACGAGGTTGGGCTGGACGGAAAGGGGCTTCATGCGCGGGCTCCGGCACGGGCTGGGCCTGGAGCGTTGGACAGTGTGGAGGCAAGGGCGGGCGGGGCAGTGCCATGGCTGAAAGGATTCTAGGCGGCGGCCTGCGCCGCCCGGACGCTGGCGACGTCAGCTTGGATCGCCGGCAAAGGCATTCCGAATTCAATGTCGTGATGACCAAGGAGATCTTCGGCCCCGTGCTGCCCATCCGTGTTGTGGACGACCTGGACGAAGCCCTAGCCCTGGCCAACAACACCTTTTACGGCCTGACCTCGTCGGTCTTCACCCAGAACCTGAACGCCGCGATGAAGGCCGCCAACAGCCTGCGCTTCGGCGAGACCTGCATCAACTGCGAGCACTTCGAAGCCATGCAGGGCTTCCACGCCGGCCGCCGCAAGTGCGGCATCAGCGGCGCCGACGGCAAGCACGGCCTGTACGAGTACATGGAAACCCAAGTGGTGCATCTGCAGACGCAGCAGTAATCGCCATGACTAGCGGCGGGGTGCAGGCCAACGGCTTGCGTTTGAATCTGCTGCACAGCCGACCCCACGGGCCGGAGACGAAAGGAACCTCGTGCCCCTTTTTCCGTTCGCGCCCGGCGCGTGGCCTGCGACATCACACCTGCCAGCCATCGCCGTGACCATCTACTTGCGTTGACGTACCCACGACCCCACAGCATCTGCCGCCTGGACCGAACGCCTGAACCTGTTCTTCACCGACCTGGAATTCAGCCGCGCACGCAAGGCTGGTCATTTCGTGCAGGGTGAAATGCCGCATCTGACCGCCGATGCGGTCCCAACGGAGCGCGAATTCAGCGCGCGGAAAGCGTCGCTCAACGTTGGATATGTGCCGACCGCAAAAAACGCAGCGTTTCGTGGGTCGGATCGATGTAAGTTAGCATCGCTTTCACGGAGGTGGCTCTTTCTCAATGGTCTTGCGTTCCAACTCCGACAGCGGCGGAAGATGAACTGCAGAAAAGAGAACCTCTGGGAAGCGCATAACCTCCTGCCAATTGGCCTTGATGTCGGCTGGATCGGCGCGGTTCGCAAGGAGTGAAGGATGCAAACTGGCCGCCGTATACGATTGAATGAATGCTTTACGAACTTCGGGTTCAAGGTACAAGCAATTCGCTTCCCACCACGTCTGGCATTTCACGACACTCGGCCCTGCATTCGGAGAATGGACGGCATCGAGAAGTTCTCTCCAAAGGACGAATGAATCTTGATGGACCTGTAGTCGGCGGTCTATAGCAGCCATACGCAGTTGATGCCGCGCACGCAGCTCTTCGAGGAGTTCATTGTATGGGGCCTTCACGTCCTCAACGAATACGAAGGGACTTCCCCAATCCGGTGACGGTATCGCGGTACCAAGATTGCCATGTGGAAGGTCAATCTGTGTTGGAAAGGAGAAGTCCCATGAGCGAGATTACACGAGGGCAGATCGTGC
>JBEEJN010000021.1:0-87379 GCA_041169165.1 Pseudomonadota bacterium
CCGCGTTCCTGGCCGGCTACAACCTGCGCCTGCTGACCGTCGTGCAGGCCATGTCGCAGCTCGATGCGGTGTATGGCGACAAGGAAGCCCGCACCTTCGCCACCAATCACGGCCTGCAGATCCTCTACGCGCCGCGCGAGCAGCGTGACGCCGACGAGTACAGCGCCATGCTCGGCCACTTCACCGAGCTGGCCACCTCGCGCGGGCGTAGCCGATCCTTCAGCGGCCACGGCCACAGCACCGTCAGCCGCAACGAGAGCGAGCAGCGCCGCGCGCTGCTGCTGCCGCAGGAGTTCAAGGAACTGGGCAGCGAGCGCCTGGTGGTGATCTTCGAGAACTGCAAGCCCATCCTCGGCGAGAAGATCCGGTACTACCGCGACAAGGCCTTCACGTCGCGCCTGCGGCCAGCACCGGCGGTGCCGCGCATGAACATGGACCTGCACCTGGCCCGCGTGCAGGAACGCTGGCGCTACGCCGACGATGAGCTGGGCCCGGGCGATGGCCTGGACTACGAGCAACTGGCCTACGACATGAGCCGGTTGCCCTCACTCGCCGACGGAGAGCCCGGTCAGGTCGCCGAAGGCATCCTCGATTTCATGGTCGGCCCTCGGCCGGGCGGCGCCTCGATCGGCGGCGCGATCGAAGCCGTCGCCGACGAAGACGGCGTCCTGCTCAGCGAAGACAGTGGCGCGGTCATCGCCGACCCGTCCGTCGTCGAACGCGCCGACATCACCTAGACCCGGGAGCAACGCCATGCGAACCCGCATCGCCCTCACACCCTTCGTGCCCTGGCTCTTTGCGCTGGCCTCGTGCAGTTCCCCGCCGAAGCCGCCGACGGTCGACGAGTCGCAGAAGCGACCCGTGAACTCCCAGATGGCCGTCGAACTGCAGGTCTGCAAGAACGACCTGCAGAACACGCGCATTCTGGCCACCGAGTCCAGCCGGATCGCGGAGACCACAGCAGCCACGCTGGCCAACATGGCGGCTCGCCAGCAGCTCCTGGCCGCCATGCAGGCGCCGGCCGCCCAGCAGGTCAAGGCCAACAGCGTCTTCACCGTGCGGTTCGACTTCGGCAGCACGCGCGTTGCCATCCCGCCCGACGTCACCGCTGCCCTCGTTGAAGACGCGAAGAACTCGCCGCTGGTCCTGCTGCGCGGGCGCACCGACGGCACCACCGACGCGCCGGCCGAGAGCCGCATCGCCCGGGAGAGGGCGGCGGCGGTGCGTGACTACCTGGTGGCTGCGGGCGTGGATCCGTCCCGCATCCGTGCCACCTACCAGCCGGCCGGCGACCACGTGGCCGACAACGCCAGCGCCGGCGGTCGCGGCCTGAACCGCCGCGTCGAGATCGAGCTGTACCGCGCGCTGCCGGTGGCGCTGAGCGCGACAGCGGTCGCCCAGCCCTAAGCCATCTCCAACCCACCATCGCGAGGTCGCTATGGATGCAGACAACTCTCCCGCCCGCCAGGCCGCGCCAGCCCAGGGCGGTACGGTCGAGCCCGCCAACCGTGCGCCGGTGGCCATCGCGAAGTTCCAGACGCCGGAGCCGGAGCCCGGCGAACGCTACGAGCTGCGAGACCCATTTGCAGAGGTGACCTACCGGGCGAACACGTTCCCGGACATGGTCGCCAAGGCGGACCAATTGGGTAGCACGCGCTTCGTCGCCGTGGCCGAGGACGGCAAACGCACGCCGATCCAGAAGGTCGACGGCGCGTGGCAACGCGGTGAGCAGCGTCCGGCGCCGCCCGAGCGCCCGTTGGACCCGGGTCCGGCTCGCGACGAGGTGCCTGAGGCGGCGAGCACCGCCCCAACACCCAGCCCCAGCAAGGCCCCGGCGCAGCCGGAGCAGGTCGATGCCAAGGCCGTCGCGAAGATCGACGCCCAGGCCGAACGTGCTGCGCTCGTCGCGCGCCTCGAATCAGCACTGATGGAACGCTACATCATCAAGCGCGCACCGGTGACGATGGGCGACGTGACCATCGGCCGCACCGAGTACCGTTTCCGCGGCGATACCTCGCGCGTGGCTTTCACCGAGTCGACGTTCCGCCTGGCCACCGACACCAACAGCCCCTCGGTCGCCCGCTCGATGGTCGACGTGGCCGAGGCGCGCAACTGGAAGGCGCTGCGTGTCTCGGGCAACGAAGACTTCAAGCGCATGGTATGGCTCGAGGCGTCCGTGCGCGGCGTGAAGACCCTGGGCTATGAACCAAATCCTGGTGATCTGGAAGTGCTCAAGCGCGAGCGCGAGGCGCGTCAGGTCAACCGCATCGAACCGGCCCGGGATGCAAGCGGCGGTGCTGCGGCAGCGCCGGCCGAAAAAGCATCCGCCCGGGGCGGCGGCGGCCGCAAGGCCGTCCTCGCCGCCATCGAGGCGGTGCTCGTCGCAAAGAAGGTGCCCGAGCAGCAACGTGCCGCCGTAATGGCCGCCGCGACCGAGAAGCTAGCCCAGCGCATCCGCGACGGCCAGGTGCTCAAGGTGAAGGTCTACGACAAGGCGGCACCATCGCAGCGCCCCGCCTTCGTCCCCACGCCCGAGATGCAACGCTTGCGCGACCGCGCAGCGCCGGCACCCGTGCGGTGAGGCCACGCCCGTGGAGACTTCGGCTCAGGCCATCACGGCACCCCTGCGGTCTACGAGATCGCAGGCCGGCGCTTCGAGGCCGGGGCGCGAGGGTTCGCAGATGCAGTCGCCGACGCCCATGCCGCCCACCAACGCCCCCGCTGCATGTGCCTGGTCGAAGGCGTCGAGATGTACGTGGCGCGCCTGGGCGAGGGCTACATCGTCAAGCGCATGCCAGACACGGGCAGCCACCACGCGCCCAACTGCCCGTCCTATGAGCCGCCGGCCGAGTTCTCCGGCCTGGGGCAGGTGCTGGGCAGCGCGATCACCGAAGACCCGGCCACCGGCGAGACGACGCTCAAGCTGGACTTCCAGTTGACCAAGATGCCCGGCCGGTCGACGATCCCTCCCACTGGCGGAGAGGGCGACAGCGTGTCCTCCACCGGCGCCAAGCTCTCACTGCGCGGCCTGCTGCACTACCTGTGGGACCAGGCCGAGCTGACGCGCTGGCATCCCGGCTTCGCTGGCAAGCGAACATGGGCGACAGTGCGAAGGCATCTGCTGAACGCAGCCGAGCACAAGCTCGCCCGCGGCGACGCACTACGTGCCCGGCTCTACGTGCCGGAACCGTTCTCCATAGACGAGCGTGACGCGATCAACGCACGCCGCCTGGCACAGTGGAAGTCCGCCGTGCCGGCTCCCGGGAAGGCGCAGCAGCTGATGCTGCTGATCGGGGAGGTCAAGGAAATCGTGCCAGCACGCTACGGCTTTAGGGCGATCGTGAAGCACATGCCCGACCAGGCATTCGCGATCGACGAGCAGCTCTGCAGGCGGCTCGACCGGCGCTTCGAGGCTGAACTCGCGATGTGGGGTGCCAGCGACGACATCCACATGGTGATGATCGCCACCTTCGGCGTCGGCAGTGCCGGTGTCCCGGCACTCAACGAGCTGAGCCTGATGCCGGTGACTCTGCAGTGGATTCCGGTCGGGGACGTGTTCGAAAAGCAGCTCCTTGATAAGCTCGTCGGCGAGAGCCGCGCATTCGTGAAGGGGCTGCGGTACAACACTCCGCGCAGCGAAACCATCGCAAGTGCGATGCTGCTGGACGCCGGATCTGAGCCTTGGACGCTCTCAATCTCATCACAGCATGTGCTTGTTGGATCGCCCGACCTTGTCGACAAGGCAACTTCGACAGGCAAGTCGAAACTGTGGGTCTGGCGGCCATTGAGCGAACCGATGCCAAGGCTACCCGACCGGTACCTTGCTGCCAAACACATCGCGCCGCAGAGCTCAGGCACGGCCTCAGCCGATGCGCACCGTCCGGCAACATGCTGAGCCTGTGGGGCGTTGTAGTTGCAACGGCCAACTGAGTATTGGCCACCTTGTCCAGGTTCCCACAGCATGGAAAATGGGGGGCGTAGGTCCAAGGGCACACGAATGAGCAGCACGATCCGAATCAAGCGGAGCGGCCCGGGAAGGCTCTTCTTCGAGGTCCATTCCGAAGGCGTCGTCGCGTCGCTAACGAGCGCGCACTACAGCACGATCTGCAAATTGGAAGCAGGACTCGCTCTGCTCTTCGCCGTAGCACGCTCGCCCAGTGCCTTGCGTGTTGAGCCGGGTGAAGGCGCCACGCGGATTGGCTTGAAGGACAAGCGCGGGCGCGTAACGTTTGTCGGCCAAGTTCCGGAGTCCTTGCTGCTGCGTGCGATATCCACGATAGCCAGCGCGCAGGTAGTCGACGATCGACCCCCTGAGCAAAGGCGAACGGATATTTCTGGACGTCTCTGCGACCTACACCACTGAAGTTGATCGCGGCGCATGGCGAAGCTTGGAAAGCGGGTCGTCGATGAGCTTTACGTTCACATTTCGGCCCTTGTCGGTCTCGAGGACGAGCAACTTCGGACCCGCATCGAGGCAGCAGTTCAGTCCCTAAGCAGCGTCTCCGAACCGAGACCCAACGTTGCGAAGGTGAATCTACGGACAGGCCGCTTGTCGCTCCTGTCGTACCCCGAGTTCGATGAGGATCCGTTTCCGCAACTAGTCGCCAGTTGGACATTCTGGCCGGGTTCCTCTTCAGACCCTGCCTTTCGGACCTACGGCGACTCGCTCAATCCTCCGATCCTTCATCGAAAAGAACTCTTGGTACAGGCCGCCCACCCCGCCCGGGAGCGGTGGGCAAATCTCACCGCCACAGCCGAGAACCTCGGGCTTTTTGACGATACGACCACGATTGGCTTCAGACTGAACTGGAGCCGCCTCGTAGAGAGCAAGGGCTACCGCATCGACGGTGAGAACTTCGTTCCCATAGGAAACGCGGTTGACTGCTCTACGTCGGAGCCGACGCCGATCGGAAGTGCCCTGATCCAGCGCCATCTCACCGCACTTGCGCGCACTAGCCTCTCGGCGCCAGTGCAGTTGCTGCTCAGGCACGGCCTTTTGCCACCAGGCACGACAGTCTTTGACTACGGATGCGGCCGAGGCGGGGACGTGGCTGACCTCACTTCCATCGGGATAACAGCAAACGGGTGGGATCCACACTTCGCTGCAGACCAACCGATCCTTGAGGCAAACGTTGTCAATCTCGGCTTCGTCGTGAACGTCATCGAAGATCCTGCAGAGCGCGTTGATACGCTAATCAAGGCCTTCAAGCTCGCTCGCACGGTGATGTCGGTTGGCGTGATGCTGTATGGCAGCGACCCGCCGGGACGGCCCTACCGAGACGGGTTCATCACGTCACGTAACACCTTCCAGAAATACTTCAGTCAGTCTGAATTCAAGGACTACGTCGAACAGGTCCTCCATCAGGAAGCCTTTATGGTGGGCCCAGGCGTCGCGTTTGTCTTTGCCGATAAAGAAGCCGAACAGAGATTCAACGCAGGACGCTTTCGCCGACGCGATCTGTCTTCGCGCCTCCTGGCAGTGCGAGCCAAGGCGCCGAAGCTGCCGAGAGAGCCGAAGCGACAAGTCGCGAAGCCGAGCAGGCAGCCGCAACTGTCACGGGCGGCTCAGGACTTCGAGAAGGCTCGGCCCCACCTTGATTTACTGTGGGAAGTTGCGCTCGACCTAGGGCGCTTACCCGACGCCGCAGAGGTGGCAAACATGCCTGAGATCGAGGCCAACGTCGGTGAACTATCCAGGGCGCTGCGGCTTCTCACTCGCAACTACGACCAGTCGCTGTTGGCCGCAGCGGCGACTTCTCGGGCGGACGACATCCGTCTCTTCATGGCAGTCCAACAGTTTTCTCGTAGAAGACCGTATGGACACTTGGAGGCACGCCTCCGAAGGGACATCAAGGCGTTCTTCGGCGACTACCGGTCGGCTCAGAGCTCCGGGCTGCAATTGCTGCAGGAGGCAGCCGACACCGATCAGATTCTGCTGGCCTGCCAGCAGGCTGCCACAGAGGGCCTTGGCTGGCTCGAAAACGGACACTACCTCCAACTCCACACGTCAATGGTCGATCGACTGCCCGCGGTGCTCCGTGCGTTTGTCGAATGCGGATTGATCCTGTGGGGTTCGCTGAGTGAGGTGCAGCTCGTCAAGATCCACATCACCTCGGGCAAGCTAACGCTCATGGAGTTTGATGACTTTGACTCGAGCCCCCTTCCGCTTCTTCGCCGCCGAGTCAAGGTCAATGTGAGGAAGCAAGACTACGATCTCTTCGAGTACGGGAGTGCTGCGCATCCGAAGCCCCTGCTGTATCGAAAGAGTCGATACCTGCACGAGGACTACCCCGGCTATGCGGAACAGTTCGCCTTCGACGAAGCACTGGCTGCTACAGGTATCCTCGGCGAATCTGAATTTGGACCCACGTTAGAGGAGTTAGTGCATAGCCTCGAGCATCGGCGATTGGCTGTGAGTGGCATGCGCCTCGTTCGCAGCTCCCGCATCCCCGACCTTGATCAGGCTTGCGGATCACACTTCACCTACCGCTCATTCATCGAGTGCGGGGATACTCAGCGACGCCTTGGCATACGAAACTTGCCGCTCAACCCGGCAACGTACAACGCACTTCACGACCTCGCGGTGAACATTCTTGACCCGGTGATCGACTATTTCGGCGGAATCAAGCTGACTTACGGCTTCTGCTCTAAAGAACTCGCAAGCAACATTCCCGCCGGCATCGCGCCAAGCCTTGATCAGCACGCATCCTGCGAACTCAGAGCCGACTCTCAGCCTATCTGCAGCCGTATGGGAGCATCGTGTGACTTCATTGTGCAAGATGAGGACATGCTTGAGGTCGCACGCTGGTTGATGCAGAACACGCCGTTCGATCGTCTGTACGTCTACGGAAAGAGTCTTCCATTACACGTGAGCATCGGTCCGCAAGACTCACGACAAGCCTATTTTGTAGAGCGGGGGAAGACAGGCCGACCGCTTCCGCGCAAGTTCCTCTAGTGCCCATACTTGCGCTCTTGGTAGAAGTTCAGCGTTCACACGAGGTCGTTGAAAAGGGAGCCTCCGAGACCTTTCCAGTCGAGCACAAAGGAGTCCCGTAGAACGTTCTTCCACCTGTCTCCAACTAGCGGAGTAGCGCGCTCTGCATCAGTCACGAATCGCTTTACTTCGACCAGTCCATCACGAGCTGCAGAAACCGGAATCCTTTGCACGCCGTGAGCCATAGTGCAGCGGTTTCTCAACTGTATGACTTGCTCTACGCCAGCAGTTGCTATCGAATCAAACGGAGCACGCGCAACCAAGACGGCGACCGAGGCTTTGAGCCCCGTTCCATGCGTAGCCCTGACAGCACTAAAGCGGACTTGTCCAACCCCGCTCGACTCAAGTTCCTGCGTGGCATAGTCGACCTCAAGGACGCCGAGCTCGTAGAGGCGAAAATCGACGTAGGTCTCTAGCACGCGTACCGTAGTCGCTATTGCTGCAGAACTATCCCCAATGGCAAGGTACTGCTCAGAGACCCTGACAAAGTATGCAGCCAGCCAAAGCATTGTCGCCAATTTTGGCGACCTCCCCGCTCGCATGTCGGCCTGATCAGCAGCCAGAGCCGCCCGACCGTCCCTATGAAACGCGGAAATTCGAACAAGGTCGCCAGCGATGTGGCCCCAGGAACTCAGGGCCGTAAGTGGTGCGGTCGGATCGATTGAAACAAAGAGGTCTGCCCACGACTCTATCGTTCGCTTCCGCGAATACACCAGCGACGACACTGACCCATCCAAAGCCGCCAAATGCCGAGATCGAAAGGTGTCCACCAGCACCTTCGACTGCTGTACTCGGCCGAACACATCAGCCGCGTAGGTACCGCGCCTCGCGAGTAGAAGCTCACGGAAGGCATCTACCAGTGCATCGATGCGATCAAGATTAGCGCCATCAAGTTCGGCGAGAAGTCGCGTTAGTAGCTCGCCAAGGACGCCGACCTCCGCTTGGACGCTGCACAACTCGACAAAATTGCGGCCATCAAAACGCTGCAGTGACTGCACGTGACCTGGGATTCCGAGACCTCTGATTGCGGCGTATAGCCCCCAATCGTCACTCGATGCGCACCGGGCACTATGCGTGTAGGTCAGCTGCGCGGATTCCGGATGAATATTCCGGACCAACTCCAAAGCCGCTGCACTCTCAAATCCGAATTCAACCTTGCCCCCACGAGAGAGATGTTCCTCGATCCAGTAAAAGACTTTGAGAAGTTGCTCGTCATCTAAGTGGTTTTGCCCGCAAATGACGAAGAGCATTCAACTCTCCTCAATCTCCACATCCTCGACTTCGCCAGCTTCGACGACAACCGAATCATAAGAGAGTGCCGAGCGAAGATCACCGAGAGCAAGCTCGACCTCCTTGCTCACACGATTTCCCAGTTCCCCATTGAACTTTTCTAGGGCCGCCGAGTACTCGCCGACATCTGCCGACTTTTCCCGCACACGACGCTTAAGGTCGTTAACAGCATCCTCAAGTTGTCCGAGTTCATCCCGCTCATCGCGCGGAATGCTGAAGTCGGAGCGATATGACCTTGCGAACTCGGCCATCCGCTCCTTCCGATATATACCCGCAAATCGCGTGGCACCATTTAGCCCCAGCTCAACCAAGATGGATTCAAGCGACGCCGAGGCGGCCCCTGTCGCGGCAACTACAAACCGATTCGCAATCGCCTTATTGCCTAGGGCAGCCAATATCAGGGACGTAATTGCATCGCGTGTCGACTCGGTTGGCTTGATCTGGGAGCTTGCACGAAAAACCGAGTAGACCATGTACCGCTGCTTGCGCTCCGAAAAGATGGCACGTTCGCGATCGAGAATCCAGTCAAGAAGTGAAATATAGCCTGTCGTGATGGAATTGAAGTCGAGTTCTCCGCACGACCTCAAGCGAGAGACAAGGCTCATCCAAGCGGCAATCATGCCTCTCTGGAAAATTCCATATCTTATAATCGGATTGATTCGCGCCTCGAGCCGCCCCTCAACACTCCGCTCGAATAGACCCACCGAAGCCTTCAATGCCTTCGAATCCTCCGGAATCGGAACGTACTCTAGAACCTCCTGCAGAACCGCCTCACAAACATCAAAGCCGGCGGCACGCGTAGCAATCGTTTGCTTGTATTCAGCAACTTGCTCCCTGAACGTGTCGCACGCCCGCCTGTACTCTGCCGCCTCGAAGAATATGCGCTCGAGCCCTTGTTTCACGAGTCGCTTCCGGATCTGTCCTTCGAGAATGCGTCTCTGATTCGGCGAGAATCGATCCCACTCGACCTTCGTCGGCTCGTTCTCGGAGTCGGCCGGATATAGGTCGCTCTCAACGTCGTCCAGCGCCAATACGTACTTCAACAGAGACCAATGATCCCTCTTATTTGATAGGGATTTGGCAAGCGCCTGCTCGATCACTCCGATGCTAGTGATTGAGTAGCTCCGCTTTATCTGTGTCGCATCCTTCTTGTTCCTGATGTTCCACTCCACAACGGCGAGCCCCTCCTCTCCATGAGTATCCAGCACCGTTTCGCAGAATATTCTGCAGGCGATTGAGCCAACACTCGAATCGGACAGCAGGGTATTAAAGTGCCCACCAACTGTCACAGCGTTCTTATTTACATCCACAAAGAGCGTGCGAAACACTTCCGGGACTGGCCTGGTGGATTGAGGGCTCCTGGCGAAATGCTCAGCCGTCGAATTGGGAGAAAGCACAATACAGACAGGCACGGAGAGGCCCTTCAGCAGGCCCGTACCCGCCAGCCGCTTCAGTGCCTCGTACCGATGTTGACCGTCAAAGACAACAAGCTCCGCACCGACAACGCCACTATTGCTTTCCGGCCTGCGAACCTGAAGTTGAACGGGGTACTTTTCGCACCTATAAACCTTCCCCTCGGGACCTGTCACCTCAAAGCCATCGCCATCTTCAGCCTGATAATAGTTTAGATTGACAATGTCACCCCACGACCGACGAATCCCGGCCGCACCGCCGAGATCGATTGGCTCAACTGACTCATCGGGCAGAAATGCCTGTATGGCTCGATCAATGACGGGTATGACCGCGACAAGCAACGGAGGGAAGAATAGTGGTCGCGACAAGATTTCGGCGGGAGACTTTCCTGGATCGGGTGCGAGATACTTAATGATTTCTCTGTTTACTCGATCAACATCAATGTCGCGCTGCATAAGCAGTTCGAAGTCAATCTTTTCCTGGCGAATATGCCTCGCCAAGGTGAGCTTTTCTAGCTCCGGCACTCCCAAGGTAGTCAGAAGGTAATGCACTGGCAAAGACTCACCAGACTGGAAGACACCGAAGTTGCCTTCCTTCTCAAGAGAGTAAGGAGGCTTCTTGCTTAGGGGCTTCTTCATTTTTAGATCTACCTTAGGCTAAATTTTGGCTGCGTGAGAGACTGAACGAGTCTCTCTAATCGCAGTAGAGATGCACTCTGGAAAACGTCAGAGTCCGTTTCGATGCACGCGAACACGAGGTCGTCCCACTCACCACCTGCGTGCGCGAATCGGGTGCCGAAAGAAGCTTCTTCGCTCGATACGCCATAGAAGTCAGATTTGTGCTGAAGGTATCTCTGCTTGAACGTTTGACCACAAGTGATTCCGACATAAATGGGACGCTCCAAGCCGATGCACTTGGATAGTAGCTCAGCAAAGTCACGCAGGTCAGCGAGGTCTATATGGAGTGCTTCCTGCGAAATCTCGGTTGCGACTAAGTACTCCGCAGACAGACGATAACTCCTACGCAGATGTCCGCCTGGCTTTGCCTCACCAATTTCGCCTTCGAGGCGCATGTGATTGGCCAAGCCGAGCTGTTTGCCGATCCGAGCCGCCAGTCGCTGCCTAGCTGCGCCCAAAGCCTCCTGACTGAACGGCCCCCTTCCGGCCAGGCCGATTTTTGGGGGGCTGAGCATGTCCAAGAAGAACGCGTACAGCCCTGGCGCATTCGGAATCTCGGATTCGCTCGCCTCAGAAAAGTACTGGATTGTCACTTCGCTCCCACGACGGTCATCAAGCGCCTGTCGCTCATCCTGCCCTCGTCCAACGGTGCAGCTCGTCACGCTGCCGCCGAGCGCGCTCCCGCGTAGCTTCGTGCGCCTGCGTGCGGCGTGCACAGGATAGCAAGCGTAGCTTGCCGTCAACCGGGCCGGACGCAGACAGCTAGTGAGCCCGGCGGAGTGGGGGCGGTAGCGTCGGACCCGCAAGAGTCCAAGGAAGTGATAAAGTCACTTCCTCAGGAGACGAGGAAGTCAAAATGGAGCAACAGAGCTACTTCCACACCTTTCCTGCCGTCAAGGGCGTGCAGGCTGGTCGCCCCTTCTTCATCGCGATGTGCCCCCTGCGTCTCGTGCCGCGGCTCTTTGTGTTTGACGAAGAAGAGGTGCCTCCTGAGATGCGTGCGCAACGGACCCTAAACCGCGCACGGGTCCCGGAGATTGCTGAGTACTTGGTGTCTCATCCGGAGAGCTACGTGCTGTCTGCGCTCACGGCCTCCGTTGGCGGTGAGGTTCAGTTTCAGGCACTAGACGAGTCCAGACACAGTTCCCTCGGCCTGCTCCAGATTCCGATGGACGCCAGCATATTGATCAACGACGGCCAACATCGTCGCGCGGCCATCGAGGAGGCAATCAGGCAGCGGCCCGAGATTGGGCAGGACAACGTGCCGGTGTTGTTCTTCATCGATGAAGGTCTCCATCGAAGCCAGCAGATGTTTGCGGACCTGAACAAGTACGCCGTTCGGCCGAGCTACTCGCTGTCTACCCTCTACGACCATCGCGACACCGCCTCTGACCTGGCCCGCTTCTTGGCGACGAACTGCCTCACCTTTAAGGGACTCACCGAGATGGAGAAGTCCACGATCTCCAACAGGTCCACTAAGCTGTTCACTCTCAGCAGCATCAAGCACGCGAGCCGCGCTCTCCTGAAGAAGCAGCAGAAGGACGAGATCTCCACGGAAGAGAAGCTTCTCGCCAAGGAGTTCTGGGAGGCTGTTGCAGAGCATATCCCTGACTGGCAACGAGCCCGAGCGAGGGAGGTATCCACAGCCGAGCTACGGCAGGAGTATGTCCATGCGCATGGCGTCACGCTGCACGCGCTGGGTATCGCAGGGGCGGCGCTACTGGCAGCGCAACCCAAGGCCTGGCGCGCAAAGCTTAAGGCTCTCAGGAGCGTCGACTGGTCGCGCGGGAACGCCGAAGTTTGGGAAGGTCGCGCGATGCAGCATGGCAGGATCAGCAAGGCGACTATGAGCGTACAACTCTCCGCGAACTTGCTCAAGGAAGCGATGGGTTTGAGGCTCTCGCCCGAGGACAAGGCCATTGAATCACAGCGCGCTGCTTGAGGCTCGCCAAGCGCTAACAAACCATCATTGCCCACTCCACTACACATGGAACACCTACAGCAAACCCGAGCCGACATCCGAAGCATCTACCTCGCGGATGAACGGCCGTGGGTGATTGGCTTTAGCGGCGGCAAGGACTCAACAGCAGTGACGCGCCTGGTGTTCGAGGCTCTCCTCGAGATTCCCGCCGAGCAGCGTCACAAGCCAGTGTTTGTGGTCTCCTCAGATACGCTTGTCGAAACGCCACTGGTCGTGAACCTGATTCGAGAAGCGCTGGACAAGATCAGGCAAGCGGCCCTCCAGGAGCGCATTCCAATCGAGGCCGCGCAGCCAGTCACACCTCGTCTCGATCAGACCTTCTGGGTCAATCTCCTTGGGCGAGGCTATCCGGCGCCGACCCGCCAGTTTCGTTGGTGCACTGAGCGGATGAAGATTGACCCCGTCAGTGAATTCATAACGGACAAGGTAGCAGCCTACGGTGAGGTCGTCGTAGTGCTTGGCTCGCGAGTTCAAGAAAGTGCCTCGCGCGCACAGGTCATGAAGAAGCACCGCATTCAGGGGTCTCGTCTCGCCAGACACACCAGCCTGCCGAACGCCTACGTCTTTACTCCCATTGATCAGTGGTCCGCAGACGACGTTTGGGAGTACCTGTTCTCCGGGCCGGCACCGTGGGGTGGCGACCACCAGGCCCTGTTTGACCTGTACAAGGACTCGAACGCCGGCGAATGCCCGTTAGTGATCGACACCAGCACTCCGTCTTGTGGCAACTCTCGATTCGGATGCTGGACCTGTACCGTGGTCACCAAGGACCGAGCCATGGACGGACTCATTGAGACCGGCCACACGTGGTTGATCCCACTGAGGGATTTCAGGAACAAGCTGTACGAGACGACAGACCCGGAGAAGAAGCATCTCTATCGCAGCGCCAGAAGGCGCGACGGATCAGTCACCGTCATGATCGACAAAGACAAGCCCGTTCAAGCAGACGCTGGAAAGCACGTGCTCGGCCCCTACCGCATGAGTGTGCGGAAAGATCTCCTTCGGCAGCTACTTGAAAACCAACGCATCATCAACGCCAGCAACCCTGGTGAGCACTACACGCTCATCACGCACGATGAGCTTGAGCAGATTCGAATCCAGTGGCGACAGGATCCCAACGAACCGGACTGGGACGATTCGGTGCCAGGCATCTATCGCGAGGCAATGGGCGAAGACGCTGAGTGGGCAACAAGCGATGACTTCATCTTCAGCACCGACGAGTCGAAGCTGATCCAAAGACTGTGCGACGAGCACGGCCTTCCCGCTCAGCTTTTCATGAAGCTGATGGAGTTGGAGGTCTCCTACGAAGGGTACGCCCGCCGCTCGAACCTGCAAGCCGAGGTACGAGACCTTCTAGAACGAGACTGGTCTGACGATCAGACAGCGGTCACGAACACACGGGCAACACGAGTGGCCAGGGCAAAGCAAGACATTGACGAGCAAGCTTGGACCAAGCGCTACGAGGAACTTGGGAAGGTGTACGGCGATGCTGCTTGAACGACTTGTGCTTTGCGACGTCGGTACGTTTCGCGGCGAACAGACACTAGAGCTTCGCCCGGCAACGCGCTCTGGAAAGAATCGGCCGGTAGTCCTGTTTGGTGGCCTCAATGGCGCGGGCAAGACGACGCTGCTCAATAGCATCCGGCACGTGTTATATGGCCGCCAGGCCCTTGAAGGATCCACGACACAGCGAGCCTATGACGAGTTCCTCCGTGGGCTCATCCACAACCCTGTAGCTCAACTTGTGCGGCCTGACCGCGCGCACATTGAACTCCAGTTCACGTATGCCAGGTTAGGCACAACGATGCGATATCGGGTATGCCGAAGCTGGATTGACCGTGGAGGCTCGGTCGAGGAGACCCTTCAGGTAAGACAGAACGACGACGCTAAGCCCCTGCTGGAGGGGGACAGTGCCCAGGCATTTCTGAGCCAGCTCATCCCAGCGGGCGTTTCGCAGTTCTTCTTCTTCGATGGCGAGAAGATTGCCGCTCTCGCCAAGGACGACTCCGACGAAGTGCTCGCCGATGCCATTCGGCGTCTCCTCGGCCTGGACATGGCAGACCGTTTGCGAAGTGACCTCGCCGTTTTCCTTCGTACGAGTCGCTCCCAAAGCTCCACCGGCGAGTCGCGCAAAGAGCTTCAAAGAGCGTATCAAGAGATTGAAGAAGCTAAGGCTGCGATCGCCGTGGACGAGGCTGAGCTCCGGGATGTGCTGATTCCCGCGCTGACGAGCGCTCGCCAAGAGGTCGAACGCCGACGATCGGTCCTCACGGATCAAGGCGGCGCATGGGCCGTGAACCGAAAGACCCTCGAGCAGGACCTCCAAGAACTTTCAGGCCGGAAGGGCGAGTTGGAGGACCGTCTGCGCGAGGACCTAGGCGGCATCAGCGTGTTCGCACTGGCGCCTCGCCTTTGTGAGGCATTGATTGAGCAGGCGCAAGCGGAACGACGACACGCGGAGCAGAAGTTGACTCTGGACGCCGTAAGGCGGGAGTCGAAACAGCTGAAGTCTCTCCTCGCAAAGTCCCTGACCGGTCGAGAGCTCCGCGAAGCGGCGGCGATGTGCGTAGACCAGTGGCTGCACGGAATCGATGAGCGAGCCGACAAGAGGGCTGAGTTGTTGCATGGATTCGCTTCCAGCGACGTAGTTCGACTGGAAAGTGCACTCCGTGACCAATTGCCAATCGCACTGGGAAGCGCTAAGGCGAACTCGGACAACTTGAATGCGGTGACCGCCAACCTGACCGAGATTCAGGACAAGCTGGCTCACGCACCGTCGGACGACTCAATAGAGGAGGCTTTCGGCGCGTACCAGGCTGCCACGAAGGTCGCCGCAGAACTGGAGATGAAGAATCGGCTGCACGTTGAGAACCTACGCATGCGCGTTCTTGCGCTGATAGCTCTGATCCGAAAGGCCAAGAAGCTTGAGGAGGCTGCCCAGAAGGGCGGCATATCTACCCGTGCAGTGGAGCTCGCCGAGGGCATTCAGAACATGATCGGCAGCTTTAAGGTCGAAGCGGCCGAGGCAAAGTGCAAGACACTTGAGCGCTACTTTGTCGCGGCATTCCGTCGACTGGCCCGAAAAGAAGACATAGTTGATCACGCTGTCATAGATCCGACTACCTTCACAGTGACGCTGATCGATCGGCATGGCCGGTCGACACCCAAGAAGCGACTGTCGGCCGGCGAGAAACAGATATTTGCAATCGCAATGCTGGAAGCCCTAGCTAAGACTTCCGGCAGGAATCTGCCGATCATCATCGATACCCCACTAGGTCGACTGGACAGCCAGCACCGAGCGAAGCTTGTGCACAGCTATTTCCCCTTCGCCAGTCATCAGGTGCTGGTTCTGTCGACAGACACGGAAGTAGACCAGGCGTTCTACGAGGGACTTCGGCCTAGCATTTCGCACTCGTTCCACCTTTCGTTTGATGAGACCGAGGGCTACACCACGGTCACGAAGGGCTACTTCTGGAAGCAAGTGGAGCTCGCTCATGCTGCCTAAGCGACTTCGAATCTCCAAGAGTGCGACGGACAACCTCAAGATGCTGAAGGGTCGGACAGGCCTGACTCCCAATTTGATTTGTCGGATGGCATTGCTCCTCTCCTTGGAGGACGGTCCGAAGGGTGGGCTCCGAAATGTCGAAGACCTCGGCAGTGAGTTCAACTCGCCAACATTGTTCGGTGAGTTCGCTTTTCTCTTTGAGTCACTCATTCGCCAGGTGCATGGCGAGCTCGACACCAGACAGTGCGCAGCCGTTATCGTTAGTCACATTGATGATGGTTTGGAGAGACTGAGGAAGTCTCGCAGCCTTTCGGACCTAGTCCAGCACAGCGGGCTCTTGTCCAGCGCGGCGTAAGCCACACCCGCAGGCTCAGCGGCGCGGCCCCAGGCCTGCTAGTTTGAGCTGCGGCGCGGGCTCAAGAGCCTGCCTCGACTGCTCCGCAGCCCGCGTCGACGGCATGTCCCTCACGAACGCAGCGATGGACTTAGCGAGGGTCCGATCCGCCGCGTCGCCAGACGTCGCCAGCGCCTGGCCCAGCTGCCGCCAAGCCTCCACGGCCTTCGCGCGCGTCGCAACGGCGCGCCCGCCGCTCTTGGCGCCCCGCCTGTTCGTGCGAAGTCGGCCGTCCTCGCGCGCCTTCACGCGCCACAGCGGGTCGTAGTTCCGGCTTTGACCGCGAGTGGCCTGCCGCGTCGCTTCAGCCTCCACGCCGTATCCGCACAGCTTCTCGGCGAAGGTCTCGCGCCACCGATGAAGGTCGGCCTTGCGCGGATTCAGGCGCTTGCCATGCCTCGACTCCGCGCGCACGCTGATGTGCACGTGCGGATTGGCCTGGTGGTCGTGCAGGACCATCACGTACTTGTGGTCGGCCAACTCGACCTGGGCGAACTCGCGCGCGGCGCGCTGTACCGTCATCGGGTCCGTGCCGCGCGGCATCGACAGCATGATGTTGTAGGCCTCGCGCCGGTGACCGGGCTCGGCGTCATCGGGGATCAGCGAGCCACTGAAGCGCCACTCTTCCGACACGTCGCGCAGTGTGTCCTTGCCACGCATTGTCTCGCCACGTTGGTCTTCGATCTCCAGTCGGCCGTTCTTGCTGATGTAGCGGAAGTGCGCGGCGATGGCCTTCATGCCGCGGCCGCCGCCCGTGACCTTCACCATCACCTGCGGGGCACGGCGAACCACCGTCGCCTCGATGCGCTTGCGGATGGCTGCAGCGCGAAGGCGTGCCGCGTCACCGCTCAGCCTGGGCTGTGGCTTCACCTTGACGACCCGATTGCCGGGGTAGAACAGGCGATCGCCCCATGTGATCAAGATGCCGTCGATGTTGGGTGGTTGGGCCATGGGGAACTCCTTACATCAAGTGGCTGATCAAGCCGTGGGCCGAGTGCTGTGCCTCTGCGGCTGCAGGTCAGCCAAGACGCGGGCGGCCAATTCGAGGTGCCGGCGCGCGTCGCAGGCCAGCGTGTCCAACATCTCCCGATAGGGCCTCGCCGGTTCCACGTTCGCCTGACGCAGCAGTGCCGTCAGGCGGTGGACGTTGCGACTGAGGGTCGACAGTTCGGTGCAGGACGCCATCAAGGCGGCGATGTGCTCAGTCCGGCCGCCGCCGGCGGACAGCACGGGCACTTTGGCAATCAGGCCAGCCAGGTAGGCGCCGCGCGACAGACCTGCGGCACGCGCGCCCGCCGCGAGCTGGCGTGCCTCCTCGGCGGACAGTCGGATCGACAGCTTGACGGTCGTCGCGCTCGATGGATGGTCCTTTGGCTCAACCATGCGGCTGGTCTCCTCACCTACCGCGAGTCCGAGATCGCGCGCCACCGCGCTGCGAACCAGCACCGACACGCTGACGCGCTCCGCCTGCGCGCGAGCCACCAGCGCGGCCTTCAAGCCGCGCATATCGACCGTGACGAAGTCATGGACAGTGGTGTTCATGAGCCAACGAATGGAGGGGCGCGAAGCGCTTGTGAAACTGGCGGCAGGCCGCCTATCTCTGCACTCACCTTGAAGACCAGTATTGGCTCGAATCGAAGCAGCTTGCCTGCGAGATTCGGCCCGAAATCTTGTGCACCAGGCGCTCGAAGTCACGCCGAAGATCGACGCCAGTGAAACGGCAGCGAGACACGAACGTGATGAGTGCGGGAATCGTGAGACGGCAGCGAAACATCGCGGGATGCGATTGGGACGAGAGCGGAACCGCCGCGAAACGACATGCGACACGAGTGGCACGTGACCGTGACACAAGCGCGACGAGACCGGTCCAGACCGGCACGCAGGTGCTACGGGTCCGGCAGGTCGTGAGAGAGACGCCGGCGGGTCGGATCACCGAGAGGCCGGCAGCAACAGGGCAAGCGTCGTGGACGAGTTCGATCTGAACGGCGACGCGCCGCCGATCGGCACGAGCGCGCTGAGGCGGGACCGTCCCGCCACCTTGCGCCTCTTGCCCGAGCAGCCACCTGGCCGAAGCACGCGCAAGGCACTGCCGTTTGCAGATGAGATTTGCCGCCTCCACGCGATGGGCTACACGCTGGAGGCGATACGCGAAGCGCTGCGCGCGGTCGGGGTCTCGGTCAGCCGCAGCACCGTGCACCGGGAGGTCCGGCGCAGCAGCAGACAGGTCCCGCTCGGGATCGTGGCCCCTCGGGCGACACCCGGAGCCGAATTCTCCGAGCCGGCGTCGCTGTCGGAGATGCCCCTGGCGACCCGAGTCCGCGACTCGCCACGGTCGGACGCCACGGACCGGCTCCCGTGCAAGGAGGACGCCGAGGCGTTCTTCGCCGCCCACGAGAGCAACCCTCTCTTCACCACCAAGGAGACGTCATGAAAATCGCCGTCATCAACTTCTCGGGCAACGTCGGCAAGACCACGGTGGCTCGCCACCTGCTCGCCCCTCGTCTGCCGGACTGTCAGGTCGTCGCCGTCGAGAGCATCAACGCCGACGGAGGCCAACCGGTGACGATCCGGGGCCGGCAGTTCGCCCAGCTTCAGGAGTTCCTGCAGAGCGTCGACAACGTCGTGGTCGACATCGGCGCGAGCAACGTGGAGGACCTGCTGAAGCTGATGCGGCGCTACCGCGACAGCCAGCGGGACTTCGACGGCTTCGTCGTGCCGACCGTGCCAGATCGCAAGCAGCAGCAGGACACCGCCTCGACCCTGGCGGAACTGGCGCGCATCGGCGTTCCGCCGGAGCGGCTTCGAGTGGTCTTCAACCAGGTCGACGACGATGATCCGATCGAGACGACCTTCGCGACGCTGCTGGCGTACTGCGCCTCGAAGGGCATTGCGAAGCCGAACGCAGCAGCGGTGGTCACTTTCAACGAGGTGTACTCGCTCGTTCGTGGAACGGGCCAGTCGCTGGCCGAGCTCGCTGCGGACGGCACCGACTACAAGGCACTCATCGCCACGGCTGGGTCGCAGGCGGACAAGGTGGCACTCGCGCGACGCCTGGCGATCCAGAGGCTGGCGCGCGGTGTCGTCCCGGAACTCGACGCATGCTTCGCGGCGTTGGACTTGCAGAGCCTTGCGGCAGGCGCCCCGGCGGTGTCCGCGGCATGACACATCCCAGCACGACGCGGGAGGCGCTCATCGTCGATGCGCTCGGCGAGGCGGCCAGACTGATTGCTCAGGTCGAGGCTCTGGCGCCGGCACTGGACCTGTCGCGTCAGGCCCTGGCCGATGCCCACAGCGGGCTCGCAGGCCAGCTCGCCGCCTTCGAGAGTCAGGTGGCAGCCTTGTCCGAGAAGGCGAAGGTCCAGGTGGTACAGCACATCCTGGCGCGTGCCGACGAGGCGGCGCGTCGGTCGGCTGACGTGCAGGCTCGGGCGATGGCCGACGCGGCACGCGTCGCGTTCGGCGCAGAGCTCGGCTCCACGCTGCAGCGGCTGCAGGCCAACGCCCTTGCTGCGGCAGCGCCGCCGAGACCGCGCTGGGAGCCATGGCTGACCCACGCCGCCGCGGCAGCGACGGCCTCGGCCGTGACCTGGGCCATGGCGGTCACGCTGTGGACACGCTGAGCGACAGCCCGCAGGTTGACACTACGCAGTGTAGGATTGAATCCTACAGTCGCGAGGACCGCCATGCGCTCGACCCAGCAGTTCAGCATCACCCTGCCCAACGAGATGGCCGATGCGGTGCGCGCAAAGGTGGCCTCGGGCGAGTACGCCACGGAGAGCGAAGTGATCCGCGATGGCCTGCGCGTGCTGCTGGCGCGCGATCGCGCCGTCGAGGACTGGCTGCGCAAGGACGTGGCTGCCGCCTACGACAAGCTCAAGGCCGAGCCTTCGCGGGCGGTGGCGGTCAGCGCCGTCAAGGCGCGCCTGGCCGCCGCTCACAAGAAGGCATCGGCGAAGGCCTGACACGCTACGAGGTCGTGTACGCGCCCGAGGCAAGCGATCAGCTCGAGGTGCTCTACCTGGACATCACAGGGCGCGCTTCACCGAGGATTGCGCTGGACTACAGCAGCGCCGTCATCGACACCTGCGAAGGTCTGTCTCTCTTCCCGCACCGGGGCATGCCCCGTGACGACATCCGTCCCGGGCTGCGGCTCATCCACCACAAGGGGCGGACCGTGATCGCCTACGCCGTCGACGACGAGCGCTTGGTGGTGTCGATCCTCGGCGTGTTCTATGGTGGCCAGGACCACGAGCGCGCGCTGACCGATCGCGGCTGAGGGCTCGCACGCCACGGTGCGCGCGAGCGCCGCGTGGCCCGGGCGCCGCGGGCAGCCGGAGGCAAGCGCGGCGCCGGTATTGCCGCGGGCCGGCGACAGCCGGCCCGCGCGTTTTGGCGGACGCCACGTGGCCCTGGCACGCCGGCCCTTCGCCGGGCCGGCGTGCCCTGAGGTCAGCCCTTCAGCTTGCGCATCTCCTCGGCCAGCATCCACAGCGCGCGGTTCAGGGTCACGCCGCGGTCGATGCTGCCCACCGGCCGGGTCTGCAGCCGGCGCCCCTGCGCGCTGCGGCCGGGCTGGCCGCCGCGGATCACGTTCTCCTGCACGCGTTGGAACGTCGTCCACAGGCTGTGCCCGATGTCCTCGGGCCGGCGCGCCTCGATCAGTTGCTCGGCCGTCACCGGCGCCGGGGCGTGGCCTCCGCCCTCCTCCACCGTGCGCTCGCCGAAGCGCAGCGCCAGGGCGGCCGTCGCGAACGCGATCTCCTCGGGCGGCTGCAACTGCAGCGCCTTCATCGCCTCGGTGTGCTCGTTCACCGCCTCGAACTCGTCGAGCACGCGGAACGCGCCTTCGATCACCTCGCCCTGGATGTTGCCCTTGTGCGGGATGCGGATGTCCTCCACCACCTCGCCCACCACCAGGCCGTTGCAGCAGACGAAGCGGAACATGCCGGCCAGCATCTGGTAGGAACTGGCGCCGTCGTGGCTGTTGATCAGGATGATCTCGTTCGCCTCGGGCCGGGTCTGCACCTGCCCGGCGTGGCGCATGCGGATCATGTGCTTGGTGAACTCCGCCTTGCCTTCGACGCGGCTGGCGCCCTGGGCGACCATGAACGGCTCGAAACCCTCCTTGCGCAGGCCGCGCAGGACGTCAATGGTGGGGATGTAGGTGTAGCGCTCGGAGCGGCTCGCGTGCTTGCCCTCGGCGAAGATGGACGGCGCCGCGGCGCGCATCTGGTCTTCGCTCAGGGGCTGGTCGCCGCGCATCACGCGGGTGTTGCGGGCAAAGCGGGTCGCCAGGGTCGGGGTCGAGTACATGATGGTTTCCTTCGATCGTTGAATGAGGGTCGAAGGGCGGGCGCGGCTCGTCGGCATCACGCCCACCCGATGCGGGTTCAGGCGTCGGCGTGCGCCGGCTGGCGAGCGCTGCGGGGCTTGCGGCTCGCGGCCGGGGTGCTCGGGCGTTCGGCGCTGGTGGTGCCGCCTTCGGCAACGGGGCCACCATTGCGGCGCGCTTCGGACTCGGCGCGGCTGTCGAGGTAGTCGATCTCCTCGGCCGTGAACGCCATGCCGTAGACGGTTTCGCCGTCCTTCTCGTAGTTGTTGTTGCGCAGCCGGCCGACGATGTTGACGTGCGAGCCCTTGCCCAGGTACTCGGCGGCGTTCTCGGCCTGCTTGCCCCACAGCGTCCACTGGATCGCGGTGGACTCCTCCTCGCGCGTCTCGCCGCTGCCTCGCCGCGTGTTGCTGATCGCGGTCAGCACAGCCTTGGCGATCTTGCCTTCGCGGCCGTTGACGAATTCGAGCTTGACGGCCCCAGCCAGGTGCGCGTGACGCTGGATGACAGAAACGTTTGCCATGACGATCTCCGATCGAGAGCGACCAGCCGGGTCCCGGTCCGGGTTCCCTGAAAACTGATCCTCTCGCTCGGACTCCCTTGCTCCCGCCCACGGGCGGGCGGGGGGTGGGCATGGCCCCTTCCCTCACGGGAAGGGGTTGGGGATGGGTGGTGTTCTTCAGCAGCCGAAGCAGTGAGCCGGTTTCCCGGCCCACCGCTTGAAGATCCCCCCACAAGTCCCCCTCGCAATTCGACGGGGGCGTGTGGGGGGAGCGCGGTGGGACGACCGGCGCACGGGCTGCCCCCTCCCCACGGGCGGCGCAGCGTCGCGGCCGATGTGCCAGCTCGCCTGGCGCAGCGGTTGCAGCGCAGCCGACCGGACGATCACGAGCAGCGGCGGCTCTGCGGCCGACGTGCCACCAAGGGAGCCGCAGGCGAGCGACTGGCGCAGCGGTCGAGCCGCTGCGAGCACTTTGATGAGCTCGGTCTTCAGCAGTCCGATTGCTGATGGGCGTCCGTCATGCACCGCATCACGGACGCAGTAGCGCCTGCTAACTGGGACTGGAGAGAGGCGCCGTCGATGGCATCGATTCGGACGTTCGGCACCACGCTCCGATCAAACAAAATGTGTACAGTGATCCTTGCGGGATGGCCATGACGCAAACCGCCCCGCGATTGCTCACGCCTAGTTGACCGCTACTCCCAAGAAGATGAAAAAGCGTCGGCGGCGCCAAGGCGGGAACAAACACTATGCGAGCGCACGCGGTCCGTTCTTGGTGCGCCACCCACTCTCGGAAGGTTCGCTGGAAGACCGCCGCGCCGTTGTTGCATTGATCGGGCAGCACGAACAGCAGAAGTTCTCGGAACTCCTGCCCGCGGTGCACGGACTGTGTGCTCGGATCAACGCGCTGCATGCGATCTCGGTCCTGTCGGGACACGCGCTGATGACTAGCGTGAACGACACTGGCCCAGGTGCCAGCAAGAAGTTCGAGCCGAAGGTCCAACAGGGCCATGTTGAACTCCTTCAAGCCATCTTCCTCCGGTCTGCATGGCAGCGCGATGCGCCGTGCGCCGACCCGCCGGACATCCAGTTCCTCTTCGACAAGCTCCCCGAGTTGTTCGACGCCTTCCAGCGAATGCGCTACCCGCAGGCTCCCGCAGAGCCACGCGCTCCAGACGAGGAGGCGAAGTGGCGAACGGAACACGCGGTGCGCGCCGTGCAGGAATACCTGCGCGCGCATACCTCGATGGTTCGCAACTGGGGCTACTTCGGACACGTCGTTCGAATAACGAAGCAGCAGGTGGCGGGCGCGGACGCGTTGTTCGAGGCGGAGTACGGTGTATCGCTTTCGCAGTTGGTGGATCTGTTTGTTTGGCTCATCCGCAGGCACGAGGACGCTCTCAACGACCACCGGCGGCGCATGCACTCCGTCCTGCGCACACCGTCGGTCCCGGCGCTAGCGGCGGAGCTGTTCGTGCAGTTCCCGCTGCTGAGCAAAGCCCCAGGTCTGGCTGCACACCTCGCCGAGCCTGGGCTGAGACTCGAGCAGGCCAAGTATGCGGTGCTGCCCGCGCTCGACAGCGTGCTTCCCGTGTGCTTCCTGGTCGCAGCTGAAGACGTCGCAGGTGAAATGCACCTGCCGCCCGAGACTGTGCTGCTCGTTCTGCGCCGCTTGAGCCTCGGGTTCGGCGACCTGGCCGACACGGCATCGGAGTTGCTGTTCCTCGACAACCCCGTCTGGACTCGTCCCCTGATCAGCATGGGTGACGGCATCTTCTTCTGCGCGTTGCCGCAGACGCTTGCGAGCTTTGTCCACCGCATCATCGACGACCTCGCCGCACCTCATGCCCGCCTGCAGGACAAGCTCCGGCGCAGCCGGGCCGAGTTCCTCGAGGATCGGATCGAGACGCTGATGCGAGACGCCTTTCCCGGCGCAGCGATGGCACGTGGCTTTCAGTGGCGCGAGGGTGATCGGACCTACGAGAGTGATCTCCTGCTGCGATTCGACGACACCCTTCTCCTTGTGGAAGCGAAATCCGGTGCGGTGTCCTGGCCCGCACTTCGCGGTGCGACCGGCCGCATGGTGCAACACATCAAGGAGTTGATTGTCGCGCCCTCGGACCAGTCAGGCCGATTGGCCGAGCGGCTGAAGACAGAGATCATGGGCCAGTCGCAACCTGATGGGTCTCAACTCAACTGCCCGGTGCCCCTCGATGGTGTCGCTTGCATCCTCCGGCTGTCCGTCACGCTGCATGACTTCGCAACCATCCAGAGCGTGCCGCGGATGCTCGCGGATGCCAACCTGCTATCGAGCCAGTTCCCGCTCGCACCGTGCATCAGTCTGGCCGATCTCGAAGTTGTGCTCGAGACGCTGGATGAGCCGGTACTGAGGCTGCACTATCTGCGGCGACGCGCCGAACTGCTGCTCGCCGCGCGCACGACCGGTGACGAACTCGACATGCTGGGACTGTTCCTCGACACGGGCCTCAACCTTGGCGACCATGAGTTGGGCGAATCTCAGATCGCGATGCTTGGATACTCGCTGCGAATCGACAGGCACTTCAGCCGCCGGGATGAGGGCATGCCGAGCACACTGCCCAGGGCACAGATCCGACCGTGGGTACGCAACTTTTGCCGCCAGCTCGCCGAGCGACAGACGGCCGGCTGGACGTTGCTCGCACGGTCATTGCTGATGCTGGGCGCGTCCGACCAGGAGGAGGTTGAGCGTCGGGTGTGGGCGATCATGCGGAAGCTGCGGGCGGGCAAACGGCTCAAGCATGAGCACGACTCGTTCGTCGTCGTTCCTCCCCTCCACCGCCGCGAGGCCGTTGCGTTCCATGTCGTCGGTCTCGATCGAGGACTCCCGTTCAGGGAGAAGGCCGCCAACGTCGCGCAGCAGGCATTTGAGTCGGACCATGTCGACACCTGCACCGTCTTCAGCATCCGCTGCACCGCGGAACAACTGCAGTACGTAGGAGTCGCCCTGATGGTTCGGGAGGACAGGCCTGTTCCACGGTTGACTGTCCTGTGATCGCAGGACAGGCGTTCCCGCAGGGCCCTCGAGAGATGCCAACGTGCACGCCTCGTTGTGAAGCGGTCTGATTTCGCGGTGCTGAATCCTTGGGACCAGTAGCCATCCGATGCACCCTGGTCTCAGCGGCCCGGCTCCGGGCTTGGCGGGTGCCCGGGGTGGCGTTCGGGACGCGCGCGCACCGAGCGGAGCGCAGCGCAGCGACCTGCGGGCACGGCCCGATCGCCAAGCGGGGGTCGGTCATGCGCAGCATGACGGACGAAGAAGCCCGCGATCCCCGGGCACGGGAAAGGGCCGCCGCGTGTCTCAGCCGGCTCTGCCGGCCTGACCGTGTTGCGTCAGGGATGGAAGCCCGTCAGGGGCGAGACGCCGGTACCCCGGTGGCTCGACGCGCAGCGCGACAGCCCGGCCCCGCGCAGCGGGGAGACGCCCGGGCCCACCGGGACCTGGCAGCGAACGACCTCGCCACGGCTGACAGCGACACCCATGCAACAGGCCCCGCGCCACCCCGTCCGACGCGGCAGGGACTTCCCCACGCCCGGCGGCATGGGATCCTCGCCGACCACGCACGGTGCCACGACGCCGATCTCGGCGCGCCATCACCGCCTCGCTTACCCTCTCCTCACCACCGCGAAGACCAGCCTGCCCCTTGACCACCATCCTCGGCATCGATGCAGCATGGACCGCCGGCGAGCCGAGCGGCGTGGCGCTCGTTCGGCAACAGGGTTCTTGCTGGCGGTGCTTCGCTGCCGCGCCAAGCTACGCGTCGTTCTTGGACAGCGCGAATGGCGGCTCGCCCGACTGGACGCGCAGGGCCGTCGGTTCGGTTCCCGACCCAGCCCGGTTGCTGGACGCGGCAGCGCATCTTGCCGGCGAGCCGGCCGCACTTGTAGCCATCGACATGCCGGTGTCGACGGTCCCGATCCTCGGCCGGCGCGCGGCCGATCGCCAGGTCTCTCGAACCTTCGGCGCACAGTGGTGCTCCGCGCACTCGCCGAGCCCCATCCGGCCCGGCTCCATCGGCGCCGATCTCTCCCGCCACATCGCGGCGACAGGCTATCCGCTTGCGACCGCGGCTACACCCTCTGGCACGCCGGGCCGGCTCGTCGAGGTCTATCCGCACCCTGCACTGCTGGCCCTCCTCAAGCGCGACCGCCGGGTCCCTTACAAGATCGCCAAGGCGGCGAGCTACTGGAAGGCCACCTCGATCGCCGAGCGCATCGAAAGGCTGCTGGCCGAGTTCGCGGCCATCCTCGGCGGCCTGGCGACCGTCATCGACGGGATCGCCATCCCCCTCCCCAACGCAGCCGACGTTGGCAGCCTGTCCGCCCTCAAGCCCTTGGAGGACGCGATCGATGCGCTGGTCTGCTGCTGGGTGGGCATCGAGTACCTGGCCGGCCGGTGCCAGCCGCTCGGCGACGACACCGCAGCCATCTGGTGTCCCCGCACATGACAATCGCGGCACGGAGGCCAGCATGCTCAAGCAGATGTGGGAGAAGCTCGACGCGTACACCGTGTCGGCCGCGGACGGCTCGGAGCGCAACATCAACGTGCGCAACGAATGGGGTGGCTTCTCCCGCCGCCTGAAGATGCCTGTGTTCACCGGCTGGCAGGACCACGTCCGCATGGTGGACGGACAGATGCGCGTGCTCGTCTCGGACCGGAACTGGAACAACACGGCCGGCGTGAACAACCAGGAGCACTGGGTCGCCCACGCGCTCGAGCACGACAGCGAGGCTGCCTTCTTCGTCATCAAGGCCGTCGACCCCACGAAGAGCCCCCGGTCCGTCGAGTGGCTGGATGACACCCGCGTGCTCTGCGGCAAGGTGACCCGTGATGGCCACCGCGCCTTCGTCACCGCCACGCGGCAGGTCCCCCTCTAGCGGAAGCCCTCGCAGTACCAATCCACAGCGCCAGGGCGCCGGATGGCCACCGTCCTCTTCGACTTCAGCGACCCCGCGACGGCCGCCTGGTGGACCGCGATCGACGATCGCGTGATGGGTGGCGTCTCGCAGAGCCGCTTGCGCCATGTCCCCGAGGGGCACTGCGTATTCGAAGGACACGTCTCGCTCGAACGCAACGGCGGTTTCGCGTCGGTACGATGCCGAGCGGGGACGCTCGGCGATGCCGACGCGACGGCATGCGTCATCGAAGCCCGCGGTGACGGCAGGCGCTACAAGCTGAGCCTCCTGACCGACGACGCGTTCGACGGCGTCAGCTACCAGGCCGGCTTCGCACCGGCTGCAGAAGGCTGGCAGCCCCTCCGCATCCCGCTCGCAGACTTCCGCCCCAGTTTCCGTGGGCGCGCAGTGGCAGGTGCGCCGCCCCTGGACCCGGCGCGCATCCGCCAGGTCGGCCTGCTCATTGCCGACCGGCAGGAGGGAGCCTTCTCGCTGCAGGTCAGGCGCATCGGCCTCGCCTGACCCGGGCCGGCATCAACCAGGGGCACTGCAAGCGCCCCCTGGCACCTAGAGCAGCCCGCGCTCGGCGAACGACACCACGTCGCCACCGCCGACCACGAGGTGGTCCAGCACGCGCACGTCGACCAGCGCCAGTGCGGACTTCAGCGTCTGCGTCAGGTACTCGTCGGCCCGGCTCGGCTCCGGCGCGCCCGACGGATGGTTGTGCGCCAGGATCACGGCCGCCGCGTTCTGCGCCAGCGCCTCCTTGACCACCTCGCGCGGGTACACCGAGGTCTGGGTCACCGTGCCGCGGAACATCTGCTTGAGCACGATGATCCGGTGCTGCGCATCGAGGAACAGCACGCAGAACACCTCGTGCTCCAGCGCCCCGATCTCCAGCCGCAGATGATCCTTCACGGCCTGGGGCGACGACATCGTGGCACCGCGACGCACGCGCTGAGACAGCACGCGCCGCGCCTGCGACAGCACCTCCTCGGCACGCGCAGGACGGTACTGGCCATCGACATCGCGCACCAGCAGGGCATCGGCGGCAACGGCGTAAGAGTTGGAAGACATGGCGGGACTCCGGTCGGTGTCGGGCGGGATTGCCCGAGACCGGAGCACCACGGCGCAGCGCAGCCGTCAGGGTTCGAAGACGGCCGCAGGCCGCAAGCGCCCGCCCCAGCGGGCGCGCAGACCTTGACGGCGAGAACGGCGTGGTAGCGTGGGTCGACACGGCAAGCCCACCCACGCCCCCATCAACGGCCTCGTCCCACCTGGCCCTTCCACGGCCCGCGGGCCGGTCCGTCAGGCCGGTGGATGCCTACCGCGCCCGTCCGGCGAGTTCCCTCGCCTTCGCTTTGGCGGCACGGTGTGACGGTCGATCCAGCTCTGGAAGCTCCAGCGCCTCGTCGCCGGCGGCATACAGGGGCCCGCCGAAGTCGCTGTCGTAGAACTGGCCATCGCGCTCGCCACCGTCGTGGTACGCCGCCATCGTCGAGCGCGTCAGGTCGGCGCCACGCTCGAGTGCCAGGTACTGCCACGTCCAGGCGCGAAGGGCATCTCCGGCGTCGATCGCCCGCTCGGCAGCAGTGCGCAGCCAGTGACCGTCCGCCCAGGCGGCGACCTGGTCTTCCGCCCACGCGTCCCCGTCGGCAGCCAAGGCCTCGAGCGCGCTGCGCGATCCCTGCTGTGCCGCCGCGCGAAGCCATCGCTCGCGCGACTCCTCGCTGGGTGCCACGCGAGCCATCTCCAGTGCATCTACCTCCCCGGTCATCCGGTCGGCCATGGCAATGAACTCCGGGGCTTCGAACGCCTTGCCGTACTCCAGCGCCGCCGCCCGGACGCCGCCCAGCGCGGCGGCCTTCAGGTGCGCCTCGTACTTCCGGTACCGGGGCTCTAGCCGCAGGTAGTCCTCGACCCAGCCCCGCTCGATGGCGGTCAGCACCCGCCCCTTCAGCGACTCCTCGTACAGGTAGGGGTTCGGGCGACCGCAGCGGAGCAGCGATGCCAGCAGGTGGTGCGCGTGCGGATTCGACGCCGCTGCCGCCTGTTCGAGGCTGCTCAGCAGCAGCGGTGAGGCGAGCAACTGACTGCGGGCCGGGCCCGACGCGACCGGTGCCTCGGCAGGCACCTCGGCATCCGGCTCGTCATCCCAATCGTCGCTGTCGTCCTCGTCGTCGGCGTCCAGGTCCCCGGTGTCGTCGATCGACGGCGCCGGCAGCAGCGCGGCTCTCAGGTCCGCCCAGGGCACGGCCGCGAGCCCGTGCTCCGCCACGAAGGCCAGGACGCTGGTTGCAAGGATCGTCGCGGCGGGCTGCGGATAGCCCAGTTGCACGGCGCGTCCGACCAGCCCTGGCAAGCCTCCGGTGGGCGCCGATCCGACGCCGGCATCGGCGAGCACGGATTCGCTCAGGAACGCGGCCCAGGAGCCGTGGCCGAACGCCGCGGCCAGCAGTTCATGCACGTGGCTGCGCCTCACGGGGCAGCCGGCGCGGGTCTGGAGGGTTTGCTGCGCGAGGTGCGCGAGTTCTTTCAATGTCATTCATCTTCCTTCGGTCCACCTCGCCGGATCGGGTCAGGCGCACGCGTTTAAGTCCCCGACGACGAGGCCTTGAAGGGAGATCGATGACGATGAAGGGAATGCCTGTTTCTACTCGCGTGCAAGTACGGCGGGCGCCTTGAGACGGATTCTAGGCATCCGTCCGCGGCGCTCCAAGTCTCCTCCTCGCCGGGACCAATCGCGCCCTTGAAAGCTGTCAGAAAACGCGTCATACTTCTGACACCCAAGGATTCGCCGTGTCCAACCTCGCCCACCAAGTCCTCGCGCACGCCGCCTCGCTGCCGGAAGGCGCCAGCCTGTCCGCCAAGGCGCTGCTGCACCTGGGCAGCCGGGCAGCCGTGGACCAGGTCCTGTCGCGCCTCACCCGCAGCGGTGAGCTGTTGCGCGCCGGCCGCGGGGTCTACGTCCTGCCCGTCAAGGGCAAGTTCGGGGCACGCGCGCCCGAAGTGGCCAAGGTGGTCCAGGAGTGGGCCAGCCAGCGAGGCGAGACCGTCGTCGGCAACGGCGCAGCGGCCGCCAACGCGCTGGGACTGACCACCCAGGTGCCGGTGCGGCAGGTGTTCCTGACCTCGGGGCGCAGCCGCAAGCTCAGGCTCGGCTCGCAGACGGTCGAACTGCAGCATGCCCCGCCCTGGCAGCTGCTCTACCCCGGACAGGTCGCGGGCGAAGCCATCCGGTCGCTGGCCTGGGTCGGCCCCTCGGGGTCGGCGGAGGCGCTCGGCAAGCTGAGGCGCAGGCTGCCGGCGTCGGAGCTTCAGGCCGTCGCCAATGCACGCGCGCGCCTGCCCACCTGGCTCGCCAGCCAGGTCAGCGTGCTGGTGACCCGTGCCTGACTTCTTCGGCCTGTCGCGCGAGGACCAGCGCGAAGCGCTGCTAGTCGCGGCCGAGCGATCAGGCCGCCCGCTGCACCTCGTCGAGAAGGACGTCTGGGTCGTGTGGGCCCTGAACCATCTCTTCGCGGGGCCGCACGCGAAACACCTCGTCTTCAAGGGCGGAACCTCCCTGTCCAAGGCTTACGGCGTCATCCGCCGCTTCTCCGAGGACGTGGACCTCACCTACGACATCCGCGCCATTGCGCCCGACCTCGTCGGGAAATCCGAGTCGCCCTGGCCCACGACCCGCAGCCAGGAGAAGAAGTGGAGCAAGGCGATCCGGCAGCGCCTGGCAGAGCTCGTCGCAGGCGAACTGCTCCCCGAGATCACCAAGGAGCTCCAGGCGCAGGGCCTGCCGGCATCAGCCCGCGCAGAAGGCGAACAGATCTTCATCGACTACGACGCACTGGGCCAGGGCACCGGCTACGTCCGCCCCTCCGTCCTCCTCGAGTTCGGCGCACGATCCACGGGCGAGCCCAACGAGCCGAAGCCGGTCGTGTGCGATGCTGCGGCGCACCTGCCAGACCTGAGCTTTCCGAAGGCGACCCCGCAGGTCATGCGCGCCGAGCGCACGTTCTGGGAGAAGGCCACGGCCATCCACGTCTTCTGCGCGCAGGGCAGCTTCCGCGGCGGCGCCCGCTTCGCGCGCCACTGGCACGACGTGACCCGGCTGGATGCGGCAGGCTTCGCCGACAGCGCCGCCGCGGACCGAGAACTGGCGCAGGCCGTCGCTGCCCACAAGAGCGTCTTCTTCGCCGAATCGGCACCCGATGGCACGACGATCGACTACGCTGCCGCTGTCAATGGCGAGTTGGTTCTGGTCCCTGGAGGCGAAGCACGGGCAGCACTGGCCGACGACTACCAACGTATGGTCGACGATGGCCTGTTGATGGAAGATGCCGAATCCTTCGACAACTTGCTCGAACGCTGCCAGGCGCTCGCACACAAGGTGAATACGAGGGTCCGCGATCGCTAGTAAGGCCTGTTGGGACAGCGCCCGATCCGCGGCTCGATGACGCGGTTCGACTAGACGCGGGAATGAGCAAGCAATGTTGGCTGCCCAAACGCAGTCGCCGGATCCTTTGCCACCACGCATTGCGGCATCGCTCAACACCGACTTCGTGACTCTTTGCAGGCGTCCTTGCACACCGTACGGGCTCAGGTAGGCGCGCTGGCCAGCACTGTCAGGCCGACCCGCAGCGCTGAATCTCGATCGTCGAGTGCACGATCTCTTCGTGCACCGACAGCCACTCCCGCACCCGCTGCGGCGTTAGCCGCTCGTCGTGGGTCACGATGCTCAGAGCGCAGGAGTAACTGCCCCTGCCGACGCGCCAGACATGCAGGTCTGAGATCACGGTCTCGCTTTGGGCACCGCGCTCGGCGATGACCTCCCGGATTTCCTCCACCACGGGATGGTCCATCTCCCGGTCCAGCAGGACCTTGCTGGTGTCGACGATGAGACCCTTGGCCCACAGCGCGACCACCACCGCGCCGACGATGCCCATCACCGGGTCGAGCCAGGACCAGCCCAGCAGCCAGCCGCCAGCGAGCGCGGCAATCGCCGCCACCGAAGTCGCCGCATCAGCGATGACGTGGAGGTAGGCCGACTTCAAGTTGAGGTCGTGATGGTGGCCGTGCTCATGCCCGTGGTGGTCATGTTCATGCCCATGATCGTGATGGTGCGCGGCGCCCAGGATCCACGCCGAGACCAGGTTGACCCCCAGGCCGAGCACTGCGATGAGCATCGCTTCCCGGTACTGGATGGGTTCCGGCTTGAAGAGGCGCTCGACAGAGCCGTAGACCATAAGCGCCACGACCACCAGCAGGAAGATCGCGCTGGCAAAGCCGCCCAGCACCTCGATCTTCCAGGTGCCGAAGGCAAAGCGCGAATCCCCGGCGTGTTTGCGAGCCGCCGCATAGGCGAAGGCGCTGAGTCCGATGGCCACTGCGTGGCTGCTCATGTGGAAGCCGTCGGCCAGCAGCGCCATCGAGTTGTAGAACCAGCCGGCGGCGATCTCGACAACCATCATGGCGGCCGTGATCCACATCACCAGACGGGTGCTGCGCTCGGCGGCGATGTTGCCGCCATCGAAGACGTGGTCGTGCCGCCATTCGGCCAGGTCGTGCGTGTGCATGCGGACTCTCCTTCAGAACAGCTTGCCGACATTGAACAGCGTCAGCACGCCCAGGATGGCGAAGATGACGGCTGCGATGCCGTGGACCAGCTTCATCGACACCTTCTTGGCGATCTTGTCGCCGAGGAACACCGCCGGCACGTTGGCCAGCATCATGCCGAAGGTCGTCCCAACCACGACCTGGACGATGTCGGGATAGCGCGCCGCGAGCGCGACGGTCGCGATCTGCGTCTTGTCACCCATCTCTGCCAGGAAGAAGGCAACGACGGTCGTGCCGAAGACCCCGAAACGCTGTTTGCCGCCTGCCGCATCGTCGTCGATCTTGTCTGGGATCAGCATCCAGCCGGCCATCGCCAGGAACGACACACCGATGACCCAGCGCAAGATCTCGGGGCCGAGGGCCTGCGCCACCCAGCCGCCCACGGCGCCGGCCGCCGCGTGGTTCACCAGGGTGGCGACCAGGATGCCGAGGATGATGGGGATGGGCTTGCGGAACGCCGCAGCCAGCACGATGGCCAGCAGCTGTGTCTTGTCGACCATTTCACCCAGGGCGACCACGCCGGTCGAGACAAGGAAAGCTTCCACGAGAACTCCAAGGGCCAGCGCAGACGAAGACTGCACGGCGTCCCCGGCCCATCCGGAGGCAGTGCAGTCAAAGGTCTTGCCAGGCTTGAAGCTGTCCGCGCCATGTCCCGTACCGGAGGTACAGGTCAAGTGTGTTGACGCGGACCCCTGCAGGCGCAGGGCGGCTACTCCCCAATGACGGGTGAGCCCCGATTGTATCGGGTGATTCCGAGCACTCGATCCTCCCGGCGGCGCCGCGGCGTCGGCCAAGCGCCAGTCCTCGGGACGCTCCCTGTTGCGTGGGTCAGCGAATGAGCAGCACCGGAACCTTGGAACTGGCCAACACCTTGGTGGCGACGGAGCCCATGACGACGTTCGCGACGCTGCCGTGCCCGTGCGAGCCCATCAGCAACAGGTCGAAGGTGCCGCCGCTGACCAGCTTGGCGATGACGTCCGCAGCAGGCCCGACCTTCGAGACGAACTCAACGTCGATTCCCCGCTGCTTGAAGAAGGTGCGGATCGGCTTGAAGACCTTCTCTGCCTCGTCCCGATAGAACCCCTTGACCACCTCGCGCTCCAGAAACGACGCCGCTCGCGGCGGTAGTCCTGGAACCGCCGTGACGACCACGTAGCGATGTCGAGTGCCCAGCCACTCATCATGCGCTGCGACGTAGGCGAGCATGCGCTTGGTGTACGGACTGCCATCTGCGGCCAGCAAGATGTTCATGAGGACTCCGAAAAGTTTCGAGAACCCATTCTGGCGTGCCCATGCAGGCCATCAACCCGACATGCCGAAACTGCAGTGAGACCTGTTCGCGACCGATCGCCCGCCAAGGGCGGCAACGGCTTCGGTCTGCGCTGCGTTAATGGTGCGGTCAGGCGTGGCCCGTAAGCTGCGAGAGCGGAGCGGACCACTTCGGATTGCTCCCATCGCCCGGACCGTGCCATGCAATTCGCCAATCTCCCCGAAGACACCGAAGATCCCGATCACAGCCCAGCGCAGCGGGCAGCGGCTGCCTCTCGCAGCACCTGGGTCAGCGTGGCCGTCAATCTGGTTCTCACCACCACCCAGATCGTTGCGGGCATCCTCACCAAGTCGCAGGGCCTGATCGCCGACGGCATCCACTCGCTGTCGGACCTGATCGCCGACTTCGTCGTGCTGTTCGCCAACCACCACAGCCAGAAGGACGCCGACGCCGACCACCCCTACGGACACCACCGCTTCGAGACGGCGGCCAGCCTGGTGCTGGGCGCGCTGCTGCTGGCGGTCGGGCTGGGCATGCTGTGGTCCGCGTTCCTAAAGCTGGAGCAACCGGAAACAGTCCAGAAGGTGCACATGGCCGCGCTCTGGGTCGCGGGCAGTGCGCTGGTCGCCAAGGAGCTGCTGTTCCGCTACATGCTCTCGGTGGCGAAGCGGGTCAAGTCGAGCATGCTAGTGGCCAACGCCTGGCATGCACGCTCCGACGCGGCCTCGTCGCTGGTGGTCGGCATCGGCATCGCTGGCAACCTGGCCGGCTACCCGATCCTGGACCCGATCGCGGCCGCCATCGTCGGCTTCATGGTGGCCAAGATGGGATGGGAGTTCGGCTGGGACGCCTTGCACGACCTGATGGACCGGTCCATCGACGACGCCGAGGTCGCCGCCATTCGTGGCACGCTCGAAGGCACGCCGGGCATTCAGGGCGTGCACGACATCCGCACGCGCAAGATGGGCGACATGATCGTGGTCGACGCCCACATCGAAGTGGACGCCACGCTCAGCGTCGAAGCCGGCCACGACATTGCCGTCGAGGCACGCAGTCGCGTGATGCAGCGCCACCGTGTCCTCAACCTGATGACGCACGTTGATCCCTGGCGACGCCCCGACCTCGATCACGCCAAGGTCCACATGCAGCCGGCGAACCAGGGCGCCACTTGAACGCCGCCACCTCGCAGGGACTCGGCGCAGCCGAGGCCACCGCGCGCCTGGCCCGCGACGGGCCGAACGAACTGCCCGCCACGGCGCGCCGCGGTGCCTGGGGGCTGCTGCGGGACGTGGTGCTGGAGCCGATGTTCCTGCTGCTGGTGGCGTGCGGCGCGATCTATCTCGCGCTCGGGGATCGCCATGAAGCGCTGATGCTGCTGGGGTTCGTGCTGGTCGTCATCGCAATCACCTACGTCCAGAAGCGCCGCAGCGAACAGTCCCTGGAAGCGCTGCGTGACCTGTCCAGCCCGCGTGCGCTGGTGGTTCGCGATGGCCAGCCGATCCGTGTCGCCGGCCGCGAGCTCGTGGTCGGCGACATCGTCCTGCTGGCCGAGGGCGATCGGGTGCCCGCCGATCTCGACCTGATCGAGGCGGCCAACTTGTCGATCGACGAGTCGCTGCTGACCGGCGAGTCGGCGCCGGTGATGAAGCTGGCGGCAGGCGCCGCGTCCGACGCAGGTCCCGCGGCACGCCGCCAGGCCTTCTCGGGAACGCTGGTGACGCAGGGCACGGCGCGAGGCATCGTGACGGCGACGGGGGAACGCAGTGCCCTGGGCCGCATCGGCGCCTCGCTGCAGGCCATCTCGACGGACGCGACCCCGGTCCAGCGCGAAACCCAGCGCATCGTCACCTGGGTCGCGGCGATCGGATTGGGTCTGGCAGCCGTGCTGGCCCTGGCCTGGGGGCTGATGCGCGGTGACTGGCTGCACGGGCTGCTGGCCGGTCTGACGTTCGCGATGGCCATCCTGCCCGAGGAACTCCCGGTGGTGCTGACCATCTTCCTGGGCCTGGGTGCGTGGCGGCTCGCGCGGGAGAAGGTGCTCACGCGCAGCATTCCGGCAGTGGAGCTGCTCGGCGCCACGACCGTGCTGTGCGTCGACAAGACCGGCACCTTGACGATGAACCGGATGGCGGTTCGCAGGCTCTGGGCCGCCGACGCGGAGCAGGACCTGGGCGGTAGCAGCTCACCGGGCCTGCCCGAAGCGCTGCACCCGGTACTGGAGTACGCCGTCCTGGCGAGCCACCGCCGAGCCTTCGATCCGATGGAGTCCGCCATCGGCGACGCCGGGCAGCGTCACCTCGCCGGCACCGAGCACCTGCACGGCAACTGGGAGTTGGTCGACGACTACCCGCTGTCACCGCAACTGCTGGCGATGTCGCGCGTCTGGCAGTCGCCAGATCGCCAGGACCGCCTGGTGGCCGCGAAGGGAGCGCCGGAGGCCATCATGGATCTCTGCCACTTCGACGTGGCGCAGCACGCATCCGTCGCCCGCCAGGTCGAGGCGATGGCGAGCGAGGGCCTGCGCGTGCTGGCCGTCGCGCGGGCCGTTTTCCCGTCCGGCAGCCTGCCCGATAGGCAACACGACTTCAACTTCGAGTTCATCGGCCTCGTGGCGCTGGAGGACCCGGTGCGGCCAGACGTGCCGGCGGCCATCGGCGAGTGCCGGGCCGCGGGCATCCGGGTGGTGATGATCACCGGCGACCATCCGCAGACGGCCCTGTCGATCGCCAGGCAGGCCGGACTCGTTGCCGATGGCCATGCCGTGACCGGCACCGAGCTCAACCGATTGGACGACGCCGGTCTCGCGGCGCGCCTGGCCGACACCAACGTCTTCTGCCGCGTCCAGCCCGAGCAGAAGCTGCGTCTGGTGCAGGCGTTCCGGGCGCGCGGCGACGTCGTCGCCATGACGGGCGATGGCGTCAACGACGCCCCGGCGCTGAAGGCCGCCCACATCGGCGTGGCCATGGGTGCGCGCGGCACCGACGTCGCCCGCGAGGCTGCAGCGCTGGTGCTGCTGAACGACGACTTCGCGTCTCTGGTGACGGCGGTGCGCTACGGGCGCCGGGTATTCGCCAACCTTCGCAAGGCCATCGCCTTTGTCGTCGCGGTGCACCTGCCGATCGTCGGCCTGTCGATCGTGCCGCTGGTGCTCGGCTGGCCGATGATGCTGATGCCGGTGCACATCCTGTTCCTCCAACTGATCATCGACCCGGCCTGCTCCATCGTGTTCGAGGCCGAGCCGCTGGAGGCCGACGCGATGCGCAAGCCGCCACGGCGGCCCGACGCACGCCTCTTCGATGCCGAGGTTCTGCTGCGAGGCCTGGTGCAAGGGGTCGGCCTGTTCGGCATCGTGCTCGTCGCCTACCTGGTTGCCCGGTCGGCATCGGGCTCCGACGAGACGGCACGCGCACTTGGCTTCACCGTACTGGTCGTCAGCAGCCTGGCGCTCATCCATGTCAACCGGACCTGGGCTCGGCTGCGCGCCGCCGCCCGGCCGTGGAATGCTGCGTTCGGCTGGATCGGGTCGGCCACCGTTGCGCTGTTGGCTCTCGTGCTGTGGGTGCCGGCGGTCAGCGGTCTGTTCAGCTTCAAGACACCGTCCGCATCCCTCATGCTGACCGGTGCGGCACTCTGTGTTGGCGCGCTGGCGTGGTTCGAGGCCACGAAATGGCTGTTGGCCCGGCGGGCCCGCTGACGGGCCGAGGACGCTTCAAGTCATGTGTCGTGCAGGGGCGTCCACCTGGGCGAGTTCTCCAGGATGACGGTTCAGGCTCAAGGGCATCGAGATGAAGGCCGTGAAGACCACCGGAGCCAGGGCGAGAAGGATCGTCCCGACGAGACGCGACAGGAACTGATGAAGGTCGGCATGCATGGTGGCACTTCTCGGCTGGTTGGCGATGCATTGAGCTTCGGCCCTGGACATTAAGGTGTTCTGAGCACCGCCCATGGGCAGTCCCGCCATTGAGGCCGGTCAAGGTGCCAGGAATACCGAGACCCAGAATCGGCTCAGGTGACTGCTCATCGCGAGCACGTCGTACCTGCGCAGACTTTCATGACCGCCATCGAACTCCTGTCCTTCATCGCTGCCGCACTGCTCCTGCAGCTGGCAGCAGGCATTGGATGGACGGTTTGGCGTCGTCGCTCGGCCGCGGTCGGCGCCGAATCGACGGCGCCGGTCGCGAAGCCGGTCAAGGCCGATGCGGCTTGGGCGGGGTGGCGTGAGTTCCGTGTCGCGCAGCGCGCGCTCGAAGACGCGGCGCAGACGCAATGTTCGTTCCACCTTCAGCCCGTCGACGGCCAGCCGCTGCCCCCGTTCAAGCCGGGTCAGTTCCTCACGTTCGCACTGGATGTCACGCCGCGCAGCGCCGGGGGCGCGGCAACCACGCGTGCGATCACGCGCTGCTACTCCCTGTCGGACCAGCCCGATCCGGCGCACTACCGGGTGACGATCAAGCGCGTGCCCGCACCGGCCGACCATCCCGAATTAGAGCCCGGCCTGTCGTCCAATCACTTCCATGATCACGTGCAGGTCGGCGACGTCGTGCGCGTAAAGGCGCCGGCCGGGCACTTCTTCATCGACCCCGATCCGAACGTGCCTGCGGTGCTGATCGGTGGCGGCATCGGCATCACGCCGATGATGAGCATGTTGCGATGGTGCGTCGGTCAGCAGCCCCAGCGGCTGGTGCATCTCTACTACGGGCTGCGCAACAGCGGCGAGCACGCCTTCAAGCAGCAGCTCGAGCAGATCGCCGCCTCGCACCCGGCGCTGCGCCTGAACATCGTCTACAGCCGCCCGGGTGACTCCGACCTCCAGGGGCGCGACTATCAGCACCAGGGCCATGTGGACGTCGAACTCCTGCGCCGCACCCTGCCGCACGGTCGCCACCAGTTCTACGTCTGCGGGCCGCCCGCCATGATGCAGGCCCTCGTTCCGGCCCTGGCCGAGTGGGGTGTGCCGGTGGCTGACATCCACTACGAGGCCTTCGGGCCGGCGTCCGTCAAGCTGCCCGGTGCCCCCGAAGCCAAGGCGACGGACGTCGCGGCGGTCGAAGTCCGGTTCCAGCGCTCTGGTCGAACGCTGAGCTGGGACGGTCGCGACGCATCGCTGCTGGACTTTGCGGAGCGGCACGGCGTCGCGGTCGAGTCCGGCTGTCGATCCGGGGGCTGCGGGAGCTGCGAGACCCGCTTGCTGGAGGGCACCGTCCAGTACGAACACGCGCCGGATCACGACGTGGCTGCGGGACACTGCCTGCTCTGTGTCGGTCGTCCGTCTTCGCCGCTGGTGCTGGAAGCCTGATGCCCGCGCCGGCCAGACTCCTCAGCCGCGAGGTGCTGCCCTTTCTGGGCAGCTTCGCCGCACTAGCGCTACTCGCCCTGGCGCTGGACGGCCTGCTGCACCTGTTCGATCTGCTGTGGATCGGCCGCTGGCTCGGCATCCCCGGGACTTTGCTGATCATCGGGTCGACGGCGTACTCGCTGCGCAAGCGCAAGCTGATCCAGCGCGGGCATCCGGCCAGGCTGCTGCGCTGGCATGAAGTGCTGGCCTGGATCGGTTCGCTGCTGGTGCTGGTGCACGCGGGCGTGCACTTCAATGCCATCCTCGGCTGGCTTGCCGTGTGGGCGATGCTGATCAACGTGGGCAGCGGGCTGACTGGCAAGTTCCTGCTGGATCGTTCGCGCCGACGCATGGAAGAGGCACGGCAGCGCATGCGCGATCGCGGACTGAGCGACCAGGAACTCGAAGACCGTCTCTACTGGGACAGCTTGACCTTCGACGTGGTCAAGCAGTGGCGCGTGGTGCATTTCCCGATCACGCTGGCTTTCACCGTGCTGGCGCTGGCCCACATCGTAGCCATCTTCCTGTTCTGGGGCTGGCAGTGAAGAAGCGCCCGGTGCTCCTGATCGTCATCGCGCTGAACCTCGTGGCGCTGGTGGCGCTGGCCTTCGTCTATCCGCACCTGATGATCAGCCCGGGACCGCTGGTCAAGGGCCACGCCGAGCTCGCCACCGACTGCTTTGCCTGCCACACCGCCTGGCGGGGTGCGTCATCGGGTCGCTGCATCGAGTGCCATGCCGTGGCGGATGTCGGTCTGAAGACGACCAAGGGCGTTCCCATCGCCAGTGGAACCATCAAGGGTTCGTTCCACCAGCAGCTGATCGAGCAGGACTGCATAGCCTGCCACAGCGACCACCAGGGGCCTAAGCTCACCAAGCGCAGCCGCAAACCGTTCTCGCACGAGCTGCTGAAGGTGGCAGTACGCGACACCTGCTCCTCGTGCCATGCGGCCCCGAAGGACACCGTGCACCGCGGTCTCAAGGTCGAGTGCTCGAAGTGCCACCAGAGCAAGGCCTGGAAGCCGGCGCACTTCGACCATGCCCTGCTGGCCAAGGCCGAGCTGGAGCGATGCGAAAGCTGCCACAGCGCGCCGACTGACCGGCTGCACCGCCAGTTCCAGGGCGGCTGCAAGTCCTGCCACAAGACCGAGGCCTGGAAGCCGGCGACCTTCGACCACAACAAGTACTTCGTGCTCGACCGTGACCACGATGCGACCTGCGAGACTTGCCACAAGAACAACGACTACAGCCGCTACACCTGCTATGGCTGCCACGAGCACTCGCAGGCCAAGATCCGCGCCGAGCACGTCGAGGAAGGCATCCAGAACTTCGAGAACTGCGTGGAGTGCCACCGTGACCCGCGAGTGGAACCCGACAAGCGTGGCGGCGGCGAACGAGGCAAGAAGGAACGCGACTGACGTCGGACGCGCGGGTTTCGTTCTGAGGCCTGGAGGTCGGTTCGCTTCGAGCGCTGACCTGAAAGCAACTTGGAGACACGGCCATGAAGATCCTGATTGCCGCAGACGGCAGCGTCTACACGAAGCGCATGCTGGCCTTCGTCGCGACGCACGAGGAATGGCTCGGTTCGCAGCATAGGTTCACCATCCTGCATTGCGTCCCTGCGATTCCCCATCGTGCAGCCGCTTTTGTGGGAAAGGACCATGTGCGGGCGTTCTACGAGGCCGATGCTGAGGCCGTGTTCAAGCCGATCCGCGCCTTCTTCAAGATGCATGGTGCGACGGCGGCATTCGTCCATCGCATTGGTTCGCCGGGTCCGACCATCGCGAAGTTTGCCGAGAAGAACGGGTTCGACCTCATCGTCCTCGGCACGCACGGGCGCGGTGCCATCGGCGGCGTTGTCATGGGCTCGGTCGCGACCAAGGTGCTGTCGCTTTGCACGACGCCGGCGCTGCTTGTTCGATAGCTGTGCCGGTTTGACCAGCCAGCCTCTATCGCCGAGGTTGTCGATACGAACGGAGGTGAGACATGAAGTTGCTGATCGCTGTAGATGGATCGGAACTGGCGTTGGAGGCGGTTCGGCATGTACTTCGCCTGCGCGAGGCCGGACTGCAGGCCGAGATCGTGCTGGCGACGGTGCAGGAGCCGACCTTTCTCTACGAGATGGTGCTGCCTCCGACAGCAGACGTGCTCGAGCGCGTAAGTGGTGCGGTCGGGCATCGGTCCTTGGCGGGCGCCGAGGCGCTGCTTCGCGATGCCGGTGTGCCATTCGAGTGCGAGATCGGGGCGGGCGAGGTCGCTGCGACACTACTTGCGATTGCGCGAGCGCGCGGATGCGACGGAATCGTCCTCGGCGCGAGGGGGCTGGGTGCGGTTCGAAGTGCACTGCTGGGCTCGGTGTCTCAGGCAGTGCTTCAGGCCGCCACCTTGCCAGTCACGGTGGTAAGGCCTGCCAACGCTGGCGAGCACACATGAAAGTGGACGCGGCGCATGCCATGGCACGTGAGCCACGGGCACGACCCGGAGCGGGCCGCGATCGCAGAGCAGTCTGTGCTTGGGCAACGAGGCGACTCGGATAGGGCGACGTCAAGGCGGGTTTCCAATCAGCCGCCTATCGCCGAAGTCGGCTCCCGGCCGTCCAGAGTCGTCCGGCGTGATGGGCATTGGGGTCAGGAGGCCGAGGGAATGCCCACGCTCGGACACGCACGACTCGGGCTCAGTCCCACCAAGCAGCGATGGCGAGCACAGGTGCCGACAAACCGCAGTTGCACTGTCGCAGGCCGCACGCGTCCGCCGGTCGACCCGCCGAGCCGCGCATCCGGCGACCCGCTTTTCCGTACTTTTTCCGTACCGCCAAAGACAAAGGGCTTGGCGAAACCGCCAAGCCCTTGATTTCCCTACCGAATTTGGTAGGCGCGATTGGACTCGAACCAACGACCCCCACCATGTCAAGGTGGTGCTCTAACCAGCTGAGCTACGCGCCTGAAGAGCTTTCTACTATAGCAGAGCTCAACGACCTTGTGAAGGCCCACTTGAAGATTTCGACAGTTTGCTGATCGAGATGGCTCATTTGGTGAGCCCGTAAAGGCAGTCCCGGCGACGTTTATCCAGCGTTATCGCCTGCGGGCCGAGTTCACACCCGGCACGCGCGCGACGGCGTTGAGAACAGCGGTGAGTCGGGCCGCGCTGGGAACCTCCACAGTGAACAACATGGAGGCAATACCGCGCAGGCTCTGCGTCTTCACGCCAGTGACGTTCATCTTCTCTTTGGCAAAAACTTCAGAAATGTCGCGCAACAGGCCCTGGCGATCGGCTGCGCTGACGCTGACGTCCACAGGAAAAAGCAATGACGTGTGTTGCCCTGCCCTTTCATGACGCTCGCCCCATGCGACCGGGATGAGTCGCTCAGGAGCGGCTTGCGTCATGTGGCGCAGATTTGCACAGTCGCTGCGGTGAATTGCTACGCCCTTGCCGCGCGTGACATAGCCGCTGATTGCGTCGGGCGGCGCGGGTCGGCAGCAGCGCGCCAACTGGGTGAGCAGCGACTCGACACCGACCACTAGCACGCCACCGGAATCGCTGCGCGATCGCTTGATCAGTGGCAGGTCGGCCTCGACGACAGGCTCGGCCGGTCGCAGCAACACCTCGATGTTGCGCAAGGAATATTCATCCTTGCCAACCACCTCGAACAACATGTCGGCGCTGCGAAACCCCAGCCTGGAGGCAAGTTCATCGAGCTTGATCGCGCTGCGGCCCTCGCGCTGCAGCAACTTCTCAACCGCCTCACGCCCGCGGGCGATGGTCTGCTGCTGGGCCTGGGCATTGAACCACGCGCGAACTTTCGAACGCGCGCGCGGGCTCTGCAGAAACCCGAGTTGCGGGTTGAGCCAGTCCAACGACGGGCCGCCGTCCTTGGCACACACCACCTCGACCGTCTGCCCGCTGCGCAAGGGTGTATTGAGCGCCAACATGGCACCGTCCACACGAGCACCGCGGCAGCGATGTCCCAGATCGGAGTGCAAGTGATAGGCAAAGTCGATTGCGGTCGCGCCGACCGGCAACTCGATCACGCTGGCCTGCGGTGTAAACACGTAGATGCGATCTTCGAACAGGCCTGCGGTACCGCCTGCGCCTGACGCAGTGTCCGCTGCATCAGTTGCAAGGCCGGCACTGGAGTCCACGAAGTCGCGTTGCCAAGCCAGCAGTTGGTGCAGGACGGCGCGGCGCGCCTGTGCGACGCGGTCCTCAAAATCGCCCGCCGCGCTGACACCGGCATAGCCGCGCACACCAGCTTCCTTGTATGCCCAATGGGCGGCCACGCCACTCTCTGCGTGCTCATGCATCGCATGGGTGCGGATCTGGATTTCAAGTGCACGGCCCTCGACATCGCGCACGACGGTGTGCAGCGACTGGTAGCCGTTGTTCTTGGGCCGGGCGATGTAGTCGTCAAACTCGCCCGGCATGGGTTGCCAGATCTCGTGAGCGCGGCTCAGTGCCGTATAACAAGCGGGCACGTCGTCGACGAGGACGCGCAGGGCCCGCACGTCCAGCACGCGGTCAAAGCTCAGATGTTTGCCCTGCATCTTCTTCCAGATGCTGTAAATGTGTTTGGGTCGTCCGGCGATTTCCGCGTGCATGCCGGCGTCTGCCAGCGCCAGATCCAATTCGAGGCGAGCGGCTTCGACGCTTGCTTCCCGCAAAACACGCTTTTCATCAAGCAGCCTGGCAATGTGTTTGTAGTCCTCGGGCTGGAGAAAGCGAAAGGCGAGATCCTCCATCTCCCACTTGATCTGCCAGATGCCCAGGCGGTTGGCGAGTGGAGCGAACACCTGCAGCGTTTCCTTGGCCAGCACCGGCGGGCAGACGTTCTTGCTGACGGCGAAAAAGCGCAAGGTCTGCAGACGCGACGCCAAACGCAACAGCACCACACGCAGGTCGCGCGAAAAGGCAAGCAGCATCTTGCGCACTCGCTCGACCTGTTCAGCGAGCACCTCGCTGTTGGTTTCACCGGCCAGGGCGATACGTGCATGTCGTTGCGCCTGCACCAGCTTGCGAGTGTGTACAACCACACTGGCGTAGGACGCCCCAAAAGCTTTGGTGACCACGTCCTCGGGATCCGCCAGGTAGTCGCCCGCATACACGAGATACGCCGCCGCGCGCATGGACGGTGCCGCGCCAATGCCCGCCAGGATGTCGGCCACGCCGTCAGCATGCACCAAAGCGTCCTCTCCCGTATCGAGCCTGCGATTGGCCAGCAATGGCTCGGCAAAGGCGCGGGCGCGCAATAACGCTTCGGCCTCGGGCTGATGGGCAGCAGCCTGTCGACTTTCGACCGGATCGACGACGGTGGTCAGTTCGACAATAGGAGCGGCCTGCGCCGCCGTCACGGTAGTCTTCACGGTTGATATTCAGACTGGCAAAGTGCCTTCACCTTGCACAACGGCCGCCCAGGGTGAATGTCGTGGGCGACGAACGCCATTTCAAGCCGAAATCGACAAGTCGTCCGACGGCAGTTCCCGAAGGAAATCCCGCACCGCAGCGATCTGGTCGGCAGCCACAAGAGTCGGAGCATGCCCGACGCCTGGAAACTCCACCAGGCGCGCCTGCGGCCCGCGTGTCCGCATGGCCTGCGCGGTCGCTGGGCTGAGCAGGTCGGACTCAGCGCCACGCAGCAGCAATGTCGGGCAGCGGACGGCATCGTAGGCCTGCCACAACAAGGTCTGTCCCAGCGCCGCGAGTTCTGGCGTGGTGGCCCGGATCGGAATGGCGATGCCGGGGTCGTAGCGCGACATCACCCCCCCCTGGGGGGCTGCCACAAGTTGCGGGCGAGTCAAGGCCAGCCATTGTTCGCGGGTGTGCGGACCGAAGCCGCGCGAGATTTGCCAGAGTGCGTCGGCTGCGGTCTCGACGCTGTCCCAGACCTCGCCGTGCCCCAGATAGGCCGCGATGCGTTGCAACGCGGCAGGCTCGATCACCGGGCCGACGTCGTTCAATACCAGACGACGCACGGGTGATCCAGTCAGTGCCGCGACAGCCATGCCGATCAAGCCACCCATCGACGTGCCGACCCAGCTCAGGTCTGCAGCGTCAATGCGCGCCAGGAGCGTCACCATGTCGGCCACATAGGTTGGGATTGAATAAGCCTTGGGGTCGCGCAGCCAGGCACTTGCGCCACGTCCGACGACATCAGGGCACACGACGCGGAAGTCGCCGCACAACGCATGCGCCAGGTGGTCGAAGTCGCGCCCCTGGCGCGTCAATCCGTGCACACACACCACCACGCGCGGGTTGGCTGCGTCACCCCATTCCCAATACACCATGCGGTGCAGGCCGGTGGCATCCAGGCAGTCGACATGGCGCAGGCGGGGTTCGGTCATCCGGAACTTTCAAGGTGAGGGCGCAACGGACTGACAGGACGATGCTGCATTGCAGCGTGTCAGCCGACCAAGTGCTTGGAGCACAGATAATGAAATCGTACCCAACACTTTCGGAGTAGGCTCCATGGCAGACAGCAGGATGTTGCGCGGCAAGACAGCGCTCGTCACCGGATCGACCAGCGGCATCGGCCTGGGCATTGCCCTCAAGCTCGCGGCACAGGGCGCCGACGTGGTGCTCAATGGCTTCGGCGACATTGACGGCCCGCAGGCTCAGGTCGCAGCCCAGGGCGTGAGAGTCGGGTATCACGGCGCCGACATGAGCAAACCGGCTGACATCGAGCAGATGATGGCTTACGCCGCGGGCGAATTCGGCGGCGTCGACATCCTCGTCAACAACGCTGGCATCCAGCATTTGGCGTCGGTGCAGGATTTTCCGGTCGAGCGCTGGGACCAGATCATCGCCATCAACCTCAGCTCTGCGTTCCACACCACCCGCCTGGTGTTGCCGCAGATGCAGGCGCGCAACTGGGGCCGCATCATCAACCTGGCGTCGGTGCACGGCTTGGTGGCGTCGGCGCAGAAGTCAGCCTATGTCGCGGCCAAGCACGGCATCATTGGCCTAACCAAGGTGACAGCACTGGAAAACGCCACCACTGGCATCACCGTGAACGCGATTTGTCCAGGCTGGGTGCTGACCCCGTTGGTGCAAAAGCAAGTCGACGCACGAGCGGAAAAGGATGGCGTGGACATTGCTGAAGCGACCCGCCGACTGCTGGGCGAAAAACAACCCTCTCTGCAGTTCACCACGCCCGACCAACTCGGCGAACTGGCGGTATTCATGTGCTCGCCAGCAGGCGACAACATCCGCGGCGTAGCCTGGAATGTCGACGGAGGTTGGACGGCGCAATAACCCACCAGGGCGCGCAGCATCCGGTGTTGCTGCGCGCCACAAAAGGCACGCGCGCCGGTCTTGCTGCGCCGCGCAAAAAATGTAACAACAGGTCAAGGTCGACAGAAATCCGGGTTCCAGTCCGCACAATCGAGGCTGTTACAAATTTCGGAGGCCGCATGTCGCCCACCAATCCTCAGCGTACCGACCGCATCGTAGTGGTCGATGATGACGCCCGCATCCGTGACCTGTTGCGTCGCTACCTGACGCAGGAAGGCTTCGAAGTCCTGCTGGCCGAGGACGGCAAGGCGCTAAACCGCATCCTGACGCGAGAGACTGTCGACATGATCGTGCTCGACCTCATGTTGCCGGGCGAAGACGGCCTGTCGATTTGCCGCCGGCTGCGCGCGGCCAACGACATCACTCCCATCATCATGTTGACCGCCAAGGTAGAGGATGTCGATCGCATCGTTGGCCTGGAAGTGGGCGCCGACGACTACATGCCCAAGCCCTTCAATCCGCGCGAACTGCTGGCACGCATCCACGCTGTGCTGCGCCGTCGCCCACTCATGGAAGCGCCGGGCGCGCCGGCACGTGAGCCGCAGACCGTCACCTTCGGCCCCTTCGAGTTCGACTTGGCGTTACGTCGATTGACACGCGAAGGCGAGGTGATTTCGCTCACGACTGGCGAGTTTTCGATGCTCAAGGCGCTGGTGCGCCACCCGAGGCAGCCGCTGTCACGCGACAAGCTTGCCCAATTGGCGCGTGGCCGGGAATTCGAACCCTTCGACCGCAGCTTGGATGTTCAGGTGTCGCGTTTGCGCAAGATGATCGAGCCTGATCCGGCTCAGCCGCGCTACATCCAGACTGTCTGGGGCGTGGGTTACGTGTTCGTGCCGGACGGAGCAGCTTGAGGACTCACTGAAGCTTCTGCGGTGGACAGGCACCGCGCTTCGCCCTGAACACGACATGACTGACGGGCGCTGGCCGGCCGTTTGGGTTCACCACTACCAGGACACTGCAGCAAGCGTGCAGCGTCAAACGATGGCCACACTTTCCACCTCCAAGCCCTTGCGCGGTCCGGCAGCATCGCGGCGCCCCCAGATGTTGGCGCTGCTGCTGCGCCGGCAAGTGCCCTTGAGTCTGTTCTGGCGCACTTTTTTGCTGTTGTCGCTCATGCTGGGTACAGCCATCATCGGCTGGGTCTACACACTGCGCTATCTGGAGCTCGAACCGCGTGGCGTTCAGGCCGCGCAGCAGATCGCCACACTGGTCAATCTGTCGCGCGCTGCACTCAAATACACCGACCAGGTCAATCGCGTCGCCCTGGTCAAGACGATCGCTGATCGCGAGTCAGTCAAGCTGCAACCGCGCGAGCCAAGTGACTCCTGGGAGCCGTTCGAGGTCGACCGATTCACGCGCACCATCAGCGCCCAGCTACGCGCGACTTTGGGCGAGACCACGGTGGTCGCCAATTCAGTCAACCGCGTGCCGGGACTGTGGGTGGGTTTTCGCATCGAGAACGACCACTTCTGGTTGCAGACTGACCCGAGCCGGGTGCAGTCGGCGGTCACTGGAAAGACCACGTTCGTGGTGATGGGTCTGACCTTCCTTTTGACGCTCTGTGGTTCGGCGGTCATCGCGCGACTCATCAATCAGCCGTTGCGCCAACTTTCCTTTGCCGCCAGTCGCATCCGGGAGGGCGAATACGCCTCACGGCTGGATGAAGACACGGCAACACGCGAAATCCGCGAGGTCAATCGTGGCTTTAATCGCATGGCACGGGAACTGGCAAAGATCGAAGAAGACCGCGCCGTCATGCTGGCCGGCATTTCACATGACCTTCGCACTCCTTTGGCACGCATGCGACTGGAGACCGAAATCAGCGTCGCCGATGAAGAAGCCAAGCGCAACATGGCTGCCGACATCGACCAACTCGACGCCATCATCGACAAGTTCATGGATTACGCCCGCCCAGGCGACGTCAAACTCGGTCCGGTGCTGCTGAGCCAGTTGGTCGACCGGGTGATCGCGTCAGTGCGCGACACCGAGCACGTCCAGATCGTCTCGCGTGTAGCCATCGACGTTCGCGTGCTCGCGGACGAAACCGAGCTGTCTCGAGTGTTTGCCAATCTGTTTGAGAACGCCCGGCGCTATGGTCGATCAGAGGATGGCGTGGCCCATGTGCAGGTCACATACGCACGCTCCGGCCAATGGGTGGTGGTAAGTGCGCGCGATCAAGGTCCGGGCGTTCCGCAGGCCCTGCTCAGCCAGTTGACCACGCCCTTCTATCGCGGCAACGTCGCCCGCACTCACGCCACCGGCGCGGGACTTGGCTTGGCCATCGTCGACAAGGCCATTGCCCGCATGGGTGGCCAGTTCGAACTTGCCAATGCGCCGGACGGCGGCTTGGTTGCCCATGTGCGACTGCGTCGCGTAGGCTAGCAGGGCAGGCCCATATTCAGGGCGATATCGCTCAGGCTTTGCCATATTGACTGGCGCTCGGGCTTGGAACACAACTGAGACTGCATGCCGAATCGACGTTGCAGCTTTCAGCCTAGGCGCCGTTCTCAGCGATGCCGCATCAGCGTGCTCTTTCCGAACAGCGACTCGATCAGGTCGACCGCCACCATCGCAGTGCGATTGCGTTCGTCAAAGGCCGGGTTGAGTTCCACCACGTCCAGTGATGCCATGTGGCCGCAATCGGCAATCATCTCCATACACAACTGCGCTTCGCGGTACGTGGGTCCACCCATCACCGTGGTCGCGACGCCCGGTGCAATACTGGGGTCAAGAAAGTCGACGTCGAAACTCACATGCAGGTGCGTATTCGCGTCCAAAGTCGCGAGCGCAAGTTCCATGGCGTGCCGCATGCCCATCTCATCGATATAGCGCATGTCGTACACCTCCAGCCCCTGGGCGTGCACCAGGCGCTTCTCACCCTCATCCACACTGCGAATGCCAACCTGGCGCACAACCTTGGGCGAGATAGCCGGCGTTGCGCCACCGATGGACACGAGTTCGGCCGGTCCCAATCCGCACAGACAGGCCACCGGCATACCATGGACGTTACCGCTGGGCGTGATATCACTGGTGTTGAAGTCGGCGTGTGCATCGAGCCACAACACGCGCAGCTTGCGCCCTTGCTCGCGGCAGTGACGCGCCACAGCGCTGATGGAGCCTATGCCCAGGCTATGGTCACCACCCAGCAGGATGGGTAGATGGCCAAACTGCAGTTCAGCATAGACTGCATCATGTGCCGCTCGATTCCAGGCAGCGACTTCGGCCAAATGGCGGTAGCCGCCCACCGGAAATAACCATGGGTTGGCCGGCCCAACCAGATTGCCCCTGTCGTGCACCTCTAGGCCATGAGCAGCAAGGGCCGCGGCCAATCCGGCAACCCGCAATGCTTCGGGTCCCATGGAGGCGCCGCGCGCAGACGCACCTATATCGGTTGGCACACCGATCAGGCTGATACGTCGCGGCATCGCCTTCAGACACCTGCTGGCAGGCTATTCTGCAGGCCATAGGCCTCGGCGATCAGACTCCAAGCTTCTTCAGCGGTTTCAACGAAGCGGATAAGGTGCACATCCTCGGGGTTGATCATGCCGGTCTCAACCAGATGTTCGAGGTTGAGCAACTTGTCCCAGAACGAGCGGCCAAAAAGAAGAATGGGCCGGCGACGGCACTTGCCGGTCTGCATCAGTGTCAGGGTCTCGAAAAGTTCGTCCAGCGTCCCGAAACCACCTGGAAAACATACCAGCGCAATTGATCGCATCAGGAAGTGCATTTTCCGAATGGCGAAGTAATGGAACTGGAAACACAATTCGGGCGTGATGTAGGGGTTGGGCGCCTGTTCGTGCGGCAGCACGATATTCAGCCCGATGCTCTTGCCGCCGGCCTCGAACGCACCTCGGTTGCCGGCCTCCATGACGCCAGGACCTCCACCAGTGACAACGTGAATGGGTGCGGACATGTGGGACGATGCCCGGGTCACGATGGCAGCGAACTCCTGCGCAATTGCGTAATAGCGCGACATGTCGAGCTGAAGCTCTGCTGACCGTATGGCCGCTGAGTCGCCGTTGTCATGCGCATCGACGAGTTGCCGCTCGGCGTCTGACGGCGCCTTGATACGCGCACTGCCGAAGATGACGATGGTCGACTCGATGCCCTGCTCACGCTGTACCAGCTCGGGTTTCAACAATTCCAGCTGCATGCGTACGGGACGCAACTCGTCACGCAGCAGGAAGGGCACATCAGTGAACGCCAAATGGTATGCACTTTCGGGACCGTCATATCGCGAAGTCGCACGTGCCGCATCCTCCACGGCGGTCGGAAAATTTCGTGCGGTCAGGTCAACTCGCTTATCCATGGATGATCCCAGTTCCTTCACGCAGGGGCCGCCGACGCCAATCGGCGTACCGCGCAAATCGGACACGCAGGGTCACGCGCCAGGCGAACCTCGGTCCACTCCATGTTCAGTCCGTCAAGCATTTGCAAGCGGCCGGCCAGTGAAGTGCCACATGCTGCGAGCAACTTGAGAGCCTCGGCGGCCTGCACCGATCCAATCAGTCCGACCAGCGGCGCAAATACACCCATGGTCGCGCAGCGGATTTCCTCCACTGCAGCATCGGGCGGAAAGACGCAGGCATAACACGGCGCGTCCGCCTGACGGGTGTCCCACACCGATACCTGCCCGTCAAAGCGTATGGCCGCACCTGAGACCAACGGCACGCCCGCGGCGACGCAGGCTGCATTCACCTCCTGGCGAGTGGCGTAGTTGTCGCTGCAATCGAGCACGACATCCGCATCGGCAACCAGTTCGGCGAGCAAGGTTGCGTCAGCTCTCTGACTCACGCCCACCACGTGCACCTCTGGATTGATCGCTGCGACTGCCGCGGCTGCGGAAGTCACCTTGTCCCACCCGACCCTGGCCTCAACATGCGCGATCTGTCGCTGCAGATTTGTGGCGTCAACCTGGTCATGATCTACCACGGTGATTCGACCTACGCCAGCGCTGCCAAGATACAACATCACTGGCGATCCCAGGCCACCTGCGCCGATGACCAGTGCACGACCCGCCAAAATGCGTTGCTGACCCTCTACCCCTACATCGTCCAGCAGTACATGTCGGCTGTAGCGCAAGAGTTGACTGTCATTCATGGCTTTTTCATGCCACTTGGACGGATCGCGTCAATCAGAACGAGCATTTGCTTGTTGAACCTGAAGCCAAGTGAATAAGCGTCCGCTCAATTTCCCTTGGGCTCATCGGCCTTGCGTTCGACCTGAGTCTTGGACACGACCACAGGCCGACCCTTGAGGCGATTCAGTGCCTGCTGCAGTGGGAAATCCTCGGCAGCGCCAAATTCCGGCAATCGCGGCGCCGGATTACCTGCGCCCTTTTCCTTGTTGGCTTCCTCAAGCTTTCGCAATGCTTCCTCGCGGGCCTTCTCGCGTGCACCGTCCTTGGCCTGAGTTTCGCCTGCAGCGGTCAGGTGGCGATCGAGGTCGGCCTCTCTAACACGCAGCGCCGAGAAAAGATTGCCGTCCGCAGTCTCATCCACGGGCACGTCCGGCAAGATACCCTTGGCCTGGATAGACTGCCCGGACGGCGTGTAATAACGGGCAGTGGTGATTTTGACCGACGTATTCGGCATGGGCAGGCGAGCAAACTCACTCTGCACCGAACCCTTGCCAAAGGTCTGCGACCCCATGATGACGGCGCGCTTGTGATCCTTGAGAGCGCCGGCCACGATTTCGCTGGCAGACGCGGAACCCTCATTCACCAACACCACCATGGGCACCGTCTTGAAGATGGGCGGCAGGCTGGCCAGCGGATCGCTGCCGTCACGCGAATACGCATAAGGGGAGCTCTTGAGGGTGCTCTTCGACTCAGCGATCTGGCCATTGGTCGACACGACAACCACGTCGCGCGGTAGAAACACTGCACTGATGCCCACAGCACTGTCCAGCAGACCACCCGGATCATTGCGCAGGTCGAGCACCAAGCCCTTCAAGCCTGGGTCCTGACGCGCAATGTCCTTGAGCTGCTCGACAAAGTCGCGCAATGTCGGCTCCTGGAACTGCGACACACGAATCCACGCATAACCGGGCTCGACGACCTTGGAGCGCACGCTCTTGGCGCGAATCTCCTCGCGCACGATGGTTACAGGAAATGTGCGGTTCTCAGCCTTACGAAACACCATCAGCATGACCTTGGTTCCGCTCGGCCCGCGCATGCGCTTGACCGCCTGGTCCATAGTCAGGCCCTTGACCGCCTGATCGTCGATGCGGGTAATGAGGTCACCGGTCAGGATACCGGCACGGAAAGCCGGCGAACCCTCGATCGGCGAGACCACCTTCACGAGCCCCTCCTCCATCTCGATCTGGATACCCACGCCGGTGAACTTGCCGCTGATGCCTTCGCGAAAATCCTTGAAGCTCTGACCTTCGAAATATTGCGAATGCGGATCCAGCCCGGCCACCATGCCGGCGATGGCGTCGCGGATGAGCTTTTTCTCATCCACCGGTTCGACGTAAGAACGCTTGATCCAATCGAACACAGCGGTCAGCTGTTGAACGTCCTCGATCGGCAGGGGCGCCATGGCGCTGCGCGCCGTAGCCTGAAACTGCGTCGTCGCCAGCGCGCCGGCCACCGCACCGAGTGCCATCCAACCCGCTACCTTGAGCTTTGTACCCATGACTGCCAGCACCTCTCGACGCCCGAAACTTGCAACTTGCACAACGAGCGTGAAGTATAGGGCTGGCACCTTCACGCAACGCCCGTTCGGCGTACGAGAAGCATGCATTTCGCCGGCTATTTCGAGCCTATCGATGGTGCATGTTTGGCAGCATATTTGCCTTGCACGTCGGGCCAAATGTCGGGGCCAAGGTCGACGCCTCAGCGGCGGCGACCGGCCCACAACCCATGTGCGCCGCTAATATGATGCGGTCAGCAGCACCCGAAATGAACCCATTGCCAAACAGCCTCCCACACACGGCCGCAACGGGTGGCGACCCGTCAACCCTGAAGCGCGCTCAGGCCGCTGAATTGATCGGCTCGCCGCTGGGCGTTAGCAGCAGTCATATTGAGCAATACGCTCCCAACCTGCTGTTCCCAATCGCTCGTGCACCCAAGCGATCCGAGATCGGCTTGAACGTCGACGCTACGCCACCCTTCACCGGGGCCGATCAGTGGACGGCGTACGAGTTGTCGTGGCTGAATGCGCGCGGCAAACCGATGGTGGCGCTGGCGCAGTTCACTGTGCCGTGCGAATCACCAGCCATCGTCGAGAGCAAATCGCTGAAGCTCTATCTCAACAGTTTCAGCATGACGCGCTGCGAGTCGCCCGCCTGGGTGCAACAGCAGATCCAGTCCGATCTGAGTGCCGGGTTCGGTGCGCGGGTCGGCGTGAGGCTGTTGCCGGCAGATGCATTTGCTGATCAAGCCATCCACGAGATCGATGGGCTGAGCCTGGACCGCCTCGACCTGGAATGTGATCGCTACACCCCTGCGCCCGAATTGCTGACCGCTGATCACGATCAGGCCTTGGTGGAAGAGGTGCTCAAGTCCGACCTGCTCAAGAGCAATTGCCTGGTCACCGGCCAACCCGATTGGGGCAGTGTGCAAATCAGCTACATCGGCTCGCCCATCGACCATGCCGGGCTGCTCCGCTACCTGGTCAGTTTTCGCCAGCACAACGAGTTCCATGAGCAGTGTGTCGAGCGCATCTTCATGGACGTCTGGACACGCTGCCGCCCGGCGCGGCTGTCAGTGCTGGCGCGCTACACGCGCCGCGGCGGGCTGGACATCAACCCATGGCGCACCAGTCACCCCTCGGCTGTGCCTGCAAATGTGCGCACAGCGCGCCAGTGAATCGTCATGTGCGCGTCGAGGCCAGTGGTACATGGCATTTCCAACTGCGACAGTGTGCGCAATACCCGCGCATGGTTCGACGCCCAGGGTATCGCCTACATCTTTCACGACCTGCGGCGCCAAGGACTCCCGCCGTCTGTGATGGCAGACTGGTGTGGCCAACTCGGCTGGCAGACGGTGCTCAACCGCCGGGGCACAAGTTGGCGGGCGCTGGACGAAATGACGCGTGCGGCCGTCATCGACGAAGCGAGTGCCAACGCACTCATGCAGAGCCAGCCTACTCTGATCAAGCGACCTGTCATCACCTGGCCGGACGGAAAGATCAGCGTAGGCGTTGACTTCGACGACTTCCAACGTCGTGCTGCAGCGTTGATCTGACCTCGCATATCTCATTGAAAGCTCCTTCATCCATGTTTACCGGCATCGTCCAGGCACAGGCCAGCGTGCTGGCGTTGCGCGACCTACCCGGCCTGCGCAGCGTCGATCTGCAGTTTCCGACCAGGTTTTGCGACGCACTGGTGATCGGTGCCAGCGTGGCTTGCGACGGCGTGTGCCTGACTGTCACGGCCCGCCAGGGCGACGATGTAGCGTCGTTTGACGTCATGCAGCAGACCTTAGGTCTGACCACCCTGGGCGCATTGACACCCGGCAGCCGCGTCAATGTCGAACGGGCGGCGCGTGAGGGCGCCGAGATCGGTGGTCACCCTTTGTCAGGCCATGTCGACACAACCGCCCGATTGCTCTCAATTGAGACGCCGCCCAACAACCATGTGTGGCGCATCGGCGTCGCGCCGCAATGGATGCGCTATTTGTTCGCCAAAGGCTATGTCGCCGTCAATGGGGCCAGCCTGACCATCGCCAATGCCGATCGCACGGCCGGCTGGTTCGAAGTCTGGCTCATCCCTGAAACCCTGCGCATGACCACGTTCGGCACCAAGCAGGTGGGCGACGCCCTCAATATCGAGATCGAACGCAGCACCCAGGTTTTAGTCGACACGGTAGGCGCTCAGCTAGATGTGTTGGTCGCAGACCGTCTGGCGCCCGTACTGGCAGAGTTGCAGGCATTGCGACGCCTCGCTGACACCTCGCGACAGGCAGCCGTATAAAGCGTCAATCCTTCATACGCGGGGTGTGCTGAAAACCTGACATACGATTGTCACAAGCTGAAACAGCCAGATATCATGAGTCATATTAACTAGACCTCGGTTTCGAATGTTCGATTCGGGTACCGATCCCGTTTTGCGGGGAAACCTTTTCCCGGGCCGAGAATTGAAAGAACACAACGCCACTGTCGGACCATTCTTCCGATCGTTTTCGGTACGAGTCCGCGCATGGGGTCTGGCTGCTGCCTTCGGTCTGGTCTGTCTGTCTAGTCTGGCAGCAGTGACGACGACACCGGGCAAGTTGGGCGCAGCTAGCCGGTCTGGCAACCTGGCAGACTCCCGACCAGCAAGTTCGTCCAAGTCCGGTCCAGCCGCTGCGACGTCGGCTCAGGCGCCTTCTTCAAAGGCCTCGGCACCCGTCGAGCCGGGCACCCGCACTCGAGTCTTCAAGCTCGGCGAGTTCGGTCGACCCGGCCCGATCGAATTTCGGGGCATCGACCACAGCATCTTTCTGCCGCTGTCGGTGCGACTTGATGAATCGGTCGTCAGCGCGCGTCTACGCCTGCGCTACACCTTTTCTCCAGCACTGTTGCCCGAACTCTCGCACCTGCGTGTGGCTGTGCATGAGGAAACCCTCGGCACCCTGGTCGCAGAGAAAAACAAACTCGGCACACCGCAGGATGCCGAGTTGGAACTTGATCCGCGCCACTTCACCGAATACGCCAAGCTGCGACTGCAGTTCATCGGGCACTACACGCTGGACTGTGAATTTCCGTATCACAGCAGCCTGTGGGCGCAGTTGAGTGCCAACAGCACGCTGGAACTGGTGACCCGCCCGCTGCCACTGCGTGACGACCTGGCATTGCTGCCTGCACCGTTCTTCGATGTGCGCGATGCCAGCCGGCTCGACCTGCCGTTTGTCTTCGCGGCCCAACCGAGCGCCGAGTCCGTGCGCGCGGCAGGCGTGCTGGCCAGCTGGTTCGGAGCCCTGGCTGCCTGGCGAGGTGCCCATTTCCCCGCCCTGCTGGACGATCTGCCGAGTTCGCACGCGGTCGTGTTTGCCACCAACAACGAGCGTCCTGCCGGCCTGAACCTGCCCAAGGTCGACCTGCCCACCTTGGCCATCATGGCGCACCCGCGTCACCCGACCGCCAAGCTGCTGCTGGTGCTCGGGCGCGACCCGGCCCAGTTGCTCAGCGCCGCCCAGGCGCTGGCCCTGGGCCAAGCGGCGCTCAGCGGCAATTCGGTACAGGTGCGCCAGCTCGACCTGCCGCCACGTCGCAAGCTGCATGACGCCCCCAATATCCAGTCCGGCGGCGCCCTGGTGCGCCTGGGTGACCTGCAACGCCAGCCGGGCCAACTGGAAGTCAGCGGCAACCTGCTCGACATGGTGCGCGTGCCGCTGCGCCTGCCAGCCGACTCTGTCACATGGGAAGCACGCGGCCTGCCACTCAACCTTCGCTACCGCTATACCCCACCGACCGAGGAAGGCACAGCCCGCCTGGCGGTGCAGGTGAACGACCAGCTGGTGCAGGCCTTTCCGTTGCGGGTGGCCAACAGCACCCTGGCCGGCGGCGAACGCCTGGTGCTGCCCTTTCTCGACACCGGCGGAGCGGTCGATCGTCAGGACCTCACGGTGCCCGCATTTCAGCTCGGTGCCAACAACCAGCTGCAGTTCCGCTTCGAGATCGTGCCGGCCAACGAGACCCGTTGCCGCAACCTGCTCATGGGTTCGCAAGCCGCCATCGACCCGGATTCAACCGTCGACCTGCGCTTCCTCGAACACTTTGCCGTCTTGCCCAACCTGGCGATGTATGCAAATAGCGGCTTCCCCTTCACGCGATACGCCGACCTGGCCGAGACAGCCGTCCTGCTGCCCGACCAGCCACGCGCTGGCGACATCACCACCGCGCTGACCGCCCTGGGTCAGTTTGGTGCCGTCACCGGCACACCGGGCATCCGCGTCCTGGTCCTGCCGGCCTCGCGCGCCGACGAGGCTTACGACCGCGAACTGCTCGTCATTGCCAGCGCCGACGTTCCCGGCGTACTGCAAGGCTGGCAGCACAGCCTGCCGGCTGTGCTGGCGGCCCAGGCACGCAGCGTCTCGCCGCTGGCCCTTTTTGCCGAGACCGGCGCGGAATGGTTCGGCGGTGCCTTGCCACGCAAGCGACCCGGCCAGGGCTGGGCCGAGCTTCGCGGCGCTGGTCCATTGGGCGCACTCATGGGCTTTGAGTCGCCGCTGCAGGCCGGGCGATCGGTGGTCGTGATGCAGGCCACCGATGAGGCCACCCTGGCCCAAGTCGGCGACGTGCTGCTCGACCCGGCCAAGCTCGCCCGTGTGCAGGGCGATCTGGTGGTGGTGCGAGGCGCCCAGGTGGAGGCTTACCGCGTGGGAAACACCTACGAGGTCGGCAGCATGGCCTGGTGGCGCTGGATCTGGTTTCAGCTGCATCAGCGCCCGCTGCTGCTGGTGGCACTGGCCGGCCTGTTCGGCCTGCTCATCGCCTTGCCAATCTATCGCAGCCTGCGCCAGCGTGCCCAACAGCGCCTGCGTAGCTGATGCACCCGCTTGCTCCACGTCGACCATGCACAGGCGCCATGCCATCGCCTACGGCCTTGCCGGCCTGAGCGGCGTCGCCAGCGTGCTGAGTGCCTGCAGCACCGGGGCGCCGACCGATCTTGCCGCGGCAGCAGCAGCGACGAACGCAGGTTTCGAAGGCCCGGCGTGCCGCGAGGCCCGCGCTGGCGCTGACTTCCGCGCTGACGACCGTACCGGCAACCTGCCAGTTGGCGCATCGAACTGGCCGGATTGGCAGGCCTTCAGACAGGCGCTGCTCAAACCCGAAGGCCGCATCGCGGACCCCCGCGACGGTCGATTCCACACCGTCTCCGAAGCTCAGGCCTATGCCCTGTTCTTCGCCCTGGTCAGCAACGACCGACCGACTTTCGACGCCCTGCTCGGCTGGACCGAGCGCGAACTCGCGCGCGGCGACCTGGGCGTCCATCTACCGGCCTGGCACTGGGGTCGTGACGAACGCGGTCGTTGGCGCGTGCTGGACAGCAATGCCGCGTCGGACGCCGACCTGTGGATCGCGTACGTGCTCGCCCAGGCCGCCCGGCTGTGGAATGCGCCCGCACTACGCGCCAAGGCACAAGGCCTGGGCCGGCTCATCCTGGCCCGCGAGACCGCGGAACTGCCCGGCCTGGGGCTGCAGTTGCTGCCCGCACCCGTCGGCTTTCTCGACCGCCACGGCAATGCCAAGCTCAACCCGAGTTACCTGCCGCTGCCGCTGCTGCGCTGGTGGGCCATGCAGGGCGCCGATCCGGCCTGGCCGCGTCTGCTGAACGACTCGGTCCACCTGTTGCGCCTGTCCGCTGCGCCCCACGGCCTGGTGCCTGACTGGTACCTACCCGCCGGCAACCCGCTGCCGGCCGCCATGACCTTGAGCACCGACGAGGCTCGCGGCGGCTACAACGCCATCCGCAGCTATCTGTGGCTGGGCCTGACCGACGCCGCTGATCCGGCCCGCGCCGGCCTGCTTGCGCAACACGTCAGCGTGTGCGACATTATCGAGCGCCTGGGCGACGTGCCACTCAGCCTACACACCGGCTGGCCGGCGCCGCAGCAGCCGCTGAACCAGGCACTCGGCCCGCGCGGTTTTGCTGCAGCCCTGCTGCCCTTGGCGCGGGCGCTCGGGCGCGAGCGCGCCGCAGGCGTATTGCGTCAACGCCTGGCACGCGAGGCCTATCTGCCGCAGCACTACTACGACAGTGCACTGGCGCTGTTTGCGCTCGGTCACGAGCAGGGCCGCTACCGCTTCGACGCAGGCGGCCGCCTTGTCCTGCCCTGGGCAGATTGCAGCCTGACGGCAGCCACCGTGGTGTCGGCCCGCGAGGCCACGGCATGAGCCCGCGCGCCCGCCCGCTCGGCCCCGTCGCGCTGCGTTCGCGTCGGCACGCCGACGCAGTGTGGTCAGTCGCCTTGCCTGCCGCCTGCGCCGTGGCCTGGCTGCTGTGCAACAGCGCCGCACTGGCGGCAGTGCCTCCGCCATTGCCGCCCATGCAATCGAGCGGGCCGCCGTCCGCCACCCAGCCACCGGCCGACACTGCCGCACCCATGAGCCCGGACGCCGCCGCACGCCAGGGCATCAGCGAACTCATGCGCAGCGCCTACTACTGGCTGGCGCATTACCGCCCTGACATCACCCGCAATGTGCTGGAAAAGGTGCTGCATGTCCGCGCCGATCACGCCCAGGCGCTGCTGTTGCTGGGCGAAACCGAACTGCGCCTCGACCGCGCCGACGCCGCGCGCAAGGTGCTGGCGCAACTCACCGCCGCCCACCCCGGCAGTGGCGAAACGGCCGAACTGCGCCAGCTGCTCACCCTGTACACCGAACAGCGCAACTCGCTGGACCAGCTCAGGCAATTGCGACAACGGGGCCGCACGGCCGAAGTCCTGGCGCTGGCGCGACGGCTCTTTCCGGACGGCCGACCGCCAGGCTCACTGGCGTCCGAATACGCCAGCGTGCTGGCGGCACAGATCGGCGGCTGGGAGAAAAGCCGGCTCTACCTCGAGCAGCGCATCGCCCGCAGCCCGGCGCCGCGCGACCGCCTCGCCCTGGCTGAACTGGATGCCCAGCGCCCGGCCACCCGGGCACGGGGCCTGGCCAGCCTGTCCCGCCTGGCCGACGAAGCCGAGCTGCCCGCTGATCAGCTGCGGCGCAGCTGGTCCAGAGCGATCGACACGTTGGGCAACACGGCCCAGGCCCAGCGCGAGCGACAGGCGCTGGCGCGCGCCCTGCCGATCGAGCCCCCGGCCCCGGCGCTGCCCGGCGCCGCAAATCCTGCGGCGGCGCTGGTCGCGTCCGCAGCCGCCAGCGTCAGCCTCGTGCCGCTGGCCAACAGCCGGCCGACACTGAGCACCAACCCGCGCGGCAGCACGGCACGCTCCGCCGCGGCACCTGACGGCGTCGAGGCCAGCCGAGCCAGCCCGAACGCAGGGGCCGCGCCTGGCGCGACGTCCACTTCAGGCGAGCCACCCGCCGCGGCCAGAACGGCTGCTGACACTGCCGCGCGCGCAGCAGCAGCGCGCCCCGAACCGCCGTCGCGCAGCCAGCAGGTCCAGGCTCAGGCCCAGGCCCTTCTGGACGCCGACCGACCGGCCACCGCTCGCAGCCTGCTGCTGGATCACCTGGCCAGCGTGGCGCCGGCCGCCCTGGGTGCCGAAGGCGCGACCCGCGGCCTGCTCGGTCTGGCCGAAATGCGCCTGGGTCGCAACGACCTCGCGCGCGAACATTTCATCGCCGCCCTGGCCGGCGACCCCGACGATGCCGACCGCTGGCGCAGCCTGCGCGACACCGCCGACTTCTGGGGCACGCTGGCTGCCGTGCGCGCCGCCCTGGCTGCGCGCACGGTCAACACAAGCCAGGCCGACGCCGCTCAACCGGCGCCTGCCACGCCAGCCGGCACGCCAGCGGGTGTCGGCACCACGGCAAGTCGTGCCGCCGGCGGGGCAGCAAGCCCGGCAGCAGAACTCGACGCACTCGACCACCGCCTGGTGCGCGCGCTGGACCTGCCCTCGGCCCTCGGCCACGAACGCGAGGCCCTGCTGCTGCGCACCGACATCAAGCGGCAACTGGGCCGGGGCGACCTGGCCGCCGCCCTGGTCGACCCGTTGTGCCGCGCCGACCTTGCCGCGGCGGCGGCTGCGCCGCCAGGCACCAGCCGTGACACCCGCGCCTGTGAACTGAGTCTGGCCGTGCGCAGCAACGACCGCGACATCGACGCCGCGCTGACCGGCTTCAATGCCGAGGCAGCGCGCCTGGGCCCAGGCGCGCTGGCCCTGCTGGCGCAGGCGCTGGACGTGGGTGCACTGCGCGAACTGGCCGACCAGCGCGTCGAGGCCGGCCGACGCGCCGACGCTCGCCGGCTGCTGGAAAACACCCTCGCCTTGCGTCCGCTCGAACCTTGGCTGCGCTATGACCTGGCCCGCCTGCTGCAGGCCCAGGGCCACGCGGTGGCCGCCCGCGGCCTGATGCGCCAGGGCCTGGCGCTGCTGCCGGCCCACCCGGCAGCGCCGGGAGGCAATGACATCACGCCGTCGCGCGCCTATGTCGACGTGCTGCCCGACCCGGGCGGCGCAGTCGACGCCCGGCCGCGGCGCGCGCCGGCACGTGCGGCCGACAGGGCCGCACCGGCCATACCGCGTTCGCCGGCCGAGCTGGAGATGCGCCGCGCTGCCGTGCTGGTCGCCTTTGCCGGTGACGACAGCGGCGAGGCCATCGCTCTGCTCAGCCCGGACGGCGACATCATCGACACCGAGCTGTACGCCCGCGCACGCTATGAAGCGGCGCGGCAGAAGGTGCGCCGGCTGCTGGCGCGTTTCCAGCCCGGCGTGGCCGGCACGTCCACCATCCAAGGGGCAGCCATTGCCGACGCGGACGTCGCCCCCGAGCTCGAACTGCTTGAGCAGGGCGCGGTGCAGCCTGTGCAGCGCCCGGCCATCTTGCCGCCACGGCGCTTCAGCACCGGCTTGCAGGGCACGCCAAGCGGCGCCCCGGCGCAGCGACCACCGCGCGCCGTCGTCGGCGGCCTGGGCCACGGCGACGAGGCCGAACTCGAACGGGCGCTGCAACAGGTGGCAGCGCTGGCTGGCAACAATCCGGACCGCCTGGCCGAGGTGCAGCGGCTGCGCGCCGGCCAGCGTGGCGCGGTCGAACACCAATCCCAGGTGGAGATCGGCATGTTCGAAGGCCAGCGCCACGCCAGCGCCGGCAGGGGTGAGCTGGGCAGCCGTGAACTGACGCTGCGCGTGTCGGCCGACAGCACCGGCTTTGGCCCGCTCGGTCCGAGCGTGCGCGACCATCTGCCCGCCGGGCGCTGGTGGGCGCAGCTCGACCACAGCCGGCTGGACGCCGGCACCCTGCCGGCGGCCTGGGCCGAAGCACAGGACTTCGGCCGTGTGCGCCAACTCGGCGGTGCGGTGCCGGTGCCGGTGGACCTGCCGGCCGACGTGCGGCAGCGCGCCGACGGCCTGGCGCTGGGCCTGGGCTGGGAACGCGGCGAACAACAGGCCGACCTGGGCCTGGTCGGCCTGGGCATGGCGGTGCCGCGCTGGGTCGGCGGCTGGCGCTGGGATCGCTGGGGCGAGGACGGCACTCACCTGGGCGTCGAGATCGCCCGGCGTGCCGAAACCGGCACCTTGCTGGCCTGGGCCGGCGCGGTCGACCCGGTGAGCGGCCAGGCCTGGGGCGGCGTCAACCAGACCGCGCTGGTGCTGCGCGGCGGCCTGGCGCTGCTGCCCCCGGTCGGCCCGGGGCAGACCGGCTGGTTGGGCGACCGCCTGCGCGAGGTCAGCCTGGACAGCAGCCTGCGCCTGGGCCGCATGGACGGCCGCAACACCGCCGGCAATGGCCTCCTGCAGTGGCGCGGCTCGCTCGGTCTGCGCTTCATCGACCGGCCCAGCCTGCGCCTGGGCAGCGGCCTGAACCTGGACCTGTGGCGCTACCAGCGCAACGAGGGCTTCTACAGCTGGGGCCATGGCGGCTATTACAGCCCGCAGCGTTATGCCTCGATCAGCCTGCCACTGACGCTGGACGCCCGCGGCCCGGCCTGGACCCTCGCATTGCGTGCCGGGCTCAGCCGATCGCGCACCCGCGAGGACGACGTCGCCTACTTCCCGACCGACGCCGCCGCCCAGGCCGCTGCGGGCAACCCTGTGCATGCCGGCGGGCCGGGCGGTGGCGTCGGCGCCTCGTTGCGCGCCTTGGGTGAATGGCAGTTCGCCAGCCAGTGGCGGCTGGGCCTGACGCTGGGGCTGGAACAGTCGAGCGACTACGCGCCGCGCCGCTTCGGCCTGTACCTGCGCCACGGTCTGGGCGAGCAGCCGGCGCCGGCCGACTTCCCGCTGCGGCCACTGGGCAGCTACACGCGCTTCTGATCGCAGTCTGATCGCGGTCCGATCGCGGCCATGCCGCGGCAACCAGGGCGCCCCTCAGTGCGACAGTTCGCGCCAGCCCGAGCCTGACAGCTGCAGAAAGCTGCGCCCACCCTGACGCACCACGCGGGTGGTGTCGTTCTCGGCCACCCAGGCGATCGGTGGCAGGGCCTTGGCCACGGCCGACAGGCGCTGTGGCTCGGCAGCCGCGGGCCCGCCGTGCCGCAGTGACGCCACGACCGCAAACAGCGAGGTGTAGCTCGACACCTGCTCGACCACCACCGGCGGCTGGCCGGGCGCACGTTTGGCCGCCGGGCCAAGGTTGAACAGCGCCACGCCCGCCGGCACATGGGTGACCGCGGCGGTCGGGTAGTCGCGCAGGCCAGCAATCTGGCCGGCGTCGCCGCGCACCGCGCCACCGTGTTCGGGCACCAGCACCACCACGGTCGGGCGGCCGCTGGCCTCGATCATGGCCAACATGCGTTCCATATCGGCGAACAGCTTGTGGGCACGCGGCTTGTAGGTGTCGATGCTGGAGCGCGAGCTCATGCCCGGCACCTGGTTGCCGTCATGCAGGCTGATGGTGTTGTAGAGCAGCGCCACGCGCTGGTTGCCGCCCACATGTGCCTTCCACCACGACGACAGCAGCGCGTAGTCGTCCAGCAGCGGCGAGCCGTCGAAGCTGCGCATGGCCACCGGCACCGTGTTGCCGCCGGGCAGGCTGGCGCCGCTTTGCAGGTCCACACCGCTGGCCACCCGCAACTGCTCGGCAAACCCGTCGAACTGCCCGTCGTGGTTGAGCAGCAGATTGGGCGCAAAACCCGCACGCTCGAGGTTGCGCAGCAGGAAACACGCCGGCGGCGCCGCACCGTAGAGCTCGCTTTGCACCGCCTGGCCACAGCCGGCGTGCAGCAAGCGCAGCACCGCCGGGCCGCTGTAGCTGGCGGCGCTGTTGAACTGGCGAAACACCACGTCCAGGCGCTTGAGCAGCGGCGCGTCGGCGAGGCCGGCGAACTCGATGTCGTCCCACGACAGCGAACACACGCTCAGGATGAGCAGATCGAACGCCGGCTCGCCCTGGGTCGGAAAGCGCAGCACCTTGCCACGTTCGCTGGCGTAGAAGCGCGACACGAAGTCATCCAGCTGCGCAGTGGCGAGCGGCAGCTTGGCATCCAGGCTGATGTCGTAGGGCTGGACGCCATGGCCTGCACTGTCACCCACCGGCGCAGTCGGTGCCAGCCATCCCTGCACGGTCTGCGCGCCGGTCTGCAGGCCGACCAGCAGCAGGCCGAGCCAGACCCAGCCTGACCAGCGCAGGCGACGCCGCGCCAGCCACCACACCACCAGGCCGCCGGCCAGCGCCGCCACCAGCACCGGGCTGACAAAGCGGCTGGCCAGTTCGATCAGATAGTCGGCACTGAAGGTGCGAATGGCCGACCAGTTCTGCGCCAGGCGCGACAACGGCGGCAAGGCACTTTCGTGATACGCCAGTGCGCCGGCCAAGGGCCAGGCCAACGCAGCACGCGCCCACGCGAGCCAGCGCAGCCGGCGCCGGGTCGCACGTTCGGCGCTCTCCTGGGCCGCGTGGGCACCAGGGTCATGCGGATCAGCCACAAAGGCGTGGGATGGCTCGTGGCTCATCAGCCCGTCGGGCCAAGCCTGGTCGCGCACAGGCGCCGGCCGATAGCCCAGCGGTCGACTCAGCGGCCAGCTCAACAGCCCGGCCAGCAGCAGATTGAACAGCGGCGCGAGTGTGATCACGCCGGCAAGGTGCAGGCCGAACTTGGTCAGGAAATACAGGCTCCAGGCGCCCATGGTCGAGTGTTTTTGTGCGACGGGGTGAATGACGGTGCTGAACGGAGGTGCGGAGCGCTGGCGCAATGGCTGCGGTCGACCGTTCAGACCGCCCGGCCGCGCCGGCGGCGCACCCAGTTGCGCGTGTATTGCCAGGCTTCGCGCGCCAGGTCGGCGTAGGTCTGCACGCCTAGGCGGCCGATCTCGACTAGGCCATCCAGGGCGCGGTCGCGCGTTGCACTCAGATGCCAGTGCTGCCAGGCGTCGTCGCGCGTGAAGGTGAAACGCATCAGCGCGCGCTCCTGGCTCAGGTTGAGCGCCTCGTAACGCAGGCCGATGAAACGCTCGCGCATGCTGGCCACCGTGGCCACGAGGGACGGTGGCTCGGCGTTGCCATAGGCATCGGGCTGACCGGGCGCGCCCAGCAGCAGTTCGACCTGGTCCCCCGGACGCAACTCGGGCAAGGTCTGGCCGACGTCGACCCGCACCCCCATGCCCTGCAGCGAATAGTCCTCGGCGTTGCACGACAACTCGCGCCCGTCCGCCAGGCGCAGGCCGGCCGGCAGGCTGGCGCCCACCCGGTGGGCTGAACGCACCTGGCGGCGCTCGCGCGCCACGCCGATGGCCGCGCCCAGCGTCAGCAGGTTGTGCAGCGTCCACAGCACGTTGAGCACCACCGTGGCCGGATGGTCGATCGCCGGGCGGGTGAAGCGCCAGCAGGCCATGCCCAGGCCGATGACGTTGAGACCGACAAGAAAGAAATAGGGCAGCGAGATGCGCCAGTCCAGATGAGTCTTCTCGATCAAGCCACCTTTTGCGGTGACGTTGAACTTGCCCAGCTTGGGATTGATGAGGGCCAGCGTGGTCGGCACCGCGACATACCAGGCCAGCACCGTCTCGTACAGGTCGGACCAGAAGGAATGTCGGTGCCGCCCGGCCATGTGGGCGTTGGTGATGTGCGGCAGCACCAGATGCGGCAGCAGGTACATCACCAGCACCAGCGCCTCGGCACGGATGATGTGCATGCCGAAGTAGAGATAGGCCAGCGGCGCAGTGAGAAAGATCATGCGCGGAATGCCGTAGAAGAAATGCAGCATCGCGTTGGCGTAGCACAGCCGCTGCATGAAGTTCAGGCCCGGGCCGAGAAAGGGGTTGTCGACGCGGAAGATCTGCGCCATGCCGCGCGCCCAGCGCACCCGTTGGCCAACATGGCCGGACAGGCTTTCGGTCGCCAGGCCAGCCGCCAGCGTGCGGTTGAGGTAGGCGGTGCGCCAGCCGCGCCGATGCAGCTTGAGGGCGGTGTGGGCGTCCTCGGTGACCGTCTCGACCGCGATGCCGTTGACTTCCATCACCGCGCTGCGGCGCAGCACCGCGCAGCTGCCGCAGAAGAAGGTGGCATCCCAGAAGTCGTTGCCGTCCTGCACCACGCCGTAGAACAGCTCACCCTCGTTGGGCACACGCCGGAAGGTGTCGAGGTTGCGCTCGAAGGGGTCGGCCGAGAAGAAGTGGTGCGGCGTCTGGATCAGCGCGCAGCGCGGGTCGCGCACCATCCAGCCCATGGTGGCACGCAGGAAGCTGCGCACCGGCATGTGGTCGCAGTCGAAGATGGCGATGTATTCCCCCTGGGTGATCTTCATCGCGGCGTTGAGATTGCCGGCCTTGGCATGGCGGTTGTCGCTGCGGATGAGGTAGGTCGCGCCCACCCGCTCGGCATATTCGCGCATGAAGGGCCGCCGGCCGTCGTCGAGCAGATACACGTTCAGCCGATCAGCCGGCCAGTCGATGTCCAGCGCCGCCTGCACGGTGGGGCCGACCACCGACAACGGCTCGTTGTAGGTCGGCACATAGACGTCCACACTGGGCCAGCGCTGATCGTCGCTGTCGGGCGGCAATTCGAGCACCGGGCGCTGCAGCGGCCAGATGGTCTGCGCAAAACCGAGCAGCAAGATGACCCAGGCGTACAACTCGGCGCCCATCAGTACATGGCCGATCCAGCTCTCCCAGCCGGCATCGAGGTCCATCGACTGGGTGATGCGCCAGTAGCCGTAACGACACGAGGCCACCACCGACAGCACGATCATCACCAGCGTCGGCAACCTGCCGGGGATGCGGCGCAACAACAGGCCGAGCCAGAACAGCGACAGAAAGAACAGCATCTGCGAGCCGAATTCGAGCGGCGTGGTGGTGGTGAGCCAGAACACCCCCAGCCCAATCAAGCCCAAGGCCCAGCGCACGCTGCGGGTGCGCAGAAGCGGCGACTCCGCCAAGGCCTCCAGGCGTGGGCCCCAGGGGCTGAAGTCATATTGCTCCCAGCGCGCCTGCAGCTGGCGCCAAGGCCAACTCAGCAGGCCGAGGATCTGCATCAGCGCCAGGCCGGCCGGTGAACTGACCATGGCGCCGCGGGTGCGCCGACTGAGACCGCCGCGCCAGGTCGGCGCAGGCTCAGCCTGGTCTGGCGGCAGCACAAAGAAGCGCCACAGCCAGCAGCGCAGGCTGTCGGGCTTTTCGACGCCCAGGGCCTGGGCCCAGCGCTCGTGGCGGCTCGTCATCCGCGTGTCGCCGCCGTTGCCGGGCTGCCGTCGTCCAGCCAGGCATCCTGGCCGGGCTGGTAGCTGGCCTGGCGCTGCGCCGGGTTGCGATTGACCAGCGCGCGGCCGTACAGCGGGTGCTGCAGGTCTCGAACCTCGTGTTCCAGCTGATAGAGCAGCCGGCCATCGTCCGGATCGACGATGAGGATGAAGCGCCAGTCGGCCGGGCCACGGTCGCGGCTGACGATGCCCAGCTCACGGCAACGTGCATAGGCGCCGGCGGCGTCGTCCAGATAGACCTGAAGATGGTGGCCGTCGAAGCCCGGCAAATCGGCCGTCGTCTCGACAAAACGCAACTGCTGGTGGCGCCGGGTGTCGACGACGGCCTGGTTCAATCCTTGCCCGCCGGCCTGCGCCTCGCAGCGAGCCGCCGCACCGATCACCTGGGCGTAGAACCGCGCAATGCCTTCGGCATGGCCCGGCGGCACGTCGAGCTCGACCGCGGTGAGGCCCAAGCGCACCGCGTCCCCCGGCCGCGAGGCCTGCAGCACGAGACGGTTGCCCCAGGGGCAGCTGACCTGCAACTCGTCGGCACTGACACGCGCCATGCTGAAGGCGGTGCCAGCCAGCGCCTCGGCCACCTCAGCCAACGAGCGCTCGACGCCGTCCAGTTCAGGCAGCGCGAGCACCATGCGTCCGCGCAGACGCTGTGGCGCACGTGTGGGCAGATGCAGCTGGGTCGCCGGGCCGACGTTGATCCACATATTGTCCAGACCGACCATCAAATAGGGGTCGCGCGTCAGGCCCAGGCCGACCACATAGAACAGCGTGGCCAGCGCCTGGTCGGGCTGGGTCAGGTTGACGTGTTCGAGCAGCACCAGATTGCCGGCGGCAGGCGCAGCACCCGGCAATGCGCGGGTGGACGGGGCGGCGGAGGTAACAGGCAAGGCGCGGCGTGGCATGGGTGCCATTGTCCTCGCCCGTCAGCCTTGTGGCATGCGGATGTGCGCGCCTTCACCGGCGGGTCGCAGCGCGCTGCAGGTGCGACCTAGACTGGCGCGCCATGACCGACGCTGCCCTGCCGCCCGGCGACCCCCCACCTGCGCCGGCCGTCTACACGGTCGCGGTGCGCAGCCTGTGCGAGTTCTCCGCCCGCGCGGGTGACCTCGACCTGCGTTTCACACCCGCCCCCAGCGGCACCGAAGGCATGGAGGGCCACCGCCTGGTGGTGGCTCGGCGCGGCGCCGCTTACCGCAGCGAGATCAGCCTGAGCACACGCCACGGCGCGCTGCTGGTGCGCGGGCGCGCCGACGGTTATGACCCGCAGGCGCACCGCCTGGAGGAAATCAAGACCCACCGCGGCCCCTTGGACCGTGTGCCGGCCAATCACCAAGCCCTGCACTGGGCCCAGGCCGAGGTCTACGGCCACCTGCTGATGCTCGAGCAGCCTGAGCTGACCGAACTCACCCTGGCCCTGGTCTACCTCGACGTGGCCAGCCAGCGCGAATCGGTGCTGACGCGCAGCGCCAGCCGGTCAGAACTGCAGGCGCTGTTCGAGGCGCGCTGCACAGCCTTCCTGGCCTGGGCCGAGCAGGAACTGGCGCAGCGCCGCTCGCGCGATGCCGAACTGAGCCGCCTGGCTTTTCCGGAGCCGGACTGGCGCGCCGGCCAACGTGAGCTGGCGGCGGCCGTCTACCGTGCCTGCAAGGCGGCGCGCTGCCTGCTGGCGCAGGCACCGACCGGCATCGGCAAGACCCTGGGCACGATCTACCCGGCCCTCACTGCCCTGCCGCGCGCCGGCCTGGACCGGCTGTACTTCCTCACCGCCAAGACCTCGGGCCGCGCCCTGGCGCTGGGCGCGCTGGCGCGCTTGCGCCCCGGCGCACGCAGCCTGCGCGTGATCGAGCTGGTGGCGCGTGACAAGGCCTGCGAACACCCTGAGCTGGCCTGTCACGGCGCCAGCTGTCCGCTGGCGCGTGGCTTCTGGGATCGCCTTCCGGCGGCGCGCCAGGCCGCCGTGGCGCAGTTGCCGGTGTGGGACAAGCCGGCCCTGCGCGAGCTCGCCGCCGCGCACCAGGTCTGCCCCTACTTCCTCGGTCAGGAGCTGAGCCGCTGGGCCGACGTCGCGGTGGGCGACTACAACCATTGGTTCGACTGCGGCAGCGCCCTGCTGCACGGCCAGACCGTGGCGCAAGGCTGGCGGGTGGCGCTGCTGGTGGATGAGGCGCACAACCTCATCGACCGCGCCCGCGCCATGTACAGCGCCGACTTCGAACCGGCCCGGCTCGGTGCCCTGCGCCGGCGCGTGCCGCCCACCTTGAAACGAGCTTTCGGCGCGGTGCTCAAGCGCTGGGACGCCCTGCTGGACACCTGGCCCGACGATCGCCCACAGCACTGGCAGCGCCTGGAGCAGCCGCCCGACGCCTTCATCGAAGCACTGCTGCGGCTGCAGTCCGCCCTGCTTGATCATCTCAGCGAGCCGGCCGCCGGCGCGCCGGCTGGCCCTGGCCCCGAGGTCGACGGGTCTGATCCGCTCCGGGTCACGACACTGCACATACCAGCCAGCCACAGCGAACTGCAGTCGGTGCTGTTCGACACCCTGGCCCTGACCCGGCTGGCGACCAGCTTCGGCGAACACTCCTGGTACGAACTGGGCGGCCACCGCACCCGGCCGCGCCTGACGCTGCGCAACGTGCTGCCCGCGCCCTTCATTGCGCCGCGCCTGGCGCTTGCCCATGGCGTGACGCTGTTTTCCGCCACCCTGCAGCCGCAGGACTATCACCGCCGCATGCTCGGCCTGCCGGACAACACCGCCAGCATCGAACTGCCCACGCCGTTTGACCCCAGCCGGCTGCAGGTGGCCGTTGCGCCGCGGATTTCCACCCGCTACGCCGACCGCGCCGCCTCGCTGCCGGCGCTTAGCCACCTCATCGCGCAGCGCTGCATGGCCCTGCCCGGCAACTACATCGCCTACTTCAGCAGCTTCGAGTATCTGGAGCAGGCGGCCGAGGCACTGGCTCGCGGCTGGCCCGCGCTCACCCTGTGGCGTCAGACCCGCGGCATGAGCGAGGCCGAGCAGGCCGCCTGGCTGCAGCGTTTTGTCGCCGGCGGCCAGGGCCTGGGCCTGGCCGTGCTGGGCGGCGCTTTTGCCGAAGGCATCGACCTGCCCGGCGAACGCCTGAGCGGCGCCTTCATCGCCACCCTGGGCCTGCCGCAGTTCAACCCCGAGACCGAGGCCATGCGCGAACGGCTCGACCAGCTGATCCCGCCCGAAACCGGCCAGCGCGCCCGCGGCTATGACTACACCTATCTCTACCCCGGCCTGCAGAAGGTGGTGCAGGCGGCCGGGCGAGTCATCCGCAGCCCCGAGGACCGTGGCGTGGTGCTGCTGCTGGACGACCGCTACGGGCGGCGCGAGGTGAGGGAATTGCTGCCGGTGTGGTGGCGCGTCGAACGCCTCGGCCGGGTCAACGAAGAGCAATCAGGGGCCGAGCGACCACCACCACCGTCACACCCCTGATGGCCGCGCTCGAAGCCCTCATGCCACCCGCCCGAACCACCACAGCCCGAGCCCGGCACCCAGCAGCATGACGAGGCCACCGGCCAGCGCGAAGAAGGCGGTGATCTCGGTCTCGCGGGTTTCGACCACCAGGCGGCTTGAGAGGCCCTGGTAGACCTGCTTCAGGTCCTCGGCGGTGCCGGCGTAGTAGTAGTCGGCGCGGGTGGCGTTGGCGATGGCCTTGAGCGTTTCCTCGTCCAGGCGCACGCGCATGCTCCAGCCCTCGAAGCCGATGATCTCGCCGTTCTTGGTGCCGATGCCCACGGTGTAGACCTTGACGCCGCGGTCGGCGGCGAGCTTGGCGGCTTCCATCGAGTCCGGGCCGGTGGTGCGCTGGCCGTCGGTGAGCAGGATGATGGCGGCCGATGAGTAGGAGCCAGGTTCCACCGGTTCGGGCTTGACCTTGGGCGGTGCGTCGGCCGGCGTGGGCATGGCGCGTTGGCCGGTGATGAGGCTCATGTCGAAGGGCAGGTCCGGGAAGATCGTCGCCAGCGACAGCACGATGCCCGAGCCGATGGCCGTGCCACGCTGCAACTGGAAGCGGTCGATGGCGGCGGCCACGTCGTCGCGACTGAGCGTGGGCGGTTGGACCACGGCGGCGGTGCCGGCAAAACTCACCACCCCGACGCGAACCTGGCGCGGCAGGCCGGCGATGAAGGCCTTGGCCGCCTCCTGCGCCGCGGTGATGCGGTTGGGCTGCACGTCGGTAGCGCGCATGCTGCCCGACACGTCCATGGCCAGGATGATGGTTTCCTGCTGCGAGGGCAGCTTGATCTTGGCCGTGGGCCGCCCGCTGCCCAGCAGCAGCAGCGCCAGCGCCAGCAGCAGCAGGGCTGGCGGCACATGGCGGCGCCAGCCCGGCCCACGCCCCATGGCCTGCTTGACCAGCGCCAGGCTGGCCAGGCGCACGGCCGTGCGCTTGCGCCGAGCCAGCAGCCACAGGTAGAGCAGCACCAGGGCAGGCACCAGCAGCATGAGCCACAACAACTCGGGCCAGAGCCAGGACATCATCACCTCCAGGGTCAGGCAAGCGGACGGGACGGCGCGCTTGATCCGCCGCCTGGCGCTGCAGTCGGCGGCACACTCGCTTCGCCTGCGCGGGCAGCGGCCGCTGCAGCATCGGTCGCAGCAGCGCGGTTGGCGAGGCTGCCGCCGGCCTTCAGGCGCTGGCGGCGCAAGACGACAAAACGCAGCAGCGCCGCCAGCAGATCTTCCTGCGTCGTCAGTTCCAGGGTGTCGACGCCGGCACGCGCCAGGGCAGCCAGCAGTTCGGCCTCCTCGCGCTCGGCCAGGGCCGCAAACCGGCGCTGCAGGCCGGGGTCGCCGGTGTCGACCAGCACTTGTTCACCGGTCTCGGCATCCTGCAGTGTGAGCAGGCCGAGTTCGGGCAGGGCGTGGTCGATCGCGTCGTTCAGCCTCACCGCCAGCACGTCGTGGCGGCGCGCCAGCCGACCCAGACCGTCCACCCAGCCGGGCAGGCTGATGAAATCCGACACCAGCAGCACGATGGAGCGGCGCCGAATGACACCGTCCGCGACGTGCAGCAGGTCGGCCAGCCGTGTCGCGCTCTGCGCCTGCCAGGTGCCGGCGACAGCTTCTGGCATGGCGGCGCCACCCGCCTTTGCATCCGCGTCCCGGCCTCGCAGCAGGCGCTCAAGCCAGCCGGCGCGGCGAACTGCCGGCGCCGCAGCCGCCACTGGGTGGTCCGTGAGCTGGCGCAGCCGGCTGACCAGCTGCAGCGCCTGCGTGCGGCCGGTGCGAGGTGGCACGACCACGGTCGCCCCGGCAGCGCCTCGCGACGAGGGGGCACCCGGTCGATAGAAGATGGCGCCCACCGGGTTGCCGTGGCGACCCAGCAGGCGGCTCATGGCCGCGACCAGCTCTTCGGCCAGCGCAAGCTTGCCGCGTTCACTGGCGCCGGCCACGTCCAGGCTGGCCGACAAGTCGACCAGCAGCCAGGCCGCCACTTCACGATCCTCGTGGAACTGACGCACATGGGGCAGTTGCAGCCGCGCGGTAACGTTCCAGTCGATGTGGCGCACGTCGTCGCCGTGCTGGTATTCGCGCAAGTCGGCCAGGTCCAGGCCCGCGCCGCGCCACAGGCTGCGGTAGTCGCCTTGGAGCTGGCCATCCAGACGCTTCAGTACGGTCCATTCCAGGCGCTGCAGCAGCTGTTCGGGCGTGGGGCGAGCACCCGGCGGCATGGTTTGCGCTGGCGCCTGGGTGCCAGAGCCGGCGGCAAAACGACGCGTGGCCATGCGGGTCCGATCCGTCATCCGCTCAGGCGGCGTGCTGCAGGGGCTTGTCCGGCAGCGGGATATGGGCCATCAGCCGGGTGATGAGGGCGTCGGCGTCCAGCCCTTCGGCCAAGGCCTCAAAGGACAGCACGATGCGGTGCCGCAGCGTGTCGGCCACCAGGTCAGCCAGGTCCTCGGGCAGCACATAGGCGCGCCCGCGCATGAAGGCCAGGGCGCGGCCGGCCTCGATGAGGGCGATGCTGGCGCGCGGACTGGCGCCGTAGCTGAGGTAGCGCGCCAGGTCGGCCAGGCCGTGCTGATCAGGCCGGCGGGTGGCACCGACGACCTTCACCGCGTAGCCGATCAAGGCCGGATCGACGTAGACCTCGCGGCACAGCTGCTGCAGCTCGGCGAGCTGGCCCATGCTGGCCACACCCTGCACCGTCACGGGTGCGGCGATGACACGCTGCACGATGACGAACTCCTCGGTGTCGCTCGGGTAGTCGACCAGCACCTTCATCATGAAGCGGTCGAGCTGGGCCTCGGGCAGAGGGTAGGTGCCCTCGGTCTCGATCGGGTTCTGCGTCGCCATGACCACGAAGGGCAGCGGCACCTTGTGGCTCTCGCCGGCGATGGTGACCTGGCGCTCCTGCATCACCTCGAGCAGGGCGCTCTGCACCTTGGCCGGCGCGCGGTTGATCTCGTCGGCCAGCAGCAGATGGGTGAAGACCGGGCCCAGGGTGGTGCCGAACTCGCCGGTCTTCTGGTTGTAGATGCGGGTGCCGACCAGATCCGCCGGCACCAGGTCGGGCGTGAACTGGATGCGACGGTAGCTGCCGCCGAGCGCCGCGGCCAGGGTGCGCACGGTGAGTGTCTTGGCCAGGCCGGGTACCCCTTCGACCAGCAGATGGCCCTGGGCCAGCAGGGCGATCATGACGCGCTCGAGAAAGCGGTCCTGCCCCACCACCACCCGCTTGACCTCGTAGAGGATGCGCTCCATCAAGGCGGCACTGTGGTCGGCGCCGCGTGTGGCGCCGGTGCTCGGCGCGGCGGCGGCCCACGCGGCCGCGGCAAAGGGTGAGGTCTGGGTAGAGGCTGTCATGGCTGGGGTGTCCTGGGCCAGAGGCGTTGAGGCAGACAAGCGAGGGTTGGGGATTGCACGGACGGGAACATCGGTACCGCCAGGCGCTGGCCTCAGAACGGCGCTAGGCCGGCCCCGGCGGCAGCGTTTTCGATCGGCACGGCAAAACCGATGCCGATGAAGGTGCGCTGGGCGTTGGGGTTCATGATGGCGGTGACGATGCCCACCACATGGCCGTCCATGGTGACCAGCGGCCCGCCCGAATTGCCTGGGTTGGCTGCGGCGTCGAACTGGATGAGATTGGACAGGGTGCGCCGACCCTCACCGGTGCGGAATTCGCGCTTGAGGCCCGAGACCACGCCGGTCGAGGCCGAGGGCCCGATGCCGAATGGAAAGCCCACCGCCAGCACCTCGTCGCCCGGCTGCAGGTCGGCGGTGGAGCGCAGGGTGGCGGCATGCAGGTCGTCCGGGATGGTGTGGGCCTGCAGCACCGCCAGGTCGTGCTCGGGCATGAGGTTCATCACCGTGGCGAGCGATTCGCTGCCATCCCAGAAGGTCAGCTTGATGCGGTCGGCACCGGCGATCACATGCAGATTGGTCAGGATGATGCCCTTGTCGACGATGACCACGCCGGTGCCGACGCTGCGGCCTTCTTCCTCGTCGGCATCGGGCGGGCCCGGCTCGCCCTTGCGGCGCAACCTGTCGGGTGTGGCCGGCGGCGCGGCGCGCGCCGCATCGCGGCCATCACCGCGACCTCCGGCGCCGGTCGCACCGGGTGTCTTGCCGGCCTGCTGCGTCTTGCCTTCCTGCGGCGCCTTGCGCGGCGCGCCAGTGGGCGCGGAGGCTGCCGCCGGCGCGGGTGCAGCGCCCGGGCGGGCGTCATGTTCGGCCACCACCCTGACCACGGCCGGGATGATGTTTTCATAGGCCAGGGCAGCGGCCGAGCGCAGCGGCTGCTTGGCGATGGATTCGCGCATCGCCGCATCGATCTGCTCGATCGTGAGCTGCGGCGAACGCGCCCGCGTGTGCCAGACCGTCCAGCTCGACCACAGTGCCAGCAGCAGCACCGGCAACACCACCAACCAGCCCGGGCGCGCGAGACCTTGCCGCCAGTCGGCCCTCGCGCGTCGAGCCGGCGCCGCCGTGGGCAGGATGTCGCCCGACGACGGCTCACCCGTCGGAGCAGCCGCTTGCGCATCGTGAGCCGGCAGCGGCGTCGCCACGTCGTTGCGCGTCGCCGCAGCGGTCGCCTTGGCGCCGGCGCGCGGGTCGGCCGTGCCATGCGGCAAGGCGATCGTCGGGGCGACCTCGCGGCCGGCAGCGGCGGGGCGGCTGTAGAGCGGTGTACGGGCCATGATGTGCGGCTCCGGCAGCCCACCGCGGGCTGCGTCGTGCCACGGTAACACGCGGCCGCGCAAGCTGCCGAACCAGCGGCGGCGGCTGACGCGGTCGTGCCCGCCGGCCCGGGCGCGCCGCGCTGCCGCGGCGGCAATAGCACAGGCCTGGACAGGCGGTGCATCGAAGCCGCCCCTGGATTGGAGGGAGCGCGCCGCCAGCCGATCAGTGGCCGGCCGGCACCGAGAACCCTACACTGATCCGGTGACGGGCAAGGCCAGGCCGGCCCGCCTGTGCCGCACCTGCCGGGTGAGGTTCGGCGCCGTCAGACCGGTATCCGCCCGCATCCATTGGAGGTCGAGATGTCCATGTTGTCCTCATTGCAGCGCCCCGCCTGTCCGCCGGACGGCGGCCGGGCACAGCGTCAGCGCGCTGGCGTTCGACGCCCCCTGGGCTGGCCGCAGCGCCTGGGCAGCTTGCTGCTGCCGCTGTTGAGCTGGGTGGTCGGCCTGTTGCTGGGTGTAGCCGCAAATTTCTTGCTGGCGCAGCAGGCCGGCGCCGCCGAGCCGGGCACCACCTCTGGACGTGAGCAGGCCTTGGGTGAACTGCAGGCAGCGTCCAGCATCACGCGCCTGGCGGCGGTCAAGCGCCTGGCGGAGGTCGGCCTGGCCAGCGACAGCGACGCGCTGTTGGCGCGCCTGACAGACGACGACATGCTGGTGCGCGCCGCAGCCGCACAAGCGGTCTGGAAGGCCTGGGGCCGTACCGGCGACGCCGCGGTGGACGCCCAGTACAAGCGTGGCGTGGAGCAGATGGCCGCCGGCGACCTGGACGAATCCATCGTCACCTTCAGCGTGCTGGTGCGCAACCAGCCGGGTTTTGCAGAGGCCTGGAACAAGCGTGCGACCGCCTACTTCCTGCGCGGTGACTTCGAACGCTCGCTGCGCGACTGCGACCAGGTCTTCAGGCTCAATCCCAGGCACTTCGGCGCCCTGGCCGGCGCGGCGACCATCCACGCCCGCATGGGGCGACCGGAAAAGGCGCTCGAACTGTTCAAGCGTGCACTCGACGCCAACCCCAACATGGACGACGCGGCTGAAGTCCTCCAGTTGCTGCAAGGCCAGATCGACGCCAAACGGCGCGACCTGATCTGACGTCCCTGCTGGATCTCCCTGCGCACGACGCCGTAACAGGCGATCGACATGCCAGGTGAAGACCGGCAGCGACTAAGCTAGCCTATGTGTCCGGAGCGGTCGCACGCCGCGACGCTCAGCCCGGTCGCCAGCACCATGCCCACCCTTGCCCCCACCCCCGAACTCCCGTCGGTCGCCGGTCTGTCCGGCACAGCACAGCGCCCTGTGCAGGAGATGCGCGAGGAAGAGCGCATCCCGGTCGACCGACCGCCGCTCGGCCACATCGTGCTCAAGGCGCGCGGCTCGATGCAACTGGTCCACGTCATCCGCGACATTTCCGCCCACGGCGTGAGCCTGGTACTGGACGAAGAGGTGGCGCCCGGTGAGCCGGTGCTGCTGGCACAAACCCTGCCGCACGAGCACAGCGCGACCGCAGGCGACGGCGCGGCGCACCCGCCGACACATGCAGCCGCGTTGGCGCAAGCACACGTGTCAACGCACGCTGCGTCGCACGCGCCGGCCCCTCACGCCCCAGGTCACGGCACGGGTGGACTGGATGCCCGCTTGGCAGCGGATCCTGCGCTGACCGCCGATCATGTCTACCGCGCCTATGTGGTGTGGTGTCGTCGCCAGGCGGCCGACGATCATCAGCCCGGTCTGCACTATGTCGCCGGGCTGCGGGTGTTCGACCCGCATGGGCTGGATCACCTGGTCGCCCAGCCCTCCACCGACTGAACCCGACTGACGCCGGCTGACGCCCGCTGGTACGGCCGACTCGGCCATGGGCCGGGCCGGCAACACCGATCAGGCCGCGGCCAGCTTGGCAGCGATACGCGCCACGTGAGCGCCCTGGAAACGTGCACCAGCCAGTTCGTTCTCGCTCGGCTGGCGCGAACCGTCGCCGGCCGAGATGGTCGACGCTCCGTAGGGGCTGCCACCGGTCACCTCGCCCAGCGCCATCTGGCCCTGGAAGGAATAAGGCAGGCCCACCAGCACCATGCCGTGGTGCAGCAGCACGGTGTGGGTGCTCAGGATGGTCGACTCCTGGCCGCCGTGTTGTGTGGCGGTGGAGGTGAACACCGAGCCCACCTTGCCGATCAGCTTGCCGGTGAACCAATGGCCGCCGGTCTGGTCGAGGAAGTTCTTCATCTGCGCCGCCATGTTGCCGAAGCGCGTGGGCGTGCCGATGATGATGGCGTCGTAGTTCACCAGTTCGTCGACGGTGGCGACCGGTGCGTCCTGATCGACCTTGAAGTGCGAGGCCTTGGCCACCTCCAGCGGCACCAGTTCGGGCACGCGCCGGATCGCCACCTCGGCGCCCGCTGACGCCGCGCCTTCGGCGACGGCCTTGGCCATGGTCTCGATGTGACCGTAGCTGCTGTAGTACAGAACCAGTACCTTGCTCATGTGCTTGTCCTCGTCGTGTCTGCCAGGGGATGGATGCGGGCTATCCAGCGCCGCACCGGGGCGCTGCGCCGCCAGGCGGGTCGGCAACTCGGCGGCCCTGGCGGACATTGTGCTGAGGCGTGCACGGCGATCGTTCAGCGCAGGCGAACACAGGGTTCAAGGCCGGGTGATCTGACTGAATCCTGCCGGCGGGGACCGGCGGACGGGCGCCTCAGCTCAGATCGTTTCAACCTGTCCGGACCGCAGAGAGCGCGCCATGGCCTGCCCGATGCGTGTGGCTTCGGTGGCGTCGCTCAGGGTGAGCGGCACCGGCCCGCCGGCGCAGGCGGCGACAAAGGCGTCCATTTCGTTTTGGAAGGCCTCGCCGAAACGCTCGAAGAAATCGACCAGCGGCCGATGGCGCACGCCATGCACGTCGCGGGTGACCACGCGGTCGCGCGCCGCACCCACGCCCACGTTGAGCGTGCCGGCGGTGCCGATCACCTCGGTGGTGGTTTCATGGCCGTGCGGCATGGTGCGGCTGGCATAGAACACCGCGCGCGCGCCGCCTTCGAACTCGACGATGGCCAGGCCGTTGTCGACGTCGCCGCATTCCGCCAGGCCAGGGTGCAGGGCGATGGTGCCGCTGGCGAACACCCGCGTCGCGCGTGGCGCACCGAGCATCCAGCGCGCCAGGTCGATGTCGTGCACGCTGCAGTCCATGAAGATGCCGCCGGAGGTCGGCGCAAAACGCACAAAGAAACCTTCGGGGTCGTTCAGATCGCAGGTCTGCGAACGCACCAGAAAGGGCCGGCCGATGGCGCCAGCGTCGATGTCGGCCTTGGCCTGCCGATAACTCGGGTCGAAACGGCGCACGAAGCCGGTCATCGCCACCCGGTCGGGCCGCTGGCGCGCCACCGCCTCGACACGTTCACAGTCGGCCAGGTCGAGCGAGAGCGGCTTTTCGACGAACACATGTTTGCCGGCCTCGAGCGCGGCGATGGTCTGGTCGGCATGCAGCGTGGTGGGGGTGACGATGACCACCGCGTCCAGCGCCGGGTCACGCAGCAGGGCGGCAAAGTCCTCGTGCACATGGGCCACGCCCAGCTCGCGCCGGGCCCAGTCACGCTCGTCGGCCACCGGGCTGCAGGCGCTCACCAGCTGGGCGCCGCGGGTGCGCCGCGCCAGTTGTTCGGCATGGCGCTTGCCGAGCCGGCCCAGGCCGGCGATGCCCACGCGCAGCGTCGCGGAGGAGGAGGAGGAGGTCATGTGTCGTCCGAGTCGTCGAGGAAGTGAATCGCGCCGGCCGGCGGCCGACGATCGAAAACGCGCCGCCGGCCTGGCGCTAAGAACAGCGCAGCAGCGCCGCAGTGCTAGGCGCCTGCAAGACGCCTGACGTCAGGCTCAGAGCGCCGTCGGCGTCACCTGGGTGGTGGGCCGGTAGTCCAGTTCGAGCCGGTAGGCCAGCGCGATGAACAGGCTCTGGGCCAGCGCCATGGTGCTGGTGAGCGAGCGAAAGCCGAAGGTGGCGTGGTCCTGCACCAGCAGCGTGGCGGTGGCGTCGCGCGCCAGCGGGCTCATGCGGCTGTCGGTGATGGCGATGAGCCGTGCGCCGCGCGCCAGGCCGGCTTGCACCGCGACCAGGGTCTCGTCGGCATAAGGCGTGAACGAGACGGCGATCAACACGTCGCCCGGCCGGGTCGAGCGCAGCTGACCCTCGTGCATGCTGCCCAGGGCCGACACCAGCTGGATGCGCTTGTCGGTGTGCTGCAGCGCGTAATCCAGATAGGCCGCCACCGGAAACGAGCGGCGCGAGCCGGCGATCCAGATCGAGTCGGCGCCAGCCAGCAGGTCGACCGCGGCGTCAAAGGCTGCCGCGTCCAGGCTGTTCTCCAGCTCCTGCATGCCGGCCATCGCGCCGCCGAGAAACTCGCCGGCGATCTCGGCGCTCGACAAGCTGCCCGAGCCCGACTCGATGACCTCGCGGATGCGCGACTTGTAATTGCGCGTGGGCGCGATCTGGCGCGACAACACCTCGCGAAACACCTTCTGCAGCTCGGAAAAGCCCGAGTAACCGAAGTGTTTGGCAAACCGCACCACCGCCGACGGCTGCACGCCGCAATGCTGGGCGACGTCCTGGATGCCTTCCAGGCCGATGTGGTCGCGGTGCTCCTCGACATAGCGCGCGATCAGCTTGAGTTGCTTGGACAGCTGCTCGTATTCAACCGAGATCTGCTGGAGCAGGCCTTCGACCGGCGAGGAGGCGGGTATGTGCGACATGGGCCTATTCTAGGCAGGCGCCATGGACGGTAGAAACGGGTTTTCCCTTTCTCAATTTTATAGAAATTGATTTGCACGTCCAGCAGTGGCTTCCTAGAATCGACGCATGGAACCCATCGTCATTGTTGGTGCCGGCCACGCCGGCGGACGTACTGCGCTGAAGCTGCGTGAGGCCGGCTGGGCCGGGCCCGTGGTACTCGTGGGCGACGAGGCCGAGGCGCCCTATGAGCGCCCGCCGCTATCCAAGGGCGTGCTGCTGGGCGAGGACTTCAGCGCCCAACTGGCGCCGGCCGAACGTTATGCCGAGCTTGGCATCGAGTGGCAGGCCGGCCGGCGCGTCGAAGCGATCGATCGCCAGACTCGCCAGGTGCGGCTGGACGACGGTCGCCAGATTGGCTTTCAGGGCCTGCTGCTGGCCACTGGCGGGCGGGCGCGCACGTTGCCCATCCCCGGCAGCGACCTGCCCGGCGTGCTGGCGCTGCGCACCCTGGACGATGCACGCGCGCTCGGGCCCCGACTCGGGCCGGGCACCCGGCTGGCGGTGATCGGCGGCGGCTTCATCGGCCTGGAGGTGGCGGCCTCGGCACGTGCCCGTGGCGGTGAGGTCACGCTGCTGGAATCGGCGCCGCGCCTGCTCGGCCGGGCCGTGCCGGCGGCCATCGCCGAACGTGTGGCGGCGCTGCATGCCGCGCACAGCGTGAGCCTGCGCATCGGCGTGGCGCCGCTGGCCATCGAGGCCGACGGAGCGGCGCTGCGGGTGACCATGGCCGACGGCAGCTCGATCGTGGCCGACACCGTGGTGGTGGGCATCGGCATCACGCCCAATGTCGAGCTGGCCCAGGCGGCCGGGCTGGCCTGTGCCAACGGCATCGTGGTCGACGCCGCGCTGCGCACCACCGACCCGGCCATCTACGCCGCCGGCGACGTGGCGTGTTTCCCCGAGCCGGGCAGCACCCGCATGTTGCGGCTGGAGAGCTGGCACAACGCCGAGGATCACGCCCGCGTGGCCGCTGCCAATCTGCTGGGCGGCAACGAAAGCGTGGGGCGGGCGCCCTGGTTCTGGTCCGACCAGTACGACCACCAGTTGCAGATCGCCGGCGACCCGGCGCTGGGCAGCAACGTGGCGACCCGGCCGCTGGCCGACGGCGCCACGATCGACTTCCACCTCGACGCCCAGGCCCGTCTGGTCGGCCTGGCCGGTTTCGGGCCGCTGTCGGCGCTGGCCAAGGAATTCAAGCTCGCCCGTGTGCTCTTCGAGCGCGGCGTGCATCCGGCCGCCGACGCCCTGCGCGACCCGGCGGTCAAGCTCAAGTCACTCCTGTGAGGGCCACGACGACATGCAGAACATCCTCTTCTTCCAGTCGCTGTGGGCCATGGAGAGGCGCCACACCGACGGCTTCGAGCGCAGCCTTGAACACAACATCGAGCTGATCGCCCAGGCCGGCTACGACGGCATCAGCACCCACTGGTACGACCGCGCCAAGGTCAGGCGCTGCGCCGGACTGCTCGCACCGCTGGGCCTGCGCGCCGAGGGCCAGTGTTTCCCCAAGACGGTCGACGACCTCAAGCGCATCCTCGATGTCGCCTGCGAGCACCCGCCGCACCACCTGGACATCCAGCCCGACATCCGGCCGCGCCGGCTGCAGGACTGCGTGCCGCTGCTGGAAGGTTGGCGCCGCCTGGCCGAGCAGGTCGACTTCCCGGTCTACATCGAGACGCACCGCGATCGCATGACGACCGACCTGTACTTCGTGCTCGACCTGCTCGACTGCTTCCCCGACCTCAAGCTGCTGGGCGACCTGTCGCACTTCCTGGTCGGGCGCGAGTTCGCCTGGCCGGTGTCGGACGAGAACCATGCGCTGATGCACCGGGTCATCGACCACTGCTGGGCCTTCCACGGCCGCGTCGCCAGCCGCGAGCAGGTGCAGATCGAGCTGTCCTTCCCGCATCACCGGCCCTGGGTCGACCTCTTCCTGGGCTGGTGGGAGTACGGCTTTCGCAGCTGGCGCCGCCGCGCCGGGGCTGACGACACCCTGGCCTTCACCTGCGAGCTCGGCCCCAAGCCCTATGCCATCACCGGGCGTGACGGCAACGACACCACCGACCGCTGGGCCGAGGCGCTGCAGATGCGCGACGAAGTGCGCCAGGTCTGGCAACGCGTGGCCGCCGAGCCGCTGGCCTGATCCGCACCTGACACCTCTCCGCCGTCGGGCGCCGACCCCGAGGACCCGACACTTTTTCTTCCGGGCGCACCAACCGTCCGCCCCCTCCCCCCCCAAACACACCCCCTCGAAAGGATGACCATGGACGTACGTGCCGCCGTTGCCGTGGCTGCCGGCAAGCCCCTGGAAGTGACCACCGTGCAGCTCGAAGGCCCGCGCCTGGGCGAGGTGCTGGTCGAGATCAAGGCCACCGGCATCTGCCACACCGATGCCTACACCCTGTCGGGTGCCGACCCGGAGGGCCTGTTCCCCGCCATCCTGGGCCATGAAGGCGCCGGCGTGGTGGTGGATGTCGGCCCCGGCGTCACCACGCTCAAGAAGGGCGACCACGTCATTCCGCTCTACACGCCGGAATGCCGCGGCTGCCCGTCCTGCCTGTCGCGCAAGACCAATCTGTGCACGGCCATCCGTGCCACCCAGGGCCAGGGCGTGATGCCCGACGGCAGCTCGCGCTTTTCCATCGAGGGCAGGAAGCTGCACCACTACATGGGCTGCTCGACCTTTGCCAACTACACCGTGCTGCCCGAGATCGCCCTGGCCAAGATCCGCCCGGACGCACCCTTCGACAAGGTCTGCTACATCGGCTGCGGCGTCACCACCGGCATCGGCGCGGTGTTCAACACCGCCAAGGTCGAGCGCGGCGCCAAGGCCATCGTGTTCGGCCTGGGCGGCATCGGCCTGAACGTCATCCAGGGCCTGCGCCTGGCCGGCGCCGACATGATCATTGGCGTGGACCTCAACAACGCCAAGAAGGCCTGGGGCGAACGCTTCGGCATGACCCACTTCGTCAACCCGAGCGAAGTGGGCGCCGACCTCGTGCCCTATCTGGTCAACATGACCAAGTCGGGCGCCGACCAGATCGGCGGCGCGGACTACACCTTCGACTGCACCGGCAACACCACCGTCATGCGCCAGGCGCTGGAATGTGCGCACCGCGGCTGGGGCGAATCCATCGTCATCGGCGTGGCCGAGGCGGGCAAGGAGATCTCGACCCGGCCCTTCCAGCTCGTCACCGGCCGGGTCTGGAAGGGCTCGGCCTTCGGCGGTGCGCGCGGCCGCACCGATGTGCCCAAGATCGTCGACTGGTACATGGACGGCAAGATCGAGATCGACCCCATGATCACGCACACGCTGACGCTGGACCAGATCAACCACGGCTTCGACCTCATGCACCACGGCGAGAGCATCCGCAGCGTGGTGGTGTACTGAGCGGGGGCACACCATGATCGAGACGCGTGAAACCCACCGCTGCCACGACGGCGTGCTGGGCTTTTATGCCCACGACTCGGTGCAGACCGGCACCCGCATGCGCTTTGGCGTCTTCGTGCCCGAGCGTGCCAGCGCCGCGCAGCCGCTGCCGGCGCTGTACTGCCTGGCCGGCCTGACCTGCACCGAGGAGACCTTTCTCATCAAGTCCGGCGCGGTGCGCGCCGCGGCGCGCCTGGGCCTGGTGCTGGTGGCCTGCGACACCAGCCCGCGCGGCCTGGGCCTGCCCGGCGAGGCCGAGCACTGGGACTTCGGCGTCGGCGCCGGCTTCTACCTCGACGCCACCCAGCCACCCTGGGCCGAGCACTACCGCATGGGCAGCTATGTGGATGACGAACTGCCGGCGCTGATCGAGCAGCACTTCCCGGTGCGCCCGGGCGTGCGCGGCATCCTGGGCCATTCCATGGGCGGCCACGGCGCCCTGGTGCTGGCGCAGCGCGACCCGTCGCGCTGGCATTCGGTGTCGGCCTTCGCGCCCATCACCCACCCGAGCAGCGTGCCCTGGGGCGAGAAGGCCTTCAGCCGCTACCTCGGCGACGACCGCAGCCGCTGGGCGGACTGGGACGCCAGCGCGCTGATGCGCCGCCAGCCCTACCCCGGGCCGGTGCTGGTGCATCAGGGCCTGGACGACCAGTTCCTCGACAGCCAGCTGCGCCCGCAGGAGCTGGAGGCGGCCGCCGCCGCCTCGGGCCAGGCGCTGACGCTGGAGCGCTGCGCCGGCTACGACCATTCCTACTGGTTCATCCAGACCTACGTCGAGCAGCACCTGGAACACCACGCCCGCGAACTGGCGGCGCGCAGCGCCAGCCTGGCCGCCTGAACGTCACGCTGCGCCGGGGACGGCGCCCGCATCGGCGCCGGTGGCTGGTTCCACACCACCGCCGGGCCGGCCGCCCGGCCAACTCAGGCGCGCGTGGCTGCCAGCTCGATCGCGCTCTTCTCTTGTAGACGCTGTGCTTCGACACGGCCATCAACCGCTGCAGCATGGGCTCGAACTCGGCCGGCGGCAGAGCCTGGCGCTGCGTGGCGCCGCAGCACCCGTATGCGTCGCCTTCCCGATGCCGACGTGCTGCGTAGGTATAGCCCCGCACGCGCAGGTCCTAGCCGGCTAGCAGCGCCTCGCCGCAGTCCATGTCCTGCCCAAGGGTCTGCGCCGGGCGCGCAACTTCGGGTTCCTGCATCCCAAAAGCTTCCGAGCCGGCACGCGGGCCGGTGATTTGATGCAGGTGCTGCAGTTGCGCACCAAGGTCGATGCGGCCGGGCCGCCTGGCTCGGGCTTGTCCAACAAACGGATCAGATCGCGGCTGCGCGCGATCTATCCTTATTCGTTAGGCTGAGGGCAAGCATAAATGCATTCGGATTACTCATGATCTTCCTTGCATTTGGGAGCGTCTTGTAACGTAGTTTGATGGAATTGATACAGAAGGCACGCAGGCTTGCCGTTGGCGCTTGAGACGTTAATTCGCGCGCAGGCACCGTATTGAATTGCTTGCCTGAATAGTTTTGAAACTAAAAATTCGTGACATATTATTCTGATGTTTTTGGATTGGCTGAGCTAATGAGGTGCGCGTTGTTTAGTAAGCTTTTGTTTAAGTGCTCAAAAGGTTCGGCGGCAGCATCAAGTATGATTTGATCCCATTTTCCTTTGTGTTCGCTTTGGGTGTTTAGCCAAAGAAGAACCAGCTCGTACTGCGATATTTGTGATTTTATGAGATCGTAATATTTTTTCTTGTCTTCTTGCTCTACAAGGCCGCTTTCAGCCGCATCGCGCACATGCTTGAAAAGGTGATATACAGTGCGAAAATAGTGCTCAACCTCCCAGCCTCTTTGCTCAAGAAACGACGAATATCCTATGTTGAGTGGAACCTTTCGCTCGTCGCAGATCTCTTTTATATGTCCGTAAAATATAAAAAAGCTGTCCCTTCCTTTTCTAACAATGCTTCCATCGAGTGAGTGCATGTCTATTGATTGCAGGACGGAATCATAAAGCTGGAGAAGTGAGAAAAATTGGTTGTCAAATTCTTGCTTTCTGCTGTATTTAATTTGTGTTTGAAGGGTTGCGGATATAATAACAACTGAGATAAGTCCAAATATTGGATTTAAGACTCCTCCAAGGTAGTCTCCAAACTGGCCCCATTCAGCTATCGTACTTGAAATATCCAGCTTTCTGAAATTTATTGCAAATGCAAGCAGGAGGATTGCTATTGCCGCGATGCCCAGATAAAATGGATGCCGGCTTATGATTCCAACCAGTTCTTTATTTTTCCTCATTGATCTATTTCCTGTGGGTGATTGGTCGAACATTGGTGATGGCCTAACGAATACGAAGGGACTTCCCCAATCCGGTGACGGTATCGAGGTACCAAGATTGCCATGTGGAAGGTCAATCTGCGTTGGAAAGGAGAAGTCCCATGAGCGAGATTACACGAGGGCCGATCGTGCGTGTGGGCGTCGATCTGGCCAAGCGGGTGATTCATGTCGTGGCGGTGGATGCCGCAGGCCGTGTGGTGACGAGCCGGCCGTTGCCGCGCGAGAAGTTCCTGGCCTGGTGCGCGCAATTGCCTGCCGGTTGCACGGTGGCCATGGAGACCTGTTCGGGCGCGCATTACTGGGCGCGCAAGCTGGCGGCGCTTGGGCTGCAGCCTAAGCTGATCGCCGGGCATTTCGTCGGCGCCTACCGCATGGGTGGCAAAACGGGCAAGAACGATGCGGCCGATGGTGCGGCGATTTGCGAGGCCGCCTCGCGGCCTAACATGCGCTTCGTGCCGGTCAAGACCGTCGAGCAGCAAGGCGTACTGGTCGTGCATCGCTTGCGCGAAGGCTACAAGGAAGAGCGCACGGCCTGCGTCAACCGCATCCGCGGATTGCTGGCGGAGTTTGGTCTGGTGTTTCCGCAGAGCCCTGAGGCGCTGCGCGGCGTGCTCAGCGATGTCATCGAGGACGCCGGCAATGAATTGCCGGGCATCGCCCGGCTGGCCTTGAACCAGGCCTTCCTGCACTGGGTTGAACTCGACTGCCATCTGATCTGGTGCGACGAGCGCATTGCTGAGCATGTCCGTCGCGATGACCGCGCCCGCGCGGCCAAGGAGGTCAGCGGCATCGGCACCATCACCGCCTCGGCCATGGTGGCCAGCGTGGCCGACTTCAGGCAGTTCAGGAGCGCCGGCCAGTTCGGTGCCTGGTTG
>JBEEJN010000022.1:0-86994 GCA_041169165.1 Pseudomonadota bacterium
TCAGGCCGCCTCCTTCGGGGTGCGCAGCGCCGATGTGGCCAGCAGGCTGATCAGCACCAGCGGCAGGCCGGCGGCGAAGGAAGCGCGGATGCCCCAGGCCTCCGCCACCCAGCCCAGCGAGGGCGGCGCGAGCAGGAAGGCGACGAAGCCGAACTGCGCCAGCGCGGCGACGTTGATCGCGGCCGGGCGGTCGGTGCGCTGTGCGGCGGCCGACATCGCCAGCGGGAACATCACGCTGGTGCCGATGCCCATCAGCGCGAAGCCGGCCAGCGCCATCGCCGGGTGCGACGCCAGCACCACCAGCGTGGTGCCGACGCCCAGCACGCCCAGCAACAGGCGCGCCACCACCAGCGGGCTGTGGCGCTCGACATGGCGATCCGCCAGATAACGCGCTGCCGCCTGCGCGAAGGCACCGGTCGCCACCGCCAGACCGCCGACGAAGGGCGCGGCGCCGAAGACGTCGCGCATGTAGATCGCCGACCAGTCGAAGCCGGCACCTTCCAGCACCAGCGCCGACAGCGACAACGCCACCAAGGCCATGATCGCGGCGGTGGGTTTGGCGACGTGCGGGGTCGGCTCGTCATTGCCGCCGCTGCGCGCCGGCGCGGCCTCGAAGCGGCCCAGCAGCAGCAGGGTCAGCACGCCGGCCAGCGGCACCATCAGCGCCAGCTGCCATTGCGGACTCAGACCGAGCCGCGCCGACAGCGCGCCGAGCAGGCCGGCGCTGAAGAAGCCGAAGCTCCAGAAGGCGTGCGAGCGGTTCATGATGCGCCGGCCGAACTGGTGTTCGACCCGATCCGCCTCCAGATTCACGACCACCTCGATCAGGCCGATCAGCAACCCGGCCGGCACCAGCGTCAGGAACAGCGCCAACGTGCCTTGCACATGCGAGGCCAGCGCATAGACCATCGGGATCAAGACCGGCATCAGCAGGAGCACCAGGCGGTGGCCGATGCGCTCGACCAGCCGCCCGGCCAGCGTCAGCGAGATCAGCGTGCCGACCGCCGCGCCGATCAGGCCCAGGCCCAGCTCGCTCTTGCTCACGCCCAGGCTGCTCTGCAGTTCGCCCAGGCGCGGAAAGAAGCCACCGAAACCGAAGGCATAGAGAAAGAAGCCGGCAAAGACGCGCTGATGCGCCGGCAGATCCAGACCGAGACGACGGGCCAGTGACATGAAGGATCGCTCCGTGGGCTGATGCGGGTGGTCGGGTTCAGGGACGGCTGACCGCGTCGCTCCATTCGCCCGCCAGCGTGAAGCCGGCGCGCAGCGGCGTGTCGGCCGAGCTGGCGCCGACGCGCAGCTCGAACTCGCCCGCCTCGGCGACCCAGGCGGCGCGCGCCTCATCGAAGGCGGCCAGCGCACGCGGGCCGAAGTTCAGCGTCACCGTGGCCGACTCGCCGGCCGCCAGCGTGACCTTGGCGAAGGCCTTGAGCTCCTGCGGCGGACGCGCCTGCGTGCTGACCACGTCATGCACATAGGCCTGCACCACCGTGCTGCCGCTGCGGCTGCCGGTGTTGCGCACCGTCAGCGTGGCAGTCAGCGTCTCGCCGGGCTGCAGCGTGGCGCAGTCGAGCGCCAGATCCTCGAAGGCGAAGCTGGTGTAGCTCAGGCCGTGGCCGAAGGGGAACTGCACCGCGTCGCCGCGCGCCTCGTGGTGGCGGTAGCCGATGAAGACGCCTTCCTTGTAGGCGACATGGCCATCGACCGCCGGATAGGCCTCGGGGTCGTTCCAGGCCACCGTGTCTTCCATGCGCAGCGGCCAGGTCTGCGGCAGGCGACCGCCCGGCTCGGCCAAGCCGAGCAGCACGTCGGCGATGGCATTGCCGCATTCCTGGCCCGGATACCAGGCTTGCAGCACGGCGGGCACCGCATCCAGCCACGGCAGCAGCAGCGGCGAGCCGCTCTGCAGCACGACCACGGTGCGCGGGTTGGCGGCGGCGACGCGCGCGATCAGCTCGTTCTGGTGGTGCGGCAGCTCGATGCCCGGGCGGTCCAGGCCCTCGTTGTCCCACTCGGCGTTCAGGCCGGCGAAGACGATGGCGACGTCGGCAGCGCGCGCGGCGTCCACCGCCGCCTGCAGATCCGCCTCGCCGAGCACGCGCGCGGCGCCGACGCGCAGGCCGTAGAAGGTCTTCTCGACCCGCGCGGTGCTGTAGTCGACCTCGACCGACAGGCGCTCGCCGGCCCGCATCTGGCGCTGATGGATGACCTCGTCGCAGCCGAAGGTGAAGTAGGTGTCGCCGCGCGTCCAGCCGGTCCAGGCGTCCAAGACCTCGACACCGTCCAGGCGCATGCGGCTCAGGCCGGCCGAGATGAGCGAGAACTGGTGCAGGCCGTCGGCCTCGGCCACGTAGTCGAAGCGCGCGCGCGCCGAGAAGGCGCCCCAGGTCAGGCCCGGAGGGGTGCGGTCGTTCCAGAGCGCCTCGCTGTTGGGCGAGACCTCGGTCAGCACGACCGGGCCGCTCAAGTCCTCGCTGTCGTAGAAGTCGACCGCCATCGGCGCCGCCGACACGGCGGTGTAGCGGAACAGGTCAGCGCCCGGGGTGGTGACGAAGTCGACCTCCGGGCAGGCGGCGCGCAGCGCATCCGCCGGCGCGACACGGTAATGCGCGTTGACATTGGCGCTGCCGCCACCCATGGCCTGCGCCACCGTGGCGGCGCGGCCGATCAGCGCGACCTTGGCGCCGGTCGCCAGATTCAGCGGCAGCGCCGCGCCGTCGTTCTTCAGCAGCACGCTGCCTTCGGCCCCGAGGCGGCGGATCAGCGCGCGGTGTTCGGGCAGGTCGTCGGCGCGTTCGTCGGCCAGCACCGGATCCTGGAAGCGGCCGAGCCGCTCGGCCAGCGCCAGCACGCGGCCGGCGCAGGCGCGCACGTCGGCGGCATCGACCCGGCCTTCCGCGACGGCGGCGATCAGCTTGGCGCCGCGCTCGCGTGACGGGCCGGGCATTTCCAGGTCGCAGCCGGCGGACACGCTGCCCTCGGTGTGGTTGGCGTACCAGTCGGTCATGACCAGGCCGTCGAAGCCCCATTCCTGGCGCAGCACCTGCTTGACCAGCCAGGCGCTGTCGGCGGCCCAGGGGCCGTTCAGGTGGTTGTAGCCTGTCATCACGCACATCGCCGAGGCTTCCTTGACGGCGCGCTCGAAGGGCAGCAGATACAGCTCGCGCAGTGCCCGCTCGGGGATGCGGGAGTTGACCGACATGCGCTGGAACTCGCTCTCGTTGCCGACAAAGTGCTTGAGCGTGGCCGCCACGCCGCCGCCCTGCAGGCCCTTGACGTAGGCCACCGTGATCTCGGACGACAGCCACGGATCTTCCGAGTGGCACTCGAAGTTGCGGCCGTTGTAGACCGTGCGGTGCAGGTTCATGGTCGGGCCAAGTAGCACCTGCGCGCCCTTGAGCCGGGTCTCGGTCGCCAGCGCGGCGCCGGCCTGCTCGATCAGCGCCGGGTTCCAGGTCGCTGCCAGGGCGATGCCGACCGGGAAACACGCCGTCTTCGGGCCGTCCTTGAAGATGCCGCCGCGTGCGCCATTCGGGCCATCGGTGACCTTGAGCGCCGGAATGCCCAGGCGCGGCACCGGCACGGTGGTCCAGAAGTCGGCGCCGGAGAGCAGGCGAGCCTGCTCCTCCAGCGTCAGGGCGTCGAGCAAAGCGTTGAAGTCGGGCGTGGTGCTCATGGCTGGGTCGTTTCGTTGGGTTCGGTGTTCAGGGCGTCGCCGGGCGGACCCAGGCGGCGTTGGCGCGGCTGCTGGCCAGCACGGCTTCGACGAAGGCGAGGCTGCGCACGCCGTCGTCCAGGCCCGGCACGCGCGCCGGCGTGGTGCGGCCGGCGCGGGCGTCGCGCAGGTCGGCGGCGAAGTCGCGGTAGAGGTTGGCGAAGGCTTCGAGGTAGCCCTCGGGATGGCCGGGTGGCGTACGCGTGGCGGCGCCGGCCTCGGGCGGCAGGCCGGCCATGCCGCGCGTCAGGCGCTGCGCGGGCTGGCCGGCGGGTTGCCAAGTCAGCTCGTTGGGCGTTTCCTGGTCCCAGTGCAGCGCGGCTTTGGTGCCGTAGACGCGCAGGCGCAGGTGGTTTTCCTCGCCGGTGGCGACCTGGCTGGCCCAGAGGATGCCGCGCGCGCTGGTGCCATTTTTTTCGGCATAACGCAGCTGCACCTGCACATGGTCATCGACGCGGCGGCCGGGCACGAAGGTCGTGCACTCGGCGCTCAGTTCGGTGGGGCTGAGGCCGCTGACGTATTCGGCCAGTTGCGCCGCGTGGGTGCCGATGTCGCCCAGGCAACCGGCCGGGCCGGCCAGCGCGGGATCGGTGCGCCAGGCGGCCTGTTTCTGCCCCGAGGCTTCAAGGTCGCTGGCGAGCCAGTCCTGGGCGTATTCGACCTGCACGATGCGCACCTCGCCCAGCTCGCCGGCGGCCACCTTGGCGCGTGCGGCGCGGATCAGCGGGTAGGCGCTGTAGTTGTGCGTCAGCGCAAAACGCACACCGCGCGCGGCGGCGCGGGCGCGCAGGTCGAGCGCGTCGGCCAGCGTGGTGGTCAGCGGCTTGTCGCAGATGACATGGATGCCAGCATCGATGAAGGCCGCCGCCACCGCGTGGTGCAGGTGGTTGGGCGTGACGATGGCGACCGCCTCGATGCCATCGGCACGCGCCGCCTCGGCCCCGGCCATGGCGCGAAAGTCGCTGTAGCAGCGCTCGGCCGCCAGGCCCAGTTCAGCGCCGCTGACGCGGGCGCGTGCGGGGTCGGACGAGAGCGCACCGGCGACAAGCTGGTACTGCCCGTCCAGCCGCGCGGCGATGCGATGCACCGCGCCGATGAAGGCGCCCTGCCCGCCGCCGACCATGCCCAGGCGGATGGGGCGCGTCGCGTCGGAGGTTGTCGTCATGTCGTGAGTTCCTGTTGGGGTGGCGACGCCGTAGCGGCGGGCGCCGCGTTGCCGAGCCTGCGTCCGCCCGCGGCCACCGCGAGCATGGCCACGGCCAGCACGATGAAGGACGTGCCCAGGCTGGTCGCATGCGCCAGCCAGCCGATCAGCGCCGGGCCACCCAGCGCGCCGAAGAAGGCCACCGTGGCGACAGCCGTGAGCGCGCGCCCTTCGCCCAGGCTGTGGTCGCGCCCGGCGGCCGAGAACAGCACCGGCACGATGTTGCTGGCGCCCAGGCCGAGCAGTGCATAACCCGCCAGCCCGGCCGCGGTGGACGCCACAGCCACCACCAGCGCCAGGCCGGCCGCACTGAGCAGGCCGCCGACGAGCACCACGGCCACGTCGCCCAGCCAGCTGCGCAGCCGGTCGCCCTGCAGACGACCAAGGGTCATGGCGGCGGCAAAACCGGTGTAGGCCCAGCCGGCCGACGCGGGGTCGGCGCCTCGTTCCGAGCTCATGAACACCGCACTCCAGTCCAGCACCGAGTGTTCGACCAGGTAGACGGTCATGCACATCAGCGCCAGCACCCAGACCTGGCCGTGCGGCAGGGCCCAGCGGCTGGCACCGTTGCCGTCAGCCTGACCGGTCTGCGGGCGGTCTTCACGCGGCTCCAGTCCGCCCAGCATGGCCAGGGTGGTCGCCGCGGCGACCAGGGACAGCAGCCCAGCCGCCCCGAGCGGCGACAGGCCGAGCTGAGCCAGAAGCGCCGAGGTCAATCCGCCGCCAACAATGGTGCCGACGCTCCAGGCGCCGTGAAAGCCCGACATCAGCGGCCGCCCGCTGCGTCGCTCGATGGCGGCGGCCTGCAGATTGGCGGCGATGTCGAGCAGGCCGAGCGCAGCGCCGAAGGCCAGCAGCGCCAGCGTCATGGTTGGCGCCGTGTCGAGCCAGGCCAGCGCCGGCAAGACCAGCAGCGCCAGCACCGAAGCTGCCGCCATGAGCGTGCGTGCGCCCAGGCGCCGCCCCAGCGTGCCGGCAAACGGCATGGTGGCCAGGGCGCCCAGCCCCAGGCACAGCAGCAGCGAGCCCAGGCCGGCGTCGCCGACCGCGAGCCGCGCCTTGGCGTAGGGCACCAGCGGCGCCCAGGCGGCGATCAGCACGCCGGCCAGCGCGAAGGCCAGCCGGGTCGAGCGGATCGCCGCCGGCAGCGGGATGCTGCCGCCCGTCGACGGATTCACGCCAGCCCCAGCATGCGGCGGTTGGCCGCGTCGTTGGTGCTGCTGGCGGCGAAGTCGTCAAAGGCCTTGTCGGCCACACGGATCAGGTGATCGCGGATGAACGGTGCGCCTTCGGCCGCGCCCTGCTCGGGGTGCTTGAGGCAGCATTCCCACTCCAGCACCGCCCAGCCGCGGTAGCCGTATTGGGTCAGCTTGCTGAAGATGGCGGTGAAGTCGACCTGGCCGTCGCCCAGCGAGCGGAAACGCCCGGCACGGTCCTTCCAGCCCTGGAAGCCGCCGTACACGCCCAGCCGGCCGCTGGGATTGAACTCGGCGTCCTTCACGTGGAAGGCCTTGATGCGCTCGTGGTAGCAGTCGATGTAGGCCAGATAGTCGAGTTGCTGCAGCACGAAGTGGCTCGGGTCGTAGAGCAGGTTGGCGCGTGGATGGTGGCCGACACGCTCCAGGAACATCTCGAAGCTGGCGCCGTCGCACAGGTCCTCGCCGGGGTGGACCTCGTAGCACACGTCCACACCGGCCGCGTCGAAGGCGTTCAGGATCGGCGTCCAGCGTTTTGCCAGTTCGTCGAAGGCCGCCTCGATCAACCCGGCCGGGCGCTGCGGCCAGGGGTAGAGATAAGGCCAGGCGAGCGCGCCGCTGAAGGTGGCGTGGGCATTCAGGCCCAGGCGCTGCGAAGCCTGCGCCGCCAGCTTGAGTTGCTGGATTGCCCACTCGGTGCGTTCGGCCGGCTTGCCGCGCAGGGCCTCGGGTGCAAACGCGTCCATCGGCAGGTCGTAGGCCGGATGCACCGCGACGAGCTGGCCCTGCAGATGGGTCGAGAGCTCGGTGACGGCCAGGCCGTGGGCGGCCAGGGTGCCGCGCACCTCGTCGCAGTAGGTCTGGCTTTCGGCCGCCAGCGCGAGGTTGAACAGGCGCGCGTCCCAGCTCGGAATCTGCACGCCGGCATAACCCAGGCCGGCGGCCCAGCGGCCGATGGCGTCCAGGCTGTTGAAAGGCGCGGCATCACCGGCAAACTGGGCCAGGAAGATGCCGGGGCCGCGGATGGGGCTGGCGGGCATGGTGGTGGCGCTCATGGAATCAGCCCCCGAAATGCTGCTGCATGAAGGCAAAGCTGCTGCGCAACATGGCCGCATGGTCGGCCGGGCGGTCGTGCTCGAGCACGTACAGATCGACGAGGGGTTTCAGGCCGCGCGCCAGCTCGGCCCAGGGCACGATGCCGCTGCCCAGCGCGGTCCAGCCGTCTTCATTCACTGCGGTCGAGGGTGGTGCGATGTCCTTGGCATGCACCGCCACCAGCCGGTCGGCGCGCGCCTTGGCCGCCGCCAGCGGGTCGACACCGGCGCGTGCGGTCCAGCCCAGATCAGCCTCCCAGCCCAGCTGGGCCGGCGTGGCGGCACTGAAGATCCAGTCCAGCGCCGCCTTGCCGTCGTACTGGAGGAATTCGAAGTCGTGGTTGTGGTAAGCCAGGCGCAGGCCGGCGGCATTGATCTGGTCGCCGATGCGCGCCAGACGTTCGCCGATGGCACGCCAGCCGGCCGCCGTGGCCGAACGTTCACCCATGGCCAGCCAGGGCACGATGACCAGCGTGCAGGCAGTGGCACGGCACAGGGCGATCACCTGGGCCAGGTCGCTTTCCGCCAGCACCAGGCTGACGTGCATGGACGAGACCTTCAGGCCGTGCGCAGCCACCTTGGCGGCGAACTCGGCCGGCGCCAAGCCGTGGCCGGCGACGGACTCGATCCACTCGAAACCCGCGGCACGCGCCATGGCGAGCTGGGTGTCGAGGTCGCCGGCCTCACGCAGGGAATAGATCTGGACGGAAATCTTGCTGGACATGTCGTGACTCCTCGGACTATCGACGATTCAAAAGGGGGTCGGCGCTGGTGAGCCCAGGCACCGGATCAAGCGCTCGGCAGGCGGCGCTCAGGAAAAAGGCTTGCGGGCAGACGCTTCAGAACAGCTTGCGTTCCAGCGCCGCCGGACGTTGGCAGCGCGTGGTAAGGCGGATGGGCTGGCCGCTGCGGCCGGCGTCCAGGGCGCGGTCCATGATCTCCAGCACATGCAGCGCCATCTCGGCGCTGCAGCGATGGGCACGACCTTCGCGCAGCGCGAGTGCCATGTCGATCAGGCCGATGCCACGGCAGTTGCTGTGATACGGCCGCGCACCGGTGGCGCGTTGCCAGTCGCCGGTCTGGCGGTTGTGACGCACGGTGCCGCCGAAGCGGTTGGGGTCGGCCCCGAGCAACGTGCCGTCGTCACCGTACAGCTCCATGGGCGTGTGGTCGTGGCGCCAGACATCGAAGCTCGACGTCAGCACGATATGGGCACCGCTTTCGAAGGCCAGCTGCGTCACCACATGGGTGGGTACGGCCACCGGCAGCGTTTCACCCGCCCGGGCGCCCAACGGAATGGTGCGCACCGCGTGGGTGATGTGGTTCACCGAGCTCAGGCTGGCCACCGGGCCCAGGTGGTTGACCAGGTGGGTGAGGTAATACACGCCCACGTCGTGCAGCGGGCCGGCACCAGGCTGATAGAAGAACGCCGGGTTGGGGTGCCAGTGGTCGGGCCCGTGGTTCATGAACTGCGCCGTGCCGTGGCGGATGCTGCCCACCGTGCCGGCGTCCACCAGCGCGCGCAGGGTCTGGCCGGCGGCGCCGAGAAAGGTGTCGGGCGCGCAGCCCACGCGCAGGCCCTTGGAGCGTGCGAGTTCCACCAGTTCCTGGCCCTGCTCGAAACTGGCGGCGAGCGGCTTTTCGGTGAAGAAGTGCTTGCCGGCCTTGAGCACGCTCATGCCCACGGCATGGTGGGCCTGAGGCGGCGTGAGGTTGAGGATGATCTGCGCCTCGCTGGCCAGCAGCGCGTCGATGGACAGCACCGGCACGCCGTGTTCGGCGCCGCGGCTGGCGGCGAGTTCGGCGTTGGCATCGGCGATGGCGACGATGCGCACCTGGGCGCAGCGCTTGAGCGTCTTCAGGTAGGCAGGAAAGATGTTGCCGCAGCCGATGATGCCGATGGGCGTGGCAGCGGTGCGGGACGATGTACCGGCTTGGGTCATGGGAGGCACTCGATGGGGGGGTGGGGCCCGTCGGTGACCGACTGGCGCCAGATCACCTCAGGTTGGAAGTCGCGCGACACCGGCAGCGCCAGGTCGTAGCTGAGATTGAGCACATGGCGGCAGGCATTGGCCGCCACATCGTTGGCCGGTGTGCGCACCGTGGTGAGCGGCGGCGACGTGTAGGCGGCGAAATCAGCGTCGTCGTAACCGATGACCGAGATGTCGTCCGGCACCGCCAGGCCGGACTGCACGATGCGACTCACCGCCGCCATGGCCATCAAATCGTTGGCGGCAAACACCGCCGTGAAGGGTTCGGCACCGGCGCTGCGGTTCATGAGCAGGCGACGCATCGCGGCGTCGCCGCTGATCTGGTCGAAGCCGGCGTCCTGGCTGTGCACCGGCCGCACCACCACGCCGTTGCGGGCCAGCTCCTCGGTGAAACCTTTCATGCGCGCATGGTTGTCGGGCGCATCCCGCGGCCCACGGATGGTGGCGATGGTGCGGTGGCCGCGTGCGAGCAGGGCCTGCGCCACCAGCCGACCGCTGCTGCGGTGGTCGACGCTGAAGCAACTCTCGTCCGCACCGGGCACATGGCGGTTGATGACGGCGGTGCGCGGCGAACGCTTGAGCAGGTCGACCAGATCCTTGTCGGTGACGCTGTTGCAGGCCACCAGCAGGGCGTCGCAGTCACAACCCAGGAGGAACTCGATGCCATCCAGCGCCTGCTGGCGGGCCGAGCCGCCGCCGCAGCCATTGGCCGCCACCATGTGCCGGCCGGCGCCGCGCAGCACGCGGTCGATGGTCGATACGATGCCCGAATAGAAATAGCCGTCGAGCATGGGCACGTACACCCCCACGGCGCCGGACTGCTGGAGTGTGAGGGCGCGCGCGATGCTCGACGGACGGTAGTCGAGATCGTGGGCCGCGGCCTGGACTCGCGCCAGCGCAGCGCCCGACACCGAGCCCTTGCCCGACAAGGCACGCGAGGCGGTGGCCACGCCCACACCGGCAAGGCGGGCGACGTCCTTGATGGTGCTCATGACGGCGGCCCCGCCGGCGGCTGCGTCGGTGTCGGCATGACCTGCGCGGCCGGGTCCTGCAGCAGGTTCACGCACTGCACGATCAGGTCATCGAGCGCGCCGCGCGCCAACACACGACGGGGTCGGCCGGGCCACAGATCGAGCAGGTTGTCGTCCAGGCGGGCCTGGGGGGCGTCGATCCAGACGCCCTTGGCGGGACGACGGGATTGCAGCACCAGCGTGGCGCTGCCCGGCTCGGCCCCGGGTTCGACCGTCAGCTCGATCTGTGGATCGGCCAGCCGGTAGCTGCGCAAGGGTTCGGGCCAGGCGCTGGCCGAGGCCAGTTCAGCGCCATCCGGCGCGCTTTGCAGGGTCAGGCTGGCCAGCAGCGGTTGGCCGGGTCGATCGCGCCGACACCAGGCGGGCGGCACGGCGAGCGGCGTGACGCCATTGCCGAGCGCGACCACCTGGCTGTCCTGCACATCCACCAGTTCGCCGTCCAGGGTGAGCAGCCGCCATTGCGCCTGCAGCAGGCGTTCGGCGCCTTCGGGGCGGCTGTCGACCAGCCAGGCCGAGGCCGTGCCGGCCTGGCCATCGCGCCGCACGACACAGGCCAGTGGCGCCAGTGCGCGGCGGATGGCGTACCAGGCCGGCTTGAGCCGGGCGCTGCTGTCGATGATGGCCCAGCTGGTCACTGGCCAGCAGTCGTTGAGCTGCCAGACCAGCGCACCGCCGCAGGCGCGCGCACCGGGCTGCTGCCAGCCGCGGCGGAACACTTCAAAGGCGTGGCGCATGGCCTCGGCCTGGACGAACTGGGTGGCGTAGACCTCGTCATCCAGCGTGCCGCGGGCCAGGCGCAGGTTGTCGGCCAGGTAGACCGCCAGGCGGCGATGGCCGTCGGCACCGACCGGCGACGAGGCCTTGTTGTGCCAGGCCAGGGTACTGCTGCCAGGGAAACGTTCCTCGGCCGAGATCGACGCCGCCAGCAAGGCGCGCGAGGGATGCGACTGCAGGCCGAACTCGCTCACGAAGCGCGCGCTGAGCTCGCCGTAGCGCTGGTAGGGCAGCATGAGCTTGTGCCAGACCTCCCAGGAATGGCGATCACCGGCGCTGCGGTCCTGGCTGTTGCGCGGCTGACCGTTGCCGGGTGCGGCCGGCGTCCAGGGGCTGCCGGGCCAATAAGGCCGGCCGGGGTCGAGTTCAAGACAAAGGCTTGGCAGCAACTGCTCGTAGATGACGCGGGCGTCGAAGCGCACCGGATCGGCGCCGGTGGCCGTGGCGCCCAGCGCGCCGACCTCCTCGGCCAGGGTGTAGTCCTCGTTGTTGCCGCACCAGAGCGCCAGGCTGGCGCGGTGGCGCAGCCGGCCGATGGCGCTGCGCGCCTCGGCCTCGACGCTGGCCAGCAGCGCCGGGTAGGCTGGATACAGGCCGCAGGCAAACAGGAAGTCCTGCCAGACCAGCACGCCGAGCTCGTCGCAGGCGTCGTAGAAGGCGTCGTCTTCGTAGATGCCGCCGCCCCAGACCCGCAACATCACCAGATGGGCGTCAACCGCCTGCCGCACCCGCTCGTGGTAACGCTCCGGTGTGACCCGTTCGAGCAGGTTGTCGTCAGGTATCCAGTTGGCGCCACCGCAGAAGATCTCGCGCCCGTTGACCTCGAACATGAAGCTCGATCCAGCTTCCCCCGCCACCGGCGCCTGCACCAGGCGCAGCCGGCGCAGGCCGAGGCGGCGCTTGTGCTGGTCGATCAGCTCCGGCGCGTCCTCGCTGCCGCCTACCAGCCGGGTGTGCAGGGTGTAGAGCGGCTGGGCGCCCTGCCCTGCCGGCCACCAGAGCTGGGGCGCAGGCACGGCCAGGCTGCAGCGGTGCTGCAGGCCACGCGGCGTGTCGCCGCTGCTTGCCACCACCTGGCCCTGCGGGTCGAGCAACAGGTGTTCGACCCGCACCGAGGCCAGCAGATCGGCCCGGCCTTCGAGCGTCAGCTCCAGATCAATGCGTGCGTGTGACAGGTCGTCGGCCAGCGTGACCGGGCTGGCCAGATCGGCGATGCGCAGGTCGGCCAGGTCCAGGCGAACCGGCCGCCAGGGCCCGCAGGTCAGCAAGGTCGGGCCCCAGTCCCAGCCGTAGTGGTAGGGCGCCTTGCGCACATGCAGGCGGCTGCTGTCGCCATTCCACAAGGGTCGCGGACCGCCGTGGTGGGCCTCGACGGCACGTCCGCGCCGCAGGGCGCTGTCAAACCGCAGGCCCAGCACATGGCGACCCGGCGCAAGGCGTGCGCCCAGCTCAAGTCGCAGCGGCACGAACATGTTGTCGCTGAGCGCCAGCCGTTCGCCGTCTAGCCAGACGCTGGCGTAGGTATCCAGCCCCTCCAGGCACAGGGTGCAGTGTTCGCGCAGCCGGGTCTCGTCGACCTCGAAAGCGAGCCGGTAACACCAGTCGGTTTCGCCCACCCACTGCACCTCGGCTTCGTTGCGGTCGAGGTGAGGGTCAGGAATCAGGCCTAGACGCAGCAAATCACCGTGAACCGAACCCGGCACGCTGGCCGCGCGCCAGCCGGTGTCGCTGTCGAACTGCGCTGCATCGCCCAACAAGGGGTCGGCGGCGCGGAACTGCCAGCCTTCGTGCAGCGCAAGGTCCAGACGCGGGCGAGTTGCTGGTGTCATGGTGGCCACGCCCCTGAGGCGTGATGCGTTCGGGTCAGGGTAAAAGGCAGCGCTCGACCTTGGCGGGCCTCAGCCACCAGGCCAGGCGCCGCAACTCAACAACGCAGGCCGGCACTGACGCGCAGCGCCGCTGGTCAGAGCCTTTGTTCGGACTGGCCGTCGAATATCGAGGCACGCCCCAGGTCAAAGCCGAAGGCAACCTGGCTGCCCAGTTCGGCATGCCACTGGTCGTCCGCCACTGCCGCAACGGTGGTGCCGCCCACGTCGAGCCAGACGATCTTGCTCGCGCCCAGCGGTTCGAGCAGGGTGAGTCGACCGCTATGCGGTGTCTGCGGGCCGACCTGGGTGCTCAGGCGGACCTGTTCGGGGCGCACGCCCAGCACGGCGTCGCGCGGCGTGGCGCTCACGCTGCCGGCCTGCGCGAAGGGGTAGGCGGCCACGCTGGTGGTCAGCACCGGGCTGACGAAGCTGGGCGTGCCAGCCTGGTCGACCAGCTGGCCACGCAGGGTGTTCATGGTCGGCGAGCCCAGGAAGCCGGCGACGAAGAGGTTGACCGGACGTGCATAGATCTCGTCCGGCGTGCCGATCTGCTGGATCACGCCGGTCTTCATCACCGCGATGCGGTCGGCCAGCGTCATGGCTTCGACCTGGTCGTGGGTGACGTAGATCATGGTGGCGCCAAGCTGCAGGTGCAGCTGCTTGAGCTCGCGGCGCAGTTCGGCGCGCAGCTTGGCGTCCAGATTGGACAGCGGCTCGTCGAACAGGTAGACCTTGGCGTCGCGCACCACCGCGCGGCCGATGGCCACGCGCTGGCGCTGGCCGCCCGACAGCTGGGCGGGGCGGCGGTGCAGCAGTTCCTTGAGGTGCAGCATGTCGGCCGCCTTGGCCACACGTTTGTCGATCTCGGCCTTGGGCACGCCCGCCACCCGCGGACCGAAGGACATGTTCTTCTCGACGTTCATGGTCGGATAGAGCGCGTAGCTCTGGAACACCATGCCGATCTCGCGGTCCTTGGGGTCGGCCCAGGTGACGTCGCGGTTGCCGATGCTGATGCTGCCATCGGCCACCTCGTTGAAGCCCGCAATGGTGTGCAGCAGGGTGGACTTGCCGCAACCCGAGGGGCCGAGCAGCACCAGGAACTCGCCGTGTGCGACCTCCAGGTTCATGCTCTTGAGGATGGTGACGCCGCCCAGGACGATGTCGAGGTTCTGGATGAGGACGTTGGCCATGGATGCTCTGCTGTCTGTTGTCGTCTATGAGGTACCCGACGCCCGCACGGGCCGCCGGGTGTCGCCTGTCAGGCCTTGCCTGTCGGGCTGGTGTCAGGCGCTAGCCCGGCGGCTGGTCGCCGCGTTCAACCCTTCACCGCGCCGGCCGCGATGCCGCGCACGAACCAGCGACCGGAGAAGAAGTACACCGCCAGCGGCACCAGCGAGGTCAGGATGGTGGCGGCCATGTCGATGTGGTACCGGCGCTCGCCCAGCGTGGTGTTGACCAGGTTGTTGAGCTGCACCGTCATCGGATAATTGTCCTTGCCCGCGAAGATCAAGCCGAACATGAAGTCGTTCCAGATGCCGGTGACCTGCAGGATGGTGGCCACGATCAACATCGGCGTGGCCATGGGCAGCATGAGCTGGATGAATATGCGCCAGAAACCACCGCCGTCGATGCGTGCGGCCTTGAACAGCTCCTGCGGCACCGCGACGTAGTAGTTACGGAACAGGATGGTCAGCAGCGGCATGCCGAACACGCAGTGCGTGATCACGATGGCCCAGTAGGTGTTGTAGAAGCCGGCGACCTTGAACCAGGTCACCATCGGGAAGATCATGATCTGGAAGGGCACGAAGGCCCCCAGCAGGATGATCCCGAACAGGATGTCGCCCCATTTGTTGCGCCAGAAGCTGAGCGCGTAGCCGTTCAGCGCACCCAGCAGCACCGAAATGAGGGTGGCGGGCACGACGATGCGCACCGAGTTCCAGAAACCCTTCTGGATGCCCTCGCAGGCGATCGAGATGCAGGCGGTGGCCCAGGCTTCGGACCAGTTGCCGAACTGAGCGATGGCCGGCCAGGCGAACATCGTCGCCTGGCGCACCTCGGTGGGCGTCTTCAGCGACGTGATGATCATCACGTACAGCGGCAACAGGAAAAACGCCGAGACGCTGATCAGGAAGGCATAGACGCCGATGCGGCCGGGGGTGAACAGCGGCTTGCGCGGGCGCACGGAGGCCACAGGCGTTGCCGCGGCCAGGGTCTGAGGGATCAATGACATGGGGGAGGTCCTCCTCGCTCAATGACCGGCTGCCTGCCGGGCGACCACCCGCGAGCGCCAGTACAGCAGCGGGGCCAACACGCAGAACACGGTCATGAGCAACACCACCGAGGCCGCCGAAGCCAGGCCGATGTTGTTGCGCTGGAACAGGTGGTCGATGATGAATTTGGCCGGCACCTCGCTCGAATCGCCCGGGCCGCCGCTGGTCATCACCAGCACGATTTCATAGGTGCGCACCAAGGCCACAGCCAGCAACACCAGCGCGGTGGCATAGGCCGGACCGAGCTGCGGCAGCACCACGCTCAGGTAATAGCGCGGCTTGGACACGCCGTCCAGGCGGGCCGCCTTCCACTGCTCCTCGTCAACGCCGCGCAGCGCCGCCAGGATGATGGCCATGGTGGTACCGCTGCCCTGCCAGACCATCGCCAATCCGATGGCGTAGATCGCCGTCTCGGGCCGCACGGTCCAGTCAAAGCGGAAGTTGGCAAAACCCCATTGCACAACGGTGTTCTGCAGACCCATCGTGGGGTTGAACAGCCACTGCCAGATCAGGCCGGTGACGACAAAGCTCATCGCGTAGGGGTAGAGGAAGATGGTGCGAAACCAGCTCTCGCCCTTGACCTGCTGGTCGATGAAGATCGCCATCAGCGTGCCCAGCACAATGACCGCGCCGATGTAGACCAGACCGAGCACGCCCATGTTCTTGACCGCAACGACCCAGCGTTCGGTCTCCCACAGCCGCGCATACTGCATCAGCCCGACCCAGTCCGACGACGTGAACATCTTGGACGAGGTGAAGGAGATGCGCAGGCTCCACAGCACCGAGCCGACATAGGCCAGCAGGGCCGTGACCGCCATCGGCAGCAGGGCGACGTGCACCGCGATGTGCAGGCGTCGGGGTCGTTTCGAAGCCGCCATGGCTACGTTCTCCAGCGACAACAGTCCACCAGCGCGGTGCCTGTAAGCACCTCGCGGGACTGCAAGAAAACGGAAAAGAATGAACGCCCGGAGGCGGCGTCGAGGCGCGGGCCTCGACTCGCTCCGGGCGGGGCGCCGATCAGCGCTTCACGGCGACGGCCATGGCCTTGAGGGCGTCGTCGACGGACTGGTCAGAGTTCCAGAACTTGCTGATCGCGTCTTCGAAGGCGCCCACGCCGTCCGGCGACAGGAACTGGTTCTCGCTCTCGACCAGGCGACGCTCCTTGAGCGCCTTCACGCCGATCGAGGCGCAACCGTCCACCTTGGTCAGGTCGACGTCGGTGCGGATCGGGATCGAACCCTTCTTGTTGTTGAAGGCAACCTGGCCTTCCTTCGAATACATCATCGCCGCCAGCTTTTGCTGGGCAGGCGCAGCACCGGCGTCCTTGTTCTTGGGGAACACGAACACGTCGCCGCCGATCACATAGGGGCTGGTCGGACCGCCGGCCAGGGTGCAACCAAAGTCCTTGCCATGCACCTTGCCGGCGTTGACGAATTCACCCTTGGCCCAGTCGCCCATCATCTGGAAGGCAGCCTTGCCGTCGATGACCATGCCGGTCGCCAGGTTCCAGTCGCGACCCGGATGGCCGGCGTCGGTGTAGCCCTTGAGCTTGCGGAAGTCCTCCAGGGTCTTGCGGAAGGCGGGGCTGGAGACGTCCTTGTCCTTCAACACCTTGACCCACAGGTCCTTGCCACCGTTGGCCAGCAGGACGTCCAGGAAGGTGATGCGCAGCTGCCAGCCCTGACCACCCAGCGCCAGCGGCGTCACGCCCGGCACCTTGGTCTTGACGGCTTCCATGGCGGCCATGGCTTCAGCCAGGTTCTGCGGCTCCTTGGTCACGCCGGCCTTGGCCAGCACGGCCTTGTTCGACCAGATCCAGTGCGGCATGTGCAGGTTCACCGGCACGGCGTAGTAGTGGCCATCGACCTTGATCGAGGTCTTGATCGAATCCGGCAGGTTGGCGTCCCAGTTTTCCTTCTTGGCCAGGTCGTCGAGGTTGTTCAGCAGGCCAGCCGAAATGGCTTCGCGGTACTGATTGGAGTAGTTGAACTGGGCAGCCGTCGGCGGATCGCCACCCTGCATGCGCTGGATGATGACGGTGCGGGCCGCGTCACCGCCGCCGCCGGCGATCGGGTTGTCCTGCCAGGAACCGCCCATCTTGTTGTACATGGTGGCGAATTCCTTGATCGCAGCGGCTTCACCGCCCGAAGTCCACCAGTGGATCACTTCAGCCTTTTGCGCGTGTGCGGCGCCGACCAGGCCCAGGCCGGCGATGAGGGCGGCCAGAAGGCGGGGAATGGGTGCATGCATGGGGATGTCTCCTGTGTTCACGGATGGGCGCGAGCCCCTGGGCGCCTGCCTGGGGCAGGTTGTTGTGATCAGCACCGGCAGTTCGCCGAGGCTGAACGGACAACCCCGCGGCCGGACGCCGGCCGTGAGGCTGTATGGCAAGGTCGGCTTGGCATGCACTGTCCGGGCAGGTACTCACTGAGCACGTGACTGGCTATAGGCAGGGCACACTGTTGCATCGACGACCTGATGAGGTGGAGGACCCGATTCCCGAGCGTCAGGCGGATGTTCAGCGCCCCACAGACGCTGATTTCGCGAGCACTGGAATCGTTTCCAATGGCGGGCATTCCAACATCGGTCACACACAGCGTCATCCGGAGTTTCCCGGTCAGTGCTGTCCCTAGCCCTGGAATCCGGGGCGTGGGTTCGAGGCCCTCGACAACGAGGCTGTGCAGGCTGCCGGTCAGCTGGCGGTACTCGATGTCCACGCAGGCGAACTGCAGCTTGACGCGGCCTCTTATGCGCCAGCCCGACGATGGCGCGGACTTACCGAGCCGACCACTCCGCGACGCAGTCGATGTTGTGACCTGACCGCCAGGCAGCGCCGATTGGCAGCGGCCAGGCGATACGTCGTCAGACCCAGCTGCGCGCGCTGCACAGCGCCTGGGCGTGGCGCAAGCGGCGCTCGAAGGCCGCTGGATGAAAGGTATCGCGGCGCAGCATGAGCGCCAGGAAGTGCAGCTCGGCGCACAGGCTGTGCCAGATCAGGCGGTCCTGTGCCAGCGCGGCACCGGTTTCGGCGACATAGGCCTGCAGATAGGCCGGACAGACCTCGGCCAGCCAGCGATCGACCCGTTCAGGCTGGCTGCGGTCCAGTTCGGCGAGGCCCGGCAGGTCGTGCGCCAGCGACGCCAGCAGCAGGGCCAGGTCACGGCAGGGATCGCCTAGGTGGCAATGGTCGAAATCGGTCACCGACCAGCAGTCCGGATCGGTCGGAATGGCTCGGCTCAAGGCGCCCGGGCCGCTCACCGCATCCTGCAGGTTGAGCGGCCCCAGACCGTCGACCAGGAACTGCGAGCACATCAGGTCGCCGTGGCACAGGCGGGCCTGGCTGTCGTGCCAGGCCGGCAGACGCTGCAGGCGCGCGTCGATGCTGCCCAGGGTCTGGCTGTAGCCGGGCTGCATCACACCGATGAAGGCCAGATGGGCGCGCGCGGCAGCCAGGCGCTCGGCCAGATCAGTCGCCACCGGCAGTTGCGGCAGGTTGACCGGCAAGGCATGCAGCCGCGCGTGCAGTCGCCCGACATGAGCCATGGCGCCGCGACATTGCGCCAGCTCACGTGCCAGTGCCGGCCCGCGCGCGCTGGTGGACGGCGCCAGCCAGCTCGCCAGATCGATGCCGTTCAGCTGGGTCTGGAAGTACAGGCCGGCATCCGGCTCGACCGGGCCGGGTTGGGCAACGGCGAATCCCGGACGGCCCAGCTCGACCAGCGTCGAGATACGCGCCAGCAGGCGCTGCACCGCGCCGTGCCGCGAGCGGCGCATGAAGCGACCGATCAGTGCCTGACCCTGTTCGTCCTGCCAGGCGAAGGTGATGCGACGCTGCGGCACATACCTCAGCACCCGGGTGCGGCCCAGCGTGGCGTGGCGGTCAAACCAGGTCTGCGCCTGGCTCAAGCGCGGGTCCTGCGGCAGTTCGTGCCATTGCGGCGTCCGTTCGGCGCCGGTGCCGTGCCAGCTCAAGGTACGGGTGCGCAGGCCCAGGCGGGCGCTAGGGTCCTGCAACTGCGCCGACCAGCTGCAATACGCTGGCATCCACAGGCCGTTGGGTAAACGCCCGGCCTGCAATTCGACATGGATCTGCAGCAACGTGTCCGATCGTCGACCCGCGTGCAACAGCGCCTGCGCTGCACTGTCCTGCGCTATGGCTTCGCCCAGCGGACGCAGGCTGTGCTGGAAGGGGTGGTCGGGCGCCAGCCAGGCGAAGAAGTCGCTCCTGTGGCCGGCGTGGCCGGACAAGCCGGCAAATCGTGCGACGGACGGTGGGTGACGAGGATCGGCAGTCATGCGAGGTTCCGGGGGTCGGGTCACTCACCGACGCCACCATGTTGCAAAGCAGCACCCATCATGCGCCAGACCATGCGTAGCTGTCACGACTCTGGCGCATGTCGGCGCGCCACAGCGCGCAACAGGCGCAACAACTGCGCCCGGAGATGCAAAACACTGAGTTCAGGACGGCCGAAATGGGCTTGAATCCGCCCGCGCCTCGATCAGCTGCCTGCCGCGCCAGGCTGCCGGCAAGGTCGTCGACAGCCAAGGCGACGCCCAGCGGACGGCCAGGGTTCACCGCCACCGCCACCGCCACCGCCACCGCCACCGCCACCGCCACCGCCACCGCCACCGCCACCGCCACCGCCGACCACAAGCCTCTCAGCCTGGCAGACGCGGCAAACCCAGTGCGCCCGGTGAGGCATGGCGCAGCGCGGCCAGCACGGCGTGCAGGCGGTCGCGCTGTTCGGTGCCCAGGTCGGCCTGGCCGAGCAGGGTGAGCAAGGCAGCAGCCCCTGGCGACGAACCGGCGCCCGGGCTGGCCCGACGGCCTTCCATGGTGTCCTTCAGCTCACGCAGCTTGAGCGCTCGGCGCTCGGCGGCGCGCTGACCGCTGGCCGGCAGGTCGAGCGCCGCTTCGAGTTGCAGCAGCAGATCGTCCACCGCCGCAGCCGCCAGGGCGCCACTTCCACCCCTCTGTGCGGACTCCCAACGCGTGGCGAAAGCGGCATCCCAATGAGCGGGCAGACGGCCGAGCGCCAACCAGCGTTGCTCGAGTGTGGGCGGCACGCCTGCAGACGCGAGCGCGCCGGTCACGCCCGCAGATTCATCGCCAGCCGATGCATCGCCCGCATATGCACCGCCCGCAGATGCATCGCCCACGGCGGGCTCGTACTCGGCGAGTCCTGCGACGGGCGCACTCGCCGACGCTCCCGGCCCCGCTTCGCGCTCGTCGCACAGGCTCAGCCGCGCGACCAGCAGATCACACACCGCCAGCCAGCGCCGGCGTTCGGCGGCGTCGAGCAGGTCGACCGCCGCGGCACGGGCAGCACGGTAGCGGCGCTCGACCCTGTCCAGTGCGCCACGCGGCAACTCGCCGCTGTCGCGCCAGGCGCGGTCCACCTCGGCCAGCGTGCGTTCGACCTCGGCACGCGGCGTGTCGGCGCCCAGCTCGGTCAGGCGTCGCAGCAGCGCCTCGCAGGCGTCGAGATTGGCCGCCTGTTCGGCGTCGCGGGCGGCAAACGCCGCATCGCGTTGCGCGAACACGGCGTCGGTCGCCGCCTTGAAGCGCGTCCACAGTTCAGTCTCGAGCACTCGGGGCAAGGGCAGGCGTCGTGCCTGTTCCTGCCAGTCGGCCTGCAGGGCACGCACCAGGCGAGCCGATTCGGCCATCGCCCGCGGCGGTCCGCCGGCCCCACCGGCGGCAGCGGGCCGGATCACCTCGGCCTGCGTGATCAGCTGCTCGCGCTGCAGTTGAGCCGCCTTGCGCGCCTGCGCCAGCGGCTGCTCGACCCGATCCAGCGCCGCACGGTGGCGCTGCTGCAGCGCCACACGGGCGTCGACCGGCACGGTGTGTTCGACCGGCCCCAACTTGCGCCAGGCGGTCTGGAAGTTGCCCAGCTCGTGGACCAGCGCCTTCCAGTCAAACGCTGCGCGTTGCTCGACGCTGCTGGCCGCAGGATCGGGCACTGCCAACCCGTCCAACGCGTCGAGCAATGCGATCCGCGACGCCAGATTGGCGTGCCGGCTGGCAGCCAATGCGGCGTGATGCGCTGCCACTGGTTCTGACGCCTGTTGCAACGCGGCGTCGAAACGTTGCCACAGTCCCTGCCCGCCCGGCGCGCCGAGCTTGTCCAGCTCCTTCCAGCGCATCCGCAGGCCGTGAATGGATTCGCGCAGCGCCTTCACGTCGAACTTGACCAGGTGGGGTCTTGCGTCCGGTCCGGGATCGACCTGGGCCTGTCCTTGAGCCGGGCCCGGCGTGCCGGCGGCGTCAGGCGTGGCGGCTGCATCGCCTGTCTCGCCTAACGAATCGACAGTGCCCGGCTCAGCTGTCGACCCAGGCCGGGCCGGTTGAACCTGCCGGGCCAGTGCCTCAGCTTCCTCGACCAGCTCGTCTCGCGCCCGGCCACCCCCCCATTGCTGCCAGCCCTTCAGGCGTGCCACCTCGCCGCGCAGCGTCTGCAACTGGCTGCGTTGCGCTGGCTTCAGCCCTCCCGGCCCGGCAGCACCGAGCACGCCGTCCAGCGCCGTCAGCCGCTGCTGCAACTCGTTCACATGGCCCTCGTCGAGCGCAGCCTGGGAATGGCGCAGCAGTTCATCGGCCTGTTGCAGTTGTTCCGCGCTCAAGGCGGCCGCAGGTGCCGGCCGCGGCGGGCGCGGTGCGCGCGCCGGCGCAGCCACAGCAGCGTCGGCCGGCGCGCCGGCCGCAGTCTGCATCGGCGCCGGCTGCTGCCCTGCCAGCCAGCGCTGGTGCCGTTGCGCCAGCGTGCGGGCCAGGCTAACGTCGGACGGCAGCGCCAGCGTGCTCCACGACACCTCAGGATGCTGGCCGGCCGGCAGTGCCGACGCAGCCTCGAACCAGGCCAGATGCGGCACGAGCTCGGCGCCCTGGGACTGGGCCTGCGCCAGGCTGATGGCGTGTGCTTCGGTCATGGCGTCCGCCGGACGGCTGTCAGCCAGTTGCGCCAAGCCGTGCAGCACCGCCTGCAGTTCGTCGGCGCGACCGAGGCGCGCGATGGCGTCGGCGGTCTGCGGCCAGGCCTGCAGCGGCTCGCGCACCTCGTCCAGCCAGCGCTGCGCGCGCTGTAGGGCATCGCTGCGGGTGCGGATGTGCTGGTCGAGCTCGCCGCGCAGGTGCGCGTAACGAGTCGATTGATCCGCCGTCAAGCGAGCGGCCGGCAGGGCCTGCCAGGCACGGTCGAGCGCGGTCACCTGGTTCAGCGCCACCAGATCGACCGCGAGCATGTCGGCCGCTCGCAGCAGCAAGGCATCGGCGGCGCTGCGCGCTTCGCGCTCCGCCACCACGGCCTCAAGACGCTGCTTGGCCAACTTGTGCGCCTTGCGGTCGCGGTTGCGCAGTTCGCGTTCGGCCTGGCGCAGCGCTGCTTCGCCGACCAGGCCCTGCACGGCGGCGATCTTGACGTCCAGCACAGTCGTGGCTTGTGCCAGGGCGAGCAAGGCGGCGTCGTCACCCTGGGCAGCGGCCAGGCGCGCCGACCAGTCGACAGCCGGCGCTGCAGGTGCGGTGGGCCGGGCCGCAACCACTGGCGTGGCCGCGGTGGCAGCGGCACGCGACGCTGCCGGGCGTGGCGCGTCGCCGCCTCGGGCAGGCTGACCCTCGCCGCTGCCGAGCTTCTTTTTCCTGTAGTTGAAGAGCCAGTTGAACATGTGTCCGCCGTCCGAAGCGCGATGTAGGAATGGTGAATGGGGCCTGAAGCGGTCAGTGTAGGGGCCGGGCGTGCCCGGGCCGGGCCAGGGCGGCCGCGAATGCCGTCCAGGCCCATGTCCGAGCGCCACATTGCCGGCAGGCGCATTGATGTGGTGCGGGAAGGACGCGCGCTTGAAATCCGCTCAACAGGCCGCAGTTCTCGGGTGTCAGTCACACCACCGCCACACAGGAACCTCCGTCATGTCTGCGCTGCCCGCCACTGCGTCCACTCCCCTCGCCTTGCCGGCATCCGCCCGCGCCGGTCTGCAGGCCGTCTTGGCGCTGGCTCAGCTGCTCGAGCGCATCGAACACGCGCCAAGCGCCCCTGACGCCGCCCAGTACCGGACGGTTGTGGAGCGCCTGAGCCGAGCCCTGCTGGCCGACGACTTGCCGCAGGTTGCGCTCGGCGCCGTGCTGGATCGCTACCCGGGTGCCGCCGAGGTCTACGAAAACCTGCACTACGCGCAGGCCGGCCTGATGCGTGCGGCGCTCGACCTGTCTATCAGCACGGAGACCCAGGCCAGTCGCACACTGGCCGACATCGCCCGGCGCGCCCGTGCCACGCCCAGCCACCGCAGTGCTGCCTGACTGCCCTGTCTGGTTGCCCTGCCTGACTGCGCGTTCTGACTGCGTTGCTGAAAACCGGCCGCTGATCCAGGTCAGACCGCGTTAGCGGCGGCTTCTCGCGCAGTGCCGGTTCCCGGGAGCGCACTGTTAGAGTGGCTGCCGGCGCCCGCTTGCCGTGGCGCTGCCATCAGCCCGAGCGTGTGTGACCATGATCAGAATCTTCGTCGGCTTCGACCAGCGTGAGGCCGTGGCCTACCACACCTTCTGCCAGAGCGTGCTGGAAAAGGCCAGCGACGTTGTCAGCTTCACGCCTCTGGTGCTGGGCGCCTTGCGCGGTTATCGCGAAACCCACGCCGACGGCAGCAACAGCTTCATCTACTCGCGTTTCCTCACGCCGTTTCTGTGCGGCTTCGAGGGCTGGGCCCTGTTCGCCGACGGCGACATGGTCTGCCGAGCAGACATCAACGAGTTGTGGGCCCTGCGCGACCCGAGCAAGGCGGTGCAGGTGGTGCAGCACGACTACCGCACCAAGGCAGACCTGAAGTACCTGGGCAACCGCAACCAGAACTACCCACGCAAGAACTGGTCGAGCGTGGTGCTGTGGAACTGCGGCCACACCAAGCACCGGCTGCTCACGCCGGACTTTCTGATGGGCCAGACCGGCGCCTACCTGCACCGTTTCAGCTGGCTGAACGACGCCGACATCGGCGCCCTGCCGCGCGAATGGAACTGGCTCACCACCGAATACCCCGACAACCCTGACGCCAAGCTGCTGCACTACACCTTGGGCACGCCCTGCTTCGCCGACTACCGGCAGGCCGACATGGCGGTGGTCTGGCATGACCACCATGCCCGCACGCAACAGGGCATGGACTGCTGAACGCCGATCGGTTCGCCCTGCCCTGGTCGGCACCGCCGCCGGCGCTGATTCAAGCGACCACGGTTTCGGCCGCGTCGGGTCGCGCGGCGCCAAGCTGCGGCACCAGGTCCTGCCAGGGCACGGGACGGCCGGTCAGATAACCCTGCACCTCGCCGCAGCCCCGGGCCAGCAGGTAGTTGAGTTGTTCCTCGGTCTCGACGCCTTCCGCGATCGATTTCAGCCCCAGGGTGTGGGTGACGGTAAGGATCGCTTCGACGATGCCGACATCGTGGCGGTCATGCGGCAGTCCGCGCACGAATGACTGGTCGACCTTCAGGCTGTCCAGCGGCAGGTGCTTGAGCACTGACAACGACGAATAGCCGGTGCCGAAGTCATCGATGGCGATCTGTATGCCCAGATCGCGGATCTGCCTGAGCAGGACCCGACTGTCCTCGATGCTTTGCAGCGTGCTTTCGGTGATCTCGACTTCCAGACACGAGGGCGGGAAATGGGTTTCGCTGAGCGTGTCGCGCAACACCGCCAGGATCTCGCCGTTGCGCATCTGGCGTGCCGAGACATTGACCGACAGCCGCAGTGGTACGCCGCTGCCAAGAATCCACGCCCCGACCTGTACGCAGGCGGCACGCAGCACCCAGGCGCCGATGGCACCGATGAGACCGCACTCCTCGGCGATGGGGATGAAAACCGCCGGCGAGATCATTCCCCGCCGGGGATGGCGCCAGCGCAGCAGCGCCTCCACACCGATCAGCGCACGCTCGGGCAAGCTGAACTGCGGCTGGTAGTGCAGCATGAAGTCGCCGCGTTCCAGCGCGTGGCGCAGCCCTTGCTCCAGTTGCATGCGTTCTGCGGCCTGTGCCGTGAGCTCAGGCGCATAGGCACAGGCCTGGTTCTTGCCATGGGCCTTGGCGCTGTACATCGCGGTGTCGGCGGCCCGCATCAGTGCCTCACGATCGGCGCCGTCGCCGGGATAGACCGCAATGCCGATGCTGCCTGTGATGGCCACCCGCTCGCCACCCAGGTCCATGGGCGTGGACAGCGCGGCGAGCAACTTGTCGGCGATGCGTGGTGCACTTTCGCCGTGGTTGAGGTCGGTAAGGATGACGACGAACTCGTCGCCACCCATGCGCGCCACGGTGTCGGTGCTGCGCAGCGTGCTTTGCAGCCGCCCGGCCACGGTCTGCAGCATCGAGTCGCCGATGGCATGCCCCAGCGTATCGTTGATCGACTTGAAGCCGTCCAGATCGATGAACAGCACCGCGCAGTGGCTGGCGTTGCGCGCAGCGCTTTCCATGGTGCGGTCCAGCCGGTCCAGGAAAAGCATGCGGTTGGGCAGGCCGGTGAGCGGGTCGTGATAGGCCAGGTGGTTGATCTTTTCTTCCGCCCGGCGCAGCGGCGTGATGTCGGCGATCGACGCCACATAGTGGTCGACCCCGCCCTCGGGATCGCGCACCACGCGGATGCTTTCCCAGACCGAGCGGAACTCGCCACCCTTTTCGCGGCACCAGGCCTCGCCTTGCCAGTGGCCGGCCTGGCGGGCGACCAGGCGCCGATCGAACTGGTCGCTGTGCCGTCGGGCGTGCAGGAAGTCGTCCGGGTCGCGGCCCAGGATTTCGTCCAGCGTGTAACCGGTCAGACGAACGAAGGCCGGGTTGGCGCTGGTGAAGCGGCCCTGTGCATCGAGCGTGAACAGGCCTTCGGACACGGTTTCGAACACGGCGGCCGAGGTGCGCATGGCCTCTTCCATGACGCGGCGCTGGGTCACGTCCTTGATCACCCCGACGAGCCTCGGCCCCGTCGGATCGTCGTGCACCCTGGCGTGGATCTCGAGCCAGCCGCTGCGACCCGCCGTCGACGCGTAGCGGAAGGATTCACTGACCGTGCCGACATCGGCCAACGCACGCTCCATCACCGCGCGCGCGCGCGCCTGTTCGTCGACATGGATGCGCTCAAGAAATCGCTGCAGGCCCTCGTTCATCGCGTCTGGCGCCGGGCCCAGGATGTCGCCGAACAGCCCGCCGGTACTGAACTGCCCACTGGCCGGATGCCATTCCCACACCCCCATGCCGGCAGCGTCCAGCGCCAGCTTGAGCCGCTGCTCGCTGCGGTGCAGCGCGGTCTCCGATTCACGGCGTGCCAGCGCGGTCTGCATGGCAGCGTGCAGGTCCTGGGTGTTGACCGGTTTGATCAGGTAGGCAAACGGCAGACTGCCCAGGGCTCGCGCCAGGGTGTCGTTCTCCGCGTAGGCGGTGAGGAAGATGACCGGCGTGGCATGCCGCTGCTGGATGAGCTTGGCGACTTCGGTGCCATCCTGCTCGCCCTCCAGGTGCACATCCATGAGCACGATGTCCGGATCGTGCCGCTGCACGATCTCCATCGCCGCCTCACCGCTGGCGGCCGAGCCGACCACCAGATAACCCAGGGTGGCCAGTCGTCGCGCAAGGTCCAGCGCGATGATGCGTTCATCCTCGACGATCAACACTTTGGCGGTACGCATCGGCACTCTCCCGGCAGCAGATCAATGGGACATGTCGACGCCGTGCAGCGCGCCCGACGTCAACGGTGTGAAGACCAGTTCGAAGCAGGCGCCGTCGCGGTTCGACACCGTCAAGGTGGCGCCGATCTGTTCGGCCAGCAAGCGCACGATCTGGGTGCCCAGCGTCACCGCCTGGTTGCCCAGCACGTCGTCGGGCACACCGCAACCGTTGTCGCGCACGGTCAGGCAGGCCTGCCCCCCGGGACGCGGCGACAGTTCGACCGCGACAATGCCCGACGCCCTGCGCTTGAACGCATGCTTGAAGGCATTGCACAGCAGTTCGTTGACGATGAGGCCCAAAGGAATTGCGCGGGTCAGGTCAAGCGACATCCGGGCGGCCTGGATGTCGACGACGATCTGACGGCTGGCAGCGCCGTAGATCTGGCCCAGCAAGCCGCCCAGGCGCTGCAGGTAGACATCCAGCGCAACACCGGCAAAGTCGCGTCCCTCGTACAGCACCTGATGCATCAGCGACATGGCGCGCACGCGCCCTTCGCTTTCAGCGATCAGCGAAGCAAAACGCGGGTCGCCAACCTGGTTGGACTGCAGGCTCAGAAAGCTGGCAACAATCTGCAGGTTGTTCTTCACCCGGTGATGGATCTCGTTGAGCAACAGCGTCTTTTCCTTCAGTGCGGTCTCGATGACCGCCTGGGTGCGCAGCCGCTCACCGATGTCGACGATGCTGGCCAGCACCTGGCGACCCTGCGGCGCGTCGAGCACAGCCAACGCGAACTCCACCGCAACTTCGCTGCCGTCCTTGCGCAGGCACGAGAGGTCGCGCGCAGGCGCCATCGGCACGGTGCTCGACTGGGCCATCGAAGTGCCGACCTGGCGGGCAAGATCGGTCCGCAGGCGATCGGGAACGAGCCGGTCCAGCGCCATGCCCAGCAGTTCGTCGCGCGCGTAACCCAGCAGCACTTCGGCCTGGCGGTTCACCAGCGTGAGGCGCTGCGTGTCGTCCACCATCAGCATGGCCGTCGGCGACGACTCGACGGCGAGATGAAACAGCAGTTCGCTGTGCCGCCGCTGCGTGATGTCATGCACCGTGGTGGCGGCGCCAACCACCCGCCCAGCCGGATCGAGCACCGGCGACACGGTGACCGATACGTCGATACGCCGGCCGTCGCGGCACACGCGCACCGTCTCGAACGGCGTGATCGCTTCGCCGCGGCGGATGCGCTCGAGGATCTCGTCCTCTTCGGCCTGCAACTCGGGCGGCACGATGAGTTCGGCGACGCGGCGCCCGAGGGCTTGTTCGACGCTGTGGCCGAAGATGCGCTCGGCCGCCCGGTTCCAGTTGCGAACGGTGCCGTCCAATGCCTTGCCGACAATGGCGTCGTTCGAGCTTTGCACGATGGCCGCCAGATGCGCCTGCTCCAGCCGCAACTGCCAACGCCGGCGCCGGTTGTGCATGGCGAAAAACGTCAGGCCGGCCAGCAGAACGGTCAAGGCCAGGCCGCCGATGCCGACCACCCATGGGTCGATCTGGCCAGCGTCGGCGACGAACCCGGGCAGTGCGCGGGTATCCAAGGTCCATTCGCGGCCGTAGAGTGACAGCGTGAGGCGCCGGCTCGGCCCGTCGGCCAGGGCCGGATCCCAGCCCGCCGAGGCATAGAGCCCGGCGGGCTCGTGTCCGGCGCTGGTGTCGTCGAGCTTGAAGGCCAGCTCGCCTGACGCGAGGTCGAAGCCGCTCAGCACGTCGTCGATCAGCAAGGGCATGTAGGCCAGGCCCCAGCTGGCGCGCTCACGTTGTTCGGCGCTGTCCTGCGGCAGCTCGGCACGATAGGCTGCGAGAAGGAACAGCAGCCCGCGCCCCGTGCGCCCCATGGACTGCACCAGCGTCACCGGACGAGTCAGCATGGGCTCGCCGCTGCGCATGGCGGCATAGGCCGCGTCGCGCCGATGACCTTCCGAGGCGATGTCCAGCCCCAGCGCCGACCGGTTGTCAGCCTCGGGCTCGACGTACCGGACCACCAGCCGGTCACCCTGATGGGCGGCCAGCTGGCGGATCTGGAAATCCGTGCGGCCCTCCGACCGCATGGCTTGCACGAAGTCGAGCTGGTCGGCCATCGCGACGCGGCCGATGACCCCGATGCCGCGCGCGCCTGGAAATTCCCGCCCCAGGTCGCGCGATCGGCTGTAGGCCGCGAAACGAGCGCGGCTGACCTGGTCGGGCCCGGTCGCAGCCATCACCCCGCGCGTGCCGCGCAGTCCGTACTCGTACAGCCGCACCCGTTCGACGATCTGGCCGGCGATACGCTGCGTGAGGGCAGAAAACCTTTGCTCACGCTGTGCCAGCTGATCGCGCCGCAGTTGGCGCACCGTCAGCAGCGACAGCATGAGCCCGAACAGCAGCAAGGCCACCGCCAGCTGCAGCGGTGCCTGCGGTCGGCGCAACACGCCGGGCGGCTCCTGAGCCATGCCATCCGTACGGACCGCCGCCGCGCCGACCACGGCTCCTCCTACTGCCTGCTGCTTGTCCATTGATGGTTCCTGCGCGTCCCGGCACCGCCGCATGGGGTGGACGGCCTGCCTGCGTGCCGATCCGAGCCTAGGCGCGCGCAGCAATCTGCGCCATCAGGGAGTTGGCAGGTCGCGCTTCGAAAACCCCGAGGCGCGATGCGCTCACGGCTCGACCAGACCGGTGCGCACCGCGTACCGCACCAGGGCGGGCAGGTCGCGCAGCCCCAGGCGCTCCAGGATCTGTGCACGGTAGGTGTCGACGGTCTTGACGCTCAGGCCGAGGTCGTGCGCGATGGACTTCACCGCCGAGCCCTGGGCCAACCGCTTGAGCACGTCGAGCTGTCGCGGCGTCAAGGGTCCGCCGCCCTGGGGGGTGACGTCGGCGCCGGCACGCACACCTAGCACATGCGAGGAAATCATCGCCGACAGCCAGATGTTGTCGAGCATCACCGTCTTGAAGGCCAACTCCAGTTCGGTGGGGGTCGAGTCCTTCAACAGATACCCCAGCGCACCCAACTCCATCGCACGCCGCACATGTTCGGCAGTGGCGTGCATGGACAGGATCAGCACCCGGATGGCTGGCAGTTCGACGCGCAGCCGCGCCAGGCATTCCAGGCCGGACATGCGCGGCATCTGGATGTCCATCAGCAGCAGGTCGGGCTGGACGGACCGGGCCATCTCCAGTGCTTCCACGCCGTCACCCGCCAAGGCGACAACCTCATAGCCCGGCACCTCCTCGATCAGCATCGACAACCCGGCGCGCACCAGCTTGTGGTCGTCGGCAATCATGATGCGCACGTTCATGGTGATGCCCCCCCTTGAACCGGATCCCCCGCGCCGATTGGAAAACTCGCCCAGACGCGGCAACCGCAGCCGGCGCTGGACCGGATGCGGAATGTTCCGCCCAGATCCTGCGCCCTTTCCTGCATGCCGCGCAGGCCCAGATGCGTCGGCGCCAAGCGGTTTAGCCCGTCATCGGTGGCATCGAAACCCTGCCCGTCATCCAACACCTGCACCGTCAGTTGAGCGCCGTCCATCGCGAGCATGACCTCGATGCGCGTGGCGCCGGCATGTCGCAGGCAGTTGCTGACAGACTCCTGCACGAGCCGGAAGCCCGCCATCTCGACCCCGGGCGGCAGTCGCCGCGGCCCGACGTCCTCGTGCAGGACGACCTCGACCTCACCTGAGCGCTGCACCAGGTGCAGGTGGTCGCGCACGGCAGCCACCAGTCCCAGGTCGTCCAGCTGAGGCGGGCGCAACTGATGCACGATGCGCCTGACGCTGGCCACCACCTCGGCCGTGATCGCCACCGCGTTGTGCAGGGGCGGTTCGACGTTTGCACTGCGGTTGCGGCGCCTGATCAGTTCAAGGCTCATGTTGAGCGCGGCCAGCATCTGCACCACCTCGTCGTGCAGCTCCAGGCTCAAGCGTCGCCGTTCGTCCTCGACCTTCTTGCGCTCGGCGCTGGCATGCAGTTCCTCGGCCGCACGCAAGCGTTCCTCGGCGAGCTTTTGCGGCGTGATGTCCTGCAGGATGCCGGCGACGCGGTGCACGTCGCCGGCGGCAGTGCGCACGACATAACTGCGCGTCCTGACCCAGCGCATCGAACTGTCGGGCACAACGATGCGGTAGTCAGGCATGTCCAGCGCCGTCGGGTCGCCGGCTGCGGCACGGGCCAGATGCGATTGCACCGCGGCGCGATCGTCGACATGGATGCGGTCCGTCCAGACCTGGACGTCGCGCATCAGCTCGTCGCGGCAGACGCCGAACACCTCCTCGACGGTCGGGCTGATGTAGAAGATCCGCCGAAAATCGGGCGACGCCAGAAAGAACACGTCCTTCAGATGCTGCACGAGTTCGGCGAAATTGTGTTCGCTGATCCGCAGCTCTTCGGTGCGCTCGGCGAGCTGGCGCGACAGTTCCGTCGAGAGTTGCTTGACCTGCCGTTCCGACTGGCGCAACACGCTGATGTCGGCCACGCTGACCACCGAATAGCGACGCGCGCCGACCTGCATCGGCCCCAGCCCCACCTCGACCGGAAACTCGCTGCCGTCCTTGCGCAGACCGAACAGCTCACGGTTCTCGCCCATCATGCGCGTGCGTGTCTCATGCGCGAATTCCCAGCGCATGTGGCTGTGCAGGGGCAGCAGGCGCGACGGCAGCAACAACTCCAGCGGCTGGCCGATCAATTCTTCGCGCCGGTAGCCGAACATCTCCGTCACTCGGCCGTTGATCCGCGTCATGACGCCGTCTGCCGCCACCATGATGACCGCCTCGGCGATCGCCTCGACCATGTCGTCAACCTGGCGCCGTTGTTCCGTGATGTCCCATTGCACCGTCGCCCACACGTTGCCGAAGCGCGGGTGCGTGAGCGCGGCGATGCGCGCCTCGGTCCACAGCAGCCGGCCATCCTTGCAGCGGTTTCTGACCTCGCCTTGCCAGACGCGGTTATTCATCAAGGTCTGCATGATGTCCTGAAAGACGCGATGGGCTTCATCGTCATCGCCAGCGTTGAGCTGTTCCACCGGCATGCCCAGCATTTCACCCTTGGCGTAGCCGAACATCTGCTCCATCCGGGCGTTGGTGTAACGGATGATGCCCATCGAGTCGACGACGAGAAAGCCTTCGATCAGGCTGCCCATGAAAGCATCGTGCAGGGCGCGTTCCTCGTCGACTTCCTTGCGCGACGTGATGTCGGCGATGACGCCGATCATGCGCACGGGAGCGCCTGCCGCATCGCGCTCCACCACCCGGCCCTTGCCGGCTATCCAGAGCACGCGGCCGTCCTTGCGCACCAAGCGGTACTCGGTCTCGCAGATGGACGTGCGGCCTTCCAGGTGATCGGAAATGGCGCGCCAGGCAGCCGACCAGTCCTCGGGATGCACCAGCCGTTGCAAGAACTCGAGTGTGGGCTCCACTTCGCCGCGCTGAAAGCCACTGATGGCGTAATACCGATCGGACAGATACGCCGTACCGGCGCGAAGGTCCCAGTCCCACACACCTTCGTCCGCCGCCAGCAGCGCCAGTTCAGGACGATCGAAAGTCTGGTCGAGCCAAGCCGGCTCGCTTGCTGAGTATTCGCCAACGTCGGCACTGTTCACGGCTCGCCTTCCTCGCTACACCCAACAACCCAGGACCACCGCCTCGACCTGGTGCGCTACACAACGGTCCAATCAGCCAATTTGATACAGAGCTACCCGTAGACCCTGCGTGCAGGTCATCGATCGCGATACCCAAGTAGGGCTATCGGGTGCGCTCCAGGCGAAGCTCAAGGCGTACCTTCGGGCGGCCTGACCGCCAACTCTCGGGCCGGGTTGCCGACCACCGTGACGCCAGGTGGCACATCGTGTGTCACCACCGCACCGGCGCCAACGACAGCGCCGGCTCCGACGCGCACTCCTGGCAGGATCACTGCCGCCGCACCGATCGACGCGCCCCGCTCCACCGTCGTCGCCAGCAACGTAAAGCCAGGATTGCCGCTGCGTGGGTGCATGTCGTTGCAAAACGTCGCGTTTGGACCCACAAAGACGTCGTCCTCGAGTGTCACGCCGCGCCACACCTGCACGCCTGATTTCACAGTGACGCGATGACCGATCAGTGCCCCGGTTTCCACGAGCACATGGGAGGAGATGTTGCAGCGCTCGCCGATGCATGCACCTGCCATCACGACGGAAAATTGCCAGATTCGCGTCTGTGCACCCACGCGGGCGTCGACATGAACGTCAGACAAGTGATGCACAAAAGCGGGAGCGGCGGCGTCAGCGTTGAATGCCATGGACATCCCTCCTCGGTGAGGCGATCAGGTACAGATGGGCAGGCAGCGCTCGCGCGTCCGGCAAAACTGCACCTTCGAGGCGTACATCGCCGACAGCGCCGCGGCGAGAGCAACAGGCAGTCGTCAACGCACCGCTGCGCCCCGTGATGGACTGTCGGGCCGACCCGGGCCGATTCAGTTGTTGCGCCACATGCCCTTGATCCGACGTGCCCACCGCGACAACACCGAGCGGCGCGGTTGAACGTCCAATTCTTCATCCCAGTTCGACTGCGAAACCACCGCGATATAGACCGACGCGAGAGACTCATCCGACTCACCTAGGTTGCGCCAACACTTCTGCATCCATTGATGGTGATAACAGCGGGCAAGGGGACCAATCGGCACTAACGGAATAGCACGACTGTGCAGCAGGAACTCGCCATACCAATGCGCTTCATGCGGATGCTTGTCGATAGCATCCCACAGCGTCCAGCCGCGAACTTGCAACCACTCCTCGTCAAGGCGGCGCCAGACCTCCGCCGACCACAGCACGGGCAAGGGCCCGAATGAATAAAGCGGGCCGTCCCGCTCAAACAACTCCCTGACGGCAGCACCATCTCTTGCGAATTGTTCCCAGAATTCACCGTGGAGTTGCGCGTATGCCAGCGCAAAGGTATCCTTGTCTTGCCCAATCACCGAATATAGATCGCCCTTGGCCGACATGAAGTCGGAAGACTGAAGCGGCCGGATGAAATACGTATCAGCATCCACACACAGGTAGTTCCTGCAACCCAATACGCGCCAGACTTCGGATTTCACCACCTGCTGACTCAGGTAACCCGCAGTTCGTCGATATCTCTCAAGCAAGTGCTCCCTGACTGCGCGCGGATGTGCAGCGACAACCGACTCGTCGGTGATCAGCTGAAATCGATGATTCCGCACCAATGGCTCGAAGATCGGCATATCGGATTCGGGAACGATGGCAACAAGTGGGAATTGAACAGGATTGTTTCGCTCCAGGCTTGAACACAGACGCGCGAAGCGGCGCACGTCAGCTCGATACGTCTTGCAGACGATGGCAAAATCATTCATGGACTGACGGATGTGTCACGAGGAAGCTTCTCGAGCTCCCAGAGAAAATGTGACAGACGTCCGGCCCGACGCCATCGCCAGCGCCTGAAGCGCTGCGTAGGTGTCATCTCGTGCAAGGCGTCGACTGCGTGATCAAATATCACCCATTCAGCCCGAATGGCCCGGAATCGACCGGAAAATCCGTACATTCTCCCTTCCATGCGTGGTTCGCTGAAATACTCATGGGTTTCTTCACCAATAAGATTGACATGCGTCGGATCATGAAATGCCGCGGCGGAAGGGAACGCTGGCGTCAACGCATAAAAGCGGCCACCTACAGCCAGAACTCGCCATATTTCATTCATCAATTCCACAAACGGAAACCGGGTTCCTTGCCCGTCGCGAACTGGCAGAACACGCGGGACGTGTTCGATGAAATCAAAGGCTGATACGGAACCCAAGGTGCCGTCTGAAAACGGGATTGGCTCCAGCACCAGATTGGCGGATCGAAACTCGCAGGTCGGCGTCGACGGCAGTTGCCGTATATCGAGGCCGTACAGCTTGGCGCGCTGATAGGGATTTCTCGGTCGCGTTCCACAACCGATGTCGAGGTGGGTGTCAGGAATCATGGTTGGCATGGAGGATTGCCGGGTATGGTAGCGCCATCGGCTGCACCGCCCCGTCATGCTCGCCACGACATGCGTTGCGCACATCGTCAGCAGCACAGGCAGGCCGCGCGCGCAGCCACCTTCACCATCCAGCACGCGGCTAAACTGGCTGGCACCCACCGTCATGTACAGATGCCTGTTCACCCTCAGCCCATTCCCGTGTTGATGTACCACCAGATCGATGTTCCGCCACCCAGCGGAACACCTCTGCGTGGATTGGTGGTGGCGCCGCGTAGTTTCGCCTGGCAGATGTCGCTTCTAGCGCGACTGGGCTATCGAGGCTTGTCGATGGCGGAACTGCTGCCCTTTCTGAGAGGTGAACGGCAGGGCAAGGTGGTCGGCATCACTCTGGATGACGGCTACCAGAACAATGTCGTGCACGCTTTGCCCGCGTTGATGCGACATGGATTTTCAGCGACTTGCTACGTCATCAGTCGCGCGATCGGGCAGACCAACGAGTGGGACCACGTCAACGGAGTTCCGACCAAGACGCTGATGTCAGACAATGAATTGCGTACTTGGCTTTCCGCCGGCATGCATATTGGTGCTCACTCACAACATCACCGTGATCTGAACACTTTGGACGACAGCACTGCAAGGGAGGAGATATTTGGCTGCCGAGATGATCTGGAGGAGCGCTTCGGTCAACCTGTCGACCACTTCTGTTATCCCTATGGCCGCTACACGGCGCGAGACGTGGCGCTGGTCAGGCAAGCGGGTTATCAGACGGCAACCACTACGCAGCGCGGCCGGTACCACGCCGGCGACGATCCCCTCGAAATTCGTCGGGTGTTGATTGCTCAGTCCACGCATACCGGCTACTTCCTCGCCAAGTTGCTGACGACGTACGAGGACAAGCGCGGATGAATACGCCCACGCGCCTACGTATCGCAATCCTGTCGCGTCATTTTGACGCAGCCGCGGGCGGTGCCGAGCGATATTCCGTGGCGGTTGCCACTGCATTGAAAGACCGGCACGACATCCACGTCTTTTCGCAGTCGACGGGGTCGCCTGAGCCAGACGGGTTGACCCTTCACCGTATTCCCACCCTGTTGGCACGCCCACGCTGGCTGAATCAATTGGCCTATGCATTGATCTGCGGGTGGCTGACGCGACAGGGATTTGATGCCATTCATTCGCATGAAAACACCTGGACGGGCGATGTCCATACCGTGCATGTGCGCACCTTTCGAGGCAATGTGCTGGGCAGGCGCACGACGGGTGCGGCGATGGTCGCATGGTTGAAGCTGATCGTCAGTCCGCGCCTCCTGACCTATTATTTCCTGGAGCGCGCCCGGTTTTCACGTGGCGCAGGCAGGCAGGTTGTGGTGGTTTCCAGCACGCTCGCCGACGACGTTGCCAGCAATTACGTGCAATGGCCTGCCGAGGATCTGCCGATCGTTCCGCCGGGTTTGCCCGCAGCGGTCGCGTGCTCGGCGCAGGATCGGTTGGCCTTGCGGCAGGAATTGGGCTTGCAGGCCCATGAGTTCGTGCTCCTGCATGTTTCCAACGACCACCGAAAGAAGGGCCTGGATACCCTGCTGGCCGCCTTGCCAAGTATCGAGACGAGACTACCCGTCCTGAGGCTCGTGGTAGTCGGCAGCGACCGCGACAGCACACGGTCGGCCGCCCTGGCGCGCAAATTGAACGTGCAAACGCCGATGACGTTCGTCGGCAAGGTCACCAATCCGCAGCATTGGTATCAGGCGGCCGACATGCTTGTCCACCCTGCATTCGAAGACACGTTCGGCATGGTGGTCTCCGAAGCCATGAGTCACGGACTGCCAGTGATCGTGAGCCCCGCGCCCTGGTGCGGCATAGCCGCCGATCTGGCGGGAAGCGGTGCAGCCTGCCTGCTCAGCCATCCGTCAGCGGTGACAGAACTGGGCGAGCAAATCGTTCGACTTGCCGCTGACGCAGCAGAGCGACAACGGCTGAGCGCCGCCGCACGCCAATTCGCTCAACGATATGACTGGGAAGTTGCGGCGGCGGCCTACGAAGCGATGTACCGACGCGTTGCAGCGCAAAAGCGGGGCTGAGCCGGCACGTTGGCCTGCGGGCATCGAGCTGCCCATTCAGGTCCTGTCGGGATAAGCCGGTTCGATGCCGTGCCGCGTCAGACGCCGCCACAGGTCGCGCTGGGTCAGCTGCCACCACAGGCGCTTGAACGGGCTGCGCGGCAATCCGTCGCGCAACATCGCCGCGCGCCACGCCGCACGAGCCTTCAGGGCATCAGTCCAACCGACGCGCTCGGCGTGGTCCAGCAACTGGCCCAACGCCTGCGCATTGCCCAAGCGTTGATGCTGCAGGAGCGCATGGGGGTGTCGTGCCTTGAAGATGCCGCGATTGCGTCGGATCAAGGCCTCCTGCTCGGCACTCTTGCTGCCGAAGCTGGCACTGCCGACATGTGCAACGAAAAGATCTTCAGCGATGCACTGTTCGAAGCCGGCTGCCCGAAGTCGCAGGCTGAAGTCGAAATCCTCGTAGTAGCCCCGGCCAAAAACGGGATCCAGCCCCTGAAGTGCCATCCAGGCGTCGCGACGAATGATCGCAACAAAGAAGTCGGTGCGATATGTCGGGCTCAGAAGCATGTTCAGCCCTGACGCCATGGCTTGCTCGCCCACCCGCAGGCACTCGGCGTGAGTGGCGCCCGGCAGGTGCAGGGCCTGCCCGTTGCCGGCTGCATTGGTCACCGGTCCGAGCATGGCCAGCGTCGGATGGCTGTGCTGCACCTTGATCAGAATTTCACGCAGCCGAGCCAGGGCGTTGGCGGGCCATACGGTATCGCTGTTGACCAGCACCAGCCAGCGGCCGGATGACCGCGCCACACCCGCATTCATGCCGCCACCAAAGCCCAGATTGGCGGCGAGCGGCAGCCACTCGATGGCTGCACCGGCATGTCTCTGGTCTTGTTTCAGCTCATCTACTGCACGTTCGCAGGCTTGCGCCGCCCCGTCGGTCGACCCGTTGTCCACCACGATAAGCTCCGAATCAAGCGCCAGGCCCTGCTGCATCAAAGAGGCCAGGCAAGGTCCGGTGGTGCGATCGAACTTCTGCCACGACAACACGACAATGCTCATCAGGCACTCTTCAGTGCTTGTCTGCATCTCGGCACGCAGATTATTCGCGCTGACTGGATGGCTCATTGTCCAACCCCTGACGTCAGAGCATCGCCGGGCGACAACGAGGCGGCCTGAACAATTCGTGACACTGCACCTTGCACCGAGAGCGGCGGCGCGTCGGCGACGGGCATCCGACCGGCCGCCCAATCGTCATAGGCAGCTTCCAGGGCCTTGAGCACGGCAGCGGCGTCATCGGTCGAAATGGCGCGGCCACCATGCTCCGTGATCAAGGCGTCGAGTTGCGGGTTGCGCCAGGTGAAACCCAGCACCGGCCGACGCGCCCAGAAATAGTCGTAGAGCTTGGACGGGATGTACTCGGCACATTCAGGCACGACGCCATGCATCATGAGGAGCCAATCCATCTGCTGCATCCTGACCATCACCCGCTCCCGTCCGGATAGGCCGGTCTGGGCATCATGTTCCAGCCGCCCGACCACCTTGACGACTGCTCCAAGGCCCAGCGGCTCCACCAAGGCGGCAGCCTCGGGGTCCAGTCCTCCGCCATAAATCTCCACCACCAGCGAGGCGCCGATCTGTGGGCGCTGCTGAAGTAGCTCGGCCAAGCCTCGCAATGCCGGCGCCAGACTGCGGGTGGCGGACAGGGAGCCGAAATGGCCAAAGGTGCATTTCGCGTTGGGCACATGGTCGACACGCCGCACTGGCGGATTGGCGCCAGGCAGGACCATGATGCCGCGCTCCCCCAAGGTCGGATGCCTCTGCCGAGCCGCTTCCAAAGCGCCATCGGTGAACCACCACACCAGATCGGCTTCACGGCAGATGGCACCTTCCAGCCAAGCCTGGAAGCGCGCATCGCGCGTGCGCGGCAAAGCACCAGGAATGACAATCGGATCGTGGATCTCCGCGATCCAGCGGCAACCGGTCGAGCGCTTGAGCCACAGCCCGGCCAAGTGGGCGGAATAGGCGCCGCCGCTGGAGTAGACCAGTTCGATGTCGCCCTGCGCGAGCAACCGCCGCGCTTTCCACCAGGCTGGCAGGGCCCATGACCACTGATGCCGCAGGCCCAGGAGAAGGCGCTCCAGTGCGATCAAGGGCGCCAGCAGCACGGTCAAGGCGACAACCATCCAGCGATACGCCAACCCGCGCCCAAGCCGGTCGGCGATCACGTGACGCAGATCGAACCGCAGGCCCGCCGGCCCCCACGGCAGCCGTCGAAAGTGTGCGTAGCGCGTATCCGCATGACCCATCGCGCCACTGATGATCACTGGCTCGATGCCCAGGGTTTCAAGGAACGGCAGCTTGTCCGTCACCGTCAAGCTGGCAGCGCGGCCATCCATGTTGAAGGCGTGCGACAACACCAACCACTTGCGGGAACGCACGCGGCCGGTCAATGGGTTCGGCTCATAGCGTTCATTGGCCAAGGGGTGCGGGCTCATCGCTTGGCGACTCGCCCCATCATGAAGAACTCGTCGTTGGGTCGCATGCTGGTCAGGTTGGCCATGCGGTTGGACAATCCGAAAAACGCGGTGATGGCGCCGATGTCCCAGATGTCCTCATCGGAAAAGCCATGGTCGTGCAAAGCGTCGAAGTCGGCCTCGACGATGCGCGGCGAGTCGGTGCAGACCTTGAGCGCAAAGTCCAGCATCGCATGCTGACGCGCGCTGATGTCGGCCTTCCTGTGGTTCACTGCCACCTGGTCGGCCAGCAGCGGCGCTTTTTCGTAGATGCGCAGGATGGCGCCATGCGCCACCACGCAGTACAGGCACTGGTTGGCACCCGAGGTGGCGACCACGATCATTTCCTTTTCGCCCTTGCTCAGGCCCGACGTGCGCAACATGAGCGCGTCGTGGTACGCAAAGAAGGCGCGGCACTCGTCCGGGCGGTGGGCCAGCGCCAGAAACACGTTGGGCACGAAGCCTGCCTTGTCCTGCACGGCCAGGATGCGCTCGCGCAGGTCCTCCGGCAGGCTGGCAATCTCAGGCACCGGCCAGCGGCTGATGGCGGCGGGTGCGCGTTCATCCACCGGTTTAGCAACCGTTGCGGCATGCGGTGGTGGCGTGTGCTGGTTCATGTCGGTCTGTCGTGTGGCGTCGTGCGGGACGGAGGTGTCGAATCGTGAACGGTCGAGCAGTTGAGCAGTTGGGGCGGGACAGTCAGGTCTGGAACTGCAAGGCGTGCAGGCGTGCGAACAGGCCGCCGCGCGCCAGCAGCTCGGCGTGACTGCCCTGCTCGACGATGCGACCGCCGTCCACCACGACTACATGGTCGGCTCGTTCGACGGTCGAGAGCCGGTGTGCGATGACGATGGCGGTGCGCCCGTGCATCAACTGCTCCAGCGCTTCCTGTACCAGACGTTCGGACTCGGAGTCGAGCGCCGAGGTGGCTTCGTCCAAGATGAGGATAGGCGCGTTCTTGTAAATGGCGCGGGCAATGGCCAGGCGCTGGCGCTGGCCACCCGAAAGCTGCTGACCGTTATGGCCGATCTGACTGTGGATGCCATCGGGCATGGCCTCGACAGCCTGAAGCAGGTTGGCTGCCTGCAGGGCCGCGCGCACACGTTCGTCGTCCAGTTCACCGCCAAGCGAGACGTTGGCGGCCACGCTGTCGTTGAACAGCACGACATCCTGGCTCACCAATGCGAACTGGCTGCGCAGGCTGGCCATGTCCCAGTTGCGCACATCGTGCCCGTCGACCATCAGACTGCCGGCGTTGAAGTCGACAAAACGCGGCAATAGATTGATGAGCGTCGTCTTGCCAGCGCCTGACGGCCCGACCAAGGCGACGACTTGGCCGGCTGGAATGTCCAGGTTGACGTCGGTCAGAGCGGCAGGCGCCTCTGCACGGTACTGCACTGACACATCCTGCAGGCGAATATGGCCCTGAGCACGTGCACATCGGAAATCTCCGCCCTGCTCGCGCGGCGCGACATGGATGAGGTCAATGGCTCGCGTCAACGAAGCCAGGCCACGTGTGATCGGTACGACGACCTCGGACAGCCGCTTGATCGGCGCCACCAGCATGAGCATGGCGGTGACGAATCCGACGAAGCCGCCCACGCTGCCGCCGCCATTGCGCGCTTGCCAAAGCGCGGTCACCACCACCGCGGACAAGGCGGTCGCCGACAGAACCTGGGTAATCGGCGTCATGACCGAACCTGCCGCGGTCGACTTGAGCGACAGGCGACGCAGCATCAGGCTTTCGCGATCAAAGCGCTCGGACTGACCGGCCTGCGCGCCGTGCATGCGAACGGTTCGCCAGGCCAGCACGTTTTCCTCCACCACATAACCCATACGGTCCATCGAGACCTGGCTATCCAGCGTCAGGCGATGCAGACGCCGGCTCATGGTGCGCATTACCAGCGCCACGGTGGGCAGCAACACGGTGACGAACAAGGTGAGTTGCCAGTTCAGCCACAACAGGTAGCCGATCAAGGCCAGCAGCGTCAGGCCGTCACGCACCAGGTCGAGACTGGACATCGACAGTTGCTGGGCACCCGCGTGGACCTCGAAGGCGACGGTGTTGATCAGGCTGCTAGACGGCCGCTCGATGAACAGGCGCGGATGGGCGTCCAGCAATCGACGGAATAGGTCGCCACGCAACGCTTCCGTGCCGCGCAGCGCCGTCCATGACAGGGCGTAGTTGGCACAAAACGTTGCGGCACCGCGCAAGGCAAACACGCCGATCAGCGCGACCGGCACCCATCCCAGTGGCAGGCTGTCCTTCTTGAAACCGAGGTCCAGCACCTGTTGCAACATCCAAGGCACCAACGGTTCCGACGCCGCCACCAACGCCATCCCGAACGCCGCAACGAAGAACCCGATGCGCAGGGGCTTGAAATACGGCCAGATGCGGCCGAGTTGCTGGAACAAGGACTTCATGCAAGGTAGCGCCCGACGCCGGCAGGTCGGCCGGCGGGGTCGCCGCCGTGTTGGCCAGAACAGGTCAGTGGATCAGTGGGTGAAGGCGCGCGATTATCCGCGTCGCTCCACGCCTTGCCGCCCGGGAGACCCCCATCCGGCTGAAAAATCCCGACTGCCAACCGCGTCGTCCATGGCGGAAATGCCTTTATTCAAGACACATCACTCAAGATTTGTCGACATATCAAGCAACTTGTTGAACAAGCTACGAGCATATTGCTGGTCCATCACAAGCAAAAGGCTGGCATGAAGCCTGCTGCACGCCTCGCCGCCGACAACTCTGCCCTGGCTCTGGCAATGGCGTCCCTCAACACGGTGCATGGTGGTCGAATCCGGCACTTTTGGTTGGACCGAGCGTGCGATCGAGCACCACAGTGGCTGGAAGTCATGCAGATACTGTATAAATCGCCAGATCCATGAAGCCGTACCCCACGCCCACCCATCGTTGTCACCACTGTGGCGCTACCAGCTATCGGCCGGTCATCGAGCGCAATGCGCAGGGCGCCATGGGGCCGAGCGGGCGCTACCGCTGCACCGGCTGCGACGTGGTGTTCTCGCACATCCGTGAGTGGCGGGACGGCTCAGCTCGCCCTGGGTCAAGCCAGGCAGATGCCGGCCTGTTCCGGCCGCTCACCGCCGACTCCAGCACCGGGTCCTGATCCGATGCTGTCGGGACCGCAGCGTCGCGGCGCTAGCGTGCAGCGCTCAGCCCGCCTCTACCCTGCGAACATGCCGCTGCCTCGGCTGGACCGTGTTCACCTGAGCCGGCGCCGACCGTAAGCTCACTCACTCCAAGCTGATCTTCTTGTCGCGGATGATCTGCGCATATCGTTTGCGGTCAGCTTCGATCAGCGTCTGGAAGGCTGCAGGTGTGCTGCCGGCCGGGATCGCGCCCAGTTCCACCAGCTTGTCCTTCACCTCGGCGGTGGCGAGCAACTCACGGATGTCGGCCGAGATCTTGTCAACCACTTCACGGGGTGTGCCCGCTGGAGCCAGCACGCCGATCCACGAAATCGAGTTGAAGCCCGGCACGGCAGACTCGGCCAGGGTGGGAACGTCGGGCAGTGCCGAAACGCGCTGAGCGCTGGTGACCGCCAGGGCGCGCAACTTGCCCGCCTTGATATGTCCGCTGGCTTCGAGCACGGTCATGAAGGACAGTTGCACATGGCCGGCAATCAGATCCGACACAGCGGGACCGCCGCCTCGGTACGGCACATGCAGGATCTCGGTGCCGCTGGCGTCCTTGAACATTTCGGCCGCCAGGTGCGGCGCGCCGCCTGCGCCTGAACTGCTGTAACTCAGCTTGCCCGGTTGAGACTTGGCCAGGGCGACAAAGTCACGCGCCGTTTTTGCCGCCACAGACGGATTGACCATCATGGCCAGCGGCAGCTCGGCCACCAGCGCGACCGGCGCAAAGGCGCTCGCCGGGTCGTAGCTCATGGTCTTGTACAGGCTGGGGTTGATGGCCTGGGTGCCGATGTTGCCCATCAGCAAGGTATAGCCGTCGGGCTTGCTGCGCGCCACCGCCTCGCTGCCTATCATGCCGGCGGCACCGGCCTTGTTCTCCACCACCACCGGCTGGCCCCAGCGGGCCGCGAGCTTGCTGGCCACCAGGCGAGCGCCGGTGTCGGTGCCGCCACCAGGCGGAAACGGAACCACCAGCGTGACCGGTCGGATCGGCCAAGCTACCTGGGCCTGGGCCAACGCAGGAGCCAGCAAGGTCAGGGCGCTGACCGACAACGCCAGGGCGCCCAGCAGCTTCTTGGTGCAATTCATGGTCAAGTCTCCTCGTGGGGCGACAGGCGCCGCGCATCTTGTTCGGACGAACGCGGACCGGCCGCGACAGTCAGTTTGCTGGTGCGTAGGGACTCGCCGGTCCAGTCTGGGAACGACTCGGGCCTGCGCCACTGTGGCGCAAGCCTGTCGCGTTCAGGCCTGGGTGTAGGCCGTCTTCACCGTGGTGTAGAACTCCGCCGCGTAGCGGCCCTGCTCGCGCGGGCCGTAGCTAGAGCCCTTGCGCCCGCCAAAGGGCACGTGGTAGTCCACGCCGGCGGTGGGCAGGTTGACCATCACCATGCCGGCCTGGGCGTGGCGCCTGAAGTGGGTGGCGTGCTTGAGCGAGGTGGTGGCGATGCCGCTGGCCAGGCCGAAGGGCGTGTCGTTGGCCAGGTGCAGAGCTTCGTCGTAGTGCTTCGCGCGGATCACGCTCACCACCGGGCCGAAGATCTCCTCGGTGTTGATGCGCATGCCGGGCGTGGTCTCGGTGAACAGCGCCGGCGTGAGGTAGTAGCCCGGCGCACCGGCGCTGCTGCGCTCGATGAGCTGACCACCCGCCGCCAGGCGCGCACCTTCACCCTGGCCGATGGCGATGTATTCGAGGTCCTGCGCGAGCTGGCGGTCGTCCACCACCGGGCCGATGTCGGTGCCCTTGGCCCGCGCGTCGTCCACCTTGAGCTTGCTGATGCGCTCGGCCACCGCGGCCACGAAGCGGTCGTGGATGCCTTCGGTGACGATGACGCGCGACGAGGCGGTGCAGCGCTGGCCGGTCGAGAAGTAGCCGCTCTGCACGGCGCAGTTGACCGCCACGTCCAGGTCGGCGTCGTCCAGCACCACGAAGGGGTTCTTGCCACCCATCTCCAGCTGCACCTTGGCCATGCGCGCCACGCAGGCCGCCGCCACGCGCTGGCCGGTGGCCACACTGCCGGTGAAGCTGATGCCGGCCACACGAGCGTCTTCCAGCAGCACCGCGCCCACCTCGCTGCCGCGGCCCATGATGAGGTTGAACACGCCCTTGGGCAGACCTGCGCGGTGCAGGATGTCGGCCAGCGCCCAGGCCGAGCCCGGCACCAGGTCGGCCGGCTTGAGCACCACGCAGTTGCCGTGCGCCAGGGCGGGCGCGATCTTCCAGGCCGGGATGGCGATGGGGAAGTTCCAGGGCGTGATCAGGCCGATGACGCCCAGCGCCTCGCGCGTGATCTCCACACCCACGCCGGGGCGCACGGAGGGCATCACCTCGCCGCCCGGGCGCAGCGCCTCGCCGGCGAAGAACTTGAAGATGTTGCCGGCGCGGGCCACCTCGCCGATGGCCTCGGGCAGGGTCTTGCCCTCCTCGCGCGCCAGCAGGTCGCCCAGTTCGGCGCGCCGCGCCAGGATCTCGCTGCCCGCGGCGTCCAGGATGTCGAAGCGCTGCTGCGGCGTCGACACGCTCCAGGCGGGAAAGGCCGCATGGGCTGCGGCCACGGCGGCACGCGCCTGCGCGGCGTCGGCCTGGGCGTATTCGCCCACCAGGTCACGCGTGTCCGAGGGATTGATGTTGCGCGACGTGCGCGGGCCGTCGACCCACTCGCCGCCGATGAGGTTCTTGAACATGGTGCTGTGTCTCGCTTCGTGGTTGGAGCGCCGGAACCGTGCCGGCCGGCTCATGCTAGCGGGGAGGCCGGGAAGGGTCGGTGGCTGAGGAACGGAACGACGTCCTCAGCGCACCAGCGCCGGGCGCTTGTGGTCGAACTTCCAGCCCGGGATGAGGTACTGCATGGCCATGGCGTCGTCGCGCGCGCCCAGACCGTGCTGCTTGTAGAGCTGATGCGCCTTCTCGACCTCGGCCATGTCCAGCTCCACCCCCAGGCCGGGCCTGGCCGGCACCTGCACATGGCCGCCGACGATCTGCAGCGGCTCCTTCGTCAGGCGCTGGCCGTCCTGCCAGATCCAGTGGGTGTCGATGGCGGTCACCTTGCCCGGCGCGGCCGCGCCGACATGGGTGAACATGGCCAGCGAGACGTCGAAGTGGTTGTTGGAATGAGAGCCCCAGGTCAGGCCCCAGTCGCGGCAGGTCTGGGCCACGCGCACGCTGCCGGCCATGGTCCAGAAATGGGGGTCGGCGAGCGGGATGTCGACCGACTGCAGCGACAGCGCGTGGCTGAGCTGGCGCCAGTCGGTCGCCACCATGTTGGTGGCGGTGGGCAGGCCGGTGGCGCGGCGGAACTCGGCCATCACCTCGCGACCACTGAAGCCGTCCTCGGCGCCGCAGGGGTCTTCGGCATAGGCCACCACGCCGCGCATACGCTGGCCCAGGCGGATGGCGTCCTTGAGCAGCCAGCCGCCGTTGGGGTCGAGCGTGACACGCGCCTCGGGAAAACGCTCATGGATGGCGGTCACTGCGTCCACCTCGGCGTCACCTACCAGCACGCCGCCCTTCAACTTGAAGTCGTTGAAGCCGTAGCGCGCCCGCGCCGCCTCGGCCAGGCGCACGATGGCCTCGGGCGTCATGGCAGCCTCGTGGCGCAGGCGGCACCAGTCGTCGCAGTGAGGATCACGCGCCGCCTCGTCGGCCGGGCTGGCGTAGGGCAGATCGGTCTTGCCGCGGTCGCCGACGTAGAACAGGTAGCCCAGCATCTCGACCGAGCTGCGCTGCTGGCCCTCGCCCAGCAGGGCCGCCAGCGGCACGCCCAGGTGCTGGCCGAGCAGGTCCAGCAGGGCCGACTCGATGGCGGTGACCGCGTGGATGGTGGTGCGCAGGTCGAAGGTCTGCAGGCCGCGCCCGCCGCTGTCGCGGTCGGCAAAGGCCTGCTGCACCTGCTGGATGAGGCGCTGCTGCGAACCCAGCGGCTGGCCGACGATGAGCGGCGCGGCGTCCTCCAGGGTCTGGCGGATCTTCTCGCCGCCCGGCACCTCGCCCACGCCGGTGCGCCCGGCGCTGTCGGTCAGCACGAGCAGGTTGCGGGTGAAGTACGGGCCATGGGCACCGCTCAGGTTGAGCAGCATGCTGTCGCGCCCCGCGACCGGGATGGCGCGCAACGCGGTGATGACGGGGGTGGAGGAGATGGTCATGGCCACGTTCAATCCGCGGTGATCTTGCGGGTCTCGATCAGGTGCTTCCAGCGCGTGAACTCGGCCTGCTGGAAGGTGGCGAACTGCTCGGGCGTGTTGCCCACGATCTCCAGGCCCACCGAGACGAACTGCTGCTTGATGACCGGGTCGTTGAGCGCGGCGATCACCGCGGCGTGGAACTTGGCCTTGATGTCGGCCGGCAGCCCCCTGGGCGCAGCGACCGCCTGCCAGGAGTAGACGTCGACATTCTTCACGCCTGACGCTTCGACGATGGTGGGCACCTCGGGCAGCACCGGCGAACGCCTGGCGCCGGTGACGGCCAACGGGCGCAGCTTGCCGGCCTTGATGTGCTGGAACACGGTGTTGACGTTCTGGAACGAGGCGTCCACCTGTCCGCCCAGCAGGTCGGACACGGCCGGGCCGCCGCCCTTGTACGGGATGTGCAGGCCCGAGGTGCCGCTTTCCAGCCAGAACAGCTCGGCCGTGAGGTGGTCGCTCGACCCGTTGCCCGACGAGGCGAAGGTCATCTTGTCCGGGTTGGCCTTGAGGTGCTTGATGACGTCGGCCAGGGTCTTGTGCGGCGAGGACGCCGGCACCACCAGCACATTGGGCGCCTGCACCGCCACGGTGATGAGGTCGAAATCCTTCAGCGCGTCGTACTGCACACCCTTGATGAGGTGCGGCGCGATGACGAAGGGCCCCAGCGACGAGACGAAGAAGGTGTAGCCGTCCGGCGCCGCGCGCTTGACCGCGGCCGCGCCGATGGTGCCGGTGGCGCCGGCCTTGTTGTCGATGATGAAGGTCTGGCCGAAGGTTTTTGTCAGCGCCGGGCCGATGGCGCGGGCGATCGAGTCGGTCGAACCGCCCGGCGGGAAGGGCACGATCAACGTGACCGGCTTGCTCGGCCAGGTGTCGGCCAGGGCGGCGCCGGCCAGGCCCAGGCCGAGCGCGGCGGCGGTGGCCACGCGGGCCAGCAGGGTCTTGAGGGTAGAGGTCATGGCAGGGGTCTCCTGTGCAAGGGCATGGGGACGGGAGCGGTGGGCTCGGGTGCGGCGGGTGTCAGGCGGCAGGTGTCTGGCGGCAGGCGTCGGGTGCAACGCCCGACCTCACTGCGGGCACAGGCGCGAGATCAGGGCGCCGAGCTGGTCGACCTCGGCCGGCTTGAGGTCGGACAGCGGCGGACGCACCGGCCCGGCGCCGTGGCCAACCAGGGTGGCGCCGGCCTTGACGATGGACACCGCATACCCCTCGCCCTGGTTGCGCAGCGCGATGTAGGGCAGGAAGAAGTCGCGGATCAACTGGTCGCAGGTGGCGGTGTCACCGGCGGCATGGGCGTTGTAGAACTCCATCGCGGTGCGCGGGATGAAGTTGAACACCGCCGACGAATACACCGGGCAGCCCATGGCCTTGTAGGCGCCGGCAAACAGCTCGGCGGTGGGCAGGCCGCCCAGGTAGGCGAAACGATCGCCCAGGGTCTGGCGGATGGCGACGAACTTCTCGATGTCGCCCACACCGTCCTTGAAGCCGATCAGGTTGGGGCAGGTCTCGGCCAGGCGCAGCAGGCTGGCCGGGGTGAGCCGGCAGGCGCCGCGGTTGTAGACGATGACGCCGAACTTGACGCTGCGGCACACCGCCTGCACATGGGCGACCAGGCCGTCCTGGCTGGCCTCGGTGAGGTAGTGCGGCAGCAGCAGGATGCCCTGGGCGCCCAGGCGCTCGGCCTGCTGCGCGTACTGGATGGCCAGGGTCGTGCCGCCGCCGGCGCCGGCAATGATGGGGGTGCGGCCGCGGCAGGTTTCCAGTGCGACCTTGATCACCTCGCTGTATTCGCCCGGCTCCAGCGAGAAGAACTCGCCCGTGCCGCCGGCCGCAAACAGCGCCGACGCGCCGTAGGGCAGCAGCCACTCCAGACGATCGGCGTAGGGCTTGGGTGCAAAACGTAGTTCGCGATCGAAGTCGGTGAGCGGAAAGGACAGCAGGCCGGCCTGCAACACGCACTTGAGTTCCTGGGGCGACATGGTGGAAGTGGCGGACATGGAGGTGGACTGGGCGTTGAAGTGAAGGTTGCGACACGGACGACAACTGAGTGCCAGTCGTCATCGGTCATCATACAACACATTATGTTAGCGCTACCTGGTAATACTACCAAGGCCGCCTTCCAGCATCAACTGCACCCGGTGCTGCTGGCGCCACCCAGCCATCGAAGACGTTTTACTTGAGCAGAGTCCCGGCACAGATGGGCCGCCGACGAGTTGTGGTCCTCACAGGTCTGTATCGGTCGGCCGTCGCAAGTCATACGACAACACGAACGCCAAGATCAACATCGGGCGAGACCTTCGCCTGCGGTTGCAGCCGGTTCGCCTGTGCGCTGCCCGGCCCGGCCATGCCCACACGTGCCTTGGCTGGCCACAGGCGAATCAGCGCAACGCGCGCGCTGGGCTGCCTGCAACGCAGTCCATCGACAGCGTGTCACGGATGACCACGCTGCCCAGGCCCACAAGGGTCCCATTGCCGATGTGCAGACCGTTCTTCACGCTGCTGCCGCTGCCCACATAACAGTTGGCGCCGACGTGAACGCCGCCGGCCAGGGTGACCTGGGACCCGATCAGACTCCAATCGCCGATGACGACATCGTGGTGCACCACGGTATTGGGCAGGATGCAGACATGGTCGCCCACCACAGCGTTGGCGGTGATGACCACACCAGCCATCACGAGCACATTGCGCCCCAGGTGGGCGAGCGGCGAGACATGGGCGCCGGGGTGCACGACGGTGGCATATCGATCGGTCGCGACACCGAGACCGTCGATATGCACACGGCGCTGGCGAAACGTCCGTGGACTGCCCGGCACGGCCAGCACGTGGGCAGATGGATGCCGGCGCAATGTGTGGCGGTCGCACACGGCATGGCCGTGGATTTCGCCGGCTGCCAACTTGACGGGGTCATCGTCAACGAATGCCAGCAGTCGCCAATCGCGGCCCAGGCAGCTCAGTGCTTCGACCCCATTGCCGTTGCAGGGAAAGATCAGCAACTCGCCAGCGCATTGCAGCGCGGAAGATCGATCATCAGGCATGGAATCGGGCTGCAGCGTCAGGCTGCCAGCGTCTCGGAAGGCGTCGCGGAAGTTGACGCGGCAGGCCTGCCGGCATCGGCAAAGGCCTGCCATGGCCTGGATCTGCCGACCAGTTGTGCCACTGCACGCACCACCCGGTCACACTGTGCCAGGCCCAGTTCGGCGTACATGGGCAGCGACAACACCTCGTCTGCCGCCCGCTCGGCATGCGGAAACTGGCCGGGCCGACCTCCCAGGCTGGCGTAGGCCGGCAGCAGATGCACCGGCGTGGGGTAGTGGATGCCGGTGTGGATGCCCTGAGCCAGCATCGCGTCCTGCCAGGCCTGGCGCGCCGGGCTGCGGATGACATACAGGTGGTGCACAGGCCGCGACCCTGGGCGCACCCAGGGCGGGGTCTCGCCGGCTGTGGCCAGGCCCAGGTCGTAGCGTGCCGCCAGGGCGCGGCGGGCCTCGGTCCAGGCATCCAGGTGACGCAGCTTGACGCGCAGCACGGCGCCTTGCAGGGCTTCCATGCGCATGTTGAAGCCACGCACGACATGGTGGTACTTGCGTTCCGCCCCCCAGTCGCGCAGCAGGGCAACACGTTTGGCGAGGCTTGCATCCGTAGTGACGACCATGCCGGCCTCGCCGCAGGCGCCCAGATTCTTGCCCGGGTAGAAGCTGAAGCAGCCCATGTGGCCCTGGCAACCGGCCCGCTTGCCCCGGTCACTGGCACCGTGGGCCTGGCAGGCGTCCTCGATCACCATCAGGCTGTGGCGTCGAGCAATCGCCAGCAGTGGTTCCATGTCAACCATCTGGCCGTACAGGTGCACGGGCACGATGGCCCGCGTGCGTGGCGTGATCGCGGCCTCAACCTGGCTCACGTCCATCAGATAGCTGCGCGGATCGATGTCAACAAAGACCGGACGCGCGCCGGTGTAGTCGATCGCCGCCACCGTCGCCACAAAGGTGAATGGAACGGTGATGACCTCATCGCCCGGCCCGACTCCCGCTGCGAGCAAGGCCAGGTGCAAGGCGCTGGTGCCGGTGTTCACCCCCACCCCATGCGCCGCGCCGCACCAGGCGGCGAACTCGCGTTCGAAGGCTTCCACTTCCGGCCCAAGCGTGAACTGAGCGCTGGCCAGCACGCCGCGCATTGCGGCCTCGATTTCGTGCGCCAGGCGACCGTGTTGCGCCTTCAGGTCGACGAAGGGGATGACGCCGCCCCCTGCATCTCTTTGCTGCGGCCCGTTCATGCTGCCTGCCCCAGACGTCGCGGTTCGAGGTAGACCGTTTCACCCATGCGGCGCATGGACCGGCTGGCAGCCTCGATGAGTTCAACCACACGCAGGCCGAAAGCACCGTCGGTCAGCGGCTGCTTGTGGCTGACGATGCAGTCCACGAAGTGTTCGCCCTCGACCCGCAGCGCCTCGGTCAGCGGCAGGTGGGGTGCCCACATGTCGCCGCTGCGGTAGCCCACCCGCATGGCGTGGATCTTCTGCGGGTCATCGACCAGGCTCACGCCCTTGTCGTAGACCTTGAGCTTCTCGCTGGGCTGCAGGTCATCCCAGGTGATCATGCGCCGGCTGCCGCCCACCAGCACCTGTCGCACCTTGACCGGCGCCAGCCAGCTCACGTTGATGTGGGCGATGGTGCCGGACTCGTAGAACAGCGTCACGTACGCGAGGTTCTCGGGCGTGCCGGGGAAATGGTTGGTCCCGCTGGAGCTCACGGCCACCGGGCGTTCACCCAGCAGGTGGTCGAGGATGGCGAAGTCATGCACCGCCAGGTCAGCGATCACGCTCACGTCGCGCTGGAACAATCCCAGGTTGACGCGGATCGAGTCGTAGTAATACACCCGCCCCAGCTCGCCGCTGCGGATGATCTCGGCCATCTTGGTCACCGCACCGGTGTAGACGAAGGTATGGTCCACCAGCAGCACGCGCCCCTGTAGCTCGGCCAGGCTGACCAGTTCCCGCGCCTGCCCTGCGGTCTCGGTCATGGGTTTTTCCAGCCAGACATGTTTGCCTGCGCGCAGCGCGGCTCGGGCGATCTCGAAATGTGTGCTCACCGGCGTGGCGATCGCCACCGCATCGATGGCCGGGTCCTCAAGCAGTTCGCCGATGTCGGTGGTGACCTGCAGCGCCGGAAAGCGCTGGTGCACCAGCGCCAGGCGGGCCGGCTCCAGGTCGGCCACCGCGACCACCTCAGCTCCCGGTATCTCGGCGAGGTTGCGCAGCAGATTGGGCCCCCAGTAACCATAACCCGCGATGGCGATGCGGACCTTGGCCGGTGCATGCACGGCGATGACGGCAGCGCTCCTCATGGCTGCACCAGGCCGGCAATGCAGCTTTCAACAGGACAGAACGACGGTCGGTCAGCAGTCATGACGCAGCTCCTTGCGGTGAGGCTTCAGCTTGAGACCCTCGCACCGCAGCGGGCCAGCAGCCGCGTCGGGCCAGGCGTAGTCCCATCGGTTCATGTAGTCCTATCGGTCCATCGTCCACGCCTGTCCGACGCTGCAGGCCGCACCCTGGCGCTGCCTAGCATGACGTCATCAACAAACGCCCCGTGCTCATCACATCACCGCCATGCCCAGCTCCTTGTTGCTCGACCCGCGCGCTGCCGCATTGCCGCTGGCCGGCGCTGCAGCCCGTCACGCGGTGCGTCGGCCCTATCGCCAGCGGCAGACGGTTCGCCGTGCGCATGCAGGTGTCACCTGGCCCCTCGCGCCCAGACCCCTGTCGACGCGCGCCAAGGCATCGACATCGACCGGCGCCAACGGCTCTCGCTCGAGGGCGTCCGGCCTGGCTGGTTCGTTGGACTTCCTGAACGAACTCAGCCGCGAAATGCGCCGCGCCGAACGCTCTGGCGCGCCCTTGTCGGTTGTGCTGTTCGAGCACGAACCGTCGGCGGCACGCACACGCCAGGCCAGCGACGCGCTGCTCGACGTGTTGTCAGAGGCCAAGCGTGATTCCGACACCCTGGGCCTCCTGGCCGGCTCGACCATTGCCCTGTTGTGCCCGGACACCGACGCCCCCGGCGTTGCAGCCCTGCTGCGCCGCCTGCGCAGCCTCGGCGCAGCCGTGCCAGCGGTCACCGTGTCGGCGACCTATCCGGACAGCCTGTTCGAGAGTCTGGCGCAACGCGCGTCGAACGCGGGCACGAACTGCGCGAGCGGACCCGTGGGCAGTCTGCTGAACTCGATCTCGTGCAGCAGCGCGGACTGCACGGTGAGCAGCATCGAACACGCCGGAAACCCGCACGCCCATTACTACGGCAAGCGCGCGCTCGATCTCGCAGGTGCCCTGCTCGCCCTGCTGCTGCTGGCCCCCATCATGGCCCTGGTTGCGCTGGCGGTTGCGCTCAGTTCGCCCGGACCGATCATCTTCCGCCAGACCCGCCTGGGCCGCGCCGGGCGGCCTTTCACCTTCTACAAGTTCCGCTCCATGGCCAGCGGTGCGGACGTCAGCCTGCACCGCGACTTCGTCACCGAACTCATCCGCAACGGCGATAGCGCCGCGACTGCTCCGGGCGAATTGGAGGCCGGCTACAAGATCGCCAGCGATCCGCGGGTTACGCCCCTCGGTCGCTTCATGCGCCGCACCAGCCTAGACGAATTGCCCCAGCTCTTCAACGTGTTGCGCGGTGACATGAGCCTGGTCGGTCCGCGACCTGCCATTCCCTACGAAGTGGCGAGCTACCAACCCTGGCATCTGCGCCGCGTGCTCAGCGTACGCCCCGGCATCACCGGTCTGTGGCAGGTGCAGGGTCGCAGTCGCGTGTGTTTCAACGAGATGGTGCGCATGGACTTGCGCTACATCCGCCAATGCAGCCTGGGCCTGGACCTGCGCATCCTGCTGCGCACGCTGGCCGTGGTGCTGCGCTGCGACGGAGCGGTCTGATCATGAAGCTTGACGATGCCCACGTTCTGGTCACCGGCGGAGCCGGCCTGATCGGCTCCACCATGGTCGACCAACTGCTGCGCGACCATGCGCCGGCGCGCGTTGTCGTGCTGGACAACCTGGTGCGCGGCTCTCGCGCCAACCTCTGCGCGGCATTGCGTGACCCGCGGGTGCAACTGATCGAGGCCGACATCTGCGATGCGCCCGCTGTGCGGCGCGCCTGCAGCGGCATGGACGCAGTGGTGCATCTGGCAGCGCTGCGCATCACCGCCTGTGCCGCCGACCCGCGCCGTGCCCTGCAGGTGATGTGCGAGGGCAGCTTCAATGTCGTCGAGGCCGCACAGGCCGCTGGCGTGCGCAGATTGGTGGCGGCGTCGTCGGCCTCGATCTACGGTCTTGCCGAGGCATTTCCAACCCGCGAGGACCACCATCCTTATGCAAACCAGACCTGGTACGGCGCGGCCAAGCTCATGCTCGAAGGGCTGCTGCGTTCCTATCAAGCCATGTTCGGCCTGCCGTGGTTGGCACTTCGCTACTTCAATGTCTATGGCCCGCGCATGGACCTGCACGGCCAGTACACCGAGGTGCTGATCCGCTGGATGGATCGCATCGAGGCCGGCCAGCCGCCGCTCATCCTGGGCGATGGCCTGCAGACCATGGATTTCGTCTACATCGACGATGTCGCTCGTGCCACCCTGCTGGCTCTGGGCAGCGACCTCAGCGGCGAGTCATTCAACATCGCCAGCGGCGTCGAGACCAGCCTGACGCAGTTGGCCAACTGTCTGCTGGAGGTGATGGGTGCACGTGGTCTGACACCGGTGCATGGACCGGAACGGACGGTCAATCCGGTCTCGCGCAGACTGGCCGACACCCACAAGGCTGAACGTCTGCTCGGTTTCAAGGCCCAGGTCGAGCTGCAGGATGGCCTGGCACGACTGGTCGACTGGTGGCTGAGCCAGCGTGCAACAGCGGGCATGGCGCCGGGCCTGCCATCAACGCCTCAGCTCCGTGCCGTCGTGGAGCAGGTCACATGATCCCGCTTGCACGCCCGCTTATGGGTGAGGCTGAAGTCGCTGCGGCGACCCGCGTCATCCGCAGCGGATGGACGACCCAGGGCCCTGAGGTCGAGGCCTTCGAGCACGAGTTCGCCCGCCTGGTGGGCGCGCCGCATGCCTGCGCCGTATCGAGTTGCACCGCCGCACTGCATCTGGCGCTGCTGGCAGCCGGCGTGGGGCCGGGCGACGAAGTCATCACCGTCAGCCACACATTCATCGCCACGGCCAATGCAGTGCGTTATTGCGGTGCCACCCCGGTCTTTGTCGACATCGATCCGGCCAGCTACAACATCGACGTGCAGCAAGCCGCGGCGGCCATCGGTCCACGCACTCGCGCCTTGTTGTGCGTGCACCAGATGGGCCTGCCTTGCGATCTGCCCGCGTTGCAGGCGCTCGCCCGACGACACCGCCTGCCGCTGGTGGAAGACGCCGCCTGCGCCGCCGGCAGCGAGATCCTGGGCCCGCAGGGGTGGGAAGCCATCGGCCGGCCACACGGCGACATCGCCTGCTTCTCGTTTCATCCGCGCAAGCTCGTCAACACCGGTGACGGCGGCATGATCACCACCCGTCACCCAGACTGGGACGAGCGCTGCCGACGCCTGCGCCAGCACGCCATGGACCTGCCCGACACGCTGCGCCACGGCGCGCCCCAGGTGATGTTCGAGCGATATCCCACGCCGGGTTACAACTACCGCCTCACCGATCTGCAGGCTGCCATCGGCCGCGAACAGCTCAAGCGGCTGCCTGGCCTGCTGCAACGGCGGCGCACTGTGGCAGCACGGTACGGCGCCCTGCTGCGCGACGTTCCCGGTCTGGGGCTGCCGATCGAGCCGCCCGGGTGCCGCAGCAACTGGCAGAGCTATTGCGTGCGCCTGCCGGCACATAGCGATCAGCGCAGCGTCATGCAGTCCTTGCTTGATCGCGGGGTGAGCAGCCGACGCGGCATCATGTGCTGCCACCGCGAGGGCGCATGGCAAGGTACAACTGCTGCGCCGAGATTTGCGCTTCTACATTCCGAAGCCGCGCAGGATCGCTGCATCCTGTTGCCCCTGTACGACACCTTGAGCCAGGCCGACCAGCTGCAGGTTGTCGAGGCGCTGGCTGCGACTTGCCATGGCGACGGCGCCGCGCCATGGCACGCCGCCGCGCTGGAGGCCACATCGTGAGCGTGCGCTCCGCCCTGGCCCGCGGCTCACTCATCGGCGTGTCGCAGATCCTGGTGCTGCTGGTGAGCCTGCTGCGCACCAAGGTGTTGGCCGTGCTCCTCGGCCCCGCCGGCATGGGCCTCATGGGCACGCTCAACGCGATGGTCGACCTGGCGCGCTGCCTGGCGGAACTGGGCATCAACAGCAGTGGTGTGCGCCAGATGGCCGCCGCCGCGGCCAGCAACAACATGCACAAGGTGGAGGCTACTGCCCGGCTGCTGCGTCGCCTCGCCTGGGGACTGGGTGCTGGCGGCGCGCTGATGCTGCTCGTATTGGCTCAGCCCCTGTCGCAGCTCACTTTCGGCGACGCCGCCCAGGCGGGGGCCCTCGCTCTGCTAGGCCTGGCCTTGCTGCTGCGCCTGGTCTCTGACGCCCAGGGCGCCCTGCTGCAGGGACTGCGCCGCAGCGCGGCCATCGCGCACAGCAACGTCGCCGGTGCCGTGCTCGGCGCGGTCCTCGCGCTGGCCATCGTCGCCGGCTGGGGCGAAGGGGGCATCGCGCCGTCCATCGTTGCCGTTGCTGCAGCGTCCTGCCTGGCGTCGTGGTGGGCCAGCCGCAAGCTGGCGGTGACCGCCCGTCGACCAACCGACACGGCCGATCCCGCCATGTCGCCATCGACAGCGTCCGTGTCGACTGCCTGGTCCGCGGAGGCAATTGCACTCATCCGCCTGGGCCTGGCGTTCATGGCCAGCAGCCTGTTCACGCTTGGTGCGGCGTATGCGGTGCGGGTCCTGCTCATCGACCACCTCGGGCTGCAGGCGGCCGGGCTGTACCAGACCGCCGCAACGATAGGAGGCCTTGCCGCCGGGCTGGTGCTGCAGGCCCTGGCGACCGACTACTACCCGCGGCTGGTCGAGCACGCGACCACGCAAACCTGCCTGCGCGAACCCTCGAGCGCGACGTCGACGGACGCCACAGACCGCCAGCTCGACGCCGCGCGTACGGCAGGCTGGGTCGACGCCGCGTCGCCTCAGTCACCCGTGAATCGTCTGGTCAACGAACAGGCCCAACTCGCCATGTTGCTGGCGCTTCCCTGCGTGCTGGCCACGCTTGCGTTGGCGCCGATCGCGGTGGGCGTGCTGTACAGCGATCACTTCCTGCCGGCTACCGACACACTGCGTTGGATCTGCCTGGGCGCCGGCCTGCGTGTACTGAGCTGGCCGCTGGGCTGGTTGCTGGTCGCTGGCAACCGCCAGGCAGCCTTCATGGGCGCAGACCTCGGCTGGGCGCTGCTCAACGTGCTGCTCACGGCGCTGTGCCTGCCGCACTGGGGCTTGACCGGTGCGGGTATGGCCTGGAGCGGCGCCTACCTGGTCCACCTGGGTGTGTTGTGGCTGCTGTGTCGACGCGGCAGCGGCCTGTCGTGCAGTCCGGCCACCCTGCGCCTGGCCCTGGCAAGTGCAAGCAGCCTGGCGCTGGCCCTGGCGGGTTTCCAGCTGCTGGCGCCGACTCCGGCCCTGGTGCTGGCCTGCCTGCTGGTGTTGACGAGCGGCCTGCACAGCGCCGGGCAGTTGCGCCGCCTGATGGCCGCCGATCCGGCCGGAGTGCGCCCTACCGCCGCGCCCTCCACACCTGACCTCACCCAAACCTCTGCCCAGGCCCAGCCATGACCCTCGCTCCACAGACAACGGATGTGACGGAGCCGCAGGCTGCGAACAAGCTCCTTGCCGTCGACGTCATCGTGCCCTGCCACAACTACGCGCACTACCTTGAGACCTGTGTGCGCAGCGTGCTGGCTCAGACCGGCGTGACGCTGCGCGTGCTGGTCATCGACGACGCCTCGCCCGACCACACGCGCGAGGTCTGCCGCGCCCTGGCAGCGACCGACGCCCGCGTGAGCTGGCTGCGCAATGTGAGCAACCTCGGCCACATCGCCACCTACAACCTCGGCCTGGCCTGGGTACGCGCGCCGCTGCACCTGCTGCTGTCGGCCGACGACTGGTTGCTGCCCGACGCGTTGACGCGGGCTTCTGCCCTCATGCAGGCCTATCCACAGGTCGGGCTGTGTTTCGGCCGCTCACTCGAACACCACACGGACGGCAGCCTGCGCCCGGCCCTGCTCGCGGTGGACGGCCTTCGGCCCGGCGGGCAACGCGTCATGAGCGGCGCAGACTTCATGGAACTGGTGCGCCGCAGCGGCACCACCAACATCGTGCCCACGCCGACAGCCGTGGTGCGCACAGAACTGCAACAGCGCCTCGGCGGCTACCGCCCGGACCTGCCGCACAGTGGCGACCTGGAACTGTGGTTGCGCCTGGCCGCACATGGCGACGTCGCCTGCCTGGACAGCGCGCAGGCGGTGTACCGCCTGCATGGCCGCAATATGTCGAGCGGCTACTGCAGCGACCTCAAGCTGGCCGACCTGCGCCAGCGCCGCGCTGCGGTCTGCTGGCTGTGCCACGCACAGGAAGACGTGCTGGCCGAACCACAACAACTGCTGCAGGACCTGCTGCGCCCTCTGGCGCTCGAAGCTGCCGACCTGGCCGAGACCGCACGCCGCCAAGGGCGCGCCGACCTCACCCGCGCATTGACGGAGTTCGTCCAGGACATCGATCCCCGCCTGAGCAACGCACCGCGCTGGTGGCGGCATCTGTGTCGGCGCCTGGAGCGGCGCCACCTGGCGAGGCACCTGGGGCGCCACGCCAACAGCAGGCCGGTGCAGATCAGCACCAGCCTGCTGCGCCGCGCGGCCGCCCGTCTGTTGACCTGACGCCGGCACGACCTGTCTGCCTGTCTGCGCAGCGTCTTCTTGCGCACCCTTGCCGGCCGCCCGACACCATGAAGCCCGACTCGTCCAACGCCGCTGCACAGGTCGTTGACCAGCGCTGCCCAGCGACCGTCCTGCCAACGGACCCCATCGGCGTCGCCACACGCTCTGCCTGCTGCCCCATCGTCCTGGCCTGCGATTCAGCCTACGCCATGCCGCTGGCCACCACCCTGGCTTCGCTAGCCGAACACAACCAGCACCATTGGCCCCTGCGGGTCACTGTACTCGTCGACGCGCAGGACATCGGGCTGGACGCGGCGACACGCGCTCGTGTCCTGCACTCCGCACCGGCCGGTTCCCTGCGCCTGAGCTGGGCGACCGTCGATCCGAGCGGTTTCGACACCCTGGTTCGGCCTGCACATGTGTCGCGAATGACCTATGCGCGCCTGCTGCTGGCGCAGGCGCTGCCGACCGAGGTGGAGCGCGCGCTGTACCTCGACTGCGACTTGCTGGTGCTGGGCGACCTGGCCGCGCTGTGCAACAGCCCCTTGTGCGGCGCCACGCTCGGCGCAGTGCCTGACTTCCACATCGACGCGCACCTGCAAGCCGCTCGCTGCGGGGTGTGCAGACCGCCGACATGTATTCCGGACGTGCGGCAGTACTTCAATGCCGGCGTCTTGCTCGTGGATCTGACCGCGTGGCGCCAGCGCGGCGTGGCCGAACGGGCTGTGCACTACCTGCGCGAGCACCCGGACACGCCTTACGCGGACCAGGACGCACTCAACCGCGCGTGTGATCAGGACTGGACCGCGCTGGCGCCAGCCTGGAACTTCCAGCCCCACCACTGCACCCGCGTGGACCGGCTCCCGGCTGAACGGCGGCCGCACATCGTGCACTTCATCACTGCGTCCAAGCCTTGGCTGCCCGCCAGCACGAGCTTGAATGCCGCGCTCTACAACCGTTATCGCGACTCAACCTGCTTTCGCGCCAGCCACACTGAAAAGGTCGCGGCCGCGGTGCAGACCTTGGGGTGGCGCATCAAGCACCGGTTCAACCGCTGGCTCACGCCTGCCATGGCAGCGACAAAGCGCAAGGCAGACCCGCCACTCGCATCAAGGCGTGCTGGTGCATCCGGCGCATCGGACGCAGCGGGCGCGGCAGGCGATTCCGGCGCAGCGGATGCCTCTGGCAATACGCAGGGCAAACCTGGCACGGCCGCACCAGGCACCGTCACTGGAGTGGCATGCGCACCTGATCCAGCAACGCCTTGCGCAGCCGCTCAGGCCAGGCCCATCGGCATGCCGCTTGATGGCACCCGGCGCCGGCTAATACTGAGTGCCGCAGCGCGCGGCCATCGTGCCTTGGCCACCCCCTGGCCCAGGACCTGAGCATGAACACGCCGCGGGTGTCCATCCTGATGCCGGTGCATAACGCCCAGCGTTGGCTCGACGCCAGCCTGCGCAGCGCCCAGGCCCAGAGCTGGCCGGCCACCGAGGTGATCGTGGTCGACGACGGCTCGACCGACGCCAGCCCGGCCATCGCCCTGCGCCACACCGGCCCGGGCCTCCAGTTCATCCACCATCCGCGACGCCGGGGCGCCGCCGCCGCCCGCAACACCGCCTTGCGCGCCGCCCAGGGCGACTACCTGCAGTTTCTCGACGCCGACGACCTGTTGCACCCGCACAAGATTGCCGCCCAGATGGCACGAGTACAGCGGGACGGTGCGCCACCCGAACGCCTGTACAGCGCTCGCTGGCGGCGCTTCGTCGACCGGCCAGAACAGGCGATCGACGCCACCAGCCCGCTGTGGCAGGACCTCGCGGCGGTCGCCTGGTTGCGTGCGAAGTTCGAGCACAACTGCTTCATGTGCCCAGCCGCGTGGTTGGTGAGCCGCCGGCTGTCCGACCTGGCCGGACCGTGGAATGAGGGCCTCAGCCTGGACGACGACGGCGAATATGCCTGCCGCCTGGTTGCAGCCAGCGATGGCGTGGACTTCGTGCCCGAGGCAGTGTGTGCCTATCGGGTGGGCCACGGGGGCGGACTGAGCGCGCGCGGCGACGCCGCCGCGCTCCAGTCGCAATGGCGATCGCTGCAACTGTGCATCAGCCACCTGCTGGCGCTCGACGACAGCCCACGCAGCCGTGCCGCTGCCCTGCAACTTCTGCAGGACAACCTGGGCCGCTTTCACCCAGAACAGACCGGCATGCTGGCCCAGTTCCACGCACTGGCCTACAGCCTGGGCGGCCAGCTCGCCCCCCCGTCCACCAGTCGAGCAATGCGTGCGGCCGTCAAGTTGCTGGGCTGGCCCGCCGCCCGGCGTGCCCGGGCCGGGCTGAATCTCGCGCGGCTGACCCTGCAACGCGTCGCGGACTCCCTGCTAAGTCGGCGGGCGGAGGCCGTGGTCGGCCAGGGGTGGACCCTGGAAAGGCCGGCGCCAGGTTCTTCCTCTTGCGTCGAACAGCAGCCAGGAGTGTGATGACCATGACCCATCTCGCGGCCATCCTGCACCTGGACCACTGGCTGCAACGCCATGACTGCCAGGCCTACGACCCCTTCGACGGGCTGAACGCGCGCTGGCTGCGCCCGCTGGCTGCCGGCCGTGTGGGCCGCCAATTGCTGCAGCAAGGCGTGCGTCACTGCCCGGTGAACCTGCGGCCGTGGCTGGGCATTCGCCCCGCGCCAAGCAGCAAGGGCCATGCATTCCTGGCACGCGGCTGGCTGCGCCTGTTCCGCGCCTGCGGTGACACGAGCTGGCGCGACAAGGCGCTGGCCAGCCTGGATTGGCTGCAGGCCAACGCGTCGCCGGCCTGGGGTGGCCTGAGCTGGGGCAACCATTTCGACTACCAGTCACGCGTGTTCTACCTGCCGCGCGGCACGCCGACCATCGTCTGGGTCGCGCTGATCGGCCAGGCCTTCGTCGACGCCTGGGAAGTGCTCGGTCAGCGCCGCCATCTCGACACCGCTCGCGCTGCCTGCGAGTTCATGCTCACCGGGCTGGAACGACGCCCGGCAGCGCGCGGCCTATGCCTGAGCTACATCCCGGGGGCCTGGGCCTGTGTGCACAACGCCAACATGCTGGGCGCCGCCCTGCTGGCGCGAGTGGCCGCCCATACCGGTGAATGCGCCCTCATGGACGTGGCTGACGCGGCACTCGACTACACCGCAGCCGCCCAGCGTCCGAATGGCGCCTGGTGGTACGGCGAAGCAGCCGAGCTGCACTGGGTCGACAGTTTCCACACCGGATATGTGCTCGACGCCCTGACGTGCCACGCCCAGGCCAACGGCGGCGAGCAACGCCACCCCCTGGCGCTGGCGCGTGGTGCCGACCACTATGTCGCGCACTTCTTCCTGCCCGACGGCACACCGCGCTACTACGACAGCCGTACCTGGCCGATCGACATTCAATGCGCCGCCCAGGCCATCGACACGCTCAGCCTGCTGGCCGAGGTGCGGCATCAGCCCGCGTTGCACGAACTGGCCGAGCGCGTGGCGGACTGGACCATCGTGCACATGCAGGACCCCAGCGGCTATTTCCACTATCGCCGCCTGCCCGGCGGTCTGGTCAACCGCACCCCCACCTTGCACTGGGGACAGGCCACCATGCTGCACGCCTTGGCGGGGCTCGAACTGCGGCGCGTATTGATGTCACACGGTCCGCCATCGCCATCCGGCACGGCTCTCAGTGCCGTCACTTTTGCGACCGGCGAGGGCGATCCGACCGAAGCGCTCCCAGGCAGCCCAAGACCCGCCCAGGCCCACCAGGACCGGACCCACCACAGCGAGGGAGTCGCCGCATGAACCATCCCGCCCCCCTGAAGATCGCGGTCCTCGGCCTGGGTTATGTCGGCTGTGTGGCTGCCGCGTGCCTGGCTGACCAGGGCCACGAGGTGCTGGGCGTCGACATCGCCCAGGCCAAGGTCGACCTGATCGACGCCGGCCTGAGTCCCATCGTCGAGCCCGGCCTGGGCGAACTGGTCGCTGCCGGGCGGGCCAGTGGGCGGCTGCGTGCCACCTGCGACGCCGCCACCGCGGTCGCCGATTCGCAACTCTCCTTGTTGTGCATCCAGACGCCGAGCGCGACCAACGGCAGCCTGGACACGACGGCGCTGCTGCGAGCGGCGGAACAGGTCGGCACAGCGCTGCGTCAGCACACAGGCCATCACGTGGTGGCGGTGCGCAGCACCGTGCTGCCGGGCACCCTGGAGCAGTTCGTGCTGCCGGCCCTGGAACAGGCCTCAGGTCGACGCGCCGGGATCGACTTCGGCCTGGTCTACCACCCGGAGTTCCTGCGCGAAGGCACGGCCCTGGCCGACTACCACCGCCCGCCACGTACCGTCATCGGCGCGCGGGATGAGCGCAGTGCCGCCCTGGTCGCCAGCCTGTACGACGGCATCGACGCGCCGCTGGTGCACTGCGATCTGCGCACCGCCGAACTGGTGAAGTACACCGACAACGCCTTCCACGCGCTCAAGGTCGCCTTCGGCAACGAGATCGGCAGCCTGTGCCGCGCCGCGCAGGTGGACAGCGCCGAGCTCATGCGCATCTTCTGCCTGGACACCCGGCTCAACTTGTCGGGCGCCTACCTGCGCCCGGGCTATGCCTTCGGCGGCTCCTGCCTGCCCAAGGACCTGCGCGCCTTGACCTACCTGGCCCACCATCACGACATCCAGACGCCTGTGCTGGACGCCACGCTGCTGAGCAACCAGGTGCACAAGCAGCGTGCCCTGGCGCTGGTGATGGCGCATGGCCGCCGGCCGGTCGGCATCCTGGGCCTGAGTTTCAAGGACGGCACCGACGATCTGCGCGAATGCCCCACGGTGGAACTCGCCGAACAGCTGGTCGGCAAGGGATTTGCCGTGCGCATCCACGATCCGGACGTGCGCCTGAGCCGTCTGATGGGCAGCAACAAGGCCTGGGTCGATCGCGAACTGCCCCACATCGCCTCGCTGCTGGTCGACGACGTCGACACCCTGATGGCGCACGCCGAGGTGCTGGTGCTGGCCTCGCGTGCGCCTCATGTCGCCACAGCCGTGCAGCGACGACGCCAGGACCAGATCCTGGTCGACCTCGTGCGGCTGTACGCGGGCCGTCCCGCTGATGGAGATCACTACCATGCACTCGTCGGCTAATGTCCTGTTGCTGGTCGAGAACAACGCCTACCCGTTCGATGTGCGGGTCAGGCGCGAGGCCGAAGCCTTGCGCAGCGCCGGCTGCGAGGTGAGCGTGATCGCGCCGCGTGCGTCCGGTCAGGCCTGGCACGAGCCGGCACGCACACGCGCAGACGGGGTGGCGGTGTGGCGCTTTCCTGCCCCGCCTGGTGGCCAGGGCGCGTTCGGTTATGCATTCGAGTTCGGCGCGGCCACGTTGATGATGGGCGTCCTGGCGCTGTGGATCGCCCTGCGCCGGGGCGTGGACGTGGTGCACGCCGCCAACCCGCCGGACACTCTGTTTCTGGTGGCCGGGCTGCTCAAGCTGCTGGGTGCGCGCTTTGTCTTCGACCACCACGACCTCGCGCCCGAAACCTATCTCTCGCGCTTTGCCCGGCCGCGCCCCGACCTGCTGCATCGCCTGCTGCTGGGGCTGGAGCGCTGCAGCTTCGCGCTGGCCGACGTGGTGGTCTCGACCAACGAGAGTTACCGGCGTGTCGCGCTCGGCCGCGGCCGCAAACGGCCGGAGCAGGTCTACGTGGTGCGCAATGGGCCGCCGCTGGACTGGCAGGCGCTGGCGCCCGACCCCGACCTGCAGGCGCAAGGGCGCCAGGTGGTGGGCTATATCGGCACCATGGGGCCGCAGGACGGCGTCGACCACTGGCTGCGCGCGCTGCATGAGCTGGTGCATGGCCAGCGCCGCGAGCGACTGCTGGCGGTCTTGATCGGCAGCGGCGACGCCACCCCGGGCCTCAAGAAGCTGGCGCGTGAACTGGGCCTGGAGCGCCATGTCTGGTTCACCGGTCGCATCGACGACCTGGCGGCACGTCGACTGCTCTCATGCGCAGCGCTGTGCGTGCAGCCTGATCCGCCGGGCCCGCTCAATGATGTGTCGACCATGAACAAGGCCATGGAATACATGGCCCTGGGCAAGGCCGTGGTCAGCTACGACCTGCCCGAGACGCGGCGGTCGGTCGGTGCCGCGGGGCGATATGCACGTGCGGGCGACGTGCGGGATCTGGCGCGCCAGATCGCCTGGCTGCTCGACCGCCCGGACGATGCGGCAGAACTCGGCCTATGCGGACGCCGACGTGTGACGGCCGAACTGGCTTGGGAGCATCAGGTTGGCCATCTGCTGCGCGCCTACAGCGAAGGTCTCGGCGTGCCGCTCGGCCTGGGTCAGCAGCACGCGGTCTCGGGGACAGCTGCGCCTTCAGCGGGATCAGCGCCTTCAGCGGGATCAGCGGGATCAGCAACGTCAGCGCATTCCATGCGGTCGGCAAGTTCCACGACAACTGCACCACGCAGTGCGTCAGCAACAGTGCCGTCGACCGCACCGCCCGCGACCGTCAGGCCCAGCATGCGAGCGCTCGACCGGCGCACGCCCCGCAGGTCGGCCACAGTGATCGACCCGCCGGGCGCGGACGGAGCCCATCCGTGATCACCCCGATGAGCACGCGCCCGCTGGCCTGGCGCGCCGACAGCGTGTGCCGGCGCACGGCGCCGCTGCCGCCAGGCTGGAGCCTGTTGGTCGACGAACTCACCGCCACCGCCTGGCACGCAGTACTGGACGGTTTTGCCGATGCCACCCTCTACCAGAGCTGGGCCTGGGGCGACTCGCGCGCCCGCCGCGCTGGCTGGCTGGGGCGGATGCTGCATGTCCGTCTGCTGCATCAGGGGCGGGTCTGCGCCGCAGCCCAGGTCAACCTCTATGGCCTGCCTGATCTGCCCAGCCGCTTCCTGCGCCTTGGCCTGGGCCTGTTGCGCTGGGGGCCGCTGTGGCAAGCCCACGGACAGCCGGCCGATCCGCAGGTGCTCGCACGCATGCTGGCCTGCCTGCGTCACGAAGTCGTCGAGCGGCGCGGCCTGGTGCTGCGCATCTTGCCTTGCCTGTTCGAGGCGACCGCGCCGGCCGATGGCCCCCAGGGGCCCGTCACCACCAGGCATCGGTTGTTGCTGGACGCGGGCTACACGCCCGAGCCCGGCGACGCCGCCCAACGCACGCTGCTGCTGCCACTCGACCTGCCGCTGGAGACACTGCGTGCCGGCCTGGCGCAGAAATGGCGCAACGGCCTCAACCACGCTGAACGAGACGAGCGCGCAGGCCTGCTGCAGCTGGCACACCAACATGGCGGCACGGTCGACGCCGCAGCCTGGGCGACGTTTGCAGCCATGCACCAGCAGATGTGCGCGCGCAAACATCTGCCGTCGCCGCCTGATGTGGCGCTCCTGCCGCGCCTGCAGGCCGAACTGCCTGAACGCCACCGCCTGCAGCTGATGCTGGCCCGCACGGCCAGCGGCGAACCGGCGGCTGGCCTGGTGTTCAGCCGCATCGGCGACATGGGCGTGTACCTGCAGGGCGCGACCACCGATGCCGGCCTGCACAGCCACGCCGCCAACCTGCTGCAATGGCGCGCACTGGCCTGGCTGCGCGAGCACGGCGCACGCAGCTACAACCTGCATGGAATCCACCCCGTGGCCAACCCGGGGACCTACCACTTCAAGTCCGGGCTGAGCGGCCGCCATGGCCAGGACCTGCACACGCTAGGCGCCTGGGTGGCCGCACCAGGCCCTCGCACGGCCAAGCTGCTGCTCGGCCTGTCGCGCAGCTTGCGGCCGCAGCCACAACACACATGCCGGCCGGATGACCCGTCCGCCCTGCCCTCGCACACTCCACAGGTGACTGCGCCGTCAGCCGCAGCACCAGCCCGGCAGCCGGAGGTTCAGTCATGACCCGCAATGCTGGCGGCACGGCGGCAACGGCGGCAACGGCGGCAACGGCCAGAACAGCCGAGACGACCGCAACGGCCAGCGCCGCGACAGCGATCGAAACGGCGACTGCGGTCGGCGTGGCCGGCACGACACACCTGCCGGGTCACGGCCGACGCTATGTGCTGGTGACACCGGCACGCAACGAGGCAGCGCACATCGCGGCCACGCTGCGTTCGGTCTTGGCGCAGACCGAGCCGCCGCTGCGCTGGGTGGTCGTGAGTGACGGTTCGACCGACGGTACCGACGAGGTCGTGACCCGCTATCTGCCGTCCTGCCCCTGGCTGCGTCTGCTGCGCCGGCCAGCGCGGGAAGCGCGACATTTCGCCGGCAAGGCGCAGGCCTTTGCTGCCGGCCAGGCCGCACTGTCCGACCTCGACTACGACTTCATCGCCAACCTGGACGCGGACATCACCGTCGACCCCGACCATTTCGCGTATCTGCTCGACCAGTTCGCCGCCGACCCGCGGCTCGGCGTGGCCGGCACGCCCTACCGCGAAGGCGAGCGTCAGTACGACTACCGCTACACCAGCATCGAACATGTGTCTGGCGCCTGCCAGATGTTCACACGTGCCTGTTTTGCCGCCGTCGGCGGCTACCAGGCGATGCCCGGCGGCGGCATCGACTGGGTGGCCGTCACCAGCGCACGCATGCTGGGCTGGCGCACCCGCACCTTTTGCGCACGGGTCTGCCAGCACCATCGACCTATGGGCTCGGCGCAGACCGGCAGCGAACTGGCGGCACGCTGGCGGCTTGGGCACAAGGACTACGTGCTGGGCGGCCATCCGCTCTGGCAAGCCGCACGTGCGCTGTATCAGGCCCACCGCCCGCCGCGCGTGCTGGGCGCACTGTGCCTGTGGGCAGGCTATGTCCATGCCTGGGCCTGCGGGGCAGAAACCACGGTGAGCGACGAACTCAAGCAGTTTCATCGCCAGGAACAGATGCAGCGCCTGCGCGCGCAACTGACGCAACTGACGCAACGACGGTCATCGTTCGCGCCGCTGGTGCCGCTGGCGGGCGCGCTGCGCGCCTGGTGCGCACGCAAAGGCAGGCATCGACCGTCCACGCCAGCCTGAGCGGCACCGACGATCCAACGCTTGCTGCGATTGCCCGCACGCTCGTACATCACACCACCCGCCAGGAGCTTGCACATCATGCTCATCGTCAACGCCGACGACTGGGGCCGCTCGATGGCCGAAACCGACGCCGCCCTGCGCTGTCACGCACGTGGACACATCAACTCAGTCACCGCCATGGTCCACATGGACGACGCCGAGCGCGCCGCAGACCTGGCGCGCAGCCATGGCCTGGCCGTCGGCCTGCACCTGAACTACACGCAAATGTTCAGCCGGGTGCCTCGCAGCAGCGCAGCGATGCAGGTGCAGCAGCGCCTGTGCAACTTCCTGGGTTCACATCGCTGGGCGGGGCTGGTCTACCACCCAGGCTTGCGTCAGGACTTTGTCGACAGCTGGCACTGGCAGATCGACGAGTTCGAGCGTCTGTACGGCCAGGCCCCGACCCATGTCGACGGCCACCACCACCAGCACCTGTGTGCCAACGTGCTGCTGGGCGACGTGCTGCCCGCCGGCCTGAAGGTGCGCCGCCACCTGCACTTCTGGCCCGGCGAAAAAGGCTGGGCCAAGCGAAGCTACTGGCGCTGGGCGGACGCCCGGCTGGCGCGCTGCCACCGATCGACCGACCATGTCTTCGCCTTGTCGCAATGCCTGGAGCCCACGCGTCTGACGCGCGTGCTGGCGCTGGCCGGTGACCACGCCGTCGAAGTGCTGACGCATCCGATCAACCCCGCCGAGTCCCGACTGCTCGACGAGGCGTTTGCCTCGCAGGCCCATTCACCGTTGCGCAGAGGAAGTTATGTCGACCTCTGACGTCACTGGCCTATCCACCGCCGTTGCGGCGCGGGCCGACAGCCGTGAACCCCGGCTGTTGCACGCCGCTGGTGTCGACCTGCGGCTGGAAGGCTGCATGCTGCGCACCGCGCAACTCGCCGACGAATATTTCGTCGCCACGCCCGAGCCCACGCCGCTGCTCGAAGCGCTGCACGACTGCGGACGCCGGATCGACCTGCTGACCATCGTGCAGGCGCTGCACGCCACGCAACCCGATGCCTGCGTGGCGCAGATGCCGGGTGCACGCTTGAGCTGGGACCCGCTGGCCGTGCTGCCGTTGAGCAGCTACGCGCACTGGTTCGAACACCAGCTCACCTTCAAGCCGCGCAACCGGCTGCGCAAGTCGGCCCGCTGCGGCATCCGGACCGGACCGGTGGACTTCGACGACGCCTTCGTGCGAGCGATCCAGGCCATCTATGACGAGTCGCCGCTGCGCCAGGGCAAGGCCAATCGCCACTACGGCAAGAGCCTGGCCACCCTGCGACGCGAACACGCCACGTTCATGGACCGCAGCGAATTCGTCGGCGCGTGGCTGGGTGCCGAACTGGTGGGCTTCGCCAAGGTCACGCACTGCGGGCCATCCAGCATCGTCATGAACATGGTGGCCAAGCTGGCGCACCGCGACAAGTCACCCACCAACGCCCTGCTGGCCCAGGTGGTGGAGCGTTCGGCCGCGCGCGGCAGCCAGCTGCTGAACTACGGCATCTGGGGCCGGCGCGGTTTGAACGAATTCAAGGTCGCCAACGGCTTCGTGCGCCTGGACGTGCCGCGTTGGCACCTGCCGCTCAGCGCCGCCGGCCGTTGCGCGCTCGCGCTGGGCCTGCAGCGCCGCTGGGCCGAGCGGCTGCCCGAGGCCTGGATCGTGCGCCTGGCCGACGCCCGGGCGGCTTGGAACACCTGGCGCATGCAGCGTCTGCACCCTGGCGCCAACGCGCCGCATGAGGCCTGATGCCATGCCGGGCCTGGCCGCCATCTTCAGTCCCGACCCGGGCTGTGCAAGCTTGCGGCGTGTGCGCGCAATGGCCGAAGTCATGCGCCATGAACCCTTCCACAAGGTCGGCAGCCTGCAGGCGCGGCAGGACGGACTGGCGGCGGGCTGGGCGCTGGACGCCGACCCCGCATGCACTGCCAATCCAGTCTGGAACCCGGCACACGACATCTGCCTGGTGCGCACCGGCGAGATTCACGCGGACGGCGACGAGGCTGACGTCGAACGCTGTGGCAGCCTGGACGGCCCGGCCCTGCTGCGCCGCTACGAAGCGCTCGGATCCGGCTTTGTCGACGCGCTGGACGGCTGCTTCGCCGCCCTGGTGATCGACCTGCGTCACCACCGGGTGCTGCTGGTCAACGACCGGCACGGCCTGTGCCGCATCTACCTGCATGTCGAACGCGGCGCCTGGCATCTGGCCAGCGAGGCCAAGGCCCTGCTGCGCCTGCTGCCGTCCACCCGTCAGCTCGACGACACCGGACTGGCCGAACACCTCAGCTGTGGCTGCGCGCTGGGTGGACGCACGCTGTTTCGCAACGTGAGCCTGCTGCCGCCGGCTTCGCGCTGGATCTTTAGCAGCGGGCGCCTGATCCGCCGCGAACGCTACGTCGACCCGCGAGCCGTGGAAGCGCTGCCGATACTGTCCGAGGGCGACTACCTGGCACGCCTGACCGAGCTGTTCCCGCGCCTGCTGCGCCGTCAACTGGGCGGACAGCGGCACATCGGCGTGTCCCTGACCGGTGGCCTGGACGGCCGCATGATCATGGCCTGCTGCGCCGAGGTGCCGACCGAACTGAGCTGCTACACCTTCGGCGGCCCGCTGCGCGACTGCCACGACGTGCAGCTCGCCCGCCGGGTCGCACAGGCCTGCGGGCGCAAGCACCAGGTGATCCGTGTCGGCGAGGACTTCCTGGATCACTTTCTCGACCTGGCGACGCAAGCGGTGTACCTCAGCGATGGCGCGCTGGATGTGAGCGGCGCGGTCGAGCTGCATGTCAATCGGCTGGCGCGCCAGATCGCACCGGTGCGCCTGACTGGCAACTACGGCTCGGAGGTCCTGCGCCGCAACATCGCCTTTCGGCCCCAGCCCTTGCCTGGCGGCGTGTTTGCGGCCGCGCTCGAACAGGCCAGCCATCTGGCCGCCCAGACCTACGCCGAACTCACCCACATGCCGCGCCTGGCGGTGGTGACCCGGCGCCAACTGGCCTGGCATCACCCGGCGCGTCTGGCCGTGGAGCAGTCCCAGCTCACGCTGCGATCACCCTACCTTGACCAGGCCCTGGTGCAGCTGGCCTGGCAGGCGCCGGCCACACTGCGCACTTCGCCCAGGGCAGCGTTGCATGTGGTGGCTCAGCTGTGCCCAGCCCTGGCGGCGATACCCACCGACCGCGGGCTGCTGCATGCCCCTTGCAACGCGCGTCAGCACGGCCTGCTCGAGACCCTGCCCACCGGTGCTACGTCTGACTGGCGCCGGCCGGGCATTTGGAAGCGCGGGCGGACCGGCGTCGACCACCTGCTGCGCGAGGCCAGCTTCCGCGCCGAATATGCCTGGGACTACGGCATGCCGCAGTGGCTGCTGCCGCTGGAACGTGCTTGCAGTCGCTGGCATCCTGAACGGCTGTTTCTGGGTCGGCACAAGTTCTATCACTTCCGCACCTGGTATCGCGACCGGCTGAGCGAGCCGCTTCGACAGGTGCTGCTTGATCCGCCGGCCCTGAACCGTCCACACCTGGCCCATCCGGCCACCCTGCCTCGCCTGCTGGAGGAACACCTGAACGGGCAGCGCAACCACACCAGCGCGCTGCACCAGCTGCTCAGCATCGAGCTGATCCATCGCCAGTTCATCGACACGGGCTGGGACGACCTGCCCCAATCCGACCCCGGACCGGCCTGCACCAGCGTCATCGAAGAGGTCTTGCCATGAGCTGTGACCCATCAGCGCCAGCCCCGGACGCAGCCACCCGCATCGACATCTGCGTGTGCATCTGCACTTTTCAGCGTCCTGCCATGCTGCACGGCTTGTTGCTGCGTCTGGGCGAGCAGGACACATGGGTCGCCGGCCAGCGCTTGCGCCTGCGCGTCGTGGTGGTGGACAACGACGCCACCGCCTCGGCACGCCGCACGGCGCTGGCTGGCGCCGCGCAGGCCGGGCTGTCGCTTCACTACCTGGTGGAGCCACAACGCAACATTGCCCAGGCGCGCAACCGCGCGGTGCAGGGCGCACTGGACGGACCTTGCGAACTGCTGGCCTTCATCGACGACGACGAAGTCCCGCCGCGCGACTGGCTGGCGAACGCCTGGCTGGCCTGCACGCACTGGCAGGCCGATGGCGTACTCGCTCCTGTGCGCCCGCTTTACGACGACACGCCGCCGCGCTGGTTGCTGCGCAGCGGCTTGTGCGAGCGTGCGGAATACCCGACCGGCCACCGCCTGACCTGGCGCGAGACCCGCACCGGCAATGTGCTGCTCACGCGCGCCTGTTTGCTGCGCCTGTACCCCCCCGGCACGCCACCCTCGACCGGCACACCCTTCGACACCCGCTACCGCGACGGCGGTGAGGACACCGACTTCTTTCGTCGTCTGCTGGACACCGGTGCGCAACTGGTGTGGAGCCGCGAAGCCGCCGTCTGCGAACGGGTGCCGCGTGCACGCTGTCAGCGTCGCTACCACTTGCGCCGCGGCTGGCTGCGTGGGCTGCATGACCGAGCACTGACCACCCCACGCCAGGTCACCATCTCGCTGCTGGCCCTGGCGATCTACGCGCTGCTGCTGCCGATCGCCGCGCTGGCAGGCCAGCATCGCGCCATGCAGGTGGCCGTACGCCTGTGTGACCACGCCGGGCGTGTCGCCGGTGTGCTGGGCTGGTGGGCGCCGGCCCATGCGCCCGTCCATACGCCAGTCCATCCGCCATTCCCAATGCCAGACCGTCAACGCGATCCCACGTTGGACGCGCTCAAGGGCGCCTTGCTGCTCGTCATCGTCCTGTACCACGCGATGAACTATTTCGGCGACCTGCCGGCCAGCGTCTACGGCTGGTTGCGCTTCGGCAACGGAGGCTTCGTGTTTCTGGCCGGCGCTGCGTTGGCGCTGCGCGCGACCAGCGGCAAGGGACGGGGCATCGACAACGGCCCCGGCCCGGCCACGCGCGACGCACCCGGCGGATCCGACGCCTCCTTCACCCTGTGGGACAGCGTGCGCCGGCCGCTGCGGCGCGGCGCCTGGCTGCTGCTGCTTTTCACGCTCATCAATCTGGCCATCGCGCTTGCCGGCCTGACGAGCTACCGCCAGGTGCACTATGACCTGGGCGCCTTTGCCAGCCACTGGCTCGGTATTTATGTGCGCGGTGATGCCGACGAGGCGGCCTTTCGCATCCTGGTGCCCATCAGCTACCTGTTTATGGTGTCAGGCTTCTACCTGCACCTGCATCGGCACCGCACCGGCACACCGGTTGCGCGGCGCTTGTGGGCGGTCCTGACCAGTGCCACGCTGGGGCTCGCCCTGGCCTGCACGACCCTGTGGCCGGGTCTACCGCTGCCGTTCTTCCTGTGCACCGGGCTGGCCGGCCTGAGTCTGGCGCTGCTGGGGCGGGACATTGAGGCCCGCGGTCACGCTGCAGGTCTAACCGCACCGCACTTTTGGCTCGATCCGCTGCAGCAACGGATCGACAACAAGGGCGCGCAGCACCCAGGACACTCGATTCGGCTCATCACGCTGGGTGGAGTGACTGCCGCGGTGCTCTGCAGCCAGATGAACGCACTGAGCGGCAATGCCTTGACCTACGCGGTTGGCCTGGGCCTGCTGCTCAGCCTTTGCTATGCAGGCCTGCGGCTGCCGGACCGTCGCAGCGCGCTGTTGCGCGGCACCTCCCTGCTGGGCCGGCACACGCTGGCGGCCTATGTCGGCCAGATCGGGGTGTTGTTCGCGCTGCATCGGCTGGTGCCCCCATCCTGGCGAGACGGCGCCTGGGCCTGGCCTCTGGCTTTCGCGTTCACCAGTGTCGTGTTGCTGCTGGCCTGCCTGGCGGTGGAACGTCTGGGCGCTGCGAGCTTGGCGCAACTCGTGACCGCCTGGCGCTGGCGCCCTGGCACCACCCCACGTCCACACCCGGCGCTGGGTACCCGCAGCTCGGAATGACCGCAACCGAAAGGCGCCACTGCCATGGGCTCACCGATCGTCCCGCTCCTGCTGGGTGTGTGCGTGGCATGGTGGCTGGACACACGCCGGCACCCTGACCTGTCGCCCGCGTTGTGGTGGGTGGTGGCCTGGTTCTGCCTGCTCGGCACGCGCCCGCTGACGAGTTGGGTTGATCCTGCCGGGGCAAGCACCGCCTACGACGACGGCAGCCCGGTGGAACGGATCGCACACGCCGCGCTCATCCTCGCCGCCATCGTGGTGTTGTTGCGCCGGCAACTGGATTGGCACATGCTGCTGTCCGGCCAGGGCTGGCTGCTGCTGTTCTTCGGCTACTGCGCGCTGAGCCTGCTGTGGGCCGACACACCCTTGGTGGCACTCAAGCGCTGGGTGAAGGATGTCGGTCAGGTCGTCATGGCGCTGCTGGTGATCACCGAGGTGCGGCCTGTCGAAGCGATGCAAGCCGTGTTCAGGCGGTGCGCCTGGCTGCTGCTGCCAATATCGCTGCTGCTCATTCGTTGGGTGCCCGAACTGGGCCGGACCTTCCATGTGGGTACCGGCGAAATGATGGCGATCGGAGTGGCCACGCACAAGAACAGCCTGGGCGTGCTGGTGTTGGTGTGCCTGGTGTACCTGCTGTGGGACCTTTCAGCCTCCCGGGGCTGGCGCGACCGCATCCAGGCCCTGCTGCTCACCGGCATGGGCCTGGACCTGCTGGTCCAGGCCGGCAGTGCCACGGCAACCGGCTGTGCAGCGCTGGCGTTGGTCGTGCTGCTAGGCCTGGGGCGGCCGGCGGTGCGACGGCATCTGCTGGTCATCGAGTTCACCCTCGCCTGCGCGGCAGTGCTGCTGTGGCTCACGGGGGGTGCGCAAGCCCTGCTGACCTTTGCCGTGGTCGACCTTTTCGGCCGCGACCCCACGCTAACCACTCGCACCGATGTCTGGCCGCTGCTGCTGGAGCAGGTCGACAACCTGCTGCTGGGCACCGGTTACGGCAGCTTCTGGACCGGCGACCGCCTCGCCACCTTGAATGCCCGGCTGGGCATCATCCAGGCTCACAACGGCTACCTCGAAACCTGTCTGAACGGCGGCCTGCTGGGCCTGGGCCTGCTGCTGGCCTGGCTGTGCGCCGGCTGCTTGGGCTGCCACCGTCAGCTGGCCGCCGGCGTGGCCTGGGCCCGTCCGGCCTGCGCCGTGCTGGCGGTGCTGGCGGTGTACAACATCACCGAAGCCGCGTTCGACACCACCAGCCCGCTTTGGTTTGCCGCGGTGCTGATGTTGTGGCTGTCCTGCAGTCGATCGACACCTCGGTCGACGAAGGCTGGTGCTGGTCAGCTGCCCAGACAGTTGGGCATCTTGCCCTGATCCCAGCACGCCTTGGCCGGAATATTGCCCTGCATGACGCTGGTGGGCGTCGCCGGATTGGGGCCGAAGGCGGGCCAGGCCAGAGTGCCGAACCAGCCAGGCTTGGCCGCGCGGTAGAACGAGGCCGGCAGGTTGTGGTTGGCCAGTGTCGGGTCCCAGCGGAAGCTCGCAGTCACCCAGTCGTAGTCGCCGTGCACGATGGCCGTGGTGTAGGGCGTGGCGTTGTCGCCCGCATCACCACCGCCGTCGGTCAGGTTGGCGTAGCCGAAGGTGTAGCCGTAGGGGTTGTTGCTGCTGTAGTAGGAGCGGGCTTGAGGGGCCACGACCTGCGCGGTCCACTTGCCCAGGCTCTTTTGCCAGTCGGAGCCGATCAGGTTGCCCTGCAGGACGTAATAGCGAGCGGTCTGCGCGATATCGACCGCGGCCAAGGCCTGCGAGGCCCAGTAGCCGCTGGCGGTCTGCTCGGCGCCGCGCCCGGTGAGCGGGCCGTAGATCATGGCCGCGCCCTTGAACCAGTTGCGGAAGGCGGCGTTGTGGCTGGACGTGCCCCAGAAGTAGTCAGCGTCGAGCTTGGGCGCGATATTGCCTTCCCACAGGTTGAACATGGGATGGCTGCCGTGCACGTTCAGGCCGCCGAACAGGGTGTTGTAGCCGCCGGAATCGAAGTTGTTGTCGATGTAGTTGTAGGCGATCACGTTGCCCGCCGCGCCCCAGTTGAGCATGATGGACTGGTGCAGGCGGCGCAGCACGTTGTTCTCCACCAGCGTGGCGCTGGTCTTGTTGGCGATGAAGATGTCTGCGTCAGTCGATCCGGCACTGTGGGTGTAGGCGTCGTGGAAGTAGCTGTCGCGGATCTCGTTGCGGAAGCTCCACATCAGCTGGGCGTGGTCGCCGTCGGTGTAGTTGCTCTCCACGTTCCTGATCCACGAGTAGGCCGTGCCGTCCATGCGGAAGTTGGCGGTGTAGCCGCTGTTGTTCATGTAGACCTGCAGGTCCTCCACGCCGGCGTTGCGTGTGGCCATGTTGACCCGGGTGGCCAGCGGCGACAGGTGGTAGTCGACGTACAGGCCGGGCGAGATGGTCACGGTGTTGCCGCTCACGCCGGTGACCTCGACGATCTGGCCCTGCACCCGCGTGCCGTTCCAGCCGATGCCGCCGTCGCACCAGGTGCAGCTGCCATTGGTGGTGGTGATGGAGACGTAGGTCGGATCGTTGGTCTGGGTGACCATGAGGAAGGAGCCCACCGACACGCCGGCAGCGCTCTGCAGCGTCAGGCTGGTGGACTTGGCGGCGCTTCCCGATGTGATCGCGGTCGAGTTGGCGATGGCCGGCGTTTCGCCGGTGCCGAAGCGGATGAAGCCCGAGCCCGAGCCAGCCGCGTTCAGCACCGTGGCCTTGGGCCCCGCACCGCGCAGCACCACGTTGCTTGGAATGCTCAGGCCGCCATTGAGCGTGTAGCTCCCTGCTGCGAGCTGCACCACCTGGTTGGCCGGACAGGCGTTCAGCGCCGCTTGTATGGCGGCTTGGCTGGCGCCTGCGGCCAGCGACGCACAAACTGTCGTACGGGCCGGAATGCCACCTGGAATGCCTGATTGGCTCCAATCGATGGTGCGTGCCGCAGGCACGAGACTGGTCGGGATGGCGACGGGCGACGGCGACGGCGCGGGAGCGGGTGCCGGCGCAGGCGCAGGTGCGGGAGTTGGTGCGGGGGCCGGCGCTGGTGCCGGTGCGGGGGCCGGTGCGGGGGCCGGTGCGGGGGCCGGCGCCGCGCTACTTGCCGGCTGGAACAACACGTCGCGGAAATAGTTGCTGGCCTGCCAGGATTGGGTCGGAAACGCCCCCACCGCCCCAAATACGCCGTTGTTGCCGACCACGCTGGAGAGTGCACCGTTGCTGACCGCACTGGCCAGGCCATTGCTGGTGGCCGAGTAGTAACTACCGCCGGTATTGACCGTCACGACGTAGCTTGCGCCTGCACTGACTGCTATCGGCGCGGCAAACATCGCAAGCTGCCAGCCAGAGGTGGTCTCGGCGCTGAAGATCACTGAACCCAGCAAGGCACCGGCCGCTGACCAGAGGCGTCCGACGTGTTGTCCGGTTTCAGCAGAGGACTTGAAGAAGCGCACGCCCGTAATCGTCCCGGCGGCTGAAGTGGTGAATCGCATGCCGAGCTCATAGTTCACGCCAGCACCGTCCGAATTATTCGTGACCGCGGGCGTCTGGGTCGAGAACAGGGACTGCACCGAGCTGGGTGCAGGCGCCGTGCTCGGAGTATCGGCGACAAATACGACATCGCGAAAATAATTCGTCGACTGATAGGATTGAGTAGGAAATGCGGCCGTCTGCCCAAATACTCCATTGCTGCCGCCGAGTGCGGTGAGGGCACCGTTGCCAAATGCCGATGTCAAACCCAGATTGGTGCCAACATAATATCCCGCACCGGTATTGACACTCACCGTGTAAGTGGTGCCGGCGGCCACGCGCAGCGGCGTGGCGAGATTGGCCACCTGCCACCCGGACGCCGATTCTGAATTGAACACGACACTGGCGAGCAAGGCCCCTGACGCTGACCAGATGCGGCCGGTGTGGGTGCCAGTTTCCTTGGATGCCTTGTAAAAGCGCACCGCAGTGATCTGACCGGCGCTCGCGGCGGTAAATCGAGTACCCAGTTCGTAATTGACACCCACGCCGTCATTGTTGTTGGTGGTGGCTGGCGTCTGGGTCGTGAATAGGGTCTGTGATGTTGACGTGGAGCCTGAAGTCACCGCCAGGGATTCAACCGTGTCGAATCCGCTCGGTGCTGCCGTAACGGCTTCGCCGCTGAGCGCTGCCGGTGCACCCGCGGAGTTGTTTGCCGCCGGATTGCCCATGGTTTGGGTCGAGGAGTTATCTGCCACATCAGGTGCACTTGCGGCACCGCCGCCACATCCGCCGATAATACCGGCGGTGGCCATCAGGCAAGCCAATAAACTCAGACGCTGTGAGAATGGCATGACTATTCCGCGCGGGAGGCACAGGCGGACATCTTGTGAGAAACTGAGGGTATTCATGATGCAAGCGGACAGAGGATGAGGCAGGACAAAACCGCGCCACATCGCAAACCCTGATGAGTGCAGCGATGCAGTCAATGCAGCGAAAATGGAGGCGAGTTATCGGGGTGCGGCGACGCGATGATCAGTTCATGCCGTCCGGTTTCCCTCAGGGCTGGCCTGTTTGTCGAATGCCGCCTGGCCCATGGCGTGTATTAGTGCAGACTTCGCCAGATAGCCTGCGTCTAACTGTTGTGCTGGGGTATTTCGTGCCAGCTACGTGACAGTTCTTTTCAAAGTTGGCGCAAAACCCGCAGGCTGGCCTAGCAAGCCGACACAGCTTTGTTACACCTGCGGGAAGCAGGGCGATTGTTCCAGTTCTTTCTGAAACACCTGCGGAACAACTCTGCCGCCAAGACTGCACCAAAAGTGATGTCTTGTGACACAACCCGCATCGCTTTCTAACAAGCGTTTACGACGCTGGCCGCTATGCGCGCGAGGCACATGCGCCAGGTGGTGCAGCAAGCGCTCAGCGTGCTCGTCAAGTCGTCGTCAGCCTGCGTTGAGCAGCACACCGGCAACGCGGGTCCCATCGCACTGCAGGCGCTGCAGCAGTTGCTCAGTCCGGTCAAGCCGCGTCGCGTGCTGCCGTGCGACCACCAGGGCATGGCCTGCGCTGCAGGCCAGAGCGACGGCGTCGGCGCCTCGGCTGGCGGCCGGCGTATCGAGCACCACCACTTCGAATTCACCACGCAACAGTCGCAGCAGATGGCGCCAGGCGTCGCGGGTGAACAGGTCCAAGGGGTTGGGCGGACAGCCTCCAGCACTGAGCAGGCAAAGCGGACCGAGGTGACGCAGCGGCTGGACGGCACTGCGATCGGCACGCCCGCCGAGCACCCCAGCCAAACCGATGTGGTCCGGCACACCGAACAGCAGGTGCTGACGTGGCCGGCGCAGGTCGGCGTCGACCAGCAGGGTGCGTCGGCCGAGTTGGGCCCAGGCCAGGGCCAGGTTGGCAGCCAGCCAACTGCGACCGTCTCCCGGCTGCGGGCTGACCACGGCCAGGGCAGCGGCAAGGCCGTCCTGACCAGGGATCAGACGCTGCGAGAGTTCTGCACGTACGGTGCGGATCTGCTCGGCACAGACATGCGTCGGTTGAAGTGCCATCACCAGCTCGGGATGCAATGGCGTGTCATGCGCCAACGCGGACGGCAAGTCGTACTGGTCCCGCAGCACCTGCTCGAGATCGCTCGCACCCAGCAGCCCCAACTGAAGCGCTGCCTCGCCGAAGCGAAGCTGACGCTTCTGTTGCCAGTCCAGCACGCGCTGGATGTCGTAGCTGGCCAGCTTGCCGCGTTCCACCAGCATGCGGCCGATGCGACGGTCAGCGCCTGCTGCAGACAGGCTTGTCCCTCCGGGCGCCGACATGGGTGCGGGGCGGGCCAGCATGCGCATGGTGTGGTCCTGTGGCCTTCGGCGCTTGGGATCAGCCCAGGTGCACGACCGGGTCGTGCCGGGTGACCGGCTGGGGATCGGCGGCCACGGGCATATGCGGCGTGGCAGTTCTTTTTGCGAGCCACCGAGATGCCGGCACCGACGCCGCTGGATGCCAATGGCAGGCCAGCCCCAGCAATGGTGGAACAGGCCCACCCAGTTGCTGCAGCAGGTGTTGCAGGTCAGCGCGGCAGCGTATGCGCCGATCATGTGACTCAGCCATCGCCACCGCGCCACCTCCGAGCAATAGGCCCAGCAACAGGCCACCCCCGAGCAGGCTGGCCAGGCGTGGTGAACGAGGCCGCAGCGGTGCCACCGCCGGGCTCAGCACACCAAGTTCGGCGTGGAAGACCTGGCCAGACACCATGTCGATGACAAAGCGCTGCATGGCTGTGTCATAGGTGCGCTGGGCACTGTCGAGCCGATTGGCCAGCAGGGCCAGTTCGCCACGCCGACTCTGCCCAGCGATCAGATCGGCGCGCTCAGCGGCAAGCTGCGCCTGGAGCGCAGCGGTGCGCCAGCGGTTGTGCGCCGCCTGTTGATCCATGCCTGCCAACAGGGTCCGCACCTGCGTCTGCAGCGAGGTCTGTCGGCGCTCGTTTTCGGCCTGTTGCTCCAGGACGGCCGGGTGGGCACTACCGTATTGCAGCGACAGGGCCTGCAGCCTGGCCTGGCCTTGTTGCACTTCAGCATTCAGGCGCTGCACCTGAACGTCAGCCTGCACTTCACGCAAGGCCTGTATTGCACTCAGCGACGACGGGGCAACAGCATTGGCGCCTGCGTCCCGCACACCCAGCCCAGCAGTCGCGGTCGACGGCGTCAAACGGCCGAGCTGATCGAGTTGCTGCTCGCGCGCTCGCGCCAACTGGGCCGTCAGGTCGGACAGACGTGCTTGCGCGGGATCGGCCGCAGCGTCGATCGACACGATGCCGTGGCGACGCTGATAGTCGATCAGTCGAGCCTGGGCCTGGTCGAGCTCCTGCCGCAGGACGGCGAGTCGCTGGTCCAGCAGTGTCTGCGTGCGCTGCGTCACCTGCATCTGCAATTCGTTCACCAGTTCCCGATAGGCTCGGGTGTAGGCATTGGCCACCGTCGCTGCGGCAACGGGCGACGTGTCGTCGATGCTCAGCCGGACCAGGCCGCCCTGCCCGACTTCGATGCGTGGCCGTGTCAACCATTGCTGGACGGCCCAATCCTCAAAGCCGGTGTCGCCTGGACGGCCCGCCTGACGTTGCTTTGCCCAGGCGGCCTGCGCGCCAGGTTGACGCACAAGTTGCTGCAACTCAACGACCCGACGCGCCACGTTGTCGCTCGCCAGCATGTCAGCCTGGGTCTGCAGAAACGCGCTGCGGTCAGGCACGGCGCCGGCGCCCTGCGGCCCTGACACCAGCAGCGTGGCCGTTGCGCGATAGGAGCGCGGCAGCAGCACACAGGCGACGACCGCCGCCGACAAGACCAGCACCAGCACGCTGGTGAACAGCTTCCAGCGCGCCCTCAATGCACCGAACAAGATGAGCAGATCCATGCTGGCAACGCAATGGCGCCCTCCAGGAGTCGCGCAGAAAGGTCAATGGACGATGTGTTCAGCGTAGGTGACCACACGGCGGGTCAGAGGCAGCGGCCGGCATGTCGGCATGGGCGAATCGGACTAGTCCATGCGCATACCGGCACTACGTCGCGTGGCTACCTTGACACCACCATGCCGCACCGACGAAGCCGTCTCTCGGATGAACAGACCCAGTGCCTGCTCGAGTGTTTTCTTGCCGGGACGCCGGCCCGCCCCGCTGCTGAAGTGGCAGGTGTCAACCGCAATACCGCCCGGCTGTGCTACCACCACCTGCGCTTGGCGATTGCGCGCCACCTCGGCAATGCGGCTGCCTGGCCGGCGTCGGATGTCCTGTCAGCGGCAGCCGTGAGCGCGTCGCAGACGCTCGGCGCCGTCAGGCCGGGCCGTGCCGCAACACATGAAGACGCCCTATTGCAGCCACAGCGTGTCGGTGACCTGTTGCGTGTGCCGCTCGCAGGTCTGATCGAGCACCTGGGCCATGTGCAGGTCGTTGCCCTGCCAGGCACACCGACGGCCAACAGCGCCGGCGGCCTGGCGAGCCCGGACGACGTCAGCCTGTTCACAGCCATTGCCGCCACGCCAGCCAACGCGGAGGAGCCCTATGGCATTGAACACTTTGGATCCAGCGTGACGCCGTTCGACGGCTCCTTGCCACCAGCGGTCACTGTCGACGCCCCGATGCCTAGGGTCGACGCCGTAATAGCGGTGGACGAGGCTGGGCCGGATGCCGAAGCCGGGCTGTTGCGACTGGGTCGCCTGCATCTGGTGGAGCGCGACGAGGTGGTCGCCAACATCACTCGCCATCGCACGCTGCGCAGCTTCTGGCGTCGCAGCGCTGCCATTTTGAAGCGCTACAACGGCATACCGCGTCAGCACATGCTGCTCTACTTGAAGGAATGCGAGTGGCGCTTCAGCGACGGCAGCCACGACGCCAGTCTGGCGACGCTGTTGAGCTGGTACGCCAGGCTGCATTGAACTCGTGCAACATGTCCCTGGCTGGGCGGCCGTGCGCACCGGCCCGGGCCGGACGACACGCCGACCCTGGCTTGGGAGTTGCCGCGAGTTCAAGGGTGGATCAGATGAGCATCGAGCGCTTTTCCAACCGCCTGGGCGCGATTGACGACGTCCAATTTGTGCAGCATCTTTTGAACATGGTTCTTCACGGTGAGCGGGCTGATGGACAGGATCTGCCCGATTTCACTGTTGCTCTTGCCGAGATAGATCCAGCGCAGAATTTCCCGCTCGCGCTGCGTGACCACGCCGCGGGCCGAGCGCAGTTGCGCCAAGGCGTCCAGTCCGCTCCGACGGGCTGCCGCAGCGCCGCGCTCGACACCCATGAGCACACGCAGCCAAGCCTGCTGCAGACTGGGCGCGATGAGCGTCAGCAAGCCCAGTTCACGCGCTGTCAGCGTGTGAGGGCGGCAGGCAAACACGAACAGGCAGTCCGCCTCGCCACGCCAGTCATGACCGCCATGGATGGCCAGCTCGCTGACACCCGCGGCATGCATCCGCGAGCCCAGGTCCTGCCCCCCCGTGCCACACAACACGCTGGGGCACGGTAGGGCGACACCCAAAGGCTCGTGGTGTCGGGCCTTCCACGTGTCAACCAGACGCGGCACCAGCGCAATATCTTCCACCAGCGGACGGCACAGGTCGGCGCTGTCGAGGGCACTGGTGCTGTAGACGTCGACGTGGCAGCCGGTCGGCGCCACCTGAGCCTCTGACCCGGCCGGCCGGGCGCACAACACGCACCACAGGGCCACGTGGGGAAGCAACCCCTGCAGCAGCCCCTGGGTCCAGGAATAGAACTGTGCGTCGCCATGGACCTGTTGCGAGGCGTCCAGATTGAGCGCAAGCAGGTCGATATCGCCCGTTTCGAACTCGGCCAGCCGCAATGCATGGCCGATTGCGGCAGCTGTTGCGCCCGGCTCACCCGCAGGGCGCACGGGCTGTTCACCGGCCTCGGGAAGTGCTTGAGAAAAGGGTAGCGGCGGGCACGCCTTCGCGGCCGGCCGCTCGATGGAAGCGGTCGTGGTCATGCTGGATCTCCTTCCTGCACGGGGTCTGGCTCACAAGGACCGCCACAGGCGGTCCGGCTCGACCGGAGCCTGACGGTCGAGCCGCGACGTGGACTCAACTCATCACTGCGGCCCGGTGCCGTTGGCGTGATGCACCGTGGCCGGCACCCGCCATGCGGCTGCCTGTGCGTCATCGGCGTGAGACCGCACTTCGTCATCACGGGCATCGCGACACAGGCGATAACCCATACCTCGGATGGTCTCGATCAGACGGGCGTGCCCGCTCGGTGCCAGCGCACGTCGCAGGCGGCCGACATGAATGTCGACCGCACGCTCCTCGACGCAGACCCGTTCGCCCCAGACCTCATCGAGCAGGCGCGAGCGAGCCAGGATGCGATCCGGGTGCGACATGAAGTAGCGCAGCAATCGATATTCGATGGCGCACAGGTCGATGTCCTGCCCGTAGGCGCTGACGCGCCGTGCCGCCGGATCAAAGCGCAAACCCGAGACCTCCAGCACCTGCTCGTCACACTGCGGCGCGCTGCGGCGCAGCACCGCCTTCACACGTGCCAACACCTCGTGCGGCGACATCGCGCGCGCCACACAGTCATCCGCACCGCACTCGAGCGCGGCCACCGTGTCCTGTACCCGTTCGGGGTCCCTGCCCAGCACGATGATGGCCACGCCCGATGTTCGCGGGTCGGCGCGAAGTTGACGGGTGAACGCCAGCGTGTTGCCGCCGGCAGCTGGCTGCTCCACCAGCACCAGGTCGGGCTTGCTCAGGCTCGCCTGCTCGCGGGCGTGGCGCAGGTCGCCACTGCACGTCACGCCGTAGCCGGCGTGACGAAGATTGCCTGCAAGTTGCTCGCGGGCCTTGACGTCGCCGTCGATGAGAAGAATCTGGCCGTCCATCACGTACTCCTTTCCTGCATCCCCACCCTGGCGTCGGACAGGCTCCACGGGTTGACCGGACGTCGCCGGATCACCTGAGCTTGCTGTGCCAGCATGTAACCGAGCCACCAGCCTAGGAGCAGGAGGAGTCAAAGTCCATCCACACAAATGCATCAAACCCCCGCAAACACGGGGACGAATTTCGCGTTTATTCAGATGGCTGTGATATTTCGCACGAAAAATCCCCTTGCTATTTTTAGTCCTTTTTGGCATCAAGGAATCCAAAAGCGCTTCGTGGTCGCGCGCTCTGCAACAACGGCGAGTGCCAAGCCAGGCCCGTCACCGTCTGGATAATGCGCAGCAGCAGGCGGCCTGAGTCCCGGCGGACGGAACAGCTCCTGCAGCTACCAATGGGTGTTCTGGCACTCAGATTTCCACCCAGCTCGTCGCCTTTTTTGCTCACGTGAGTCGAACCGACAAGTCGCTTCTTGCTTCCCGGCGGTCCGGCCGCGCCACCATGCACGATGTCGCCCGCGCGGCCCAGGTGTCGCAGACCACGGTGTCGTTTGTGCTCAATGACCGACCCGACGCCAACATCGCCCAAGATACCCGCGATCGCATCTGGGCCGCGGTCGCCGAACTGGGCTATCGACCCAATGCCATGGCGAGATCCCTGCGGCGCGGGACCTCCAGTCTGGTGGGCTTCGTGACCGACGAGATCGCCACCACGCCGTTTGCCGGACAGATCGTGCGCGGTGCGCAGGATGTGACCTGGCAACACCGCCACATCCTCACTCTCATCAACACCGATCACCAGAGCGATCTCGAACAGGAGGCGCTGGGCGCATTGCTGCAGCACCAGGTCGACGCAGTGATCCTGGCGGCCATGGCGCACAAGGAGATCGTCGTGCCGCCGCTGCTGGCCGGCTGCCCGGTGGTGCTGGTGAACGCCTACAGCCGCGACGAGGCGATCAGCGCCGTGGTGCCCGACGAGGCGCAAGGTGGTCACGACGCCACCGCGCACCTGCTGGCGCATGGCCATCGCCGCATCGGCCTGATCGACAACCTCGACGAGGCGGTGGCCGCGCCGCTGCGCCGCCAGGGCCACGCCCAGGCGCTGCGCGATGCCGGATTGACGCCCGACCCGGCACTGACAGTGCGGCGCTCCGGCTGGCAGGAAGCCGGCTTCGACGGTGCGATGGATCTGCTGCAGCGCCCGCAGCGGCCCACGGCGCTGTTCTGCCTCAACGACCGCGGCGCGATGGGCGCCTACGCGGCGGCGCAGGCGCTCGGGCTACGGGTGCCGCAGGACGTGTCGATCATTGGTTTCGACAACCAGGAAGTGATCGCCGCCCACCTGCGGCCGACGCTCACGACGATGCAGCTGCCGCACTACGAGATGGGCCGCTGGGGCGCGCGGGTGCTGCTGGGTGACCTGACGCCGCCGCCGGGCCGCAGCCTGCTGCCCTGCCCGCTGGTCGAACGCGCCTCGGTGGCCGCGCCGTGCGCCTGAGGCGCGCTCAGCGCGCCGGGAACATCGAGCCCATCTCCCAGACGCGCAGGCTCAGCTCGTCGGCGCCGAGGCCCTCGGCCTCGCTGAAGGCGACCGCGCCGACGCTGTCCGGCAGGGTCGGATAGACACGCGTGGTCAGGCAGAGCCGCTCGTTGGCGTAGACCTCCAGCACGCTGGCGTCAAGCAGCACGCGCAGCTGCAGCGGCTCGCCGGGATCGAGCTCGAGGTGCGCGTGCAGATCCTGGCGGCGCACGCGCGGCTCCAGCGAGCTGTGGGCGCGCTCGATGCTGAGCCGGCGCGCCTCGGGCCAGAAAACCACCCGCGTGCGCTCGCGGCCATCGGCGCTGACAAGCAGATCGAGGCCGACCTTGGCCGGGCCGCACATCGCGTAGTTCGCTTCGATGTCGAGGTGACGGCCGGCAAAGCGACGCCGCGTGCCGGGCGCATCGGTGACGGCCTGCGGCATCAATTCGGTCCCGCGCAGGCGCGCCAGTTCAGCGACGGGACGCTGGGCGAGGCGGCCGCGCTGATCGAGCAGCAGCTCGCGCGGCACGGTCATGGCGCCGGCCCAGCCGTCAGCGTCGATCAGGGCCTGCTCGCGCTGCTCGTTGATCCAGCCCCACTGCAGCATGCGGCCGTCCGGGCCGCGGAAGGCCAGATGCGCGAAGGCGCCGGCATCAACGTCGAGCGGGCCGTCCCACTCGGGCACAAAGCGTTCGTTCTCGAAGCGGCCGACGAAGACGTGCACGCCCAGGAACAGCCACAGCGAGACCACCAGCACCCACTTGTCACCGAGCGGGAAGAAGTTGGGACACTCCCACATGCGGCCCTGGCGCAGGTCGGGCGCGGTGTAAAGCGCGCCGCGCTCCTCCCACTCGACGCCGTCGGCACTGCGGTAGAGCAGGCACTGGCCGCGTTCATGGTCCAGCGAGGCACCGACGACCATGTACCACCGCTCGCTATGGCGGAAGACGTAGGGGTCGCGGAAATCGTGCGCTGACACGCCGGCCGGCCGCTCGACGATGCGGCCGGTCTCGCGCTTGTGCCAGTGCACCAGGTCGCTGCTGGTAGCGGCGCACTGCACTTGGCCGGCGTCGCTGAAGCCGGTGTAGTGCAGCGTCGGCTGGCCGTCGACCTCGACGATGCAGCCCGACCAGCAGCCCTGGCGGTCGTATTCGTGCGAGGGCGCCAGCGCGATCGGCTCGTCCTGCCAATGGACCAAATCGGCGCTCGACGCATGGCCCCAGTGGATCACGCCCCACTGCGCCGCCGCCGGGTTGTGCTGGTAGTGCAGGTGGTAACGGCCGCCGTGGTGGCACAGGCCGTTGGGGTCGTTGAGCCAGTGCTGCGGCGCCGTGAAATGGAAGCGGGGACGATGCGGATCGGTGGCGGAAGACATGCGCGCAGAGGGTTGGACGGAAAAGGTCGCTGAGCAGCGCAGGTCGCCGCTCGCTTCAGATTGCGCCGATACGCTGGCCCTGGCCGTCGAACAGGTGCAGCGCGCCGGCCTTGGGGTGCAGGTTGACGTCCATGCCGACCTGCCAGGGCGCGCCGTCCTCGGCGCTCAGCTTCAGGCTCACCGGCTCCTCGACGCCGGCCATGCTGGCGTAGACCAGCACCGTGTCGCCGAGATGCTCGA
>JBEEJN010000023.1:0-85878 GCA_041169165.1 Pseudomonadota bacterium
AAGAACCGCTCTGCCTCGATCCGCATCCCGTTCGTGGCGAACCCGAAGGGCCGTCGCGTGGAAGCCCGCTTCCCGGATCCCCTGATGAACCCGTACCTGGGCTTCGCCGCGCTGCTGATGGCCGGCCTGGACGGCGTCGAGAACAAGATCCACCCGGGCGAAGCCGCCACCAAGGATCTGTACCACCTGCCGCCGGAAGAGGACGCGCTGATCCCGACCGTGTGCTCGAGCCTGGAACAGGCCCTCGAGTATCTGGACAAGGGCCGCGGCTTCCTGACCAAGGGTGGCGTGTTCACTGACAGCTACATCGACGCCTACATCGACCTGAAGATGCAGGAAGTCCAGCGCATGCGCATGACGACTCACCCGATCGAGTTCGACATGTACTACACGCTGTGATGTGTGCGGCGCCGGGTTCGGCGCCGTCCTCGCGATGTGAGACACAAGACGGCCTGCGGGCCGTCTTGTTGTTTGTGGGCAGCCCTGCGCGCGGGTCGCTCGGTCTTTGCGTCGATACTGGGCCGCTTGTTTCACCTGTCGCCACGATCCATGAGCATCACGAGTCCGCCGTCAGGGCACCGGCCTGGGCTGACCCTCTTGCTGGCTGTGCTGGGCCTGGGCCTGGGCATCAGCCTGGCAGCTGCCCCAGCCAAGGCACAGGAGCGAGTCGTTTATCGCTGCCCCGGCAACCTGTACACCGACCAGATCAGCGCCCGCGACGCTTCCGAGCGTGGCTGCAAGACGCTCGACGGCGCCCCGGTCACCGTCATCCAGCCGCCCCCCCCCAAGCGCGCCGGCGCCGCGGCACGGCCAGCCGCGTCAGGCGCCAGCGCTGCGCAGCGCAACGATGGCGCCCGGATCGACCCGGCAGAACAGCGCGCGCGGGACAGCGATGCCCGCCGCATCCTCGAAGGCGAACTGCGCAAGGAAGAGGACAAGTTGGCGGCACTGCAGAAGGATTACGCTGGCGGCGCACCCGAACGGCGCGGCGACGAAGGCAATTTCGCGCGCTACCAGGAACGCGTCGCCGAGATGAAGGCCGCCATCGACCGCAAGCAGGCCGACATCGCGGCCATCAAGCGCGAAATCGGCAAGCTCGGCACTCCCTGACGCAGGAAGCCGTCACCTCATGAAGCGCAGCAGCTACGACGCACTCGACCATCTGGCCACCATGGTGGCCGTCACCAGCCGCGAAGGGCGCTGTGTCTATGTCAACGCGGCCTTCGAAACGGCGCTGGGCCTGCCGCGGCGCAGTCTGCTGGGTGGTCGGGTCGTCGACTGGCTGGTCGACCCCAGCACCCTGGACGCCACCCTGCAGTCGGTGGTGCGCAACGAGTTCAGCACCGGACGCTTCGAGGCCTTGCTGCATCGCCCCCAGGGCGCCGGCATGGACCGGCTGCCCGTGCACGTCATCGTCACCCAGATCGACCACGGCGAGCAGGTGCTCATCGAACTGGTCGAGATCGAGCAGCAGTCGCGCCAGGATCGCGAGACGCGCACGCTGGAGCAGGCCCGCGTGACCAAGGAGCTCATCCGCAACCTGGCGCACGAGATCAAGAACCCGCTGGGCGGCATCCGCGGCGCGGCCCAACTGCTCGAGATGGAGCTGCCCAACCGCAGCCTGAACGAATACACCCAGGTCATCATCCACGAGGCCGACCGCCTGCAGGCCCTGGTCGACCGCCTGCTGGCGCCGCACCGACGCGCGCCCACGGTGGCCGACATCAACATCCACGAAGTGCTGGAGCGGGTGCGCGCCGTCATCCTGGCCGAGTTCCCGCGTGGCCTGCAGATCGTGCGCGACTACGACACCTCGCTGCCCGAATTCCGTGGCGACCGCGAGCAGCTCATCCAGGCCGTGCTCAACATCGCCCACAACGCCGCCCAGGCGCTGGGCGAACGCATCGCCACAGCAGACGGTGCACGCATCGTGCTGCGCACCCGCTGCGCCCGCCAGGTCACGGTCGGGCGGCAGCGCTTCCGATTGGCACTGGAATTGCATATCGAAGACAACGGACCGGGTGTGCCGCCCGAACTTCGCGACCGCATCTTCTTCCCCCTGGTCTCCGGCCGCGATGGCGGCTCCGGCCTCGGGCTGACCCTGGCGCAGGACTACATCCAGCAGCACCAGGGCGTGATCGAAGTGGAAAGCGAAGCCGGGCGCACCCTGTTCAAGATTCTTGTCCCCCTGCCTTGACGCAAGCCGGGCGGGGTCCTGCACCTCAGCGAGCGCCGCAAGGCCTGCCTGGCATGAAACCCATCTGGATCGTTGACGACGACCAATCCATCCGCTTCGTGCTGGAAAAGGCACTGGCGCGCGAGGACTTCGAGGTCCGCAGCTTCACCAACCCGCGTGACGTGCTCGTCGCCATGGAGGACGACGCACCCCAGGTGCTGGTGAGCGACATCCGCATGCCGGGCGGCTCGGGCTTCGACCTGCTGGCCAAGGTCAAGGAGCGCCACCCGGGGCTGCCGGTCATCATCATGACCGCCTACTCCGACCTGGACAGCGCCGTCTCAGCCTTCCAGGGCGGCGCCTTCGAGTACCTGCCCAAGCCTTTCGACCTGCCCAAGGCGGTCGAGCTGATCCGCCGCGCGGTGGACGAAAGCGTGCGCGAGGAAAGCGTCGACGAACACGCCGGTGAGGTACCCGAGATGCTCGGCCAGGCGCCGGCCATGCAGGACGTGTTCCGCGCCATCGGCCGTCTGAGCCAGAGCAATGTCACGGTGATGATCACCGGCGAATCGGGCTCGGGCAAGGAACTGGTGGCACGCGCCCTGCACAAGCACAGCCCGCGCGGCGACCTCGGCAACAAGGGGCCCTTCGTCGCCATCAACACGGCGGCCATCCCCAAGGACCTGCTGGAAAGCGAACTCTTCGGCCACGAGCGCGGCGCCTTCACCGGCGCGCAGGCCATGCGGCGCGGCCGCTTCGAGCAAGCCGAAGGCGGCACGCTGTTCCTCGACGAGATCGGCGACATGCCCTTCGACCTGCAGACGCGGCTGCTGCGCGTGCTCAGCGACGGCCAGTTCTACCGCGTCGGCGGCCATCATCCGCTCAAGGCCAATGTGCGCGTCATCGCCGCCACGCACCAGAACCTGGAGGAGCGTGTGCGCGACGGCGCCTTCCGCGAGGATCTGTTCCATCGCCTCAACGTCATCCGCCTGCGCCTGCCGCCGCTGCGCGAGCGGCGCGAGGACATCCCCGGCCTGGCGCGCCACTTCCTGCAGCGCAGCGCCAAGGAACTGGGCGTGGAGCCCAAGCGCCTGTCCGAGCCGGCCCTGGCCATGGTGGTGGCCTTCGACTTCCCGGGCAATGTGCGCCAGCTGGAAAACCTCTGCCACTGGCTGACCGTGATGGCGCCGGCGCAGTCGGTCGACCCCAAGGACCTGCCGCCCGAGATTCAGGCCGGCGCCCAAGGCGGGACGATCGGCCTGCAGCCCGCCGGCAGCGGCGGCGCGGGCTTGTTGCCGGCGAGCGGCTCGGCGCTGCCAGTTCATGCTTCAGTTGCAGCACCTGCCCCGTCGATGCCGGCGGACACGCCGCTCACCGCGGGCAGCGCCTGGCTGAGCGACCTGGACCGCGAGGCGCGTGCTCTGCTTGAGCATGGCCAGCCCGAGGTCTGGGACCACCTGAGCCGCCAGTTCGAGGCCCGCCTCATCCAGACCGCCCTGGCGTTGACCAAGGGACGACGCATCGAGGCAGCGCACAAGCTCGGCATCGGCCGCAACACCATCACCCGCAAGATCCAGGAGCTGCGGCTGGACGGCTGAGCTCGCATGGGCCTGGCGCGCCCGCGGATCAGGGTCGGTCGTCCGCCGGTGTTCGGGTTGTGCCGCTGTGCCAGCAAGGCGAGTCGGCGCGAGCATGGCGATCTTCCACTGCGGAGACATTCCATGACCTTGCTTGTGATCGGCCTGGCCCTTTTTCTCGGCATGCACAGCGTGCGCATCGTCGCCGAACCCTGGCGCAGCCGCATGCTCGCCCGTCTGGGTCCGGGCGGCTGGAAGGGCCTGTACACCGTCATCAGCCTGGCCGGTTTCGCGCTCATCGCCATCGGCTACGGCCTGGCGCGCCAGGCACCGGTCGACCTCTGGCTGCCGCCGGTCTGGACTCGGCACCTCGCGGCCCTGCTCACCCTGCCGGCCTTCGTGCTCCTTGCCGCCGCCTACGTGCCGGGCAATGCGTTCAAGGCACGGCTGGGCCACCCCATGTTGCTGGGCACCAAGGTCTGGGCCCTGGCCCATCTGCTGGCCAATGGTCGCTTGGCGGACCTGCTGCTGTTCGGCGCCTTCCTGCTCTGGGCCGCGTTGGCGTTTCGCGCCGCGCGCCGGCGCGACCGATCCTCGCAGCCTGCGGCTAGCGTGAGCATTCGCACCAGTGCCACGGTGGCCACGCTGGTCTGTGGCGTCGTCGGCTGGGCGGTCTTTACCTTCGTGCTGCACCTGCGCCTCATCGGCGTCGCGCCGCTGGGGTAGATCGTCTCGCTGGGCGAGCGCGTGCTGGCCGGTCGGGGCGCGCCGAACACCGCTCGGACACGTGGCTATGCCGGTCAGACTTGACCTGTCTCAACGGCAGCGCCGGGGGGCTGAGCGACAGTGGCAGCCAATCCGTACCACGCTTGATGGGCTATGCACGTGCAGACTCTCGGAAAGCCCGTGGGGGCCATCCCACGACCTGCCCCGCTGCCGCGGCCGCGCCGCCGCCCGGCGGGCGCGCCCCCTGCCGCCGCCGACCCGGCGCCCTGGCAGCATGTTTTCGGCGAGCCGGCGCTCAGCACCACCGAATTTGCCCTGCTGGCCAGGCTGGCGAGCCGACGCAATGTGCCCTCGGGCAACGAGGTGCTGACCCGCGCCGGCGTGGCCGACGCCCTGGTCCTGCTGCTCAGCGGCGATGTGGTGCTGGGTGACCGTGCTGCCGACGGCAGCCTGCGCACCGAACGTACCTTGTGCGGCCCGGCCTGGCTGGACATCAGTGCGGCGTGGCTGGGCGAGCCCTACGCCTATTCGGTCCAGGCCTTGTCCGACGTGACCGTCGCCGATCTACCGCTTGCCGATCTGCGGCGCGAACTGGTCGACCAGCCGCAGCTCGCGCAACGACTGTGCGCCTGTCTGGCGCGCGAGGTGCAGGACCTCGCCCACGCCGCTCGCAACCTGCTGCACAACGATGCTCCAGCGCGCTTCGCCCTATGGCTGATCGAGCGCTGCCCGGCCTTGACGCCGGGCTGCGTCATCAGGCTGCAGGAACGCAAGCGCGACATTGCCCAGCAACTCGCCATGACCCCCGAGACCCTGTCGCGGCTGATGCGCAGCTTCGAGAGCCAGGGCGTCCTCAGCGTGCAGGGCTACAACCTGCGCGTGCATGACGCCGATGCGCTGCAGCGCATCGCCAGCGGTCAGCACTGACGCAAGGTGAGGGCCGTCGACGGGCGCCCTCAGCCGCCGTAGAACGGCAGCATGTTGGCGCTGCGGGCGCCCCACCAGCCGGGCTGCCCGCCGCTCACGCCGGCCGCCGCGCCCGTCTGGCCGTAGGCCATGTAGACGCGCACCGGCACGCCCAATGAGCGCGCGACCTGCACGGCAGCCTGCTGCGACGCGCCGTGGCTGAGTTCGAGCTCGCACGGCGTGCCGGCGTCGCACAGACGCGTGAGTGCCGCACGCACCAGCGCCGCATCATGGCTTGCGACTGACACGAAGGCGGCCTTGCCGGCCAGCCGACTCACCACCGACAGGACTCCGGCGCGTTCGTCGAACTGCGGGCGCAGCGGGTCGGCCCACAGGCCTTTCACGATCCGCACACGCAGGCCAAGCTCGACCGCCAGATCCGCATCGGCTCGACTGCGCATCCAGCGTCCCGGCAGCGTCACGCCCAGCAGGGCATGCATGGCGTGACTCGCCTGCGTGCAGGCCAGCACTGCGATTGCGGTGTCCGGCCCCTGCGATTCGAACAACACCGGCACCGCCAACTCGTGGGCTCGCAGCAGGATGCCGCCGATCAGATCGGCGTCGTATGCCAATGCCGTCGGGCGCAGCGACAAGGTCGCTGGACAGGCCCGTGCAGCCACTGCATCCAGTGCCGCCAGCGCCTCGTCGGCAACGATGCGCGGCGCTTCGGCGACTCCGCCCAGGCGGGCCAGCGTGGCCCCTGCGGCGCCCGGAACACCCGCCCACTGACGCGCTGCACCCAGGACCTCATCCAGCGTGGCGTAGGCGCTCGTGCGTCGCACCGCCCTCGCCAGCACCTGGCGGACGGGCTCGACCCGTGGCGCCAATCGCCGCACAGGCGGCATGGCCGGGCGCGGAGGGACGACCTGTGTGGGGTTGAGTGCGTGCATCAGGATCTCCTGGAACTGAATCGATCCGGAAGTGAAATACACGCTCCCGAATCGCCCTGAACTTAACACGCACTCTGTTAAATCACATGCAATTTGTCACAAGTGAAAACCCTTGCCGACCGTCCACCCCCCCAGGTCGAAGGGTGCACACCCCAGAGGCTACATGGCAACGCGGCGACGGAATTGGCGTCGGACGCACCAGGTGAGGGCCACGCGGAGCGTGCTGGCCTGGGTTCAGCTGATGAGGCCTTCGGCGCGCAATGCAGCCTGCACGGCCGGCCGGGCGGCGACGCGGGCGCGGAAGGCCTGCAGATGGCTCATGCCGCTGATGTCCACGCCCACATATTGGCCCCAGCCGGACACCACGAAGAGGTAGGCGTCCGCCACCGTGAAGGTGTCGCCGGTGATGTAGTTGCGACCTTCGAGCTGCTCGTTCACATAAGTCAGCCGGGCCAGCAGGCGTGCGCTGGCGATGGGCTTGAAATCGGCCGGAGTGTCGGGCGAGAACAGCGGCGAAAAGCCCTTGTGCAGTTCGCTGGTGATGAAGTTGAGCCACTCGATGACGCGGTAGCGGGCCATGGTGCCGGCGGCCGGCGCAAGGCCTGAGGCCGGCACCAGATCGGCCACGTACTGGACGATGGCCGGGCCCTCGCTCAGACGTTCACCGTTGTCCAGTTCGAGCAGCGGCACCTGGCCCTTGGGGTTGATGGCCAGGTAATCGCTGCCATCGGCGAGCTTCTTGGTCTTGGTGCTGGCCAGCGCCAGGGCGAAGTCCAGGCCGGCTTCGCGCAGCACGATATGGGGGGATAGCGAGCAGGCGCCTGGGCTGTAGTAAAGCTTCATGGGGATCCTTTGGGTACTGGCTGGTACAAGGTTGACAGGGGTTGCAGCACGACCACGGCGTGGCCGAGACCCGTACGCTACACGCTGCCAGACTTTTCTGCGCTTCAGCTTGCGCGGGCGCAGGCGGGCGGGCAGGGCCGGACCGCTCCGGCCGAGCCGGGGCTAGACTCGATCCGCCCCCTTCGCACCCACGCCGCAAGACCCCACCATGCCCCGACAGATCCTGGCCGACGCGCAGATCCATCCCGCCATCCGCGACGCCATCGCCGCCCTGCATCTGGACGTGGTGCAGGAGGTGCAGCAGGCCATCGCCCATCACCCGGTGGTGGTGGTCGGCATGGCGGTGAACCCCTTCGTGCCGCGCGCACGCAAGGCTTTGGACGCCGCCGGCGTGCCGCACCACGACATCGATTTCGGCGGCTACCTCAGCCAATGGCGGCGCCGCAGCGCCTTGAAGATGTGGACCGGCTGGCCGACCTTTCCCATGATTTTCGTCCGCGGTCAACTCATCGGCGGCTGCATCAACATCCAGCGCCTGATCGACAGCGGCGAACTCAGGCACCTACTGACCCACTGAGCGAGCGCCCGCACCGGCCGCGTTACCGTCATGCCTCTCAGCCCGCAACTGCGTGCCCTGGAGGTCGACCTGCCGGCCTGCCCGCGCACGCTGCTGCAATTGCTGCCGCTGCTGGACGACGAACGCAGCAGCGTGGCGGCGATGGCAGCGGTGGTCGAAGCCGACATGGCCCTGGCCAGTGCCGTGGTCCGCACGGTCAATTCAGCCATGTTCGGTCTGCTGCACCGGGTGGACACCGTGGCCGAGGCCATGCTGCATCTGGGCAGCCAGGAGGTGGCCGCCCTGACCTATGCCTGCGCACTGCGCGCAGCCTTCGTGCCGACGGCCCGACTCGAGCGGTTGTGGCAACACGCGGCACATGCCGGCCTGCTGATGGGCCGCAGCGCCGCGGCACTGGGCCTGGACCCCTGGCGCGCCCATACCGCCGGGCTGTTTGCGCGCAGCGGCCAGGCGGTGCTGCTGAGCCGCGCTGGCGCGGGCTACAGCCAGTTGCTCGAAGGCGCCGGCAACGATGCTGCGGCTCTGCTGGCGGCTGAACAGGCCGAATACGGACTGACTCACGCGGTCTACGGCAGTGCCCTGTGCGCCGCCTGGGGTTTGAGCAGTGACGTGGTCAAGTACGTGCGCGAACGTGTCGCCGCGCCGGGCCGCTGGCGCGACTGGCCGGCACCGCTGCGCGACCTGCTGCTGCTAGGCCGGCTGGTCGACACACTCATCGACGGCGCCGATCTGAAAGCGTCGGCTGCCGCAGCAGCGCTGGACAGTGACTGGTCGGCCGATCAACTTGTCCTGTGCCTGGCCGGGCCCTGGCAGACTCTTTGCGCCAGCCACCGCGATGGCTGACGCCGTTGCGCCGGCCTGTCCCCGGGACGCCGGCATAGGGCTTGCAGCAGCCACACGCAAGCTGCCGGCGCACTATGCTGGCACCCGGCTGGTGCAGGACTTGGGACCACACATCACCGCCACGAACAGCAAGGAGATGCCCAGATGGCCAGCAGCCCTGATGTCGTTCCGCCCAGCCCCGGTCAGCCCTCCACGGCACCGCGTCACATCCGGCTCACCTCACACCCCGGCCAGGGTCCGAGCGGTGCGCCCACCCTGCGTTGGGGCGCGGCCGACCCGCTGGCGCGCGGCCCCATCGTCGGCACCACGGTCAACCGCAGCCAGCGCAATGTCATCGGCACCCACAGCGGCAGCTACGGCGTGTACCGCGCCCTGGCGGTGGCGGCCGGCAACCTGACGCGCGGCCACCGCGCCGACCTCACCAACACCGCACCCACCTCGCTCATCGGCCCCTACGAGCAATGGGGCGACGCCAGCAAGATGGTGTCGATCGACCCCTGGGGTGCGAGCGTACAGGCCGTCTACGCCGACTACCTGGCGCAGGGCTACGACATCCGCCCCACCATCGCCGTCACCCAGGCCCACATCCACCTGCCCGAGATCAAGCAGGCCCTGGCCTTCCAGCGCCTGCAGGTGGACGGCAGGATCCTGCTGGAGGACAGCTCGGCCGCAGTGACCAAGATCGCGATCGAGCCGGTGTGGTGGCTGCCCGGCGTGGCCGAGCGCTTCAAGGTCGGCGAGACCGAGCTGCGCCGCGCCCTGTTCGAGGAAACCGGTGGCATGTACCCCGAGCTGGTGACGCGCAGCGACATCGAGGTCTTTCTGCCGCCCATCGGCGGGCAGACGCTCTACGTCTTCGGCAATGCGCGCGACCTGGCCGACCCGAGCGTGACGCTCACCGCGCGTGTGCACGACGAGTGCAACGGCTCGGACGTGTTCGGCTCGGACATCTGCACCTGCCGGCCCTACCTGACGCACGCCATCGAGGAATGCATCCAGGGCGCGCAGAAGGGTGGTGTGGGCCTGATCGCCTACAGCCGCAAGGAAGGTCGTGCCCTGGGCGAGGTCACCAAGTTCCTGGTCTACAACGCGCGCAAACGCCAGGTGGGCGGCGACTCGGCCGACAAGTACTTCCTGCGCACCGAATGTGTGGCCGGCGTGCAGGACATGCGCTTCCAGGAGCTGATGCCCGACGTGCTGCACTGGCTGGGCATCCGCAAGATCCACCGTCTGGTGAGCATGAGCAACGACAAGTACGACGCCATCACCGGCAGCGGCATCGAGGTGGGCGAGCGCGTCAAGATTCCCGACGAGCTGGTGCCGGCTGACGCCAAGGTCGAGATCGAGGCCAAGATCGCCTCCGGCTACTTCACCGACGGCAGCGTGCCCGACGAGGCGCGCCTGGCGGCGGTCAAGGGCCGCGACCTGATCTGAGTGGGTCGCACATGCCCATGTCCGACACCACGCCACCCGCCGCATCGCCCGGCGCCGACGCCTGGCAGCGCGCCTTGCGGCGCCTGCGCCAGCCGGCCACCATCCACCAGCGCTGCACAGCCATCGCGGCCCATGTGAGCGCCGGGCATTCGCCTCATTTCACGCTGGAACCAGGCCGCCTGCCCGCCGTCGCCCAACGCATCGGGCGGCTGACGCAGGCGCGCTTTCCGGACCTCGTCATCCCCTACCACAGCCGCTGGCGCCACTTCGAGGCCGGCGGCGTGGACCGCAAGGGCCTGCTCGACGACGCCCTGCGCACCCAGGCGCTGACGGGCTTGCGCATCGCCACGGCACGCGCGCGCATCGACCTCACCCTCATCAGCGTGCTGCTTGACGCCGGTGCCGGCCCGCAATGGCGCTACAGCGAGGCGCGCAGCGGCCAGCAGTTCGCGCGCAGCGAAGGCCTGGCGGTGGCCAGCTTCGACGCCTTCATGGCCGGGCGTTTTTCGTCCAGCACCGAGCTGCCGCTGCAGGTGGACGCTACCGGCCTGCTGGGCCTGCGCGCCCATGACCTGGCCGAGATCTTCCAGGTCAGCCGCAGCAACCCGCTGGTCGGGCTGGAAGGCCGGGTCGAGCTGCTGCACCGCCTGGGCGAGGCCTTGCTGGCGCGGCCCGACCTGTTCACGCCCATCGGCCGGCCGGGCCAGCTGCTGCATGCCTTCGTCGGCAGCGACGAAGCCGACTTCGTCCACCCGCCCGCGGTGCGCGCAGCGCAGATCCTGGGCCTGCTGCTGGAGTCCTTCAGCGCCATCTGGCCGAGCGGCCAGCGTTTCGGCCCGCCGGACGAGCATGGCCATCCGGCTCTGCCGCTGGGCGACGCCTGGCGACATCCGGCCGCCGTGTCAGCCGACGACGACGTCGACACGCCCGACGCCGGCTGGGTGCCCTTCCACAAGCTCAGCCAGTGGCTGAGCTATTCGCTGCTGGAGCCCTTCGAATGGGCCGGCTTGCCGGTGACCGGCCTGGACGAGCTGACGGGACTGCCTGAATATCGAAACGGCGGCCTGCTGCTCGACGCTGGGGTCATCGTGCCGCGCGACCCGGCCTGGGCCGCCACGCCGCGCACGCCGGCCGACGCCTGGGTGATCGAATGGCGCGCTCTGACCGTGGCGCTGCTGGATGAACTGGCGCCGCTGGTACGTGCCGAACTCGGCGTCACCGCCGCGCAGCTGCCGCTGGCCTGCATGCTCGAAGGCGGCAGCTGGGCGGCGGGACGCCAAATCGCCGCCGAGCGCCGCCTGGGCGGCCCGCCACCGGTCGAGATCCTCAGCGACGGCACCGTGTTCTGACCCCCGGCTGCCCCTGCGCCGATACCTCGCAACCCCCTCAAGGAACCCACGATGAGCGCAATTGAAGTCACCGTCGTCAGCCATCCGCTGGTCCAGCACAAGCTCACGCTCATGCGGCGCAAGGACCTGTCGACCAGCAGCTTCCGCCGCCTGCTGGGCGAGATCGCCATGCTGATGGCCTACGAGGTCACGCGCGACATGCCGACGCAACTGATCGAGATCGAGACGCCGCTCGAAACGATGATGTCGCCCGTCATCGAGGGCCGCAAGACGGTGTTCGTGGTCATCATGCGCGCCGGCGCCGGCTTCCTGGACGGCATGCTCGAAGTGGTGCCGGGTGCGCGTGTGGGCCACATCGGCCTGTACCGTGACCCGAAATCGCTGGTGGCGGTGGAGTACTACTTCAAGATGCCGTCGGACATGCATGAGCGCGACGCCATCGTGCTCGACCCCATGCTGGCAACCGGCAACTCGGCGGTCGCCGCGGTCGAGCGGCTGAAAGAGACCAAACCGCGCTCGATCCGCTTCGTCAGCCTGGTCTCGGCCCCCGAGGGCATCGCCAACATGCGTCAGCACCACCCGGACGTGCCCATCTACACCGCAGCCATCGACCGCGAGCTCAACGACCACGGCTACATCGTGCCCGGCCTGGGCGACGCGGGCGACCGCCTGTTCGGCACCAAGTAAATCGGGCAGCCGAGCCTGCCTCCCCACGATCTCCCGGCCTGACGGGACAGACCGCCCGCCCGACCATGACCATTGCGCTGCCTGCCGCCGACCTGCTCATCCGCAACGTCAACCTGCCCGACGGCCGCACCGGCCAGGACGTGCTGGTGCTGGCCGGGCGCATCGCCGCTGTAGGCCCGGCCCTGACGGCACCCGCAGGCATCCCGGTGCACACTGGTGAGGGCTGGCTGCTCAGCCCGCCCTTCGTCGACGCCCACTTCCACATGGACGCCACGCTGAGCTATGGGCTGCCGCGTGTCAATCAGAGCGGCACGCTACTGGAAGGCATAGCCCTGTGGGGTGAACTCAAGCCCCTGTTGACCGAAGACGCCCTGGTCGAACGCGCCCTGGCCTATTGCGACTGGGCCGTAGCCAAGGGCCTGCTGGCGATCCGCAGCCATGTGGATGTGTGCGACGAGCGGCTGCTGGCGGTGCGCGCGCTGCTGGAGGTGAAGCGCCGCGTCGCGCCCTACCTCGACCTGCAACTGGTGGCCTTTCCGCAGGACGGTGTACTGCGCGCCCCTGGCGCCCAAGCCCATCTGGTGCGCGCCCTGGACCTGGGCGTGGACGTGGTGGGCGGCATTCCGCACTTCGAACGCACCATGGCCGACGGCGCAGCCTCGGTGCGCTGGCTGTGCGAACTCGCCGCCGAACGCGGCCTGCGCGTGGACATGCACTGCGACGAGAGCGACGACCCGCATTCGCGCCATGTCGAGACCCTGGCGTATGAAACCCAGCGCCTGGGCCTGCAGGGCCGCGTGACCGGATCACACCTCACGTCCATGCACTCGATGGACAACTACTACGTCAGCAAGCTCATCCCCCTCATGGCCGAAGCCGGGCTGCACGTGGTGGCCAACCCGCTCATCAACATCACCCTGCAGGGCCGCCACGACAGCTACCCCAGGCGTCGCGGCATGACCCGCGTGCCCGAGCTGATGGCCGCCGGCGTGAACGTCGCCTTCGGCCACGACTGCGTGATGGACCCCTGGTATTCGCTGGGTTCTGCCGACATGCTGGAGGTTGCATCGATGGGCCTGCATGTGGCGCAGATGACCAGCCAGGCGCAGATGCGCGCTTGTTACGACGCCGTCACGAGCCATGCAGCTCACGCGCTGGGCCTGGACGGCTACGGCCTGGCGCCGGGCTGCCGCGCCGACCTGGTGCTGCTGCAGGCACGCGACCCCATCGAGGCCATGCGTCTGCGCGCCCAGCGCCTGCTCGTGGTGCGCAGCGGCCAGATCGTTGCCAGCAGTGCACCACAACGCAGCGAACTGCGGCTGCCGGGCGGGCGCCCGGCTCAGGTCGACTTCAGCCTGGTGCGCAACCACTGACGCACCCGGCCGGTCGAGCGCACGGCGGTCCATGCCGAAAGGCCTTGTGCCCAAGGGCCAAATTGCAGGTCATCGCAGAACGGCCGGTCCGCCCGCCGTGCGCCACCGTCGCAAAGGCGTCAAGGTCGCCGTCTAGAATCACCGGCAATTTCTTCACAGTGGTTTGGGCTGCATGCGCTTGAGATTGATCGGCTCCCTCACGAGCCCCTATGTGCGCAAGGTGCGCATCGTGCTGCTTGAAAAAAAGCTCGAACACAAGCTTGAGCTTGAGGACGTGTGGTCGGACAGCACCCAGATCGCCGCGACCAACCCCTTGGGCAAGGTGCCCTGCCTGGTGATGGAAGGCGGCGAAACGCTGCACGACTCGCGCGTGATCGTTGAGTACGTCGACACGCTGTCGCCGCTGACCCGGCTGATCCCGGACAAGGGTCGCGAACGCGCCGAAGTGCGGACCTGGGAAGCCTTGGCCGACGGCCTGCTGGACGCGTCCATCCTGGCGCGCCTGGAAGCCCACTGGCCCGGCCGTGCGCCGGACCAGCGTAGCCAGCCATGGATCGACCGGCAGATGGCCAAGGTCGATCTGGCGCTGCAGGCCATGTCACATGGCCTGGGCGAAAAGAACTGGTGCACACCCGCCACCCACTTCACCCTGGCCGATATCTCGGTCGGCTGCGCGCTGGGTTATCTCGACTTCCGTTTTCCCCAGCTGGCCTGGCGCGACCGACATGCCAATCTGGCACGGCTGTTCGACAAGCTGTCCCAGCGTCAGAGCTTCATCGACACCGTGCCGACCTGAAGGGCGCGCAGGGCACGCCCCCGTCGCTGCAGCCCGCGCGACAACTGCCAGCCTCGATCGGGCACCGACGGCCGCACGGGCAGCCGTGGCAGTGCGGTGCGCCGTGTGCTTCAGCCGGCGCTGCCTGACGCCAGACCCAGCGGCAGGCTGAGCTCCAGGCCCCAGCCGTCAGGCAGGCGGCCATCCTCGATGTCCGCACCGAGCACCCGGGCGCGCTGGCGGATCGGGCTCCAGTCAGGCTGGGTCGGCACAGGCCCAGGCATGTTCAGCTCGTCGCTCACCGCCACCGCCTGGCGGCTGGCACAGATCTGCAGCCGCAGACGCCGGCTGTTTTCATCGCCCAGCAGGTCAAGCACGAGACTGGCGTCGCCGGCACAGTTGGCGTCGTTCAGCACCTCGACCAGCACGTCTTGCGCAATGCGCAGCATCTGCAGCGTTTCAGCCGCGCCGATGCGCAGCCGCACGGTGGTCGGGGCCAGCTGCCATTGCAGACGTGCGCCGCGCGCCTTCATGAGCGGTTCGACATGGTTACATAAATCCAGCAGGCCCTCGGCCAGCAGCGGGTTGGCGCGGTCCAGCGAGCCCAGCGCCAGGCGCAGGTCCAACATCGCCGCGTCCAGCAAGGCCTGCAACTGCACTGCACGCGTCAACGCGCCGCGCGCCGGCGCGCCGGTGGTGGTGGCCAGCGGCGCACAACCAGACTCCGCCGCCACCCGCCCGGGGACGTTGCGCACCGGTCGCACGCCACCCGGCGCTGCAGCACGTGCCGACGAGTGCGTCAGTTCGATCGCGCGCGCCATGCGCTGACTGATGTCGTCATGCAATTCGCGCAACAGGCGGTCGCGTTGCAGTCGCTGGGCATCGCTGCGTTCGCGGGCGTGCAGTTCGTCCAGCGTCACCTGCAGGCTGCGCTGGGCCTGTCGGGCATGTTGACGGGCATCCCGCTGGTTGCGCTCCATGCGGCGCATCGAACGCGCCACCTGGTCCATGCGCACGCCGGTCAGCACCGTGAGCAGTGCCAGCACGGCCCAGCGCGTGGCTTCGGCACTGCCGGCAGTTGGCAATGCCGCCGTGATCAGGCTGGCCACGCCCAGCAGCCGGCCGAGCTCATGCACCAGACAAGCCAGGGCGGTCGCCAGCGCCAGCGCCACCGCCCAGGCCGCCTGGCGATGGCGCGGCGAGATGTCGTCACGGTGGGCGGCATCGATCACCTGGGCGAGCAATACCAGCCCCATCCCGACAATCACGAGCAGCACCAGGATCTGCCCCACCGTGTTGTCCATGGCACCCAGCGAACCCAGAGCCCAGACCAGCGAGGTCACGGTGACCAGACCGAAGGCCGGCAAGGTGCTGCTGCCGCGCTGCAGCGGTACGTCGAGCACTCGCAGGCTGTACCAGCCGGTGAGGCCGCAAAAGCCCAGCAGCAACGCCTGCAACAAGCCGCGCTGAGCGGCAAAAAGGGCCAGTTCGGCGACCGCGGTGTGGGCCGCCCAGAGCAGGCAGGCGCCGGTCAGCACGAGGTCATCCGCATGGCGCTGGGTGTAGGCCAGCAACAAGGCGACCAGCCCCAGCAACAACGTTCCGGCCAGCACCGCGCTCGCTGGTGCGCCCAGGCCAGGGCCATCATGGCGGGTGGCCTGGGCCCAGGCTGCACGCAGGGTCAGGCCGGCATTGCGCGTCGCCGCAGTCGCCGGCCAGTTGGCGGTCTGGGCCCGCGACACGCTCGACAAGGTGGTCGCCTCGGCCGACGTCACCGACTCCAGGCGACCGGCCAGACGCGGGCTCAACGACGGCCCGATCACCCAACTGGCCAGCACGACGAGCAGGACGGCGAGCAGCCAGGCAGGCGCCTGAATGCGAAACGATTTTTTGGTCAGGACGGTGCTCATGGCGGCCTCCGGCTAGGAAAGCTGCCGCAGGGCACCTGCATCACATCCGGACCGGAGATCGGGAAACCAGGCTCCCGGACCCGCCCGGAAGCCCCGCAAAAGGCAGCTCAAGCCATCGATTCTGTTGAGCACCCCCACCGCGGCCCACCCCACGCACGAGGGTGGGCAAGACAAGTGCTGCAAGCGCACAACGCTGAGGCGCCACAGCCGTGTCGTCCGTCACGACGTGCAGGGCGTTTGCCGGATCGGGTCACCCTGGTCCGAGGGGGCGAGCCAGCGACCGACCGGCCAGAGTCAGCCTGGCCAACGAGGCCACTCGTGGGGCACAGGCCCCGCGTTCAGAGCAGGCGGAAGGACTCGCGTGCCGCCGCCAGCGTGGCGGCGATCTCGGCATCACCATGCGCGGCGCTGACAAAACCGGCCTCGTACAGGGCCGGCGCGAGGTAGACGCCACGATCCAGCATGAGGTGGAACCAGCGGTTGAAGCGATCCTTGTCGGTCGCCATCACGGCCGGGTAGTTCTGCGGCAGGGTCTGGCCGAAGAAGAAGCCGAACATGCCGCCCTGGCTGTCGGTGACGAAGTCGACGCCGGCCTCGGCCGCCGCGGCGCCCAGGCCGTCGACCAGGCTGCGCGTGCGTGCACCCAGGGCCTCGAAGAAGCCGGGCTTGGTGATCTCGCGCAGCGTGGCCAGGCCGCAGGCCGTGGCCACCGGATTGCCCGACAGGGTGCCGGCCTGGTAGACCGGGCCCAGCGGCGCGAGCTGGTTCATGATCCGGCGCGAGGCGCCGAAGGCCGCCAGCGGCATGCCGCCGCCAATGACCTTGCCGAACACGCTGATGTCGGGCACGAATCCCGGGATCAGACCGGCGTAGACCGACTGCGCGCTGCCCAGCGCAACGCGAAAGCCCGTCATCACCTCGTCGAACACCAGCAGCGCGCCATGCTGTGTGCACAGCTCGCGAATGCGCGTCATGAAGGGCAGGCTGGCGCGCACGAAGTTCATGTTGCCCGCGATGGGCTCGATCATCACGCAGGCCAGCTCGGGCCCGTGCAGCCTGAATGCTTCCTCCAACTGCTCGACGTTGTTGTATTCGAGGACCAGCGTGTGCTGCACCACCTCGGGCGGCACGCCGGCCGAGGTCGGGTTGCCGAAGGTCGCCAGGCCCGAGCCGGCCTTGACCAGCAGGGCGTCGGCATGGCCGTGGTAGCAGCCCTCGAACTTGATCAGCTTGTGCCGGCCGGTGGCGCCACGCGCCAGGCGGATGGCGCTCATGGCCGCCTCGGTGCCGGAGCTGACCAGGCGGATCTGCTCGCACGACGGCACCAGGGCCAGGATGGCCTCGGCAAGTTCGATCTCGCGCTCGGTTGGCGCGCCGAAGCTGAAACCTTCGACGGCGGCGCGCTGCACGGCTTCGAGCACCGCCGGGTGGCCGTGGCCCAGGATCATCGGGCCCCAGGAGCCGATGTAGTCGACGTAGCGTTTGCCCTCCACATCGACCATGTACGCGCCCTCGGCACGGGCGATGAAGCGCGGCGTGCCGCCCACGGCACGGAAAGCGCGCACAGGCGAGTTGACTCCACCGGGAATGACGCGCTGCGCGCGCTCGAACAGGATGGTGTTGCTGAAGGAAGCGTGTTCAGTGGACATTGCGCGGGTTCGGAGGGGTATCACCGTTCACATCGAGTGCCTCGGCCTCTTCGCCCTCTTCGGGCGCGGGCAGGGCCCAGAAGAATCGGTCGGGGATCACATTGCCCATGCCGGGGCGGAAACCTGCGTCCAGGGCCTGGTCCAGGAACGACAAGGCCTCGGACGTCGCCATGTGCAGCTCCTCGCCACTGGCAAGCAAGGCCGCAATGGCAGCCGACAAGGTGTCGCCGGCGCCAACGAATCCGGCCTCAAATCGCTCGAACTTCTCACCGGTGATCGCGCCTTGCGGTGAAGCCAGCACGTTGTCGATGAAGCTGTTGGGCAGTTGCATGCCGCTCACCAGCACATAGCGCGTACCGCGTTCACCGGCCGCCACGGCCAGTTCACGCGCAGAGGGTGGACGCTCACTTTCCCAATCCGGGAGGAGAAAATCAGCCAACGTCTGCTGGTTGCCCACCAGCACCGTGGTCAGCGGAAGCACCAGATCGCGCAAGGCCTCGTGATAAGCACTGGCGGCGTCTTCGTCGTCGATCCAGGTCAGCGCCGACAGATGAGTCACCAGTGGCACGTCGGGGTAATCGGATAACACCTCGGCCACTGCCCCGACAGTTTCGGCGGTGCCGAGAAAACCGACCTTCCAAGCCGCGATGGTGACGTCTTCCAACACGGCGCGCGCCTGTTCGACCACAGTGTCGGCATCGATCGCGCTCTGGTCGAAGATCTCGGCCGTATCGCGCATCAGGATGGTGGTGACGACCGGCAATGCATGTGCCCCCATGGCGGCGATGGTCGCGATGTCGCCGGCAATGCCGGCCGCGCCACTGGCATCACTCGCGTTGAAGCTCATGACACAGGCCGGCGAACTCTGCTCGGCGCTCTCTTCGGGCTGGTTGGGGGGGGTCTGTGGAGTGCTCATGGGGGGTGCATTGGTGCTTGCCAGCCTGGCCCTGGCGCAACACGCCCGAGGCCACCAAACCGTGTCGGAACGGTCGATCGAGGCGTGCAAAAACCTCTAGAAGTTTCTGAGAAATCTTGTGTATGTGCCCACACACTCTTGCTTTTTTGCCAAAGGCTATCAGTACAATCTTTTCCCATTGTAGACATGCATAGGAGCGCAAAGCTCACAGTTCGAGGCGCCTTCGAGCATGGGGGTGCGGGCCTAGACGCCTGACTTTCTGGCTCACCTCGGGCAACAATATGCAGACCTGCCAGCGCTTGAAATGCGGCCGGACGTAGTCGACACGGTGGTAAAACAGCCGCCCTGTCTTTGGATGTCAACTGAGAGTTCGACCTCGTGACCAATAGCCACACATGGATGTGCCTGATCTGCGGCTGGATTTACGACGAGACCTCGGGTGATCCCGAGCATGGACTTCCCGCCGGCACAGCCTGGTCAGACGTGCCCATGAATTGGGTCTGTCCTGAGTGTGGCGCCCGCAAGGAAGATTTTGAAATGGTCCAGGTGTGAGAGGGCTGCGGCCCCGCGTCGGAAGCACCACGTAGATTGAGACTTGGAGCAAACCAGCCATGGATGACGAAGCCGAACGCGACCCGGCGGTAACCCGCGTGCTGGTGATCGACGACAGCAACACGATCAGGCGCAGCGCCGAGATCTTCCTCAAGCAGGGTGGCTGCGAGGTGGTGCTGGCAGAAGATGGCTTCGACGCCCTGGCCAAGGTGAGCGACTACCGCCCCGACCTGATCTTCTGCGACATCCTGATGCCTCGGCTCGACGGTTACCAGACTTGCGCCATCATCAAACGCAACGCCAAGTTCGCTGCCGTGCCAGTCATCATGCTGTCGTCCAAGGACGGCTTGTTCGACAAGGCTCGTGGCCGCATGGTCGGCTCGGAAGACTATCTGACCAAGCCCTTCACCAAGGACCAGTTGTTGCAGGCCGTGCAGCTCTACCGCCGTGCAACCGCCTGACCAGTCAATGAGCCGGGCGACTTCCCACCCCGTCTCCGTATCCTCAGAACCGATGAGTGGCCGAACGACACGCAAGTGGTCCCAGGGCCCCTGTTTTCCATGACCCCAAGGCGAGCGTGATGCCGATACATAACATCCTGCTGGTCGATGACTCGAAAACCGAACTGCATTTCCTCACCGACGTGCTGGAGCGGCACGGGTTCAGGATCCGCACCGCAGAAAACGGCGAGGAGGCAATGCGCCGCATCGCCGAGGAAAAACCCGATCTCATCCTCATGGACGTGGTCATGCCGGGACAAAACGGGTTTCAGCTCACGCGTGCCATCACGCGAGATCCGCTGTATGCCGACGTGCCCGTGATCATGTGCACCAGCAAGAACCAGGAAACCGACAAGGTCTGGGGCATGCGCCAGGGTGCGCGCGACTATGTCGTCAAGCCGGTCAACGGCGACGAGCTGGTGCGCAAGATCCGCGCCTTCGACTGACAGGACAGGGGATGATCGCCGCGCCCTGCCCCTCCGCGCCCGGACGGGCCTGCCGCTGATGGCTCAGAAAGACGCATTGCGTGAACTCCAAGGCCGGCTCGCCGAACGATTGCAGGCCGCCCGCACGCTGGAGCGCCCCGCTGGCTGGCTGGCAGTCGAATGCGAGAGCCAAGGCTTCCTGCTGCCGCTCGCGGAAGCGGGGGAGATCTTCCAGGCCGGCGCCCTAATGCGCGTACCACATACGCGGCCTTGGTTTCTGGGCGTGGCGAATCTCCGTGGCAGCCTGACCGGGGTCGTCGATCTGGCCGGCTTTCTGGGCTTGCGTAGCGCACGTACCCAGCGCGACACCCAAGCTCGCTTGATCGCGCTCAATCCGAGTCTTGAACTCAATGCGGCGCTGCTGGTTGACCGGCTGGCCGGCCTGCGCAACGCTGAACAACTCTCCGACGCCCAGGCTGTGGCGGGTCCGGCGCCCGAATACGCCGGCCCACGCTGGCGCGACACCACCGGACGCCATTGGCAGGAACTGCACTTGGCGGCGCTCGCCTTCGACGAGCGCTTCACGAATATCGTGGCCGGCGCATGAAGAAGCTCCAGCCCCAGGTCAACCCGCTGCGGCGTCACGAAACAGTCATCACGAGGCCTGCATGAGTCTGATCGACAAGCTCAAGGGAGCGACGCGTCAACGCGACGCTGAGCACGGACCTGACGGCATGAGCCATGAGGAAGGTTATGCCCACCACGCCACGACCCAGGATTCCCGGGTCCCGTTGGTACGCGACCGCCAGTCCCAACCGGGCGAGTTGAACTCCATCATTGCCGAGGCTGCGCCATCCACCCTGGGGCCGGCCTTCAATCGCGGCCAGATGGCAGCTGCGCAGGACCTGACGACGCCGTCGCAGGAGATCTCCCAAGGCCTGCCTCTGCTCGACCGGATCTCGCCCACACGCCGCCAGCGCGTGCTGTCCTACACCTTGGTGGTCGGTGTGCTGGGCCTGATCGTGGCGGGTGTGCTGGCAGTGCGTTCAGCCGGCAGTGGCGCCAGTCTGGCCGCCGCCGCGAGTCAGGCGCTGGCGCAATCGCAACGCCTGGCCAAGACCTCCATGCAGGCCGTGCTTGGCGTGCCGGCAGCGTTTGCCGAACTGCGCGACGCCTCCGAAGGCCTGGCACGCAATGCCCGCACCCTGCGCGAGGGCGCGGCCGAGGCCGCGGGCGGCAGCGGCCAGCCCGACGCCAACGACCCCATGCAGGGCCTGGTCGATGGCGCCGACAAACATGCCCGCACCCTGCTGGCACAGGAAAAGCTGCTGACCCAGATCGGCCTGGCACTGCGGTCGATCAACAAGCGCAGCAGCGAGATGCTGGAACAGGTCGATGCACTGGTCGGCATCAAGTTGCAGACCGGGGCGGCCACGACGGAAGTGTCGGCTGCCGTCAAGCTGGCCTGGCTGACCCAGCGCCTGGCCAAGTCCGCACTCGAAGCGCAGAACGTGCAGGGCGTGTCGCCCGATGCCGTGACCCTGTTGAGCAAGGACCTGACCGAGTTCCGTGACCTGAGCGCAGGCCTGCTCGACGGCAATATCGAGCTTCGCCTGACGCCGGCTCGTGACGCGCCCAGCCGTGAGCGACTGCTGCAGCTCAGCCGCAACTTCGAGCTCGTGCGCAATGACGGCAACACCGTCATCACCGGCATGCAAGGCCTGATGGCCGCGCGTGACGCCGAAGCCGCCATCCTGGCCAACAGCGATGCGCTGCGTGTGGCGCTGGAGAAGATGCAGGAAAAGATGTCCGGCATCAGCGGCTTGGGCTGGCCGGCCGTCACCTTGTTCCTGATCTCGCTGGCCGTGGCTGTCTATGGCGCCTATGGCCTGGTGCTGGTCTACGCTAGTGACCAGCGCCTGCGCGCGCAGACATCTGAAGAGCAGCGACTGGAAGCCGAACGTCAGGAGCGTGAGGCCAAGCGCGTCAACGACGCCAACCAGGCCGCCATTCTTCGGCTCATGAACGAGCTGCAGTCGGTGGCCGAAGGCGACCTGACGCAGCAAGCCACGGTGACCGAGGACATCACCGGCGCCATCGCCGACTCGGTGAACTACACGGTGGAAGAGCTGCGCTCGCTGGTGGCGCAGGTGCAGGGCACTGCTGCACGCGTGACCGACACCACCCAGCAGGTCGAGACCACCTCGACCGAGCTGCTGGCGGCCTCCGACGAACAGCTGCGCGAGATCCGCGAAACCGGCGAGGCCGTGCTGCAGATGGCCGGTCGCATCCAGCGTGTCTCGGCCCAGGCACAGCAGTCGGCCGAAGTGGCGCGCCAGTCACTCGGCGCTGCCAGCTCCGGTCTGACCGCGGTGCTGGAAACCATCGGCGGCATGAACACCATCCGCGAACAGATCCAGGACACCTCCAAGCGCATCAAGCGCCTGGGCGAAAGCTCGCAGGAGATCGGTGAAATCACCGAGCTGATCTCGGACATCACCGAGCAGACCAACGTGCTGGCCTTGAACGCCGCCATCCAGGCCGCGTCAGCAGGTGAGGCCGGGCGCGGTTTCTCGGTGGTGGCCGAGGAAGTGCAGCGGCTGGCCGAACGTTCAGCCGACGCCACACGCCAGATCGCGGTGCTGGTGAAGACGATTCAGACCGACACCGCCGACGCCGTGGCCGCCATGGAGCGCTCCACGCAAGGGGTGGTGACCGGTGCGCGCCTGTCCGACAACGCCGGCACGGCGCTGGGCGAAATCGACCGCATCTCGCGCCAGCTCGCCGAACTGATCGAGGACATCTCACGGCAGGCACGGCGCGAATCCGACTCCGCCAACGTCGTGGCCGAGAACATCCAGCACATCTTCGCCGTGACCGAGCAGACCGGCGAAGGCACGCGCTCGACCGCCCAGCTGGTGCGCCAGTTGTCGCGCACCGCCGAAGAGCTGCGCCAGTCGGTGGCGCGCTTCAAGATCAGTTGATCGGCCCGCCGCGCGCCGTACGCCCCTGCCCGGAATGTTCACGATGGATGCGCAACGCACCCCCGCCGTCACGCATGACCTGTCTGCCCTGGCCTGGGTGCAGGAAGAGCTGCGCAAGACGCTTGAGTCCGCCCACAAGGCCCTGCGTCGCTATCTGCGCGAGGCCGAGTCGACCAATTTTGGCGACCTCGACGAGGTCGAGCCCACCATCCTGCGCCATGCGCGCCAGCAACTGCATGCCGGCGTCGGTGCACTCGAACTCGTCAACCTGCCCGAAGGCGCATTGCTCATGCGCGCCAGCGAAGCGTTGGTACAGCGCTTCGTCGCCAAACCCACCCGCGTGGACACGCCGGGCGTGGAGGCAGTGGAGTCCGCCTCCTTCGCCCTGCTGGACTATCTGGCGCGGCGCATCGGCGGCAAGCCGACCGACGCGGTCGGGCTGTTTGCCCAGTTGCACGGCCTGCTGGAGCGCACCGGCGCCGACCGCGTCCACCCTGCCGATCTGTGGCCGATCGACTGGCGCTGGCGCCCGATCGCCCAGGTCGTCAAGATCGACGCCCTCGCGGCCACCGCGCCCACGCTGGCTGAATTCGAGCGCCTGCTGCTGGGCTGGGTCAAGCAGAACCGACCGGACATCGCTCGCGCTCTGCGCAACACCTGTGCCGGCCTGGCGCAACGTCCCGCCACGTCAGAGGAGACCATCCTGTGGCGCCTTGCCGCAGGCTTCTTCGATGGCATCACGGTCGGCGGGCTGACGCACGACAACTACGTCAAGCGCACCGCCTCGCGCCTGATGCAGCACCTGCGCAACCTGGTCAAGACGCCGGGTGAGTCCGCCGTGGCCGAACGGCTGGCGCAGGATCTGCTCTTCTTCTGCGCCTGTGTGCCCGCCAGCAGCCAGCGCACACCGTTCCTGGCGGCGGTACGCGAAGCGTACGACCTCGGCCCCACCCCGCCGCTCGATTACAACCAGACCCACTATGGTCGCTACGACCCGGCCTGGATCGCCCAGGCACGCAAGCGGGTCGAATCCGCCAAGCAGGCCTGGTCAGGCGTGGCCGGCGACGAACCGCACCGCATCACCCAGCTGATCGAGAACTTCACGCTGGTGGGCGACTCGGTGCGACGGCTCTACGGGCGTGGCGAACGCCTGGCCCAGGCCTTGGTCGCCGCCGCCGAGCAGACCACCCAGCGCGGCCGGCTGGACTCCGCCGAGCTGGCCATGGAGGTCGCGACCAGCCTGCTCTACCTTGAAGCCTCGCTGGAGGAGCGCGACTTCGATCAGCCAGGTCAGGACGCCCAGATCGAACGCCTGGCCGAACGCCTCGACCGGGTCTGCTCGGGCCAACACGCCGAGCCGCTGGAACCCTGGATCGAGCAGCTCTACCGGCGCGTCTCCGACCGCCAGACCATGAGCAGCGTGGTGCAGGAACTGCGCGCCAGCCTGAGCGAGGTCGAGCGCCAGATCGATCAGTTCTTCCGCAACCCGCGCGAAAGCGGGCTGCTGGTGCCGGTGCCGGTGCAACTCAAGGGCATGCATGGCGTGCTCGGCCTGCTCGGCATCGATCAGGCCTGCCTGGCCATCGACCGCATGGTCGACGACGTCGACAACCTGGTGCACGATCAGCTCGATTCGCTCGGTGCCAGCGCCCTGCCGGCCTTCCACCGCCTGGCCGGCAACCTGGGCGCGCTGGGCTTCCTGATCGACACCCTGGCCGTGCAGCCCGGCATGGCCAGCAACCTGTTCGTGTTCGACAAGGCCAGCGGCATCATCGCGCCGGTCATGGGCCGCAACGTCATGGCTCCCGACCTGGTCGAGCGCGTGCAGGCCATCGCCGATGCGGTGCGGCGCGAGCAGATGCCCCTGCACGCGCTGTCGGCCGAGCTCGATGCCCTGTCGCGCAACAAGCAGATCAGCAAGCAGCCGGCCCTGGCCGCCAGCCTGAGCTCGGCCCAGGACGCCATCGACGCTGCCGGCGCTGCCGGTGCCGGCCAGCACACCGAGGAAGCGGTGCGCGAACACATCGCGCAGGCGATGGACGACTTCGTCGCCACCGCCACCAATCCGGTCGGACTGGACCCCATGGGCACGCCGCTCATCAGCCGGCCCATGGACCTCGCCCCCGCGCCCGCCGAGCCCACCGGGCTGGAAGGCGACACCGAGATGCGCGACATCTTCCTCGAGGAGTCGCGCGAGGTGCTGGGCGAGGCGCAGATTGCCCTGGCCGAACTGGCCCGCACGCCGGCCGACATCAGCCAGATCACCACTGTGCGCCGCGCCTTCCATACCCTCAAGGGCAGCGCCCGGATGGTCGGCCTGGCTTCGGTGGCCGAAGCCGCCTGGGCCTACGAACAGCTCTACAACCGTTGGCTGGCCGAGCAGACCCCGGCCAGTGGCGAACTGCGCCTCATCACGGGCGACGCGCTGCATTACCTCGGCGCATGGATCGACGCCATCGCGCAGCACGACGACGACGCCTTCCTGCCCGACCCGCTGGTTGCCGCGGCCGACACCCTGCGTCTGGCCGGCGAACTCATGCGGGTGCCGGCGCCTCAGCGCCTGGCGGCTGCGCCCACCGCAACGCCGCACGCACCACACGTCGCGCCCGCCCTGCCGGCACTCGTCTTGCCGATCGCGGAAGATCCGATCGCCGACGGCACGGTCGACTTCGAGGTCCCGCTGGACGAGCCGCGCGCTGGCGTGTTCGAGCAGTTGCAGGCTACCCAGCCAATCGAACTGGGTCAGGCCGAACCGCAGCCGTTCTGGGACCGTACCGCACCGGTCGACCTCCAACTCGGCGGCGACAGCGGCGCCGATGTCGACCTGCTGCTCGATCTGGGCGACGGCGCGGACACCGCACCACCGGCGCTGGCGCTGGACTTCGGTCTGGGTGCTCGCGCTCCATCGCCACCGTCGTCGGGCGTCCCGTCCAGAGCAGCCGACGCCCCACCGCCGAATGCGGCAGACGCGCCCCTGCTGCCGCCGGTACCCGGCGAGGAAGCGGTGCTCGGCGACGCGCCGGCACGCGCCGGCGACTGGTCGTCAGACGACGACCTGGCGATGTTGTCCGACCTCATGCCCGAGCTGACCGAGCTCGAAGGCATGGCCGAACAGACACCACCCGCCGCCGTGCCGGACATCGCCATCTCCGGCATGGATGTGTTCAACGAGGCGATCGAGCCCGTCCCTGCGCCCGCGCAGCTTGCCACTGCCGCGCCAGCACCAGATGGGTCGCTGCCGCCCGAACCTGCAGCGGTGGGTGACCTGTCGGCGCTCGATCTCGAGATCGTCGAACTGACCGCTGGCGACCATCCGCCCGTCAGTCGCGAGGACATCGACCTCACCCTGCTCGACCTGAACCTGGGCGACACCCCCCTGCCCACCGTGACCTTCGGCGTCGACGCCGACAAGCGCGCGCCGTGGCAGCCCAGCGGCAGTGGTGAGCCGCTGTTCACGCCGGCCGCCTTCGCACCGACCGGCGACCAGCCCGTTGCTGGCGCGTCCACCGGCCCGGATGACGCAGCACGGGGCGCGCTGCCCGCCGACGACGGACTGATCGACCTGCCCGAGTTCGACCTGTCCGCGCCGGCCGTCGACTTGCCCGAGTTCCCGGCAGCCCCGATCGTGCCGGACTTCGACCTACTGAGTGAGGACAGCGCCGGCAGCGACGACCGCTTGCCGACCGCCGACGTGGTCGAGGACGTCGACGCCGCAGCGCCGGGCGCACCGGCCGCTCTGGAGGCAACGTCGCCGTCGACGCCGACCGAATCTTCGACTTCCTCTGCGCCCGATCAGCCCCCTGTCGGCACTGGCGCCACCGTGGTGTCGCTGGACCGTGCCCGCAACCAGGACGAATACCGCCACATCGGCCACCTGCGGCTGAAGATTCCGCTGTTCAACATCTACCTCAACGAGGCAGATGAGCTGTCGCGCCGCCTGGTGACCGAACTGGCTGAGTGGGCGCTGGAACTGCACCGTCCGGTGGGCGACAGTGCCACCGCGCTGGCCCACTCGCTCGCCGGCAATTCGGCCACCGTGGGCTTCGAGGCGCTGTCGCGACTGGCCCGCGAGCTGGAACACGCGCTGCAGCGCAGTGACGAGATCGGCCATGGCCAGCCGGCCGACGCCGACCTGTTTTCGTCCGCCGCCGAGGAAATCCGCCACCTGCTGCACCAGTTTGCCGCCGGCTTCCTGCACGACGCTCCGCCGCAGCTCATGCAAAGCCTGACCGACTGGCAGCACCAGGCCGATCAGCTCTTGCTCGCCCGCTTGGCGCGCAACTCGATCCAGGACAGTCTCATTGGGCCGACCACGCTCAGCCCGACGCTGCAGCCGGCCGACCAGGCAGCCTTCGATCCAGCCAACCTGCCGACGGAAGTGGCCGACACGGGGTGGCAGCCCGAGGCCGACTCGCCGCTGCCGCCGCCCATGGGCGCGGTGTCCGACCTCGACGCGCTCAACCGGCTGTTGAATGCGCCGCAGTCGTTCGGCAACCCGGCAACACCAGCACCGCCCGTTGATGAAGGCTTTGCGCCCTCATCGGTCGACATGGCAGACCCAATTGCCTCCGACGCCGGCGACAGCAGCCAGTCGCTGACGCTGGATGTCGCACCGCCGCAGGTACCGGTGCTTCAGGACGCAGGCGAGGTCGCCGACCTGGATGTCGACCTGGGCGAATTCGACGACCTGCCCGCAGCTGCGGACGCCGCCGCACAGGCGTCACCGCCGCCGCTGGCACCACCCTCCGGCGGTCTGTCCGACAGCCTGTCCGACGGTGTGGCCGACAAACCACCCGCGCGTCCGGCGCAGCGCGTGGTCACGTTGGCCGACCTCGGCCTGCCGGTGCCCGACGTCGTCGTGCCGCTCACCGACGACGAGGCGGCGGCCCACTTCGAAGATTTCGCTTCCTCCTTCAGCGCCAGTCAGACCGGTGTGCCCACCGACACCTCGAACTGGACCACGGACATCTCCTTCGATCTGCCGCCGGCGGCTGCGCCGGGAGCACCGCAGCGCCCGCTGGCACTGGACGACGCCCGGCCCAACGAACTGCAGTTCCCGACCATCCCGGGCGAGATCGAGCTGGTGGTCGACGGGCAAGCGCAAGCTCAGCCTGAAAAGCCAACCGGCCTGGACCTGCAGCTCGACTTGGCCAGCACCCAGGCGCTTGACATCGTCCGCCCGTCGGCGTCCGACACTGGCAGCACTGACATCGCGCTGGATCTGGACGATGAACGCCCGGTGGCCGGTGAGGCCGACCTCGGACTGGACATCGATCTGTTCGAGGCGCCGCAGGAAGAGCCGTACTCCGAACCGCTGACCCAGATGGTCGACCTGTCGCAAGAGGGCGTGGCTGCTGCACGGCCAGCCCTGCCCAGCGGCCTGTCATCGGCCGACCTGGGCGACAGCCTGGACGCGCTCGACTTCGACCTCTTCCCGGTCTTCGAGGAAGAAGCGCTCGATCTGCTGCCCGTCCTCACCCAGCAGATGCAGGCCTGGCGCAACTACCCGACCGATAGCGGCCCGGGCACGGCGTGCATGCGCACACTGCACACCTTCAAGGGCGGCGCGCGGCTGGCGGGCGCCATGAAGCTGGGCGAACTGGCGCACAACATGGAAACGGCGATCGAGCACCTGCTCGGCGCCGACACCGTCGATCCGGCCACGCTGGCCAAGCTGCAGCCCGAAGCCGACCGCCTGGTGGCGGCCTTCGAGGCCTTGCGCACGCGCTTCAACACGCCGCGCAACACCAGTCTGTCGGCCTTCGGCGGCTTGAGTGGCACCGTGCCGCTGGCCGGCGACACGCGTGGCGGCACCCTGGCCAGCCGTTCCATCCCTTTCGCCGACAGCACCCAGCAGCCGCCCAAGGGCATCACGCTCGAACCGCTGTCGCCGTCCATGCCGATGCCGTTGGACGACGACGACGCCAGCGCCGAAGTACCGTTGGTCGTCGAACCGGCGATCGCGGTGGCCTGGCGCGCCTCGCAGCTGACCACCTTGGACGCTGCCCAGGCCGCTGCCGCCAAGGCCGCCTCGGCGTCCGGCGAACCGCCACAGGTGCAATGGGCCAGCCTGCTGCAGCCACCGTCTCAGCACAGCCCGCAGGCCGGCGGACAGAACATCAGCACCCTGCCGGTGCGGGTGCGCCCGCAACTGCTAGACCGGTTGGTCAACCTGGCCGGCGAAGTGAGCATCACACGGGCCCGTCTCGAGAGCGAAGTCGGCCAGATCCGCGGTTCGCTCATCGACCTGGGCGACAACCTGGACCGCCTCAATCAGCAGCTGCGTGACGTCGCCCTGCAGGCTGACACCCAGCTCGAGTCGCGCATGGAAGCGGCACGTGCCATGTCGCAGGCCTTCGATCCGCTCGAACTCGACCGCTACACCCGGCTGCAGGAACTCACCCGCATGATGGCCGAGTCGGTCAACGACGTGGCGACCGTGCGCAACACCCTGCAGCGCACACTGCAGACGACCGAAGACGAGCTGGCCATGCAGGGCCGGCTCACCCGCGAGCTGCAGGGCGACCTGCTGCGCACCCGCATGCTGGAGTTCGACAGCCTGTCCGAGCGCCTGCAGCGCGTGGTGCGACTGGCAGCGGCCGAGACCGGCAAGCAGGCGCGGCTGGACATTTCGGGGGGGTCGATCGAAGTCGACCGTGGCGTGCTGGACCGCATGACGCCGGCCTTCGAGCACCTGCTGCGCAACTGTGTCGGCCACGGCATCGAATCTCCCGATCTCCGCAGCCGCCTGGGCAAGGACCCGAGCGGCAGCATCGCCATCACGGTGCACCAGGAAGGCAACGAGGTCAGCGTCGAGGTGCGCGACGACGGCCGTGGCCTCGATCTGGACCGCATCCGCGAACGTGCCCGCCACATGGGACTGCTGGGGGGAGAAACCCGCCCGACCGACGCCGCGCTGGCCCAGCTCATCTTTACCCCCGGCCTGTCCACCGCCGACCAGGTGACCGAACTCGCCGGCCGTGGTGTAGGCATGGACGTGGTGCGCTCGGACGTGCAAGCCCTGGGCGGGCGCATCGAGATCCAGACCCAGGCCGGCCGAGGCACCCGTTTCAAGCTGGTGCTGCCGCTCACCACCGTGGTCACACAGGTGGTGCTGCTGCGCGCCGGTGCCGTCACCATCGCCGTGCCCTCGCACTTGGTGGAACTGGTGCAGCGCGCCAGCTCGGCCAGCCTGCAGCAGGCCTACGCCTCGGGCAGCTACCTGTATGGCGGCATGAGCGTGCCCTTCTACTGGCTGGGCGCGCTGCTCGAATCGAGCGGCAGCGGCGCCATCGGCGGCCGCACGCGGCCGGTCATCATCGTGCGTTCGGCGCAGCAGCGGGTTGCCTTGCACGTCGACGAGGTGCAGGGCAACCAGGAAGTGGTGGTCAAGAACCTCGGCGCCCAGTTGTCGCGCCTGCCCGGCCTGGCCGGCCTGACACTGTTGGCCAGTGGCGGCGTGGCGCTGATCTACAACCCGGTCGCCCTGGCCACGGTCTACGGCAACCTGGCCCAGGACCACACGCGTATCGCGCTGGCCGGCCCGACCGTCGGCGAACCGGTCAATGTCGCGCCCGAGGTCGCACCACCGGCACCGCTGGTGCTGGTGGTGGACGATTCGCTGACCGTGCGCCGCGTCACCAAGCGGCTGCTGGAGCGCGAAGGCTGGCGCGTCGCCCTGGCCAAGGACGGCATGGAAGCGCTCGAAGTGCTGGGCGGCGAACGCCCGGTGCTGGTGCTGTCGGACATCGAGATGCCGCGCATGGACGGCTTCGACCTGCTGCGCAACATCCGCGCCGACGCCAAGCTGGGCGAGCTGCCGGTGATCATGATCACCTCGCGCATCGCCGAGAAGCACCGCGACCACGCCATGGAACTGGGCGCCAACCACTACCTCGGCAAGCCCTATGCCGAAGAAGAGCTGATGGCGCTGGTGCGTTCCTACAGCCGCCAGCGCGTCGCAGCGCCGGCCACCATCACCTGAATGGATCGGTCGGCTCGGCGCTGCGGCCTGTGAGCCGCAGCGCCGAGCGACACCTCAGCGGCCAGCGCCCTGCAAGGGCTGTGCGGCCCCCTTGACGGCCTGGAAGCGCGCCAGCGTGCGGGCGCGCTCGACCTCGTGTTCCACCAGCGGGCGCGGGTAGTTGTGCCCCAGGTCGACGCCGGCGGCCTGCAACTCCAGCGGACTGGCCAGCCAGGGTGCATGGATGGCCGAATCGCTCAGGCCGGCCAGCACCGGCAGGTAGCGCCGGATGAAGCGCCCCTGCGGGTCGAACTTCTCGCTCTGGCGCAGCGGATTGAAGATGCGGAACCAGGGTTGGGCATCGCAGCCGGTCGAGGCCGCCCACTGCCAGCCACCGTTGTTGGCCGCGAGGTCGAAATCGTTGAGCCTGAGGGCGAAATAACGCTCGCCGCGCTGCCACGACAGCCCCAGGTCCTTGGTGAGAAAGCTCGCCACCACCATGCGCAGGCGGTTGTGCATGTAGCCGGTCTGGTTGAGCTGGCACATCGCCGCGTCGACCAGCGGGTAGCCCGTGCGGCCTTCGCACCAGGCATCAAAACGTGCGTCGGCCGCGGCGCCCTCATCCCAGCGCAGCGCATCGAACTCGGGTTTGAAGCAGCGCTCTGCCACCCAGGGCTGGTGATGCAGCACCTGAAAGTAAAAGTCGCGCCAGATCAACTCGCCCAGCCAGACCGCGGCGCCAAGCGACGGGTCGGCGCGCGCCCGGCGCGCCAGTTCGCGTATTGAGACGGTGCCGAAACGCAGGTGCACGCTCAGATAGCTCGGCCCCTTGACGGCGGGGAAATCACGCGCCCGGTCGTAGCCGTCCAGTCTGGGCAGGAAGTCGGCCAGCAGCGCTCGGGCACCGCTGGCGCCCGGCCTGAGCTTGTCGACCGATGGCACGGGTTCGAAATCCAGCGCGTCGAGCGCCGGCAATGGGCTGCCGGCCAGATCGGGCGGGAGCGGCGCCAGCGCGGCCAGGTCAGGCGTTGCCTCGGCCAGTGCGGCGGCGTCGACACGTCTGAGCCAGCAGTTCTTGTAGGGCGTGAACACGCCATAAGGCCGACCGGCGCCGGTGCGCAGCTCGTCCGCCTCGAAGATGACCTGATCCTTGTGTAGCTGCAGACGTACGCCGAGAGACGTCAGGGCCGCGCCGACCGCGGCATCACGCGCGACGGCAGCCGGTTCGTAGTCGCGCCCGGCGTGCACCACCTGGACGCCGAGTCGCTGCGCCACGGCAGGTACCTCGCTTGGCGCTCGGCCGTGGCGCACGATCAGGCCACCGCCGGCCGCGCGCAGCGCCGCGTCAAGTTCGGCCAGACTGGCGTGGATGAAGGCCACCCGACGGTCGGCGCGTGGCAGGCCAGCCAGGATGTCGGTGTCGAACACGAACAGACACCACACCTGCCGCGCCGTGCCCAGCGCCGCCGCCAGTGGTCGGTGGTCACTCAGCCGCAGATCGCGGCGCAGCCAGACCAGGGCGCGCGGCACCCGTGGCGCCAGCGCCGGCTCCTCATGTCCGGGCCAGCCGGGCATCGGTGGGTGGGTACTCGGCGGGTCGGACGCGCCTTTGCGCCAGGGGGGTGATGCAGCCATGGCCACAGTGTGCCCGTGGCTACAATTCCTGCCATGGCCGAAGCAGTACACATCAACCTGAGCAATCAGTTCCTGATCGCCATGCCGGGCATGTCGGACGACAACTTTTCCGGCAGCGTCGTCTACCTGTGCGAACACTCGGACAAGGGTGCCTTGGGCCTGGTGATCAACAAGCCCATCGACATCAAGCTGCGCAACCTGTTCGAGCGCGTCGACCTCACGCTGGATCGTGAGGATCTGGTCGAAGCCCCCGTGTTCTTTGGCGGCCCGGTCCAGACCGAACGCGGTTTCGTCCTGCACGACCCCATCGACGACGACGCTACCCACTACAACTCCACCCTGGCCGTGCCCGGCGGGCTGGAGATGACCACCAGCAAGGACGTGCTGGAAGACCTCTCGGCCGGCAATGGCCCGCGCCGCGTGCTGGTCACCCTGGGTTATGCCGGCTGGGGTGCGGGTCAGCTGGAGGACGAACTGTCGCGCAACGGCTGGATCAATGTCGCCGCCGACCCCGGCGTGATTTTCGACACCCCGGTGGAAGACCGCTACGAACGCGCCCTGGGCCTGCTGGGCATCAGCCGCGCCATGTTGTCGCAGGACGCCGGCCACGCATGACGGCGGCGCCCCCCGCCTCGCCCGTGCAGCCGGCCCTGCCCAGGCGCGAGCACAGCTTCCTGGCCTTCGACTACGGCATGAAGCGTACCGGCGTGGCCAGCGGCAACACGGTGACCTGGAGCGCCAACCCGCTCACCACGGTGACCGCCGAAGGCAAGGCGCGTTTTGCCCCCATCGAACGCCTGATCCGCGACTGGCAGCCCGACGCCCTCATCGTCGGTGTGCCCTTCCATCCGGACGGCGCTGAACATGCCAACACGTTGGTGGCGCGGCGCTTCGCGCGCCAGCTCGAAGGCCGCTTCAACCTGCCGGTGATCGAGATCGACGAGCGTTACTCGACCACCGAGGCCCTCGCCGCAGGGGCCCGTGACGCCGATGCCTACGCTGCTGCGGTGCTGCTGCAGCAGTTCTTCGACAGCCAGCTCCAGCTCAGGGCGCGTGCCGAGCGCGAGGCGCTGGACGCCGCGGCCGCGGACGACGAGTCTGCGGCTGACGATGAGGACAGCGAATACGCCGACGACGAAGCGGACGGTAGTGATCCGCACGACGACCCTAACCATGAAACGGGCCGTGCGCCCGCCGCCCCACGATGAGCACCCTGCAACTTGACGCCGAAGCGCTCTACACCGAGCTCAGAAGCGGCATCCGCGGCCTGCTGGCGCGCCGCGACGGCCCACACGCCCTGGTGGGCGTCTGGTCGGGCGGCGCCTGGCTGGTCGAACGCCTGGCCGGTGAACTCAAGGCCAGCCACCCGACGCTGGCGCAGGGCGTCATCTCCAGCACCCTGCACCGCGACGACTTCGGCTCGCGCGGCATGAGTGCCGGCACCGACCGCACCGCCCTGCCGTTCGCGGTGGACGGCTGCCACATCGTGCTGCTCGACGACGTGCTGCACACCGGCCGCACCATCCGCGCCGTCATCAACGAGTTGTACGACTTCGGCCGGCCCGCCTCGGTGACGCTGGCGGTGCTGGTGGACCGCGGCGGGCGCGAACTGCCCATCGAGGCCGCCTACGCCGCGGTTCGTGTGGCGCTGCCCGCCAGCCAGCGCCTGCGCCTGTCGCGCAGCGATACCGACGACGGGCGCGGCTCCTTCAGTTTCGAGATCCGGGAGGCCTCCTGATGCTCGCGCGACGCAATCCCCAGCTCAACAGCCATGGCGAGCTCATCCACCTGCTGTCCACCGAAGGCCTGCCGCGCGCCATCCTGACGCAGATTCTGGACACCGCCGGCACCTTCCTGTCGGTCAACGATCGCGAGGTGAAGAAGGTGCCGCTGCTGCGCGGCAAGAGCCTGTTCAACCTGTTCTTCGAGAACAGCACGCGCACCCGCACCACCTTCGAGATCGCCGCCAAGCGCCTGTCGGCCGACGTCATCAATCTGGACATTGCCAAGAGCAGCGCTAGCAAGGGCGAGAGCCTGCTCGACACCATCGCCAACCTCAGCGCCATGCACGCCGACATGTTCGTCGTGCGCCACAGCGAAAGCGGTGCGCCCTACCTCATCGCCCAGCACTGCGCTCCCCATGTACACGTGGTCAACGCCGGCGACGGCCGCCATGCCCACCCGACGCAGGGGCTGCTGGACATGTACACCATCCGCCACTTCAAGCAGGACTTCACCCAGCTCAGCGTGGCGGTGGTGGGCGACATCGTGCACTCGCGGGTGGCGCGCTCGGACATCCACGCCCTCACCACCCTGGGCGTGCCCGACATCCGCGCCGTCGGCCCCAAGACCCTGGTGCCCGGCGACCTCAAGGACATGGGCGTGCGCGTGTGCCATGACATGGCCGAGGGCATCCGCGGCGCCGACGTCATCATCATGCTGCGCCTGCAGAACGAGCGCATGAGCGGCGCCCTGCTACCCAGCGCAGGCGAGTTCTTCAAGTGCTGGGGCCTGACGCCCGACAAGCTCGCGCTGGCCAAACCCGACGCCATCGTCATGCACCCTGGCCCCATCAACCGCGGTGTGGAGATCGCCTCCGACGTGGCCGACGGCAGCCACAGCGTCATCCTGCCCCAGGTCACCTTCGGCATCGCGGTGCGCATGGCGGTCATGTCCATCATTGCCGGCAACGCCGCCTGAGCGCCGCGGAGCAAGACCATGAAGATCCTCATCAGCAACGGCCGTGTGGTCGACCCGGCCAGCGGTCGCGACGAACGCGCCGACCTGGCGATCGCCGCCGGTCGCATCCTGGCCATCGGCAAGGTGCCGGCCGATTTCGCGCCCAGCCGCACCATCGATGCCAGCGGCTGTGTCATCGCGCCCGGCCTGGTCGACCTGGCGGCGCGCCTGCGCGAGCCCGGCCATGAGCACGAGGGCATGCTGGAAAGTGAACTCAACGCGGCCGCCGCCGGCGGCGTCACCAGCTTGGTCTGCCTGCCCGACACCGACCCGACGCTGGATGAGCCCGGCCTGGTCGAGATGCTCAAGTTCCGCGCCCGCAAGATGAGCTTGTGCCGGCTGTTTCCACTCGGTGCGCTGACCCGCGGACTGCAGGGCAGCGCACTGACCGAAATGGCCGAGCTGACCGAAGCCGGCTGCGTCGGCTTCTCGCAGGCCGAGGTGCCGATCAAGGACACCCAGGTGCTGATGCGCGCCCTGCAATACGCCGCCACCCACGGCTACACGGTGTGGCTGCGCCCGCAGGACGCCTGGCTGGGCAAGGGCGTGGCCGCGAGTGGTTCGGTCGCCACCCGCCTGGGCCTGTCGGGCATTCCGGTCGCGGCCGAGACGCTGGCACTGCATACGGTGTTCGAACTCATGCGGGCGACCGGCGCGCGGGTGCACCTCATGCGCCTGTCCAGTGCGGCCGGCGTGGCACTGCTGCGTCAGGCCAAGGCCGAAGGCCTGCCGGTGACGGCCGACGTGAGCATCAACTCGCTCTTCCTCACCGACGTCGACATCGGCTACTTCAACTCCGCCATGCGGCTGGTGCCACCGCTGCGCCAGGGCCGCGACCGCGACGCCCTGCGCGCTGCGCTGCAGGACGGCACGATCGACGCGCTGGTGTCCGACCACACGCCGGTGGAGGGAGACGCCAAGCACCTGCCCTTCGGTGAAGCCGAACCTGGCGCGACCGGGCTGGAACTGCTGCTCAGCCTGGCCCTCAAGTGGGGCGCCGAGGCCGGCCTGTCCACCGCCCAGGCGCTGGCACGTGTGACCAGCGAGCCGGTGCGTGTGCTTGGGGACGCGCTGGGCTCCCTGTCGTCCAGCGCCGGGCGACTGGTGGAAGGCGGCGTGGCCGACGTCTGCGTCTACGACCCCGAGGCCATCTGGCAGGTCGAACCCGGCAAGCTGCGCAGCCAGGGCCGCCACACCCCGTTTGCGTTCGAAGACACCGGCATGATGCTGCCCGGCCAGGTGCGCACCACCCTGGTGGCGGGCGGCGTGGCCTTCGACAGCGCGCGCGCGCCGGTCTGATGGCGGCCGATCGCGCCCTCGGCGTACCGCCCGCCCCTCCCCGTGACGCCTCGCCCCCCATGCCCCGCCTGATCGCTGCCTGGCGCTTGACCCGCATGGCCCTGCACGCCCTGCACGGCCTGCTCGTCACCCTGCTGGTCCTGCCCTGGCTGGACGCGACCGGCCGGCGCGCCCGCGTGCAGTGGTGGTCGGCCCGGCTGCTGCGGCTGCTCGGCGTGCAGTTGCAGGTGCATGGCCAGTTCCGCACCGGCGCCAAGCTGATCGTGGCCAACCATGTAAGCTGGCTGGACATCACCGCCATCCACGCCGTCTGCCCAGAGGCACGTTTCGTTTCCAAGTCCGACGTGCAGCGCTGGCCGCTCATCGGCCGCCTGGTCGATGCCGGCGACACGCTCTACATCGAACGCGACCGCAAGCGCGATGCGCTGCGCGTGGTGCAGGTGATGACCGAGGCCTTGTCGGCCGGCGACAGCGTGGCGGTCTTTCCGGAAGGCACGACCGGCGACGGCCGTGCGCTGCTGCCGTTTCACGCCAATCTGCTGCAGGCCGCCATCGACGGCAATGCGCCCATCCAGCCGGTGGCGCTGCGCTATTCCGAGCCCGGCCACCCGGTCAGCCTCGCCGCGATGTTCGTGGGCGAGACCACACTGATGCAGAGCATGGCCCTGATCGCCCGCGCGCGCGACCTGCGCGTGACCCTGCACGTGCTGCCGGCACAAAGCTGCGGGCAGGCCGACCGGCGCGCCCTGGCCCGCCACACCGGCCTGCTCATCGCCAGCACTCTCGATCCGGCACCGTTGCCGGATGACACGACCGACCTGACGCTGCAGCACAGCGTGGCGCCGCTGGCGTAAGCTGCGGCCAGCCGGCTTCTGGCGGACGCTGCCGGGCGCAAGCCCGGCCGGCCGACCGCCCGCGATCGACCGACAGCCGACCGACTGACCGTCAGCAAGGATGCTCCGCCATGCTCTACAAGTTCAAGTCGCGCGCCACCGGCGACCTCATCATGACCACGCCGGTGGGTGACCGCGTGCTGATCGCCGCCGGGCGCGAGCCGTCGCCGCAGGGCATCATCGAACCGGTGGACATGCCCGGGGTGATCGCCGCCATCGAGGCCGCCATCCACGCCGAGGAGGAACATTTCCACGAGCTTGAGCGCCAGGCCGAGGCCGCCGGCCTGCCGCCACCGCAGCACAAGGACGTCGGCCTGCGCCAGCGCGCCTGGCCGCTGGTGGAGATGTGCCGGCGCAGCTACCGCGCCGACAAGCCCATCGTCTGGGGCGCCTGACACACACGCCGGGGCGGGCAGAGCGCAGCGCGGCGGCTGCACCGGCCCATCTGGGCACAATGCGGGCTGGCCGCACCGGCCGGCCCGCTACCCCGACATGACCCACGACCGCGCCACCCGCATCCTTGCCCTGCGCCACGGCGAAACCGCCTGGAATGTCGAGACCCGCATCCAGGGCCAACTGGACATCCCGCTCAATCCGGCCGGCGTGCAGCAGGCCGAGTTGCTGGCGCAGGCGCTGGCGCACGAGCCCATCAGCGCCATCTACAGCTCGGACCTGAGCCGCGCCCACGCCACTGCCGCCGCGCTGGCACGCCGCACCGGCCTCACGCTGCAACTGGACGAACAGCTGCGCGAACGCCACTTCGGCGCCTTCCAGGGCCGCACCGTGGCCGACATCGAACGCGACGAGCCCGAGCAGTCGCTGCTGTGGCGCCGGCGCGACCCCGACTTCACGCCAGCCGGCGGCGAAAGCCTGCTGACCTTCCACGCGCGCTGCGTGAGCCGCGCCACCTTCATCGCCAGCGCACATCCGGGCCAGACCATCGCCCTGGTGGCGCATGGCGGCGTGCTGGACTGCCTGTACCGCGCCGCCAACGGCATGGGGCTGCAGGCGCCGCGCAGCTGGCAGCTGGGCAATGCCAGCATCAACCGGCTGCTCTACACCGGCGAGAACTTCACCGTCATCGCCTGGGGTGACAGCGCCCACCTGGATTTCGCCGATGGCGACTTCGCGCCGCGCGACGAGGTGCAGGACCACCGCGCCTGAGCATCCGGCGCGGCGCATGACCGACGCCGCCCCCTGCGCAGGGCGTGAGCCGACGCCCGCTGTCAAGCCGGGCAAAACGTGGCCGCTGGCCTGGACGCGCCTCGCACAATCCAGGCCATGAACAAGGTCATCGTGTATGCCACGCCGGTCTTCCTGCTGCTGATCGGGTTGGAATTCGCCTGGGGTCAGCGACGCGGGCGCAACACCTACCGTCTGGCTGACGCCATCAGCTCGATCAGCCTGGGCATGCTCAGCCAGATCGCCGGCGTGTACCTGGTGCTGCTCAAGATCGGCCTGTACACCCTCGTGCACGAGGCGGTGGCGATTGCACCAGGCACGGTGTTCTGGCAGGGCTGGCCGGGCTGGATCACCGCCCTGCTGCTGTACGACTTCTGCTACTACTGGCTGCACCGCGCCGGCCACGAGGTGGCCGTCTTCTGGGCCGCCCACGCGGTGCACCACCAGAGCGAGGACTACAACCTCAGCACCGCCCTGCGCCAGACCGGTTCCGGCCTGCTGCTGGGCTGGATCTTCTACCTGCCCATGGCGCTGCTGGGCGTGCCGCCGCTGCTTTTCGCCGTGGTCGGCCTGGTTGACCTGCTCTACCAGTTCTGGGTCCACACCGAACATGTGCCCAAACTCGGCTGGTTCGACCGCTGGTTCTGTTCGCCCAGCAACCACCGCGTGCACCACGCCGTCAACGACGCCTACCTCGACCGCAACTACGGCGGCATCCTGGTCGTCTGGGACCGCCTGTTCGGCACCTTCCAGGAGGAGCGCGCCGACGAACCCTGCGTCTACGGCACACGCCAGCCGCTGCGCAGCTGGGATCCGCTTTGGGCCAATCTGGTGGTGTACGTCGAACTGGCGCGCGACAGCTGGCACACGCGGCGCTGGGCCGACAAGGTGATGGTCTGGCTGCGTCCGGCTGGCTGGCGCCCGGCCGACGTGGCGGCGCGTTTTCCGCGCCCGGCCTTCGACCTCGCCCAGGTGCAGCGCCACGACCCCCCGCTCAGCCCGGCCATGCAGTGGTTCGCCGGCCTGCAGTTCACCGCCCTGCTGGGCGCCGTGGCGGCCTTTCTGTGGTACGTGGACGAGCTGGCGCCGCTGCAGGCCGCACTCGCCGGCGCAGCGGTGAGCGGCGCGCTGTGGGCGCTGGGCGCTTGCCTGCAGGGTCGCATCGCCGCGGCGCAGTGCCTGGTCATACAGGCCGCCATCCTGTCCACCCTAGGCGCGGCGGCCGGCTGGACGACGCTGCACGAAGTCTTCAAGCCCGCCACCATGCTGCTGGCCATGGCCTGGGTGCTGCTGCAGCTGCAGGCGGTGGGCGGGCCACCCAAGGCGGCGCTGTGGCTGCTGGCGGCGCTGGCCGCCTCGTGTGTGGGCGACGTGCTGCTCATGATGCACAACGCCTTCGTGCCCGGGCTGGTGGCCTTTCTGTGCGCCCACCTCGCTTACATCGCCCTGCTGCGCAGCGACGCAGCGCTGCTGGCGCACCGACGGGCAGTGATGGGCACGCTGGCGCTGGGAGCCCTCATGTATGGCGTGCTGGTGGCCGGCGGCCTGCCGGCCGGCCTGCGCGGCCCGGTGGCGGCCTATGTGCTGGTGATCGCGCTCATGGCGGCGCAGGCCCTGGGCCGGGCGCTGCTGGAGGCCGAGGCCGCCCGGCGCCGCCACGCCCTGGGCGTGGCGCTGGGCGCGCTGTGCTTCATGCTGAGCGACTCGATGCTGGCGCTGGACCGTTTCGTCACGCCGCTGCCGCAGGCGCGGCTGTGGGTGCTGGCCAGCTACTACGCGGCGCAGATCCTCATCGTCCAGCACATGCTGCCGGCGCTGGTGGAACAGTCGCGCGCCCTGCACCGGCCAGCCTCGGCGCCGGACTCGCCGCGCGGCTGAGGCCCGCCGCGCGGCAGGCGCCGATCGGGCCCGGATCCGGCCAGGATCCGGCCCGACTCAGGCGCCGAACAGGTCCTTGTTCGACGAGGGCGGCGTGACGCCCAGGTGGCGCCAGGCCGCCAGCGTGGCGATGCGCCCGCGCGGCGTGCGCTGCAGATAGCCCTGCTGGATGAGGTAGGGCTCGATCACGTCCTCGATGGTGCCGGGCTCCTCGCCGATGGCGGCGGCCAGGTTGTCCAGCCCGACCGGACCGCCGTCGAAGCGCTGCACGATGGCTTCGAGCATCTTGCGGTCCATCAGGTCGAGGCCGATGGCATCGACGTCGAGCATGGACAGCGCCGCGTCGGCGATGGGCTTGACGATCACCCCCTTGCCCTTGACCTCGGCGTAGTCGCGCACCCGGCGCAGCAGTCGGTTGGCGATGCGCGGCGTGCCGCGCGAGCGACGCGCCACTTCCATCGCGCCCTCCGGGTCGATCGGCACCTTCATGAGGCCGGCCGAGCGGGTGACGATGCGCACCAGTTCCTCGGCGCTGTAGAACTCCAGCCGCGCCACGATGCCGAAGCGGTCGCGCAGCGGATTGGTCAGCATGCCGGCGCGGGTGGTCGCGCCCACCAGGGTGAAGGGCTGCAGGTCGAGCTTGATGGAGCGCGCGGCCGGGCCTTCGCCGATCATGATGTCGATCTGGTAGTCCTCCAGCGCCGGGTAGAGGATCTCCTCGACCACCGGCGAGAGGCGATGGATCTCGTCGATGAAGAGCACATCGTTGGCCTCCAGATTGGTCAGGATGGCGGCCAGGTCCTTGGGCTTTTCCAGCACCGGGCCCGATGTCTGGCGCAGGCTCACACCCAGCTCGGCGGCAATGATGTGGCTCAGCGTCGTCTTGCCCAGCCCCGGCGGGCCGAACAGCAGCACATGGTCGAGCGCCTCCTCGCGCTTCTTCGCTGCGCCGATGAAGATCTCCAGCTGCTCGCGCGCCTTGGCCTGGCCGACATATTCGTCCAGCAGCTTGGGGCGCAGGGCGCGCTCCAGCGCCTCTTCCTGCGGGCTGGCGGCGGCGGGGCTGATGGCGCGCCGGGCCGGGCTGGGCGCGGCGGCGAAATCGTCGGTCTGTATGGCCATGGCGATGGGGTGGCGGTCGAACGCAGCAGCGGCAGCGCGCCCGCGCTCAGGCCAGGCGCTTGAGCGCGAGCTTGATGCCTTCGCTCACGCTCACGTCGGCCGGCAGGGCCTTGAGCGCGGCGTCGGCTTCCTTCTCGTTGTAGCCCAGGGCCATGAGGGCCTGGGCGATGTCGGCGTGTGCATCACCGCCGGCCGCACTGCCTGCGGCCTTCAAGGGCAGTTCGGCGCCGATGCGGCCCTTGAGCTCCAGCAGCAGCCGCTCGGCGGTCTTCTTGCCGATGCCGGGCACCTTGACCAGGCGCTTGCCGTCCTGTGCGGTGATGGCCTGGGCCAGGTCGTTGACCGACAGGCCGGACAGGATGGACAGCGCGGTGCGTGGCCCCACGCCGCTGATGCGGATCAGCTCGCGGAAGGCGGCCCGCTCCGCCGCGGTGAGGAAGCCGTAGAGCAGCTGGGCGTCCTCGCGCACGATGAAGTGGGTCAGCAGCGTGACCCTCTCGCCCAGGTGCGGCAGGTTGTAGAAGCTGCTCATGGGTACGTCGACCTCGTAGCCGACGCCGCCCACATCCACCAGCAGCTGGGGTGGATTCTTCTCCACCAGGGTTCCGCTCAGACGTCCGATCATGGGCAGATTATGGTGGGCGCCATCGCGGCGCCCGGCCACCGGATCAGCGGCGGCTCAGCGGCGAGTCAGCGGCGGAACAGACCCAGGCGCTGGGCTTCCAGGGCCGCCTCGGCGCGCGAGCTGACGTTGAGCTTCCTGTAGATCTGCTTGACGTAGTCGGCGATGGTGTGGCGCGACAGGCTGAGCTGCACGCCGATCTCGGGCAGGGTGAAGCCCTTGGCCACGCGCAGCAGCACCTCGCGTTCACGCTCGGTCAGCGAGACATTGGGCACCAGGGTGTCCGGCTCGGGCTGGTGGTGCACCGGCTTGGCGGCCTGGGCCGAGAAGTACGAAATCATGCGGCGCGCGATCGACGGCGACAGCGGCGGCTCGCCCTGGCTGATGCGCTGCAGATGCTCCATGAGCTGCTCGCGCGGCTGCTCCTTGAGCAGATAGCCGTAGGCGCCGGCCTGCAGGGCCGGAAAGAGGTGGTCGTCGTCGTCATGGATGGTGACCACGACCGACTGGGCGTCGGGCTGGCTGTCGCGCAGGGCCTGGACCACGCGCACGCCCGAGCCGTCGGGCAGGCCCAGGTCAACCAGGGCCAGGTCGAAGGAGGTGGCGCTGACGTGCTGGAGGGCGTCGTGCACCCGCGCGGCCTCGACCACGTTGGAACCCGGGAACACCTGCAGCACCAGGGTGCGCAGCCAGGCGCGAATCTCGGGCAGGTCTTCCAGCAGCAGGATCTGTTTCATGGGCGTGGCCTTTTCGGCGTGGGTATGCAGCAAGTGATCAGAGCGGGAGGGTGAGACGGATTGCGGTACCAAAGCCGGGGCCGGACTCGACGAGGCATTGCCCGTTCAACTGTTTGGCACGAGTCTTCATCGTCGACATGCCGTGGCCACGGTCAAGCCTGCCATCCATTTCCATGGGGATGCCTTTGCCGTTGTCGACGATGCTGAACTCGAAATCATTGTCGTTGAGCCGGATGCTGATCTCGCACTGCGTGGCACCGCTGTGCTTGATCATGTTGCTCACAGCTTCACGCAGGATGCGCGTTGTTTGCACATAGGCGCGCGCGCTGATCTTGCGTTCGCTCATCAGCAGGTCGTCGTCGACGTTCCAGACCAGCTCGATGCCGCCCAGCGACAAGCGTGTCATCGCCTCGCTGCGCCAATCGCCCACCGAGTCGCCGAGCACGACCGGCTTGCCGGTCAGGCCGCGCACGGACAGGCGCATTTCCTCCAGTGCCTCGCGGGCCAAGGTGGCAATGCGCTCGTTGTCGCTGGTGTGCACGATGGTCAGCAGCTTGGCACCCAGGTCATCGTGCAGGTCGGCAGCGATGCGCTTGCGCTCCTTGGTCGCGACCTCCTCGACCCGCACCTCGGCCACCTGGCCGGTGTTGCGTTCCACCTCGACGGCTTCGGCAGCCAGCTCCTGCACACGTTGTTCAAGCGATTGGCGGGTCGACTCGGCCTGCGCCAGGGCGTTGTGGAACAGCTGATGCAAACGCCAGCCCAGACCACCGAAGACCACCAGCATCGCCAGATTGAGCGCGTGCTGGGCAGGCAGCACTGGTGGCACGCCCGACAACAACAGTTCAGCAAGCGCCGCGGCGACGAAGACACCCAGGGCTGCGGCAACCACCCAGAAATCGGACCTCGACATGCGCCAGGCGCGATGCAGAAAAACCGCGAGCACGGCGGCGATCTCGATCAGGACGATGTAGGCCCAGGGTCGGGCCACGCCGTGCAGCCGGTCGGGCACGGCGATCACCAGCGTGAGCGGCACCACGACGCATTGCAGCCCCAGGGCGTAGTCCAGCCAGGCCAGGGCCAGCCCGCAATAGCGCAGCAGGAACATCATGCCGGCCAGGGCAATGGGCGGCAACGCGGCGCAGAGCAGCAAATCGACCCAGCCTCCGGGCAGTGCAGGCGGCGCAAGCTGCAGCGCCACCGACAACGCCGCCCAGCCCAGACAGGCGCCGGCGAACCAGCCCAGATAGGGCAGGCGACTGAGCCAGGCCAAGCCGAGCGCCGCCAGACCGGCCACTGCCGCCGCCACGGTCAGTGCCAAGGCCAGGCCGGCGTTGAGCTCGTTTTGTGCCTGCGCCTGCGGCGCCAGGTCAGCCCAAGGTGCGATGCGTATGGGTGACAGCCAGGCGGCGCGTTCACGCACCGCCACCCGTTCGATCGGCTGTCCATCCAGGTGGAGGTCGATCTGGTTGACACCGGCCTTGAGCAGCGTTGCCGGCAGCGGCAGCAGCACACCGATGTGGCAGCCGCGCACCTGACCCCAGGCGCGCGCGTCGGTGTAGACGAGCACGTCGTTGACCCGCACGTCCAGCTGGGCACAGGCGCGCTCGATGTACAGGCCCAGCAGCGGGCCGACGTCCGGCGCGGTCAGCGAGAACTGGGTGCGGTACCAGGCCGGGCCTTCCTCACCGCTGCCGCGCATCCACAGCTCCGGCAGCGCGGTCTGGCGCGCGGCAGCCTGGGCGGGAAAGGCCGGTGCGTTGCTGCGCACGGTGCGCGCCTGGGTCAGCCGCAGGTCGACCATTTCGGCACGCGCACCCGGTCCGGCCAGAGCCAGCAGCAGCGCGACACACCAGCCGACGATCAGGCGCGCCACGGCTGAAGCAGTGCGGCGCTGGCCGGCACAGGTGAAGGTCGGAAAGGTCGGTACATCGTGGACAGGTGACAGCCCAGGGCCGGGCAAGGCAGTGGAGGCAGGGCAGACGCAACGAGTGCCTGAACCTGACGACAGGGTGGCGCTTGCCCACCCGCAAATTGTGGATTCTGGAGCAGCCCCACCACGAGGTGGGCGGGGTGACAATGCCCGCCCCGGGCGCCGCCCGCACATTTCACGCTTGAACTTGATCCTGCGCCACATTTTCGAGCCGCCCGACAACCGCCGCCTCGCCCATCTGTGCGGCGCACTCGACGATCACCTGCGCGCCATGGAGGCCGCGCTCGGCGTCGCCATCCAGCGCCGTGAGGCTGCGTTCCGTATCGACGGCCCCAAAGCCCAGGCGGAGCGCACGCTCGCGCTGTTGCAGTTGCTCCATGAACGGGCGCGCCATGCCATTCCCGCCGACGAATTCCAGCTCATGCTGGTGCAGGCAACCCAGGATCTGCAACGCAATGGCAAGACACACCGTGGCACCCGGCGCGACAAGGCCGGCGCACCAGGCACGGGCGCCGCGGCGCGCTCCGTCAGCCCCAGGGCGGTGATGGACGACTGGACCGGCAATGACGCGGACCCGTCCCGCAACGCGCTGCCGGCCGGCACCAGCGCTGAAGACCTCGTGCTGCACACCCGCCGCGCCGACCTGCGCGGACGCACGCCCAACCAGCTGGCCTACCTGGCCAGCATCCTGAGCCACGACATCTCCATCGGCGTGGGTCCGGCCGGCACCGGCAAGACCTTTCTGGCGGTGGCCTGCGCCGTGGATGCGCTGGAGCGCAGCCAGGTGCAACGCATCGTGCTGACGCGCCCGGCGGTGGAGGCTGGCGAGCGTCTGGGCTTCCTGCCCGGCGACCTGACGCAGAAGGTCGACCCCTATCTGCGCCCGCTCTATGACGCGCTGTACGACCTGATGGGCTTCGAGCGCGTCACCAAGGCCTTCGAGAAGGGCCAGCTGGAGATCGCTCCGCTGGCCTTCATGCGCGGGCGCACGCTCAATCACGCCTTCGTCATCCTGGACGAGGCGCAGAACACCACGCCCGAGCAGATGAAGATGTTCCTCACCCGCATCGGCTTCGGCAGCCGCGCGGTGGTGACCGGCGACGTCAGCCAGATCGACCTGCCGCGCGGCAGTCATTCCGGCCTGGTTGACGCGGTGCGCGTGCTGCGCCGCACGCCGGGCATCGCCCTGACCTATTTCGACGCCACCGACGTGGTGCGCCATCCACTGGTGGCGCGCATCGTCGAGGCCTATGACGCCGCCCGCGGCGAAGAGTGAAGCGAGCCCTGCCCATGAGCCGACCCGAGCTGAGCCTGTCCCTGCAGTTCGCCGACAAGCGCCACCGCGAGCAGCTGCCGCGCCACAAGGTGCTGCGCTGGCTGCGCGCCGCGCTGGAGAGCGACGGCGAGTTCACCGTGCGCATCGTCGACGCCGAGGAGGGCCGCAACCTGAACCGCGACTACCGCCAGAAGGACTACGCCACCAATGTGCTGACCTTCGACTACAGCCAGGATCCTCTCATGGCCGACCTGGTGCTGTGCGCCCCGGTGGTCGAGGCCGAGGCCGCCGATCAGGGCAAGACGCTGCAGGCCCATTACGCCCACCTGCTGGTGCACGGCGCCCTGCACGCCCAGGGCCATGACCATGAGGTCGAGGCCGAGGCCGAGGTGATGGAGGCGCGCGAGCGCGAGATCCTGGCCGCGCTCGGCTTCCCCGACCCTTATGCCGACACGGCCGACGCCGCCGGCCGCGCCTGATCCGGCCGGGCGGCGATCTGCCGCGTGTGCACCTGCGGACCGGCGCCGCCGTCATCTGCTGGCCTCGACCGGCCTCACCCTGATCGGAGCCCTGATGAGTGCTGATGACCTGTCCGCCGCCGCACCGCCGCCCGCCGACGGCACCCCCACCCTGCCGCTGCCGGCCGCGCCGGACGACCCCTGGCTCTGGCTCGAGGACGTGGACGGCGAGCGCGCTCTGGCCTGGGTGCACGAACGCAACGCCGAATCGCAGGCAGAACTGGCCACCGGCAACGCCGTCTACGCCGAACTCAAGCCGCAGATCCGCGCCGCGCTGGACGCCAGCGACCGCATCCCGGCCATCACCCGGCGCGGCGAGTGGGTCTACAACTTCTGGCAGGACGCCGCCCACAAGCGCGGCCTGTGGCGCCGCACCACGCTGGACGACTACCGGCGCGCCTCGCCCGCCTGGCAGACCCTGCTCGACCTGGACGCCCTGGCCGCCGCCGAAGGCGAGAACTGGGTCTGGAAGGGCGCGACCTGCCTGGCGCCGGGCTATGCGCGCGGCCTCATCTCGCTCTCGCGCGGCGGTGCCGACGCGGTGGTGGTGCGCGAATACGACTTGCCCGGCCGCCGCTGGGTGGCCGGCGGCTTTGCCCTGCCCGAAGCCAAGAGCGACGTGGTGTGGGAGGACGCCGACCACCTGCTCGTCGGCACCAACTTCGGCCCGGGCTCGCTCACCGACTCGGGCTACCCGCGCCTCATCAAGCGCTGGCGGCGCGGCACGCCGCTGGCCGAGGCTGTCTCGGTGTTCGAGGCACAGCGCAGCGACGTCTCGGCCTGGGTGAGCGTGGAGCGCTCGCCCGGCCTGCAGCGCGTCACCGTGGGCCGTTCGACCGACTTCTACAGCAGCGAGGTGCACCTGCTGCGCGGCACGGCGCTGTTGCGCATCGACAAGCCGGCCGACGCCGAACTCGGCCTGCAGCGCCACTGGGCCACGCTGCGCCTGCGCAGCGCGCTGAGCACCGCCGACGGTCGGCAGCACCCCGCCGGCAGCCTGCTGGTGGCGCCGGCTGCGGACGTGATCGCCGGCTCGCCGCAATGGCAGGCGGTGTTCACGCCCACGCCCACGCGGGCACTCGATCACCTGGTGTGGACGCGCGAGCAGCTTGTGCTCAACCTGCTGGACAACGTGGCCAACCGCGTCGAGGCCCTGCAGTGGCAGGCCGACGACAAGACGCGCCAGGTCGGCACGGACGGTGCAAGGCCCGCCGCCGCACCGGTCCCAGCGGCCTCTGCAGCCTTAGCGACCAGCGGCCGCTGGCTGCGCCGCAGCGTCGACCTGCCCGGCCCGGGCAGCCTGGGCCTGGCAGCGCTGCACGATCCCTGGGTCGACAAGGATCCCCTGGGCGACGCCCTGCTGGTGAGCTATGTCGACTTCATCACCCCGGACACGCTCTACCTCGCGCGCGCCAGCGCTGCAGCACCGCTGGAGCGGCTCAAGCAGCGCCAACCGCAATTCGACGCCAGCGGCCTGTGGGTCGAGCAGCTCTTCGCCCCCAGCGCGGACGGCACGGCAGTGCCCTACTTCGTCGTCCATCCGCGCCCCGGGCCGTCAGGTGCGCCCTGCGCATCCGCCGCCCCAGCCTCCACCGTCGCAGCGCCGTGCCCGACCCTGCTCTACGGCTACGGCGGCTTCGAGATCTCGATGCAGCCCTGGTACTCGGCCACCTGGGGGCGCAGCTGGACCGAGCGCGGCGGGCTGCTGGTGGTGGCCAACATCCGTGGCGGCGGCGAGTTCGGGCCGGCCTGGCACCAGGCCGCCGTCAAGGCCAACAAGCAGCGCAGCTTCGACGACTTCATCGCCGTGGCCGAGGACGTGATCCGCCGCGGCCTGAGCGACCCGGCGCGCCTGGGCATCATGGGCGGCAGCAACGGCGGCCTGCTGGTGGGCGCGGCGCTCACCCAGCGCCCCGAGCTGTTCGGCGCCGCGGTGTGCCAGGTGCCGCTGCTCGACATGCGGCGCTATCACAGGCTGCTGGCCGGCGCCTCGTGGATGGCCGAATACGGCGACCCGGACGATCCGGCGCAGTGGGCCTGGATCTCGCGCTACAGCCCCTACCAGCGGCTGCAGCCGGGGCAGCGCTATCCGCGCGCCCTGTTCACCACCTCGACGCGCGACGACCGTGTGCACCCGGGCCACGCCCGCAAGATGGTGGCGCGCCTGCGCGAACTCGGCCAGCCGGTGCTCTATTACGAGAACACCGAGGGCGGCCACGGCGGTGCGGCCGACAACGAGCAGCGCGCCCACCTGCAGGCGCTGGAGTTCAGCTATCTGTGGGCCCAGCTGGGCAGGCGGCCGGGCTGATCCGCCCACGCCCGCCCGGAACCTGCGCCAGATCAATCTGTGCAAAACAGCAGGTCTGAATCTCGTCTTTTCGGCCGCAAGAGATCAGGGAAAACCCTAGACTAAAGGTCAGGGTTTGTACCAGGTTTCGCCGAGACCGGGCCGGCGCGGCACCCCGCCCGACCTGCACCACAAGCCCTGGATGCGTATCCCGCACGGAGCCTCATCGTGAGCACCCTGAGCCTGCCCTCTGGCGTCTATCGGTCCACGTCCATCAGCCAGCGCTTCAGCAAGGTCTGGCTGCCCGCCCTGCTCAGCGCCCTGGACACCACGCTGACGATCTTTTCCGCGCCGAAGACGCGTGAGCCGCGCACGGTGGCCGAGCTGCTGGACTACGCCCAGCAGCACGAGGCCAGCGAACCCGCCTTTGCCGCCGAACTGCGCGCCGCCGCCCTAAACCACGAGGCCAGACAACAGTCGCACGCCGCCAGGTTCTGAGCGATGTCGAACCGGCCGGTGAATTGGCCGGGCCGCTGATGATCAGGCCGGGAAGACGCCGGTCGACAGGTAACGGTCGCCGCGGTCGCAAACGATGAAGACGATGGTGGCGTCACGCACCTGCTGCGCGATCTGCAGCGCCACCCAGCACGCACCGGCGGCCGAGATGCCGGCGAACAGGCCTTCCTCGCGCGCCAGGCGCCGAGCGGTCTCCTCGGCGTCGGCCTGGCTGACGTAGGCCAGGGTGTCGACGCCGCTGGGGTCGTATATCTTCGGCAGATAGGCCTCGGGCCACTTGCGGATGCCCGGGATGCGCGAGCCCTCGGACGGCTGCGCGCCGACGATCTGCACCGCCGGGTTGCGCTCCTTCAGGTAGCGGCTCACGCCGGTGATGGTGCCGGTGGTGCCCATGGCGCTCACGAAGTGGGTGATGCGCCCGCCGGTGTCGGTCCAGATCTCGGGGCCGGTGGTCTCGTAATGCACGCGCGGGTTGTCGGCGTTGGCGAACTGGTCGAGCACCAGGCCCTTGCCCTCGCGCTGCATCTGCTCGGCCAGGTCGCGGGCGTATTCCATGCCGCCGGCCTTGGGCGTGAGGATGAGTTCGGCGCCGAAGGCCTTCATGGTCTGGGCGCGCTCGATCGACAGGTCCTCGGGCATGACCAGCACCATGCGGTAGCCCTTGATGGCCGCAGCCATCGCCAGGGCGATGCCGGTGTTGCCAGACGTCGCCTCGATGAGCGTGTCGCCCGGCTTGATCTGGCCGCGCTCCTCGGCGCGCTTGATCATGCTGATGGCGGGCCGGTCCTTCACCGAGCCGGCCGGGTTGTTGCCTTCGAGCTTGCCCAGGATGACGTTGCCGCGCGCTGCGCCGGCCGAGCCCGGCATGCGCTGCAGGCGCACCAGCGGGGTAGCGCCGACCACATCCTCGATCGTCTTGTAGCTGCTGAACATGACACCTCCGGCAGGCATTGTGGCAGCAGGCCCTGCGACAAGCGGGCCGCTGCCGCAGTCGAGCACGCCCGGCAGATGGCACAATTGCGCCAGCACGTGCCTTCGTGGCGGAATCGGTAGACGCAGCGGATTCAAAATCCGCCGCCTAATCAGCGTGCCGGTTCGAGTCCGGCCGAAGGCACCATGTGCACAGACATCCTGGCCTCGCGACCTGCTCACGCAGGGGACGAGGCGTTTTTCTAGGTGGTCTGGCATCTCCCCTCAACCGCCTTGCGCTGTTATCCATGCCCCAGCTCCCACCCGTCACCAAGGCGCTGATGCTCATCTGCACTGCGCTTTTCTGCATGCAGCAGCTCTTCGGGTTCTGGATCGAGGCCTTGTTTGCGCTGTGGCCGCTGGGCTCGGGTCATTTCATGCCCTGGCAGGTGATCAGCTACGCCTTCCTGCACGGCGACGCCACTCACCTGTTCTTCAACATGCTGGGCCTGTGGATGTTCGGCTCGGAGATCGAGCAGATCTGGGGCCGGCAGCGCTACATGCACTTCCTGCTGGCCAGTGCTGCGGCGGGCGCCGTCGCGCAGATGCTGATGGGGGCCATGCTGCCCATGGGACCGACGCTGGGCGCATCGGGCGCTCTGTACGGCCTGCTGCTGGCCTTCGGCATGATGTTCCCGGAGCGCATCATCATGCCGCTGTTCCCGCCCATCCCGATGAAGGCCAAGTACTTCGTCATGTTGTTCGGCGGCATTGAGCTGGTCATGGGCCTGTTCGGCCGCAGCGGGGTGGCCCACTTCGCCCATCTGGGCGGCATGCTGGGCGGCTGGCTGATGATCCGCTTCTGGCGCGGCCAGAGCCCCTTCCCGCCACGCCGCCGGCGCTGACCGGCCCTGACCTGCGCTCGCGGGCACGGTCCGGCCCGTGCCGCGCCTGAATTGCCGGCGGTGTCTCTCGGCCCGGTGCTTGCAGACTGTCCGCGCTTGGCGCATGCTGACTGCTCGGACGTTCAAGCGGGGGTAGGCCATGAGCGACGCGCTGCATCCAATTTGCCGCCAGGTGACAGTCACCAGGCCGGATTCAAGCCTTCATCCCCCGCGCTGCCGATGCCTCGGGCTGATGGCCAGCCTGCTTTCGCTGACGTTTTTCGCCTGTGCCGGAACGCTGCCCAGCTCAGCCCACATCGCGCCAGCCCCTGTTGCGACTGTGGCGCAGCCTGATCAGGCCCAGACCGCGCAGGCTCTGCAGCGTGCAAGTGACGCCACGGTCGGCGTGTTGAGTCGAGCGGTGCCCGGCGCGCGCTCGGCGCAGACGCTGGGCAGTGTGCGCCTGGGATCGGGCGTGGTGATCGGCGTCGACGGACTGGTGCTCACCATCGGTTATTTGATCCTGGAAGCGCAGGACATCTACCTCGAACTCAACGATGGCCGGCACATTCCGGCCCGGACGGTGGGCTACGACCAGGCCACGGGGTTCGGACTGGTGCAAGCGCTGGCGCCGCTCGGCATCACCCCCGCGCCGCTGGGCAGCGCGGACAGCGTGCAGGACAGTGACCCGCTGCTCATCGTCAGCGGCGGCCGTGGCGGTCATTCCGGCCTGCTCAGCCAAGCGCGGCTGGAAAACAAGCGTGCCTTTTCAGGCAACTGGGAATACCACATCGGCACGGCGCTGTTCACCTCGCCACCGCGCCAGGACCATAGCGGCGCCGGTCTGTTCAACCGCAAGGGCGAACTGGTAGGCATCGGCTCTTTGTTGATGTCCGATGTCGCCGACCATCCGGACCCTGCATCGCGCGTAAGCCGCAAACCCGGCAATATGTTCGTGCCGATCGACCTGCTGAAGCCGGTCCTGTCCGAGCTGCGCAACAGTGGCAGCACGAGCGCCAGCCGGCGCGCCTGGCTGGGTGTGAACTGCAATGAACGCGACGGCAAGCTGGTGGTGTTGCGCGTGACCGGCGACGGCCCGGCCGAGGCCGCCGGCCTGCAGCCAGGCGACGTCATCAGTGCGCTGGACGGGCTCGCCGTCCATGATCTGGCGAGTTTCTATCGCCGCTTGTGGAGCGAGGGTCCGCCGGAACGCGAGGTCAGGCTGGATGTCACAGGTGCCGGCGACAGCGCGCCACGACAGATCCTGTTGCGCAGCGTTGACCGCGCCTCGACGCTGCGCCGCGCTGACAGCATTTGACGCGTCGGCGGCCCGGCTCAGCGCCCCCTGGCTAGGCCGGGCTCCAGCAAACCGCACGACACGTCGGGGAACTCGAGCCGCACTTTCAGTTCACGCCGCAAGCGGCCGTTGTCCAGCCGGCGCGACTCGCTCAGGAAACTCATCTGCATCGGTCCGAGTTGTTGTTCGGCCTGCACACGCGTGACGCGCGGTGGGCGCGGCAGACTGTGCAGGTCGGCCACGAGATCGAAGTAGTCGCCCATCTTCATTTCGCTGTCGTCGCACACATGCACGACGCGTTGCGGCCTGCCACGCCACAGCGCGGCAACACAGGCTCGCGCCAGGTCATCGGCGTGGATGTGATTGGTGTAGACGTCGTCCTCGGACCTCAGCACCGGTGTGCCGCGGCGTACCCGTTCGCGCGGGTCGCCGCCGGTGCGGTCGAGCGCGTAGATGCCGGGGATACGCAGCAGCGTCACGCCCGTCCGGCTTGAAAGCGCCCAGCGCCGCAGTGCCCGCTCGGTATACACGCGGCGACTAGCCCGCGCATTGGCCGGGCGCACCGGGCGCGTTTCATCGAATCTAGCCCCGCCTGCATCGCCATACACGCCACTAGTGCTGCCATAGACCAGCCGCCGGGGCGGCCCACACTCTGCAGCAGCCAATACGCGCAGCAGCGCGACGGTGCGCGGATCGCCCAGCCCCTGGCCGGGCGGTGGCGCCAGGTGCAACACACGCGGCGCCAGTCCAGCCAGCCGGCCCATGCTCGCTGGCCGATCCAAATCGGCCAGCAGCGGGGTGACGCCGGCCAGCCGCAGTTCGGCCACACGGGAGGGTTGCGACGTGAGGGCACGCACGGTCATGCGTGCCGCCAGTTGACCGACCACGCGCAGGCCGACATCGCCGCACCCAACAATGAGCAAGCGCGCGCGCCTGAATTGCGCCGGGCGGGCGACTGGCGCCGGGCGGGCTGCACGGCAACCGACAACAGCAGACGACACGGTCGGACTGACGCGCAGGGCGCCGGACCCTGGACGGGCACAATCGCGCCCGTCCAGTGCTCGCCGCGCCAGGATGGATGACGTTTTCATCAAGGAACAGACCATGAGTTTTCGCGTGACGGTGGTGCCCGCCGAACGCTCGTTCGATGTCGAACGCGACGAAGCCATGCTGGCTGCCGCGCTGCGCCAGGGCATCGGCTTGCCGTATGGCTGCAAGGACGGCGCCTGCGGTTCCTGCAAGAGCAGGCTGATCTCGGGTCGCGTGATACACGGCGCGCACCAGACCAAGGCGCTCAGCGAGGCGGAGGAAGCCCAAGGCCTCATCTTGACCTGCTGCGCCACACCGCAGAGCGATTGTGTCGTCGAGTCGCGCCAGGTCGTCGCATCGGGACAATTCGCGGTCCAGAAACTGCCTGTGCGGGTGACAGCACTTGAGCGCGTGGTAAGCGACGTCATGGTCATGACGTTGCAATTGCCGGCCAACCAAAGTTTCCAGTACCACGCCGGCCAGTACCTCGAGTTCATCCTGCGCGACGGCAGCCGACGCAGTTACTCGATGGCCAGCGCCTGGCAGGCCGGCAACACAACGGTTGAACTGCATCTGCGCCACATGCCAGGCGGCAAGTTCACCGACCAGGTGTTCGGCAGCATGAAGGTCAGAGAAATACTTCGCGTCGAAGGCCCGTTCGGCACCTTTTTCCTGCGCGAGGACACGGACAAACCTGTCGTGCTGCTGGCGTCGGGCACAGGTTTCGCGCCGATCAAGGCCATTGTTGAACACATGCGGGCGCGAGGCATCGAGCGACCCACTCGCCTGTACTGGGGTGCAAGGCGTCGCGCCGACCTGTATCAGGACGACTGGGCACAGCAGGCCGCCGCGGTCCTGCCCTGGCTCAACTACATCCCGGTGCTTTCTGACGCCCTGCCCGACGATGGATGGACCGGCCGCGCAGGATTTGTGCACCAGGCCGTCATGGCTGACATACCTGATCTGGCGGGACATCAGGTCTATGCCTGCGGCGCACCGGTCATGGTCGATGCGGCGCGGCGCGATTTCGTCGCGGCTTGCGGCCTGCCGATCGACGAGTTCTACGCCGACGCTTTCGTCAGCGAGGCAGAAAAACACGGCGCCTGACGTGAGGTGTCGCCCAGCCTGCGGTCCGGGTCGTGCCGCTCGACCTTGACCGAGTGGCAGCGCAACGCGAAGCCCCAATGAAGAAGGGCTCGCACTGCGAGCCCTTCTTGCTTACCGTCCGGGAATCTGGTCAGGCAGCGGCTTGGGCGCCCAGGGCCTTGATGCGGGCGCTCAGGCGGCTCTTCAGGCGAGCGGCCTTGTTCTTGTGGAAGATGCCCTTGTCGGCGATCGAATCGATCACGCTCTGGGCAGACACGAAGACGCTGGCGGCTTGAGCCTTGTCACCGGTAGCTGCGGCCTTGATGACGTTCTTGACGGCAGTACGGAACTTCGAGCGCAGCGCGGTGTTCGCGGCATTGAGCTTGATGTCCTGACGTGCGCGCTTGCGGCCCGACGCGATGCGGACCGTCTTCTTTTTCGCTTTGGAAGCGGTAGCCATGGCTGTAGTGTTCCGGACGGTGGAAAGCCCGCAAGTGTAGCACGCAAGGCCGGGATTTCCAGTGGTCTTTGCGCGGCTGCGGAAGTTGGCGGTCAACCCCGTACGCGGTGCGCAGGCCCGTTCACAACGGTGTGCCACCGGCCTGCCGCGGAGCGGCGCGGATAATCCGCCGCCCTATCGACCTCAAACCTGCATGAACCTGCTGCGCGCTGCCTCCATCGTTTCACTGCTGACGCTGGCGTCACGCGTGACCGGGCTGGTGCGCGAGCAGCTCGTCGCTGCCGCGTTCGGTGCCGGCGTGGTGACCGACGCCTTCCAGGTCGCCTTCCGCATCCCCAACCTGCTGCGTCGGCTGTTTGCGGAGGGTGCGTTCTCGCAGGCCTTCGTGCCCATCCTGGCGACCAGCCGAACGCGCGACGGCGAGGCCGCCACCCGCACCCTGGTGGACGCGGTGGCCAGCGTGCTGCTGTGGGTGCTGCTGCTCACCGCTGCCGCGGGCGTGCTCGCCGCGCCTGCCCTGGTGTGGCTGATGGCGGCCGGCCTGCCCGCGCACGGCGCCGACTTGGCCACCGTGATGACGCGGCTGATGTTTCCCTACATCCTGTGCATGTCGCTGGTGGCACTGTCGGCAGGCGTGCTCAACACCTGGAAGCGCTTTGCCGTGCCCGCCGCCACGCCGGTACTGCTCAACCTGAGCGTGATCGGCGCGGCCTGGTGGCTCACGCCGGTGTTCGAGGCGCGCGGCGTCGAGCCGGTCTACGCCCTCGCGGTGGGCGTGATGGGCGGTGGCGTGCTGCAGCTGGTGGTGCAGGTGCCGGCGCTGCGGCGCATCGGCATGTGGCCACACTTGGCGATCACGCCCGCGGCCTTCATGGCCGCCTGGCGCCACGCGGGCGTGCGCCACATCCTGCGCCAGATGGCGCCCGCCGTGCTGGGCGTGTCGGTCGCTCAGCTCTCGCTGCTGATCAACACCCAGATCGGCTCGCATCTGCAGGCTGGCTCGGTCTCCTGGCTCACCTACGCCGACCGGCTGATGGAGTTCCCCACCGCCCTGCTGGGCGTGGCGCTGGGCGTGGTGCTGCTGCCCCAGCTCTCGGCCGCCAGCGCGGCCAGGGACACGGCGCGTTATTCGGCCCTGCTGGACTGGGGCCTGCGCCTGGTGCTGCTGCTGGCCCTGCCCTGCGCCGTGGCCCTGCTGGTGTTTGCCGAGCCGCTGGTGGCGGTGGTCTTCCACTACGGCAAGTTCAGCGCGCGCGACGTGGCGCAGACCGTGCTCGCACTCACCGGCTACGGCGTTGGCCTGATGGGCCTGATCGGCGTGAAGGTGCTGGCGCCTGGCTTCTACGCCCAGATGGACATCCGCACGCCGGTGCGCATCGCTATCACCGTGCTGGCGCTGACCCAGATGCTCAACCTGGTCTTCGTGCCCTGGCTGGCACACGCCGGGCTGGCGTTGTCCATCGGCCTGGCGGCGCTGGTCAATGCCGGCTGGCTGCTCACCGGCCTACGCAGGCGCGGCAGCTACACGCCTGCGCCGGGCTGGTGGCCCTACTGCCTGCGCGTGTCGGCGGCCTGCGCTGTCATGGGCGGCTGGCTGCTGCTGAACGCCCACCATGTCGACTGGCTCGCCCTGCAGGCGCGGCCGCTGGCGCGCGCCCTGGTGCTGGCCGGCGTGCTGATGGCCGCGGCCGTCATCTACTTCGCGGTGCTGGAGCTGCTGGGCGTGTCGTTGCGCCAGTTCGCACGTCGGCAGTTCGGCGATGCCGCGCCGTCCACGCACGGCACGCCGTCCTAAACTCGCCGCATGGACTGGACGGCCCCGACCCCGCTCGACTACTTCGCCTCGCTGGTGGCCGAAGACAGCGGGTTCGCGCTCACCGAAGCCGCCATCGCCATCGCTCAATACGAGACACCCGAGCTGGATGTTGAGGGCGTGCTCGGTCAGATCGACAAGCTGGCCCATGCATTGGGCCCGCGCTTGCCGCCCGACGCCGGCGCCCTCACCCGGCTGCGGCTGCTGCACCACTTCTTCTACGAAGAACTGGGCTTTGCCGGCAATGTCAACGACTACTACAGCCCGTCCAACAGCCTGCTGCACGAGGTGCTGCGAACACGTCGCGGCATCCCCATCTCGCTGGCCGTGCTTTATCTCGAACTGGCGGGGCATATCGGACTGAAAGCACACGGCGTTTCGTTTCCTGGCCACTTTCTGGTCAAGCTCGAACTACCCCGGGGCGAGGTCGTGATCGATCCGATGAGCGGTCACTCGCTGTCACGCGAGGCGCTAGAGGAACGCATCGAGACCTATCTGCGCGGCGACGCCCGCGCCCGCGCCGCCACACTGGCGCGGTTTCTGCGCCCGGCTGCACCGCGCGAAATCATCGCGCGCATGTTGCGCAACCTTGAGGCCATCCATCGCGACGGCGAGGACTGGCCGCGGCTGCTGGCTGTGCTGCAGCGCATGGTGCTGCTGCTGCCCGATGAATGCGAGTGGCGGCGCGAACGTGGCCTGACGCTGGAGCACCTGGGTGACGGCGACGCCGCCATTGCCGACCTGGCGCACTACCTCAGTCACGCTGGCCCGCAGGCCAGCGACCGACCCAGCATCCTGCAGCGCTTGAACCGGCTGCGCGAAGCCGGCCCGACGCGCTGGCACTGATGGCGGCGCCATGACCTGCCGGCTTCGCCACGACGCGCAGCGCTGCGCACCCGCACCCCGATGAATCTGTCTCCTGCCGGCAAGTTGCTGCTCGCCTGGCTGGGCCTGCTGGGCGCGGCGCTGTGGCTGGCCTGGTCGCTGGCGCCAGTGGTCGCACCCTTCGTCGCCGCGGTCGTCATGGCCTATGCGCTCGAACCCGCCGTCGCGCGCCTGACACGGCCGCGCGGTCGCCTGCCGCGCCTGCTCGCCGTGGCGCTGGCGGAAAGCCTGCTCATGCTGTGCGTCGTCGGGGTGCTGGCACTGCTGGTGCCCATCCTCTCGCGCGAACTGCCGGTCTTGCGCGAGCTGGTACCGCAGCAGGCGCAACGTCTGGTTGAACAGCTCAACCTGTGGCTGGGCCAGTTGGGCATCGACTACCGGCTGAATTTCGCCAGCCTCAAGTCCGCGCTGATGGACTATGTCAAGCTCAATCTGGACGACGGTGTGAAGGCCCTGCTCAGCTCGGCGCTGTCCGGCGGCAACCTACTGCTCAGCCTGGCGACCTGGCTGGTACTGGTGCCGGTGATCGCTTTCTACCTGCTGCTGGACTGGCCCGCCCTGCTGGAGAACCTGCGTCGTTTCGTGCCCGCGCGCCATGCCGCGGCGGTCTTCGACGTGTTGGGCGAATGTGACCAGGTGCTGGGCCAGTACCTGCGCGGCCAGCTGCTCGTCATGCTGCTGCTGGCGCTGTACTACAGCGTGGCGCTGGCGCTGGCCGGCTTCGAGCTGGCGGTGCCGGTGGGCGTGTTCACCGGCCTGGCGGTGTGCATCCCCTACCTGGGCTTCGGCCTGGGCGCGCTGCTGGCCCTGCTGGCCGGCACGCTGCAGTTCCTCAGCATCTACGGCCTGGTGGCGGTGGCGGTGGTCTACGGCGCCGGACAGGTGATCGAAGGCTTCTTCCTCACCCCGCGGCTGGTCGGCCAGCGCATCGGCCTGCACCCGGTGGTCGTGCTGCTGGCCCTGTTTGTCTTCGGCCACCTTTTCGGCTTCGTCGGTGTGCTGCTGGCGCTGCCGGCGGGCGCGGTGCTGCAGGTCATCCTGCGCCGGCTGGCCGCGCGCTATTTCGCCAGCCGGCTCTATCTGGGATGAAAATCAGCCCCCTGTCCCGCCAGGTGCCGCTGGACCTGGCGCCCGAACCGACCTGGCGGCTGGACACCTTCCTGCCCGGCGACAACGCCGCCTGGCCCGAGGTGCAGGACGCCCTGAGACATCCCCGTCCCGGCGTGCCGGTCTATCTGTGGGGCACGCCCGGCGCCGGCAAGACCCACCTGCTGCGCGCCGCGGCCAGCCTGGCGCAGGCGCGCGGCCTGCGTGTGGCAGCATTCGGCCCCGCCGATGCACCGCCCTGGGAGCTGAACGAGGACGTCGCCCTGCTGCTGCTGGATGACTGCCAGGCCTACGGCGCCGAGCAGCAGCACGCCGCCTTCAGCGCCTTCGTCGAAGCCACCAGCCTGGGCATCGCCGTGCTGGCGGCCGGCAGCCTGCCGCCGGTCGACCTGGCGCTGCGCGACGACCTGCGCACCCGGCTGGCCTGGGGCCTGGTCTACCAGCTCATGCCGCCGACCGAAGACCAGGTGCGCGCCCTGCTGCGCCGCGAGGCCGACCGGCGCGGCATTCTCTTGACCGACGACGTGATGGACTATCTGCTCAAACGCTGCGCCCGCGACCTCAGCCACCTCATGCGCCTGCTCGACCGTCTGGACGGCTATTCGCTCGCCGCCAAGCGCGGCGTGAGCGTGGCCCTGCTGCGCCAGATGCTGGCCGAAGGCGGGCTGGCATGAGCGGCGCCCTGCCCACCGGCGTCAGGCGCGAGCTGTGCCTGTTCGACCTGGACGGCACCCTGCTGCCGCTGGATTCCGACCATGCCTTCGGCGAGTTCATGGTCGCCATCGGCTGGGCCGACGGCGAGGTCTTCCGGCGCCGTAACGACGAGTTCTACGCGCACTACCAGGCCGGCACGCTCGACCTGGCGGCGTACGTCGACTTCGCCACCTCGGTGTGGCGCAGCCAGCCGGTGGAGCAGGCCTGTGCGACGCGCGAGCGCTTCATGGCCGAGGTGATCCGCCCGCGCGTGGCGCCACAGGCGCGCGAGCTGGTGCGGTTCCACCAGCAGCGCGGCGACCTGGTCGCCATCGTCACCGCCACGAACGAATTCGTCACCGCGCCCATCGCGGCCGAGTTCGGCGTGGCAGAACTGCTGGCGGTCGAGCTGGAGCGCGGCCCGGTACCGCCAGGCCAGGCAGCCGAGCTGGCGCCCTGGAGCGGACGCATCCGCGGCACCCCCACCTTCCAGGCCGGCAAGGTGAAGCGGGTGGACGACTGGCTGGCCGGCCTGGGCCACAGCCGCGGCGATTTCGCCGCCATCACCGTCTACAGCGATTCGCCCAACGACCTGCCGCTGCTCGAACTCGCGAGCTGCCCGGTGGCCACCAATCCGACGCCGGCGCTGGAAGCCGTGGCCCGCGAACGCGGCTGGCGCATCCTGAAGCTGTTCGAATGATCAAGAAATTCATCCGCAAGCTGCTCGGCCGTGGCAACACCGCCGCCGCCAGCCCAGCCGCCACCCAGACGCCCGCCGAGCCGGCCGCGCCCGCGCCCCTGGGCCGGCGCGTCGAGGTCGGCCGCGAGGTGCACGGCATCGACACCTCGCTCATCGACCACCACGCCGACAAGGTGGTGCGCACCCTGCAGCAGGCCGGCTTCGAGGCCTACATCGTGGGCGGTGCGGTACGCGACCTGCTGCTGGGCCATCGCCCGAAAGACTTCGACGTCGCCACCAACGCCACGCCCGAGCAGGTGAAGAGCCTGTTCCGGCGCGCCTTCATCATCGGTCGGCGTTTCCGCCTGGTGCATGTGGTCTACGGCCGCGGGCGCGAGCACGAGAAGATCGAGGTCTCGACCTTCCGCGCCATGCTCGACAGCGCCGCGGCCGAGCAGCTCGGCGCCCACGCCACCGGTAGCCGGCGCGAGCTGGCCGACAAGAGCCATGTGGTCGATGCCAGCGGCCGCGTGCTGCGCGACAACGTCTGGGGCCCGCAGGACGAGGACGCGGCGCGGCGCGACTTCACCGTCAACGCCCTGTACTACGACCCGGTGCGCGCCGTGGTGGTGGACTACCACCAGGGCATCGCGGACGCAAAGCAGCGCCTGCTGCGCATGATCGGCGACCCGGCGGCGCGCTACCGCGAGGATCCGGTGCGCATCATCCGCGCCGTGCGCTTCGCCGCCAAGCTGGGCTTCGAGATCGAGCCCGGCACCAGGAAGCCCATGCGGCAGTGCGCCGAGCTGCTGGCCAATGTGCCGGAGTCGCGCATGTTCGACGAGATGATCAAGCTGCTGCAGACCGGCCACGCCCTGGCCAGCCTGGAGCAGCTGGAAAAGCAGGGCCTGCACCGCGGCATCTTCCCCCTGCTCGACGCCGTGCTGGAGGACGCCCACCGCCACGACGGCCAGGAGCAGTTCATCCAGCGCGCCCTGGCCGACACCGACCGGCGCGTCATCGCCGGCCTGCCGGTCGCGCCCAGCTTCATGCTGGCCTGCATGTTGTGGCACGAGGTGCAGTCGCGCTGGAAACGCCTGCGCGAGGACCAGCCCAGCACGCCGGCGCTGCAGGAGGCCATCGACGCGGTGTTCGACGCGCGCATCGGCGACATCTCCGGGCGCGGCAAGCTCGCCGCCGACATGCGCGAGGTGTGGATGATGCAGACGCGCTTCGAGCGCCGCACGCCGTCCTCCTGCGCCAACCTGCTGGAGCAGGCGCGCTACCGCGCCGGCTACGACTTCCTGCGCCTGCGCGCCGAGGCCGGCGAGGTCGAGGTCGCCCTGGCCGACTGGTGGGAGGCCTATGCCGGCGCCGACGACGATCGCCGCAGCGAGATGCTGGACGAGGTGCGCCGCAGCAGCGCCGGAGCGCCCAGACGCGTGCGTGGTGGCGGCAACGGCAACGGCGGCGGCAATGGCGGCGGCAACGGTGGCAGTGGTAGCAGCCCGGCCGGCGGCGCACGCCCCCCGCGCCCCGCTGCGGCCGAGGGCGTTGCGCCGTCCGGTGGCATCGGCAGCAGCACCGTGCGCCAGGCCGCACCGGCTGGTGCCGGCGCCGATGACGGTGACGACCCCGAGGACGACGGCGGCGTGCCCAACGCCGACTCGCCGCCGCGCAAGCGCCGTCGGCGCCGCCGCAAGCCGGCCGGCGGCGGTGGTGGTGGCGGTGGCGAGGGCTCATCCGGCCCGGACGGCGGGCCCTCCGGCGAAGGCAGCCCAGATCGCGGCGGCCGGGGCGACAGCGGCCCCGCAGCGTCGTGAGTGCTCCGGCCGGAGTCGCTTCGGCCGCCGCCATGCCGCCGGGTGCGGCCAGCGCCGACCTGCCCACGGGCTGGCGACGCGCCTGGATCGGCTTGGGTGCCAACCTGGGCGATGCCCGCGCCACGCTCGAAGCCGCCTGCACCGCGCTCGCCGCCGTGTCGCAGTCGCGCTGGGTCGGGCGCTCCTCGTGGTACGAAAGTGCGCCGGTCGACGCCACAGGGCCGACCTTTCTGAACGCCGTGGCAGTGCTGGATTCGGGCCTGGAACCACTGGTCCTGCTCGACGCGCTGCAGGCCATCGAGCTGTCCCATGGCCGCGAGCGGCCCTACCGCAACGCGCCACGCACGCTCGACCTGGACCTGCTGCTCTACGGCGCCGCCACGCTCGACGCGCCGCGTCTGCAGCTACCGCACCCGCGACTGCACCAGCGCGCCTTCGTGCTGGCACCGCTGGTCGAGTTGGAACCCGCGCTGCTGTTGGCCCAGGGCCCGGCCGCCACGCTGCTGGCCGGCCTCAGCGACCAACCCTTCCGGCGCCTGGCGGCGCAGGCCTGACGCGATCACCGTCGCGCCGCACCGGCCTTCCATTTCTAGGCCCGTCTCCTTCGCTCCATCTACGCCGCCGCGCCGTCCGACATGAGCCTGTTGTCCCCCTTCCAGTGGCCGGTCGGCCTGCAGACCGTGGCACTGTTGTCACTGGCCAACGTCTTCATGACCCTGGCCTGGTACGGCCACCTGAAGAACCTGGCCGACAAGCCCTGGTACGTCGCGGCCGTGGTGAGCTGGGGCATCGCCCTCGTCGAATACCTGCTGCAGGTACCGGCCAACCGCATCGGGGTGCAGGAGTACAGCGTCGGCCAGCTCAAGATCACCCAGGAGGTGATCACCCTGTGCGTCTTCGTGCCCTTCTCGGTGCTCTACCTCAACGAGCCGCTCAAGCTCGACTACCTCTGGGCCGGCCTATGCCTGCTCGGGGCGGTGTATTTCATCTTTCGCAGCTGAGCCGTCCGTCCGGACCGGCTGTCACACAACCGTCATAAAACGTCGCTGAGGCCACGGCTACACTCGCGCCCGTCACAAAAATGTCACGGAGCGTTGCCGGCTTGGCAACGACCGCCCTCACCACTGGCGCCACGCGCCAGGCTCAGGAGCCCATCCCACATGTTTGGCAAGCTGCTGCCGCGCGAAGGCAATTTCTTCGAGCTGTTCGACGCCCATGGCAACCGCATCGTCGAAGGTGCCCGTGCCTTTGTCGCCATGATCCAGAACTACAACGACCTCACCTTGCGCGAAAAATACGCCGAGGAAGTCTTCGGTGCCGAAAAAGCCGCCGACAAGGTCACCGCCGAGGTCAACCGCCTGCTGCACAAGACCTTCATCACGCCGATCGACCGCGAGCAGATCCACTCGCTCATCAACGCCATGGATGATGTGGTCGACCTGCTGCAGGACGCCACCGAGACCATGCAGCTGTACGACGTGCGCGCCGTCACCGACGAAGTGCTGCGCCTGGGCGACATCTCGGCCAAGTGCTGCGAGCGCGTGCAGCACGCCGTCTCCCTGCTGTCGCAGCTGTCCAAGCCCAGCGCCAATGAAGCCGCACTCAAGACCTGCGAGGAGATCGACCGGCTCGAATCGGATGCCGACCGCGTCATGCGCGCAGCCATGTCCAAGCTCTTCCGCGAGCAGGAGGATGTGCGCGAGCTGATCAAGCTCAAGGCCATCTACGAGCAGCTCGAATCCATCTCCGACCGCTGCGAGGACGTGGCCAACCTGATCGAGGGCATCGTCCTCGAGAACTCCTGATCGCGCGGGAGTTCGCATGGACGCTCAGACGACCTTCTGGGTCGCCGTCATGCTGGTGCTGCTGGCACTGGCCTTCGACTTCATGAACGGCTTCCACGACGCGGCGAACTCCATCGCCACCGTGGTATCGACCGGCGTGCTCAAGCCGCAGCAGGCCATCCTGTTCGCGGCCTTCTTCAACGTCATCGCCATCCTGTTCTTCCAGCTCAAGGTGGCCGCCACCGTGGGCAAGGGCATCGTGGTGGCCGATGTGGTGGATCAGCACGTCGTGTTCGGCGCCCTTATCGGCGCCATCGTCTGGAACCTCATCACCTGGTGGTACGGCATCCCGTCGAGTTCGTCGCATGCGCTCATCGGCGGCATCGTCGGTGCAGTGCTAGCCAAGTCGGGCGGCGGCGCGCTGATTGCCTCGGGCATCTGGAAGACGGTGATCTTCATCTTCGTCTCGCCGGGCCTGGGCTTCGTGCTGGGCTCGCTGCTCATGGTGATCGTGGCCTGGATCTGCCGGCGCGCCTCGCCGCTGCGGGTCGACCGCTGGTTCCGCCGCCTGCAGCTGGTCTCGGCCGGCCTGTACAGCCTGGGCCACGGCGGCAACGATGCGCAGAAGACCATCGGCATCATCTGGATGATGCTGGTGGCGTCGGGCTTTGTCGCCGCCACCGACGCCCGCCCACCCAACTGGGTGGTGTGGAGCTGCTACACCGCCATCGGCCTGGGCACCATGTTCGGCGGCTGGCGCATCGTCAAGACCATGGGCCAAAAGATCACCAAGTTGAAGCCCGTGGGCGGCTTCTGCGCCGAGACCGGTGGCGCCATCACCCTGTTCACCGCCACGGCGCTGGGCGTGCCGGTGTCAACCACCCACACCATCACCGGCGCCATCGTCGGCGTGGGCTCCACGCAGCGCGCTAGCTCCGTCCGCTGGGGTATTGCGAGCAATATCGTGTGGGCCTGGATCTTCACCATCCCGGCATCGGCCGCGGTGGCCGCGATCAGCTACGGCTTGAGCACCATGCTGTTCTGAGGCGACGCGTGAGCGGCGCGTCGACCTCTGGCGCGCCGTTGCTTCGCCAGCTTCACTGCCTAGTCGAACGCTCAGGCCTCGAAATAGTGTTGTAGCGCCACCGTGATGCTGCTCATCAGCACCACTGCACCGATCAACAGCGCCAGACCCACGCCAATGACGTTGGCCCAGCCGCTGACCGGTGCCTCCACGCGGCCCGGGTTGTGACGCTGATTCCAGTGTTCGTCAGTTGTCAGGCCATTGCGGATGGCACCAATCATCGCCCACGAGATCGACAGCCCCCCGATCGGGATGAGCACCCAGGCCAGCCCGTCGTCGACACCTAGCGTCTGCACTCGCCGCACGCCGATTGCTCCGACGGCCGTGCACACCACGTGCAGCCAAAGACCGATGTCTCGCAGATTGCCACGCAGGTAGGCGCGGTCCAGACCGAAGCTGCCGCCGACAAGGGCCAGCCAGGTGGCAAGGGTCTTGGATTTCAACATAGTTCCTTCCACAAAAAAGACAGGCTGACAGGTCGTCAGCAGGTGTCAGCGCGCGCCTTGTTACCGTGCGGATTCGCCTGCGAACCACCCTCAAGGTGACAGGCCAGTAGCAGGTAGTCGACAGCGGTTACGCTCATTGATTTGCGTGCAGTGACGACGCAAGCTCATCGCGTATTCACAACCACAACGCCGCGACAATCAACGAGTTTATAATGCGTGGTTTCGGTGACGGCTGACCAAGCTTTCGGGCTCACGCAGCGTGTATCTCACGGGGCCGACCCCGGGCGCATTGCAGCCACAGGCTGCAGCGTCCAAGCTTGTGATCCGCTTGCCTGCGTGTCTCCTGGCGCGGTGGATCCTGTATCAACGGATCAAGGAAACATCATGGTCGTTATTCGACTCGCACGCGGCGGCTCCAAGAAGCGCCCCTTCTACAACATCGTCGCAGCCGACAAGCGCGAACGCCGTGACGGCCGCTTCCTCGAGCGCGTCGGCTTCTACAACCCCATGGCTGCCGCCACTGAAGAAGGCCTGCGCGTCGCGTTTGACCGCCTCAGCCACTGGACCGGCAATGGCGCCCAGATGTCGCCCACCGTGGCTCGTCTGGTCAAGCAGGCGCAGAAGAACGTTGCCGCCGCCGCACCGGCCGCCGCCTGAACTTACGAACTGATCTGAATGGGCACAGGCTGGTGAAGGCCAGCCCGATGCCAGTCAAAAAGGGGCCGCGTGGCCCCTTTTTTGCGCGTTGCGCCGTATTGAGCGGCGGATGACGAAAGCGCGGCCTTCTTCACCCCTTCCAGCAGAGGAGCAGACGTGAACCCCACAGACCCCAACGAATGGCCCGCTGACGCCGTGGAGGTGGGCCGCATCGTCGACGCCTATGGCATCAAGGGCTGGCTTCGCGTGCAGCCGTATGCCGCCGACCCGCAAGCCCTGTTCTCGTCTCGGCGTTGGTTCCTGCAGCCGCCCGAGAAGTTGCTGCCGGCAGCTGGCGCCAAGGGCGGCCATGTCGTCATCCCAAGTCTGCTGCGCATCACGGATGCACGCGAACAGGGCGACGGCATCGTCGCGTCGGCACAGGACATCGGCGACCGTACCGCCGCCGAGGCACTCAAGGGGGCGCGCATCTTCATTTCGCGCGCCAGTTTTCCCACCGCAGGCGACGGTGAGTACTACTGGATCGACCTCATCGGCCTGGAAGTCATCAACCGCGATGGCGCACTGCTGGGGCGCGTCGACAGGATGATCGACAACGGTGCGCAGAGCGTCCTGTGCGTGGTGCTCCCCGCTCCTGAAGGCATGCCCGGCACGCCGGCCCGCGAGCGCCTCATTCCATTCGTTGACCATTTCGTCGATTCCGTGGACATGACGGCGCGGCGCATCGTGGTCGACTGGGGCCTGGACTTCTGACCCGTCTGCCCTCGCTGCAAGCGGAATCCAGCATGCGATTCGACGTCCTCACCTTGTTTCCTGAACTGTTCACGCCGTTCACCATGGTCGGTGTAACGCGGCGCGCTTATGCGGAGCGACGGGTCGACCTGCGTTGCTGGCAAGTGCGCGACTTTGCCCAGGACGCCTATCGCCGCGTCGACGACCGCCCTTATGGCGGCGGGCCGGGCATGGTGATGATGGTCCAACCGCTGGAACGTGCGCTGCGTGCCGCACTCGACGACCGACATGCCGAAGTCATGGCTCGGACGGTGCGGGCAGGCAACGAAGAGACCGCCTCGACCTCGCCGAGCACCGAATCGCGGCGTGCTCCTGTCATCCTTTTCAGTCCTGCCGGCGTATCGCTGACGCAGCGGCGAGTCGAACAACTCGCTGCGGGCGACGGCGCGGTGCTGGTGTGCGGACGCTATGAAGGTATCGACCAGCGCTTCATCGACCGTCATGTCGACGAAGAAATCAGCTTGGGCGACTTCGTGTTATCCGGCGGCGAACTGCCCGCCCTGGCCTTGCTCGATGCCGTGGCTCGGTTGCAGCCCGGCGTATTGAACGATGCCGCGTCGCATCAGCAAGACAGTCATTCCGATGGCCTGCTCGACACCCCGCATTACAGCCGGCCCGAGGCGCTGGGGGACGAAAGCGTACCGGCCGTGCTTCTGGGCGGGAATCACGCCGAAATCGCGCGGTGGCGGCGGGAGCGCAAGCTTGAACTCACCGCCAGGCGGCGTCCTGACCTGTTGGCCACGGCACGTGCGCAAGGCCTGTTGAGCAAGGCTGACCTGACGTTTCTTGCGTCGCTCGGGCTATAATCGCCGGTTCCGATCCTCTGTCGGGATTGAATCACCGTCTTCTGGTGATGTGCGGCAGGTGCCACGCTGGCGCCGCCCCTGGGACACTTCGTCCACGCCGGCATGATCGTTTGGAGCTCTGCATGAACCTGATCCAGCAACTTGAGCAAGAAGAAATTGCTCGCCTGAACAAGACCATCCCCGCGTTCGCCCCGGGCGACACGGTGATCGTGAACATCAATGTGGTTGAAGGCACGCGCAAGCGCGTGCAGGCCTATGAAGGCGTGGTGATCGCCAAGCGCAACCGCGGCCTGAATTCCAGCGTCATCGTGCGCAAGATTTCCAGCGGCGAAGGCGTTGAGCGCACCTTCCAGATCTACAGCCCGCTGATCGCCTCGATCGAGGTCAAGCGCCGCGGTGACGTGCGTCGCGCCAAGCTGTATTACCTGCGTCAACGCAGCGGCAAGAGCGCACGCATCAAGGAAAAGCTCGCGTAAGCGAGCTTTCGCGAAAAGCTCGCCTGAACACCGGCTGTTTTTCCTGCCACGAAGGCCGCCCTATGGGCGGCCTTTTTGCATTCACCCTATGCTAACCGCATGAGACCTGCGCTGATCCGCGACCCGCGCGTCGTGCCTGTGAGTGGCATCGACCAGCATCTGCCCGCCGTCCCGCCCGAACGGCTGACACTGACTGCAGTGCGCCAGCGCATGCAGGCGCCTCCCCCCTGGGACGTGGAATTTGCAGGCGACGGACATCGCTTCAACACCGATCGCGCCCCCGCCGCTGCGTCGGTGCTGGTCGCCCTGGTGGACCGGCCGCAAGGCTTGCAGGTCCTGCTCACGCGGCGCACGGATCATCTGCGCGATCACGCCGGGCAGATCAGCTTTGCCGGCGGTCGTCGGGAGGCCAGCGACGCTGACGCAGTCGCCACCGCCTTGCGCGAAGCAAGGGAGGAAATCGGCCTGCATGCCCGCCACATGCAGGTCCTGGGCGAGTTGCCGACCTACACCACCGTGACTGCCTACGTGGTCACGCCGGTCGTTGCGATCGTCCATCCGCCGTTCGAATTGGCGCTTGACGCGGGCGAGGTCGCAGAAGCGTTTGAAGTACCGCTGACCTTTCTGATGGACCCGGCGCACCACCAGCGCCACCTCTACGAGACGGACCAAGTCAAGCGCCAGTTCCTATCCATGCCGTGGGTCGGCGCAGGCGCCGATGGCAAGGCGCGCGAGTACTTCATCTGGGGTGCGACCGCTGCCATGCTGCGTAACGTCTATCGCCTGTTCATGGCCTGAAAGCGCGCCGACCAGACTGTGTCCGCGGCAAGGAAAGGATCTGTGCTGGGGTTCATCGCCAGCAGGCAGCTGCTAGGCCACGGCTATCATTGAACCATGAGTTTTTTCGCGGTCCTGCTTGCCCTGGTGATCGAACAACTGCGGCCCCTGCCGCAGGGCAATCCGGTGCACGAGGCGCTGGTGAACTGGGCCCGCTGGACGGCCCGCAACTTCGACGCCGGCCGGGAACACCACGCCTGGGTCGTGTGGTGTGTCGCGGTGCTGGTGCCGTCGTCTCTGGTGGGCCTGGCCTACGTCGCCCTGCACCATTACAGCGTCCTGTTGGCCTTGGCCTGGGATCTGGCCGTGTTGTATCTCTCGCTGGGCTTTCGACAGTTCAGCCACTATTACACCGACATCCGCGATGCCCTGGACCGTGGCCGCGAGGACGAAGCGCGCGAATTGCTGCGCGAATGGCGCCACCTCGACGCCAGCGAGCTGCCGCGCGAGGAACTGCTGCGCCACGTTATCGAGCACGCGCTGCTGGCCGCACACCGCCATGTCTTCGGCGTCTTCTTCTGGTTCGTGCTGGGCTCCGCTGTGGGCGCAGGCCCCATGGGAGCGGTGCTGTACCGCATGGCCGAGTTCTGCGCGCGCCATTGGGGCCGCAAGAACCCCGAGCTCAATGCCCCCACGCATGAAGGCCTGGCACAGCGGTCGCAGCTCGGCTTCGAGCTCATCGACCATGTGCCGACTCGCCTGACGGCCGCCGGCTTTGCAGTGGTCGGCAACTTCGAGGAAGCCGTGGATTGCTGGCGTCAGCACGCCGACCTGTGGACCCAGGGCAACGACGGCGTTCTGCTCGCTGCGGCAGCCGGCGCCACCGGCATTGCCCTGGGCGGGCAACAGGCGCCGGACTCCGGCCCCATGTCGGCCTTTGACGCCGGCCGATCGTTCGAAGCGGCGGGCGCCCCGCCGGGCCTGGATGCCCAAGGCTGCACACCAGGTGCGGCGCCGCAGCTGGGCCATCTGCGCTCGGTGGTCGGCCTTGTTTGGCGCTCGGTCGTGTTGTGGATGCTGCTGCTGGCCCTGCTCACGCTGGCCAATCTGCTGGGCTGAACCAGCTCACCACCGCGTGCGGTTCAGTTCAGCGCGCAGCTCCAGGTAGATGCGGTGCCGGCTGGCGGCGATCTCGCCGCGCGCCAGCGCCGTCAGGACACCGCAGCCGGGCTCATGGTCGTGGGTGCAGTTGGCGAATCTGCAGTGCTCGACGTGCCGGGCCAGATCAGGCATGTGCAGTGCCAGCTGAGCCAGATCGATGTGATGCAGGCCGAACTCCTGGAAGCCCGGCGTATCGATCAACGCCGCCTGGTGCGCACCGTCCAGCCAGTACCAGCGCGTGTGAGTGGTCGTGTGTTTGCCCGAGTTGAGCGCTTCGCTGATCTCACCGACCGCGGCGTCGGCGTCGTGCACCATCAGATTGACCAGCGTGCTTTTGCCGGTGCCCGATGGGCCAAGCACCACGGTCGTGGCGCGGTCCAGCAGGACGCCCAGGGTGACACGCGCGGCCTGGGTGTGAACGTTCGCCAGTTCACCGTCGGCGCGTGACTTCAGCGCCAGCTCCAGCACCTCGTAACCCATGGCGCGGTAAGGCGCCAGTCGCTCGCGCGCCTGCGTGGCCGCAGGTTCGAGGTCGATCTTGTTGAGCAGGATGGTCGCCTTCAGTCCAGCCTGGTCGGCCGCGATGAGCGCACGCGCCAGCTGGCTTTCGCTGAACACCGGGTTGCTCGCCACCATCACCAGCAGCCGATCGATGTTGGCCGCGAACATCTTGCTGCGCCACTCGTCCTGCCGGTAAAGCAGGTTGCGGCGCGGCATGAGGGCTTCGATCACGCCGTGTTCGCCACGTTCGTCGGTGGGCAACCATTGCACCTGATCACCCACGACACACTGGCTCTTCTTGCCTCGCGGTGCACACAGAACCTGGCTGCGTTCAGGCGTCTCCACCACATAGTGGCGCCCATGGCCGGCCACCACCAGGCCGGGCAGCAGGCCCTTGTCCAGGGCCGCGTCAGCCGCCTGCGCGGCCTTGCTTTGCGTGCGCGCCGGCCTCATGCGGCGGTCATCCCGCCGCCTGGCTGACCGTCGGTGCGGCGGCAGGCGCCATCAGTGCAGCCAGCCGTTCCGATGCCGGCGGGTGCGAGTAGTGGAAACGCACGTAGACCGGATCAGGTGTGAGGGTCGACGCGTTGTCCTCATAGAGCTTGAGTAGGGCGGACGACAGCGGGGCCGCGCCCGAGAGTCCGCGCGCAAAGGCATCCGCCTCGAACTCGTGCCGGCGCGACACCCCTGCCATGAAGGGCGAGACGAAGAAGCTGAACACCGGCCCGGCCAGGGTGATGAGTGCCAGCGCCAGGCCGTGATTGGCCGCGTCCATGTTGGGCGTCACGCCCAGCCCGGTGTAGAAGGCCGGCTGATTCATCAACCAGCCCAGCAGCGCCAGCGTGCCCAGCCACATGGCCAGCACCGAGACGATGCGCTTGATCACATGCTTGTGGTGGAAGTGGCCCAGCTCGTGCGCCAGCACGGCCTCCACCTCGTCAGTGCTGAGCTTGGCCAGCAGCGTGTCGAAGAACACCACCCGCTTGGTGGCGCCAAAGCCGGTGAAGTAGGCGTTGGCATGCGCCGAGCGCTTGCTGCCGTCCATCACGTAAAAGCCCTGGGCGCGAAAACCGCAGCGTTGCATGAGTGCCTCGACACGGCTCTTGAGGTTCAAGTCAGCCAGCGGCTCGAACTTGTTGAACAACGGCGCGATCCAGCTCGGGTAGACCAGTTGCAGCAGCAGCATGAAGCTGGCCGTGGCCGCAAAGGCCCACAACCACCACCAGGGGCCGGCCACCGACATGAGCCACAACACAAGCGACAGCAGCGGCAGGCCGATCACCAACCCCACCACGCCGCCCATCACCAGATCGCGCAGCCACAGGGCCACGCTCATGCGGTTGAAGCCGAAGCGCTGCTCGATGCGGAAGGTGCGCCAGGCATCGAACGGCAGGTCGAGCAGCGAGCCGATGACGCTCAGCGCCAGCAGCAATGCCACCTGTTCGCCGAGCTCGCCCAGGCGGCCGGACGAAGCAGCCCGCACGGCATGATTGAGTGCGTCCAGCCCGCCCAGCAACGTCCAGCCCAGCAACACCGCACCGCCCCAGGCCGTGGCCAGCAGATCGAGGCGCTGCCGGGCCATGGTGTAGTCGGCCGCGCGCTGATGGGCCTGCAAACTCACCGTTGCGGCAAACGTCGCTGGCACTGCAGACCGGTGCGCTGCCACATGGCGGATCTGCCGGCTCGTCAGCCACAGCCGGGTCAACAACATGGCCAGCAGGGCAACTGCAAAAAGGATGGAAACAAGGCTCGAACTCATGGACAGATTGTGGCCCATGGCCCGTGCCCGGCCTTGTGACTGCCCTCCATGGGAACGATAGCCTCCGCCACGCGGCGCACGCCTCAAGTGACAATCGGCGCCCAGCCCCAGGAGCCCCGATGACCGACGCCGCCGCCCCCTCTGCCGCCACGCTCGAACGCAGCGATACCCACCTCGTCTGGATCGACATGGAGATGACCGGCCTGGACCCGGCCAGCGACCGCATCATCGAGATCGCGGTCGTCGTTACCGACGCCGACCTCAAGGTGCGCGTGGAGGGCCCGGTCATTGCCGTGCACCAGAGCGACGAGGTGCTCGACCGCATGGACAACTGGAACAAGGGCACCCACGGCAGAAGCGGCCTGATCGACCGCGTCAAGGCCTCGACGCTGGACGAAGCCGCCGCAGAAGCCCAGGTGCTGGCCTTCATGCAGCAGTACGTCGCCAAGCGCACCGCGCCCATGTGCGGCAACAGCATCTGCCAGGACCGCCGCTTCATGGCCAACTACATGGCCAGGCTGGAGGCCTACTTCCACTACCGCAACCTTGACGTCTCCACCCTCAAGGAACTGGCCAAACGCTGGAAACCCGCCATCATGGACGGCTTCAAGAAGCACCAGAAACACACCGCCCTGGCCGACATTCACGAGTCCATCGACGAGCTGGCCTACTACCGCCAGCACCTGCTCAACGTCTGACCGCGTCGTCCTGCCGGATCGCGTCATGCCCACCGATCCGGCACCAGCGCCCGCGGCGTCCTCCCCCTGCCAGACCTGCGGCGCTTGCTGCGCCCAGTTCCGTGTCAGCTTCGGCTGGCGCGAAGCCGACGACGCCCTGGGCGGCTGGGTACCGGTCGCCCTCACGCAGCGCGTCGACGCCCAGCGTCGCGCCATGCGCGGCACCCTGGCCAAGCCGGTGCGCTGCGTCGCCCTCAAGGGAGAACTGGGCAAGACCGTGAGCTGCGGCATCTACACCCAACGACCGAGCGCATGCCGGAAATTCGATGCCTGGCTGGCTGACGGTACACCCGACGAACGCTGCCAGCTGGCGCGGGAGCGCATCGGCTTGGCGGCCCTGCCGAATCGTGGACAACAGGTCTGACGACCACGCCGGCCAAGTTGACGCCAGACCACGGCCGGATCGCCGCTTCTCGCTTCTGTCAGATCGCTCGCCTCACCCCACCCGGTGCCCGGCCACCTTCTTTAGCAGCTCCATCAGCATCGCCCGCTCGGCGGCGCTGAGGATGCTCTTGAGCGCTTCGTCCATGCCTGGCGTGAGTTCCAGGGCGCGGGCGGTGAGGGTCTGGCCGGCTGGGCTGAGCAGGATGTGCTGCGAGCGTTTGTCGGTGGGGCTGCGCACGCGGTCGATGACGCCGCGCTGCTGCAGCTTGTCCAGCAGCGTGGTGAGGTTGGGCGATGACAGCGCCAGTGCCTGCGCCAGTTGTTTGGGCGTGAGCGGCGGGTTGGCGTGCAGCAGCATGAGCAGCGAGTACTCCACCGGGCGCAGGTCCAGCGCTTCGCCCACCGCCTTGAAGAAGATCTGCCGCGTGGTGAGCTGGGCGCGCACCACGTGGTAACCCAGCACGCCATCCAGCGCGCCCTGCGAGATCTGCTGGCGGGTAGGGCTCACAGGACGGCCCTCCGCTCACTGCGTGACCACCTCGCCGAGGGAGGGATGCGCCCCCTTCGGAGCGGCCGTGCGGGAGCGCTCACACCCGCACCCAGGGCAGGGCCGGCGCGCCCTGGATGACACGCTGCCAGCGCCAGGCGCCGGCCGGCAGCAGCCAGTCGCGGCCGTAGGCGGCCAGCTCGATCTGCTGGGCCAGGAAGCCGGGCTCTGCGCCGGCTTCGGATTCGCCGCGCGCCAGGGCGGCGCGCGCTGCGCGGTCCAGGCGCGCCCAGGCCCAGGCGAACAGGCTGGCGCCCAGGCCGTGCAGCACGTCGTCGGCCACCCGCAGCGGGGCTTCGGCATCACTCGCGCGGGCCTGCTGCAGGGCGGCCAGGGCCTGGCGGATCAGGCCGGCCTGCTCGGCCAGCGTGGCGGCCCAGCGCTGCGCGGCGGCGCCGGCCTCGCTGCCGTCATCCGCAGCTTGGGCCTGGGCGGTCTGGGTGGCCACCTCGGCGGCAAACTCGGCCAGCAGGGCCTCGACGCGGCGCGGGTCGTCCAGCCACTTGCGCATGGTCAGGTCGATGGCCTGGATCTCGTTTGTGCCCTCGTAAATCATGGCGATGCGGCTGTCGCGCACATGCTGCTCGATGCCGTAGTCGTGCACGAAGCCGTAGCCGCCGAACACGCCCAGGGCCTCGTCGGCGCCGCGGTGGCCCAGGTCGGTGAGCAGGCCCTTGCACACCGGCGTCAGCAGCGCCACCAGGTCGTGGCAGGCGCGGCGGCGCCCGGCGTCGGGGTGCTGCTCGGATTCATCCAGCAGCAGGCCGGTCCAATAGGCCATCACACGCCCCGCGGCGGCCTGGGCCTGCAGGCCCAGCAGGATGCGGCGCATGGCCGGGTGCCAGGCGATCAGGTCGGGGCCGCGGTGGGCGGCTGCGTCGTCCGGACGGCGCGGCGCGCGCAGTTGCACACGTTCGGCGGCATAGGCCACGGCGCGCTGCGTCGCGGCTTCCAGATGCCCCAGGCCCTGCATGCCCACGTGCAGACGGGCCGAGTTCATCATCAAGAACATCGCCGCCAGGCCCTGGCCGGGTTCACCCAGCAGCCAGCCCTGGGCCTCGTCGAAGCGCATCTGGCAGGTCGAGCTGCCCTTGATGCCCATCTTCTTCTCGATGCCGTCGCAGTACGCCGTGTTGCGGCTTCCGTCCGGAAGGAACTTGGGCACCAGCACCAGCGACAGGCCCTTGGTGCCGGCCGGCGCATTCGGCAGGCGGGCCAGCACTAGGTGCACGATGTTGGCCGTCATGTCCTGCTCGCCGCCGGAGATGAAGATCTTGTTGCCGCTCACGGTCACGGCCACGCCGTTGGCCGCCGGCACCCCGCCCACGGGGGTGCAGCGGGTGCGCACCAGGCCCAGGTCGCTGCCGGCCTGGGGCTCGGTCAGGTTCATGGTGGCCAGCCACTCGCCGCTCACCACCTTGGGCAGGTAGAGCGCCGCCAGCTCGGGCACGGCGTGGGCCTTGATGGTCTCGTAGGCGCCGTGCAGCAGGCCGGGGTACATGGTCCAGGCGTGGTTGGTGGCGACCAGCATCTCGAACAGCGCGCCGTTGAGCAGCTGGGGCAGGCCCTGGCCGCCCACCTCGGGCGCACAGGGCAGGGCCGGCCAGCCGCCGTCGACAAACGCCTGCCAGGCGGCCGGGTAGCCGTCCGGCGTCTTCACCTCGGGGAAGCCGTTGGCGCCGGCCGCCGGCGTCCAGCGGCAGCCCTGCAGATCACCCGCGGCGTTGATGGGCGCCACCACTTCGGTGGCGAAACGGCCGGCCTGGGCCAGCACCTCGCAGGCCGTGTCCAGGTCCAGGTCGGCGAACTGGGGCTGGGCAGCCCAGGAGGACGGCGCATCCAGCACCTCGCCCAGCACGAAGCGCATGGCCGCGAGCGGCGCGTTGTAGACGGGAGTGGCAGCAGCAGCGGACATGGTGGTGGATCCTCGGCAGCGCGCAGCCAGGCTCGCGCCGCCCTGGTGGGAGCGATGGAAGAGAGTTATCAGGCCCTCGCCGCGGCAGACGCGGCGAGCGGCCAGGGTAGGCGCGTCGGCCGATCGACCGACCGACCGGCCGGCCGGCCGGCCAACCAACCGGAAAGTTCAGGCAGTCTGCTTCTTCTGCGCGCCGAGATAGGTCTCGATCACGCGCGGATCGCTGCGCAGCTGCTCGGCCGGGCCTTCGAGCACGATGGCACCGGTCTCGATGACGTAGCCGTAGTCGGCCACTTCCAGCGCCGCGCGGGCGTTCTGCTCGATCAGCAGGATGGACACGCCGGTGGCGCGCAGCGTCTCGATGATGCGGAAGATCTCGCGCACGATGAGCGGCGCCAGGCCCAGGCTGGGCTCGTCGAGCATGAGCAGCTTGGGCTTGCCCATGAGCGCCCGGCCCACGGCCAGCATCTGGCGTTCGCCGCCCGAAAGCGTGCCGCTCTGTTGCTCGCGGCGCTCCTTGAGGCGCGGGAAGAGGGTGTAGACCCGCTCCAGCTCGTCGCGCCAGGCCTTGTTGCCGCCGCGCAGCTGGCGCCAGCCGCCCAGCACCAGGTTGTCCTCGACCGACATGGTGGAAAACAGCTCGCGCTTCTCGGGCACCAGGGCCAGGCCGTCGTGCACACGTTCTTCCAGCGTCACGCCGGCCAGGTCCTGGCCATCGAACTTGACCTGGCCACGCGAGGGCAGCACGCCCATCAGCGCATTGAGCAGGGTGGACTTGCCCGCACCGTTGGGGCCGATGACGGTGACCACCGAGCCCGGCGCCAGGCGCAGGTTGAGGCCGGTCAGCACCTCGGCGCGGCCGTAGCCGGCGTGCAGGTCGTGGACGGAAAGGAGGTCGCTCATCTCAATGCTCCGTGCCCAGATAGGCCGCGCGCACCTGCGGGCTGGCCTGCACCTCGGCCGGCGTGCCTTCGATCAGGCGGGTGCCGAACTCCATCACCACGATGCGGTCGGTCAGGTTCATCACGAAGTCCATGTCGTGCTCCACCAGCAGGATGCTCATGCCCTCGTCCTTCAGCTGGCGCAGCACGGCGGCCAGGGCCTGCTTTTCCTTGTGGCGCAGGCCGGCGGCGGGTTCGTCCAGCAGCAGCAGGGCCGGGTCGGTGGCCAGGGCGCGGGCGATCTCCATCAGGCGCTGCGGGCCCAGGGCCAGGTTGCCGGCGAGTTCATGCATCTGCTCGCCCATGCCGATGCGCTTCAGCTGCGTCTCGGCTTCGAGGAACAGACGCTTCTCCTCGTCGCGGTCCAGCCTCAGCATGGCCTTGACCACGCCGCTGTGCGAGCGCAGATAGCCGCCCAGGGCCACGTTTTCCAGCACCGTCATGTCGGGCAGCATCTTCACGTGCTGGAAGGTGCGCGACATGCCCCGGCGCGCGATCTCGCGCGAGGCCAGGCCGCTCACCGTCTGGCCGCGGAACTTGACCGTGCCGCTGGTCAGCTCCAGCACGCCGGTGATGAGGTTGAAGGTGGTGGACTTGCCGGCGCCGTTGGGGCCGATCAGGCCGACGATGTCGCCGGCGCGGATGGTGAAGCTCACGTCGTTCACCGCCACCAGGCCGCCGAACTGCTTGCGCGCCTTGTCCACCTCCAGCAGCAGCTCGCCGCGCTGGGGCTTGTCGCGCTCTTCGAGCTTGGCGGCGCCGGCCCAGTCGCGCACGCGCTGCGTGGGCGGCAGCCAGCGGCCGGCCACGGCCTGCACCGCCTTCATCACATAGGGCCACAGGCCTTGCGGGGCGTACTTCAGAACGATGACCAGCACCAGGCCGAAGACGATGACCTCGTAGTTGCCGCTGGAGCCCAGCAGGCGCGGCAGCAGCACCTGCAACTGGTCCTCGATCAGCTTGACCAGGGCCGCGCCGGTGAAGGCACCCCACACATTGCCCACGCCGCCCAGCACGGCCATGAAGAGGAACTCGATGCCCTTGCTGATCGCAAAGGGGCTGGGGTTGACCGTGCGCTGAAAGTGCGCAAACAGCCAGCCCGACAGCGAGGCCAGGATGGCCGCCAGCACGAACACGATGACCTTGTAGCGGTAGGTCGAGATGCCCATGGCCTCGGCCATGGTGACGCCGCCCTTGAGCGCACGGATGGCGCGCCCCGGGCGCGAGTCGAGCAGGCGCACCACGGCGATGGCCGCCAGCAGCGCCACGATCCAGATCAGGTAGAAGTAGCTGCGGCCGGACTGCAGCGGAAGGCCGAAGAACTCGATCACCGGCACACCCAGGATGCCGTCGTACTTGCCCAAAAACTCCATGTTGGACATGGCGTAGTACAGCGACAGCCCCCAGGCGATGGTGGCCAGCGGCAGGTAGTGGCCGGACATGCGCAGGGTGATGGCCGCCAGCACCAGCGCCACGACGACGGTGATGGCCAGCCCGACCCACACGGTGAGCCAGGGCGAGACCGCGAGCTGGGTGGCGAGAAAGGCCGAGGTGTAGGCGCCCAGGCCGACAAAGGCCGCTTGGCCGAAGCTGGTCAGGCCGGCCACGCCGGTGAGCAGCACCAGGCCCAGCGACACCAGGGCCCACAGGCCGATGTAGTTGAGCTGGGTGATCCAGAACTCGGGCACGGGCAGCTGCGGCAGGGCCAGCAGCAGCACGGCCAGGGTGATGGGGAGGGATTTGCCGAGGTTCATGATGGGGTCGTCGTCCTCGTGATCACTCTTCGTCGCTGTGCGGATCGCGCAGCGAGCGCCACAGCAGCACCGGCAGGATGGCGGTGAACACGATCACTTCCTTGAAGGAGCTGGCCCAGAAGGAGCCGAAGGATTCCAGCAGGCCCACGCCCACCGCGCCCACCGCCGCGAGCGGATAGCTGGCCAGGCCGGCAAACACCGCCGCGACGAAGCCTTTCAGGCCGATGAGAAAGCCGCTGTCATAGAAGATGGTGGTCGAGGGCCCGATCAGCAGGCCCGACAGCGCGCCGATGAAGGCCGCCATGGTGAAGCTGATGCGCCCGGCGCCGTTGCTGGAAATGCCCATCAGCCGGGCGCCCAGGCGGTTCACCGCGGTGGCGCGCAGGGCCCGGCCGGACAGCGTCTTCTCGAAGAACAGCCACAACAAAACGATGAGGGCGGCCGAGGCGGCGATGATGATGATGGTCTGGCCCGACAGGGTGATCGCGCCGGCGGCAAAGCGCTCGTCCCAGAAGCTGGGGTTGCGGAAGCCCTCGGCGCCGAAGAACACCAGGCCCAGGCCGGTGAGCGCGAAATGCACGCCCACCGAGACGATGAGCAGCACCAGCACGGTGGCGTCGGCCAGCGACTCGTAGGCCAGGCGATACAGCAGCGGGCCCATGGGCGTGACGATGGCCAGCGCCAGCAGGGCCTGCATGAACAGCGGCAGCCTGGCCGGCGCGGCCCAGATCGCCACCAGGCTCACGACCACCGGCACGGCCAGGGTCTTGAGGCCGTTGCGCAGCAGCCGCGCCGCGGGCACGCCGCGGCGGCTGTCGTGCCAGGCCTCGGTGGCCGTGGCCAGCACGGCCATGGCCAGCAGCAGCCACACCGTGCCGGGCACCTGGCCGAGCTGCAGCATGGCCAGGGTGAGCGCGCCGTAGGCGACGAACTCGCCCTGCGGGATGAAGATGACGCGGGTCACCGCGAACAGCAGCACCGTGGCCATGGCCAGCAGCGCGTACACCGCGCCGTTGGTCAGGCCATCCAGCGCAAGGATGCTGGCGATCGAGAAGTCCATGATGAGGTCAGCGATCCTGGCTGGGAAGTTGGATCAAGGAGGATGAGCGCCCTGGCACAAGGCGCCCGGTGGACGGGCGGCAGCGCGGGCCGGCGCGCCCGGTGGATCACAAGCAGGTCATGCGCAGCGCGCCGGCCCCTCGGGGGCCGGCGCGCAGCGCCGGGGCTCACACGCTCACTCGACCTTCCAGTCGCCGTTCACCACCTTGAGGATCACGCCGGTCTCGGTCGTGAAGCCCCAGTGGTTGTCCTTGGTGTAGTTCAGCACGCCGTGCGAGACGACGGTGCGGCCCATGGTCTCGGTGGCGTCTTTCAGCGCGGCGCGGAAGGCCGGCGTGCCCGGCTTGCCCTTCTTGAGCGCCACCGGCACGATCTTCTCGAGCACCATGGCGGCGTCGTAGGCATGGCCGGCGAACTGGTTGCGGTTGCCGGCGCCGTAGGCCTTCTCGTACTTCTGCACGAAGTCGATCGCGACCTTCTTGGACGGATGGCTGTCGGGCAGCTGCTCGGCGATCACGCAGGGGCCGGAGACGACAAAGGCGCCTTCGACGTCCTTGCCGCCGATGCGCATCAGGTCCTTGGTGGCGGCGGCGTGGGTCTGGTAGATCTTGCCCTTGTAGCCGCGCTCGATCATGGCCTTGTGCGGCATGGCCGCGCCCGAGCCCGAGGCGACGATGAGCATGGCGTCCGGATTGGCCGAGCTCAGCTTGAGCGCCTGGGCGGTCACGCTGGTGTCGTTGCGAGCGAAACGCTCGGTGGCGACGATCTTGATGTCCAGGCCCATGGCCTTGGCCTCGGCCTGGAAGTCGCGCAGCCAGCTTTCGCCGTAGGCGTCGGTGTAGCCCAGGAAGCCCACGGTCTTGACGCCCTGCTTGGCCATGTGGGCCAGGATGGCGTGCGACATCACGGCCGTGCTCTGCGGCAGGCGGAAGGTCCAGTTGTCCTTGCCGGCCTGCAGCACGGCGGGCGAGAACATGAACTGCGGCGTCTCGGCGTCGGCCACCGTGCCGGCCATCGCGATGGCGGCCGGCGTGGCCGACGAGCCCATGACGATGTCGACCTTGTCCTCGGTGACAAAACGCTTGGCGTTTTGCACCGCCTTGGTCGGGTCGGTGGCGTCATCCAGGATGATGACGTTGAGCTTTTCGCCGGCGATGCTGGCGGGCCAGAGCTTGATGGCGTTCTGCATCGGGATGCCCAGGCCGTTGGCCGGGCCGGTGAGCGACAGGCTCACGCCGATGGTGATGTCGGCCTGAGCGGCGCCGCAGACGGCCAGCAGGGCAGCGGCCAGGGTGGTACGCAGTTTCATCGTGGGTTCTCCAGGAAAGGGTGGGGCAATGTGCCGCGGGGAAGAAAGCATGACCATCGGTGCTTAGCCGACCGCGAGCGGTCGACCGACGAACCAGGACAGCCAGGGGTGACGCTGCGCCTCAGCGCGGCGCCAGGCGCACCGCGCCATCCAGGCGGATGACTTCGCCGTTGAGGTGCACATTCGTGACGATATGGGCTGCCAGGGCGGCGAACTCCTCGGGTTTGCCCAGCCGCTTGGGGAAGGGGATGCTCTCGGCCAGCGAGGCCTGCACCGCCTCGGGCAGCTGGGCCATGAGCGGCGTGAGGAAGAGGCCGGGCGCGATGGTCGCCACGCGCACGCCGTGCTGGGCCAGATCGCGCGCCAGCGGCAGCGTCATGCCCACCAGGCCGCCCTTGGAGGCCGAATACGCCTCCTGGCCGATCTGGCCGTCGTAGGCCGCCACCGAGGCGGTGTTGACGATCACGCCGCGCTCGCCGTCCTCCTGCGCCGCCAGCGTCACCACCCGTTCGGCGAACAGCCGCGTCATGTTGTAGGTGCCGATCAGGTTGACCTTGATGACACGCTCGAAGTCCTCCAGCGGCGCGGCCTTGCCGTCCCTGCCGACGATGCGCTTGGCCGTGCCGATGCCGGCCACGTTCATGAGCAGGCGGGCCGGGCCGAGCGCGGCGGCGCTGGCATCCAGCGCCGCGACCACGCTGGCCGTGTCGCAGATGTCGCAGCGCAGCGCCACGGCCTGGCCGCCGGCGGCGACGATCTCGGCCGCCACCGCCTGCGCGCCCTGTTCGTTGACGTCGAGCACGGCGACCTTGGCGCCCAGGCGGGCGAATTCGCGCGCCACGCTGGCGCCCAGGCCCGAGCCGGCGCCGGTGACGAGGGCGGTCTGTGCTGCGAGTTGCATCGTGGAGTCTCCTGTCGGTTGCCGGGCCGGCGCCGTGGGCGCTCGGTTCAGGCGGTGAATGGATCGGTGGGATCTGGAGCGTCGAAACATCGACATCGGCGCGAGCCCGCGCCGCGCCGTGCCGCGCCGTGCCTCAGGCGCTGGCCTGGGCCTTGCGCGGCAGGATGACGAAGGGATCGCTGGCGCCGCCTTCGTACAGGGCGTCGACCAGGGCGGCACGATGGGTGAGCACGGCGCGCTGGTTGATCGAGCCCTTGTCGGTCACCTCGCCCTTGTCGATGCTGGGCGGCTCGGCCAGCACATGCAGGCGCGCCACACGGTTGGCGCTGCCGGTGCCGGCGGCCCAGAGCTGGTCGGCGAGTTGCTGGAAGAAGGCGCGCACCGGCGCGCTGTGCAGCAACTCGGGCACCGGGCAGCTGGCCACCGCCGCCGTGTCCAGGCCCACCGCCTCGGCAGCCCGAATTGCCAGGGCGCGGCATTCGTCCAGGCGCGGAATGACGAGCAGACCGATGTCGTCGCGGTTCAGGCCGGTCACCACGGCGTCCTGCACGCAGGGGTTGCCGGCGGCAATGACCTTGGCGCGCAGCGGCCCCACGCTCACGAAGGTGCCGGTGGAGAGCTTGAAGTCCTCGGCGATGCGGCCGTCGAAGGCGAGGCCTTTGGCAGGCTGGGCCGGGTCGATGAAACGCGCCGCGTCGCCGGTGCAGTAGAAGCCTTCGTCGTCAAAGGCCTCGGCGGTCTGCTCGGGCGAACGCCAGTAGCCCGGCATGACGTTGGGGCCCTTGAAGCGGATCTCAGTCTTGTCCCATTCACCGCTGCCGGTGGGCACGAGCTTGATCTCCACGCCCGGGCAGGGCAGGCCGATGTCGCCGCTCTTCACGTCCGGGCCCATGGCGAACATGCTGGACGGAGCGGTCTCGGTCATGCCCAGACCGCTGAGCATCATCACGCGCGCACCGAGGGTCTGTTCGCCAAGCTGGTTGAGGCGATCCCAGACCGGCTGGGCCAGGCCCGCGCCGGCAAAGAAGAAGGCCTGCACACGCTTGAACAGGTTCTTGCGCAAGGCCTCGTCGACCTCCATCGCGGCGACGATCTCCTCGAAGCCCTTGGGCACGTTGAAGTAGACCGTGGGCGAGATCTCGCGCAGGTTGCGCAGCGTGGTGGCGATGCCCTTGGGCGTGGGCTTGCCTTCGTCGATGTACAGCGTGCCGCCGTTGTAGAGCACGATGCCGCAGTTGTGGTTGCCGCCGAAGGTATGGTTCCAGGGCAGCCAGTCGACCAGCACCGGCGGCGCCTCGGTCAGGAAGGCCATGCACTGGCGGATCATCTGCTGGTTGGCGCAGAGCATGCGCTGGGTGTTCACCACCCCCTTGGGCTGCTTGGTCGAGCCCGAGGTGAAGAGGAACTTGGCGATCGTGTCCGGCCCCACCGCGGCGTGGGCGGCCGCACCGCTGGCGGCCTGCACGCAGGCCAGCAGATCGGCGTAGCGGGTGTGCCGGCGCCCTTCCACCTCGCCCTGGGTGAGCACGATCTCGACGTCATCGGCCACACAGCTGGCGATGGCACGCGAAAAGGCCTGGCCGTCAGCGGCAAACACCATGCCCGGCGTGAGCGTGGCCAGGATGTGGCGCAGCTTGGCGTAGTCCTGCGACAGCAGCGCATAGGCCGGCGAGATGGGCGCATAGGGCACACCCACCCACATGGCGGCCAGGCTGAGGGTGAAGTGCTCGATGTCGTTGTCCGACAGGATGACCAGCGGGCGTTCGGCCGACAGGCCACGGTCGATCAGCGCCTGGCCGACGGACTGCACCATCCTGAGCATCTGGTCGTAGCTGACCGTGCGCCAGGCGCCGCCCGCGGCTGAGTCGCGCTTGGCGATCAGCACCCGGTCCGGCGCCACAGCGGCGGTCAGTTCCAGGCAATCGGTCAGGCGCTCGGGGTACCAGCGCAGGGCCTCGGACGAGGTCATGCGCAGGCTGCCGTCAGCGGCGCGCCGGACGTCGGCCGCAAGGCAGCCGCCAAGGCTGACGGGCAGGTAGTTTGCTGTGCTCATGGACGATTTGCAGGCTGGGCTGGGCGATCGGGGATGGGGCGGACGGGCGGATCGATGCGGGGCGGCTCAGCCCTGCTTGACCACCTTGCCGGCGCGGCCTTCAAGGAAGGCGCGCAGGCGTTCCTGCGCCTCGGGCGTGTTGCTGGCGGCCGATGCCATCAGCGACTCGGCGAACAGGCCCTCGGACGGGCTCATCTCGACGATGCGCGGCAGCGCGTGCATCACCGCAAACGCCGTCATGGGCGCGTTGCCGGCGATCTTGCGCGCCAGGGCGATGCCTTTTTCCAGCCCGGCGCCGTCCTTCACGCGGTAGTTGACGACGCCGTAGCGCTCGCCTTCGTCGGCGTCGAAGACGCGGCCGGTGAGCATCATGTCGGTCATGCGCGCCGTGCCCATCAGGCGCGGAATGCGCACCGAGCCGCCGCCGCCGACGAAGATGCCGCGCTGGCCCTCGGGCAGGCCGAAGTAGGCCGAATCCTCGGCCACGCGGATGTGGCACGAGGCGGCGATCTCCAGCCCGCCGCCCACCACCGCGCCGTGCAGCACGGCAACCACCGGCACCTTGCCGAACTGGATGGCCTCGAAGGCCGTGTGCCAGCCGCGCGAATGCAGCACGGCGGCGTGGATGTCGCGCGCCACCAGTTCCGACAGATCCAGCCCGGCGCAGAAATGATCGCCTTCGCCGCTCAGCACCACGGCATGCGTCTCGGCCGGCAGGTTGACGAAGGCGGTGTGGATCTGCGCGATCAGGCCGTCGTTGATGGCGTTACGTTTGCTCGGCCGGTTCAGGCGGATGTGCAGCACGGGGCCGTCCTGGCTGATCTGCAGCAGGTCGAGCGTGGCCAGCAGGCCGGTGGCGGGGGCAAAGGCGGTCGGCTGGGCAGGGACGGCGGCGGTGGTCATGGTCAGCTCCTGGTTCGGAGCGAAAGATAGTTCAGTTTTTGAACTACATGACTAGGGGAAACACGGGGGTCGCTGGGGGAACAAACGCCCAAAATCGATCGATCGCCGGGATCAGTGCCCATGATTTAGTTCAATTCTTGAACTTCATGTCACCATCGCGAACCACTCGCCTCCCCACCGACCCGCCTGCGGAGCCGCCCTTGAAACCGACGACCCGTCCTCTCCTGCATCCAGCCGCCCACCGCGTAGCCCGCCGCGCCAGCGGGCAGCTCGTGTTGCCGCTGCTGTCTGCCTGCTGCTGTTGCAGGCCTGCGGCAGCGTGTTGAGAAGCGCCGACAACATCCGCTGTGGATCAATCAGCCGAAAGACACCCACATCATGAATACCGACGACCTCATCGCCATCGACATCCACACCCATGCCGAGGTGAGCTGCCGCAACCCCTTCGACAACTACGGCGAAGAATATGACCGGGCCGCCGACAAGTATTTCGGCAGCGACCGCCGCCCCACCATCGCCGAAACCATCGCCTATTACCGCGAGAAGAAGATCGGCCTGGTGATGTTCACGGTCGACAGCGAAGCCCAGCTCGGCCGCCGCCGCATCCCCAACGAAGAAATCAGCGATGCGGCCAAGGAAAACGCCGACATGATGATTGCCTTCGCCAGCATCGACCCCCACAAAGGCAAGATGGGTGCACGCGAAGCGCGCCGCC
>JBEEJN010000024.1:0-83210 GCA_041169165.1 Pseudomonadota bacterium
GATGCGTTACACGCTGGAGCGCGTCATCCGCGGCCAGGACACGATCAGCGCCACCGGCAACATCCTGCGCGACTACCTGACCGACCTGTTCCCCATCATGGAACTGGGCACCTCGGCCAAGATGCTCTCCATCGTGCCGCTGATGGCTGGTGGCGGCATGTACGAGACCGGTGCCGGCGGCTCGGCGCCCAAGCATGTGCAGCAGCTGGTGGAGGAGAACCACCTGCGCTGGGATTCGCTGGGCGAGTTCCTGGCCCTGGCGGTGAGCTTCGAGGACCTGGGCATCAAGACCAACAACCCGCGCGCCAAGCTGCTGGCCAAGACCCTGGACGCTGCGACGGGCAAGCTGCTGGACAACAACAAGGGCCCGTCGCCCAAGACCGGCCAGCTCGACAACCGCGGCAGCCAGTTCTACCTGACCCTGTACTGGGCCCAGGAACTGGCCGCGCAGACGGCTGATGCCGAACTGGCCGCCCATTTCGCGCCGCTGGCCCAGGCCCTGGCCGAGAAGGAAGCCACCATCGTGGCCGAGCTGGCTGCGGTGCAGGGCAAGCCGGTCGACATCGGCGGCTACTACTACCCCGATCCGAAGAAGACCGAGGCGGTGATGCGTCCGAGCGCCACCTTCAACGCTGCGCTGGCGGCGCTGCAGGGCTGACGCAAGCGTCGGGCGGTGGCGCGCCCCGCGCTGCCGCCCGTCCCTGCTGAACTTGTGGACAGGCGAACGGGTGACCGTTCGCCTGTTGTCGTTTCAGCTGGTGAACAGGGTGATCTCCTTGCGCCGCCGCAGCGCCAGGCTGATGGGCTTGGTCCATTCATTGAAGGCCTGGGCGGCCTGGCTGCGCTGGTCGGCGTTGAGCAGGCTGACGACCTGGGACTTCCTGAAGCGCGTGCTGCCGATGTTGTGGCACAGCGAAACCATGGCCGAGAACTCGTTGCGCGTGACGCCGATCTTTACGGCCTGGCCAACCACCTTTTCGCATTTCGCGACATCCTGACGCAGCAGTTCCTCGGCGCGCGTGCGGTTGATGACCTGGCCGCGATGGGCGCCGGCGTGCCCGTAGCCGATGAACCAGCGCTTGCCTTCCGCGTAGGCATTCAGGCGCGGACCGTCGGGCGCTTCGGACTCCTTGATGATCTGCAGCGCCGCCTCGTTGATGGTCCAGGCTCGGGCGGGCCTGTGTTCGCCAGCGCTGACGCCAGGCGGCGCGTTCGCCATAGCCGCCGCGGCGGCGTCGTTCTGGGGCTGGGCCAGCGCAGCGTTCGCCGTGCCGGCGCTGCCCGGTGAAGTGGTCGAGGTCGAGCCAGCCGGCGCAGGCATGGCCGCTCCGGGGCCGGTGCCCATGGGTGGGGGCGGCGCCATCACAGGTGCCGCTGGCACGGCAGCGGGCGTGTTAGAGGCACCGCTAGTGCCAGCTGCAGCCACGGCGGGCTCGCTGTCCATCCAGAGGTTGGCGCAACCGGCCAGACCGGCGACGAGCGTGACGGACGCAATCCAGGACAGTCGAATCAAGGCGCACTCCAATGTCGATCGGACGCAGAGCGTATGCGCATCGCCCGGCGGCTGGATCGGGACATTCCCCGCACTCGCGCGCAGATCGCGGCGGCACAGGCGCTGCGTGCCGTTGGGCAAGACGGACAGGACGTTGCCAGCGGCGCGTCCGACTCGTGTTTGGCGTGAACGGTTCACCTCAGCTCGAAGCGGATCATGCGTGCCAGACCACGCGGACTGCCCAGCAGCAGATTGGCGTGACCCCATCGCAGCCGCGGCTCGTCGCCGACCAGGGCCATGGCACTGTGGTCGAACCAGTCGCCAGCAGCCGCGCTGGCAGCGCTCACCAGGCCCAGTGCCCGGGTAAGACTGTCCACCCTCTGCGGCGTACCGGTCAGCAAGGTCCAGTTGTCGCCCAGACCGTGGGCGGCCTGATAGGCACGCAGCTGATCCGGTGTATCGCTCTGCGGCGCCAAGGTGATCGCGATGTAGTGCAGGCGTCGGCCCAGTGCACCCAGCAGCTCATGCGCAGCCAGCAGATTGCGCGTAGCTGGTGGGCAGGCGTTGCTGCATGAGGTGTACATCAGCTGGATGACGACCTGGCGATCGCGCACCAGCTCGGTGTAGAAGCGTCGCAGCCGGTCGTGCTGGTCGATCAGCGTCAGGTCGGGGGTGTCCAGCACCGGCAGGGTGAGCGGGGCGAAATCGACGACGGTGGTCGGGTCGCAACTGACGTCCGGCGCGGGCGCTCCGATGCGGAACTCGACCAGCGCGTTGTCGCTGCGTCCGGGCGGCAGCAACTCGCTGTCCGGCCCGCGGCCGCTGGTCTACAACAGGCGGTTCTCGAGCCACAGTCGACTGGTGCCTGGTGCCTGGTGCCTGGTGCCTGGTGCCTGGTGCCTGGTGCCTGGTGCCTGGTGCCTGGTGCCTGGTGCCTGGTGCCGGGCCGTCGGCGGCGGAGATGCGGGCGAAGTCGATGACGAGATCCGCGCGTTCGCCGTTCGACAGCCGCACGCTGTTCACGTTGACCGGACGTGGCAGCAGGTTGCCGTCGTTGGCAATCAGCCAGAACGCAATCGATTGCTCCGGCCGGTCGGGGTTGGTGAGGTAGAGCTGGTAGTAGCGCGCCAGGCTGCCGTTGAGCACGCGGTAGCGGTAGCGCCGCCGCGCCACCGCCTGGTAGGGCTGGATGCGGCCGTTCACCAGGTAGCGGTCGCCGAGATAACCGTCGGTATCGAACAGGTCGAACGCGCCTTGCTGGGTGGCCGGGTCGATGCGTACGTCCTTGAGCACGAGGGGCAGGTCCCAGTGCGGCCAGCCGGGCAGGCGCAAGCCCCGGGTTTCATCGCCACAGTCGTGCTCGTTGAAGATGATGTGAATCCCCGCCAGGCCCTTGAAGACGTTTTCGCGCGTATGCGCCTCGCGATGGTCGTGATACCACAACGTGCCCAGGGACTCACGCACGTCGCCGTCGGGCGTGGCGGCCCGTGTGAAGCCGGCGCGCTTCATGTTGTAGTAGTCGTCGTAGTACTGGTCCGGAAAGAAGAAGCGCCCCTGGCGCAGCGGATCGTCGGCGTCCGCGCCCAGGCGTGGGTCGCAGGGGCCACCATCGCTGTCGGGCACGGTGTGGAAGTTGTGCAGGTGGATGGAGATCTGATTGCGCCCGTAGCCGCCGCTGGGCACGCCTTGCGGCAGGTCGTTGTATCGGCGCACCAGGATGGCGGTGTTGGCGCCAGCCTGGTAGCGGCTCACCAAGGTCGGCAGCGGGGTCATCGGTGGATCGACCCGCAGGTCGGCGCCACCCAGGTTGGCGCCCCAGAAGTTCACCTGCTTCTGCAACTGTGGATGGATGGACACCGGTGGAACGGCGCCAAAACGCTGGGCCTAGAAATACTGCGGGGGGGGGGGCAACTCACCACCCGAGGTTCAGCTCGGCAAACGGTCGGGCGCACGCTTGGGGCCCAAGAACGCGGGGGGCGCGAGAGCCGGGCCAGATAAAAAAACACCCCGGCAGCCAGGGAAGGCATGCCGGGGTTGTCGCAATGAACAAACAAACGAAGAGGTTCGCGAGCAGTATTGCCTGTGTGCTAGGCCCCCGCAAGCGGGTGTGCCCCCCCTGGCTTGATGGAAAGCAAGGGGTGCATCATGGCGGGTAGGATGGAATTTGCAATTTTCCCGGCTAGGGTTGCCCGATCTGCAAGGCAGCATCAGTCAGCACAAGCGATTCAACCGCCTGTTCGAAAGGCGACCATGCCCGCCTCATCCAGCCCGTGTGACCGCCGTGAGAGGGGCCAGGCCGAGATCCCCGATGGCCCTGCAGATACAGCCTTGTTGAATCAGAGAGCCAGGATCTGCGGCCAGGCCAGGGGATGGTCGGACGTCGAGCCCGTGCCGCCGGCAAACAGTGGCGCCAGCCGTTTGTCATCCGCGGCGCGCAGTCGCCGGCACAACTCGCGCGCGAGGTTGGCCTGGATGGCGATGAACTGCTCGATATCGACGTCGTGGATGTGATACAGATGGACCGCTGAAATCTCGATGGCCGTGCAGTCCGACTCGGCCCGTACCGTCGCACTGCGCGAGGACAGGTCGATGAGCGCCATCTCGCCGAAGCAGTCTCCGCCGCCCAGAGTGGCCACCTCATAGCTGTGCTCGCCCCAGGTCTTGCGTACGCTGGCCTGTCCAGACTCGAGCACGTACATGTACAGCGCGTCGTCGCCCTGATGGAAGAAATAGTCACCGGCGCGGATGTGCACGAACTGCACCGAGTCGAGCAGCACGCGCAGCGTGTCTTCGCGGATGCCGTGGAACACCGGCATGTGCTGCAACAGGTCAAGGCGAGATTGAAGGGACATGGCGGTTCTGGTGTCGTCAGGCATTATTGTCTGCGAGGCTTTCAATTTTCGCGTTTGCGGAATGTGTCTGACACCATTGCATACAAGCTCGGCGCCCCGTTGGCGCAGTGGCGCCGGAATCAATCAACCAGAGCGCGCTGACAGTTTCAATTCAGCGTGTGCCAGGCTCGGCGCCGGACTGCATCAGTGCCAAGGTGTCGCGGATGAGGTGCCCAGCGATGGAGAAACGGCCGGGTATGGTCGGCAACTCGTCGAGCGCGAACCAGCGGGCGTCCTCGATTTCGCCTGCCTGCGGCACGATCTGCCCGCCGAGCCAGCGTGCGGTGTAGGCCACCATCAGGCTGTGTGGAAACGGCCAGCTCTGGCTGCCGTAGTAGACCGGGGCGGCCACCTGCACGCCCACCTCCTCGGCCACCTCGCGGTGCAGGCAGTCCTCGATCGACTCACCCGCTTCGACGAAACCTGCCAAGGCGCTGTACATGCCTGGCGCATAGTGCGGTGACCGGGCCAGCAGCAACTCGCCCGGACGCCAGACCAGGGCCATCATGGCCGGGCTCAGGCGCGGATACGCGGTGTGCCCACAGTTCGGGCACACGCGTGAGCGTTCACCTGGATGGTGTTCGGTCGGGGTGCCGCACACGCCACAGTAACGATGGCTGCGGTCCCACTCGAGCACCTGGGCGGCCCGGCCGGCGAGGGCGGCGATGGGTGCGTCCAGTGCCAGCATGGCCGCACGCAGCCCGGTGCGTTGCCAGCCATCGGGCGCGTCGGGCAGCTCGGCCGCCCAACAGTCCTGCCCGGCCAGGCGGCCCAGGTAGTGGCGCGAGAGCGTGAGCGTGCCGAGTCGGTGCAATTCGGCCGCTTCGACGCGTGCCAGGCTTTGTGGCGTTTCGACCGGCAACAGCAGGTCTCGCTGCACGAAGGCGAAGCACCAGGCCGTGGCGGTCGGCTCTGCGGGCGGGTGATGCGATGGAGTGAAGTGCATGGGCAGGTGCGCCAGGGCCGCAGACTAGAACGGCGCGTCGTCGCCCTTGGGCGTCGCGGTGCCCGCATGGGCGTCCTGCTTGCGGATGCGCACCGCCTTGCGTGCCGGCGGCGGGGCGTCGCCGGTAGCACTCGGTGCGGCGTCGGTCGCCTCGCTGGCCGTTGGCCTGGCGGCGTCGGCCAGGGATTTGAGCGCCGCTGCCGCGTTGTCACCCTCGGCGTCGACCTCGTCCTCGTCGTTCGCTTCGTCGTCCTTGATGACGCGGCTGTAGGGCGCGAGGATCTTGACCATTTGCGCATAGATGCGCGGGTTGGCGGCCACCACCTCGCGCTGGTAGAGGTAGTCGGCCTCGCCGGTGAAGTTGCCCACCAGGCCGCCGGCCTCGGTGATCATGAGCGAGCCGGCCGCCACGTCCCAGGGGCTGAGGCCGGTCTCGAAGAAGCCGTCGTACCAGCCCGCGGCCACGTAGCACAGGTCCAGCGCGGCGGCTCCGGGGCGGCGCAGGCCGGCGCAGTTCTGCATCACCTCCTCGAACATCTTCATGTAGCGCTTGAAGTTGTCTCCCTTGCGGAAGGGAAAGCCGGTGCCGATGAGGGTTTCCTGCATGCGGATGCGGCGCGACACGCGCAGGCGCTTGTCGTTGAGGAAGGCGCCGCGGCCCTTGGTGGCGTAGAACAGGTCGTTGCGGTTGGGGTCGTACACCACTGCCTGCTCGACCTTGCCGCGAAAGGCCAGGGCGATCGACACCGCGTACTGCGGCAAGCCGTGGATGAAGTTGGTCGTGCCGTCCAGCGGATCGATGATCCACAGGTAGTCGCTGTGCTTGGCGCCATGCTCGCGGCCGGATTCCTCGGCCAGGATGGCGTGCCCGGGGTAGGCCTGCAGCAGCGTGTCGATGATGACCTGCTCGGCCGCCGCGTCGACCTCGGTGACGAAGTCGTTCGGGCTCTTGCTGCTCACCGTCAGGCGGTCCAGGTCAAGGCTGGCGCGGTTGATCACCGATCCGGCCGCGCGCGCGGCCTTGATGGCGATGTTGAGCATGGGGTGCAGGTTGGATTGCGACATGGCTAAGGGTTTGCGGTGCTGCGGCATGGCGGCTTGTGGCCGGTGGCCTGGCAGCGGGGGGTGACGGTGAGCGGCGATGGGAAAGAGCGGGGGCGGCGCCTCAGTTGGCCCGCCTATGATGGGCCGGGAGTTTAACGGCCCACGCCGCTTCACGCCTCACGTCCAGCGCCTCACACCTTCCGTCACGGCGCGCCGGCCTGCCGGCCCATCCCGCCCGCCCGAGCCCTCGTCCCAGCCCATGCCCCAAGCCATCGACGCTGCCCTGACCCGTTTCATCCTGGTCAACACCAGCCACGCCGGCAACGTCGGTGCCGCTGCGCGTGCGCTCAAGGTGATGGGTTTCGGCGAGCTGGTGCTGGTGGCGCCGCGTTTTGCCGACGTGCTGTCGCAGGAGGAGACCGTGGCCATGGCCAGCGGCGCGGCGGATGTGCTCACGCGTGCACGCATCGTCGCCACGCTGGACGAAGCGCTGGCGGGCGTGCACATCGCCTGTGCCACCGCCATGACGCCGCGCGACTTCGGCCCGCCGACCCAGGCGCCGCGCGAGGCCCTGCCAGGCCTGGTGGCACGCGGCGCCGGTGGCGGCGAGAAGGTCGGCTTCGTGTTCGGCAGCGAGCGCTACGGCCTGTCCAACGCCGACGTGTGGCGCTGCCATCTGTGCCTGAGCATCCCCACCGCGCCGGGCTACGGTTCGCTCAACCTGGCGCAGGCCGTGCAGTTGGTCGCCTACGACTGGCGCTCGGCCCTGGGCAGCTTTGTGGTCGAGCAGCGCACCACCACACCACGCGTGGCCAGCCTGGACGCGGTGCAGGGCGCGCTGGACCACTGGCGCGAAGTGCTGGTGCAGATCGGCTACCTTGATCCGGCCCTGCCGCGCAAGCTCATGCCGCGTCTGCAGCAACTGGTCAACCGCGCCCAGCCGACCGAGGAGGAGCTGCACATCCTGCGCGGCATCGCGCGCGCCGTGGCGACTTCGACACGCGGCGCGGCGGGCCGGTGAGCAGGCCTGCCGGCACCGCGGGGCAGTTGGCGGCGCAGCGGGCAGGGCGGCGGCAAGCCGTCTAGACTGGCCGGCCCGCGCCGTCACAAGCGCTTCCAACCCAGCCCCGACGCCATGTTCAGCCGCCTGCGTGAAGACATCGACTGCATCCTCGAGCGCGACCCCGCCGCGCGCAGCCGCTTCGAGGTGCTGACCTGTTACCCGGGCCTGCACGCCATCACCCTGCACCGCCTGGCGCACGGGCTGTGGAAGCGCGACTTCAAGTGGCTGGGCCGCTTCATCTCGCACTGCTCGCGCTGGCTCACCGGCATCGAGATCCACCCCGGCGCCAGCTTCGGCCGGCGCGTCTTCATCGACCACGGCATGGGCGTCGTCATCGGCGAGATGGCCGAGGTGGGCGACGGCTGCACCATCTACCAGGGCGTCACCCTGGGCGGCACCTCGCTGGTCAAGGGCGCCAAGCGCCACCCGACGCTGGAGGCCGGCGTCATCGTCGGCGCCCATGCCTGCGTGCTGGGCGGCTTCACCGTGGGTGCCGGCGCGCGCGTCGGCTCAGGCGCAGTGGTCACCAAGCCGGTGCCAGCCGGCGCCACCGCGGTAGGCAATCCGGCGCGCATCATCGCGGCCGAGAGTGACGCCCAGCGCGAGGCGGCGGCCGCCCGCATGGGCTTCTCGGCCTACGGCATCACCCAGGGCGACGACCCGGTGGCCCAGGCTATGAAGGGTTTGATCGACAGCGCCTCAGGCCACGAGCACCAGATCGCCCTGATCTGGCAGGCGATCGAAAAACTCGCCGTGCGTGCACGCGAGCTGCCTGATGTCGGTTGTGTGCCGCAGGACGCCCAGACCCACGAGCATTTCGACGGCGAGCGACTGGCACGGCTGGTGAAGTAGTCCGCCAGCGCGCGGTGGCCGGAAGGTCGTGAACAACGGCTCGGCCGCGACGCCTGCCGCACTCAGTCGCGTGGCGGGCGGATCGCTGTCTTGGGCCTGAAGGCCTTGATGACCGCGTCGCGGGTCTCGATGTAAGGCCCGCCGATCAGGTCGACGCAATAGGGCACGGCGGCAAAGATGCCGGGTGCCGGTGGCACGGCCTGGGGCAGGCCTTCGAGCGTCTCGGCGATGGCCTTGGGCTGGCCGGGCAGATTGATGATCAGGCACTTGCCGCGGATCACCGCCACCTGGCGCGACAGGATGGCGGTGGGCACGAAGCGCAGGCTGATCTGGCGCATCTGCTCGCCAAAGCCGGGCATCTCCTTGTGCGCCACCGCCAGCGTGGCTTCGGGCGTGACGTCGCGCGGTGCCGGGCCGGTGCCGCCGGTGGTCAGCACCAGGTCGCAGCGCTCGGTGTCGACCAGTTCGACCAGGGCGGCGCTGATGCCGGCCTCGTCGTCCGGGATGAGCCGGGTCACCCAGCTCACCGGGTTGACCAGGGCGCGTTCCAGCCAGCCCTGCAGCGAAGGCAGGCCCTGGTCGGTGTAGATGCCGGCGCTGGCGCGGTCGCTGATGGAGACCATGCCGATGCGCACGGCGTCGGCGCGCGGGTCGGGGGCGTTTGCTGGTGCAAGGGTCGGGACGGGAGCCGGGCTGTTTGTCATGGTTCGTCGATGGGGGAGGGGGCGTCGCGGCCGGCGCGTTCCTCGGCCGCCTGGCGGGCGGCGGCGTCCTTGAGTCCGGCGCGGATGTGGGCGAACAGATCGCGCCAGGCCTTGCCCTTGCGCGTCGCTGCGCCCGCCGGGGCAGCGGCAGCTGTGGCGGCCTCCTTGCGTGCGTTGCGGATGAGGTTGCGCAGCGCCTGGCTGTCGTCGTCCGGATGGGACTGCATCCATTCGGTCAGGGCGTTGTCCTCGTCCACCAGGCGTTCGCGCCAGGCCTCGGCCTGGTGCAGGGCCAGGGTCTCGCGCGCGCCGGGCAGGCGCTGGGCGGCCACGGCTTCACGGATGGGCGCTGGGTCGACGCCGCGCATGAGCTTGCCGACGTACTGCAACTGTCGGCGCTTGCCTTCGAAGCTGCGCGTACGCTTGTATTCGCCAATGGCGTGCAGCAGGGTCTCGGGCAGGGCCAGGGCGGCCAGGCGCTCGGCGCTGAGGTCGACCAGGTCCTTGCCCAGATCCTGCAGATCATGGGAGTCCTGCTTGAGCCGGGTCTTGCTCGGTGGTGCGTCGGGCGAGGGCGGCGGGGGCACCCAGGATGGCAGGCGAGGAGGTTTTCTGGGCATGAGTCAAGGCTGCGGGAGCGGCAGATATCATAAGTGCGACCCTTCAGATGCCCTTTCGGCAGCGCCTGCTGCCGCTTCTTTTCCGACACGACGCACTTCATGGCCAAGACCACTCCCCACGCCTCGCGCAGCGCCGCCGTCCGTGACGATCGCCAGGGCTTTGCCCACACACGCGACCAGTTCCGCCAGCTGGTGGAAGACACGCTGGCGCAGGCGCGTGCCATGGGTGCAAGTGACGCGGCATGCGAGGTGTCCGAGGGCTCGGGCCTGTCGGTCGGCGTGCGCCTGGGCAAGGTGGAAAACGTCGAGCGCAACCGCGACAAGTCCATCTCGGTGTCGGTCTACATCGGACAACGTCACGGCAACGCCAGTACCTCGGACTTCTCGCCCACGGCGCTGCGTCGCACCGTGCAGGCAGCCTATGACATCGCGCGTTTCACCGCCGAGGACGACTGTGCCGGCCTGCCCGATGAGGCCGACCTGGCCCTGGGCGCCGAGGCCGAGATGGACCTCGACCTCTTTCATCCCTGGGCCATCGACAGCGCCGCGGCGGTGAAGCTGGCGCAGCGCTGCGAGGCGGCGGCGCGCGGTGTGGACAAGCGCGTCAGCAACTCCGACGGTGCTGGCGTGTCGGCGCAACAGGCGCACTTCTTTGCCGGCAACACGCGCGGCTTTCGCGGCGGCTACGCCAGCTCGCGCCATTCGTTCTCGGTGTCGCCCATCGTCGGGCGTGGCGAGGACATGCAGCGCGACGCCTGGTACAGCTCCATGCGCGATGCGCGCGACCTGGCCGACCCCGAGGCGGTGGGCCGCTATGCCGCCGAGCGGGCGCTATCGCGCCTGGGCTCGCGCAAGATCGCCACCTGCGAGGTGCCGGTGTTGTTCGAGTCGACCTTGGCCGCCGGCCTCTTGGGCTCCTACGTGGGCGCCACCAGCGGCGGTGCGCTCTACCGCAAGGCGAGCTTTCTGCTCGACAGCCTGGGCAAGCCGGTCTTTGCCGAGCACATCGACATCACCGAGGATCCGCATGTGCCCAAGGGCAAGGGCAGCACCCCCTTCGATGACGAGGGCGTGCGCACGCGTGCGCGCAAGGTGGTCGAGGGCGGGGTGGTGCAGGGCTATTTCCTGGGCAGCTACTCGGCGCGCAAGCTTGGCCTGCACACCACCGGCCATGCCGGCGGGGCACAGAACATGAGCCTGACCAGCCGCCTGACTCAGCCGGGCGATGATCTGGACGCCATGATCGCCAAGCTGCACCGCGGCCTGTTCGTGGTCGACCTGATGGGCCAGGGCGTGAACAACGTGACCGGCGACTACTCGCGTGGCGCCGCCGGCTTCTGGGTCGAGAACGGCAAGATCGCCTACCCGGTGCAGGAGATCACCATTGCCGGCAACCTGGGCGAGATGTTCAAGCGCATCGTCGCCGTGGGCGCCGACCGTTATGCCAGCGGCAGCCGCACGGTCGGCTCCGTGCTGGTCGAAGGCCTCAAGATCGCCGGGCATTGACAGGCTCAGCCGAATCGATGGTTGACCTGGCCGCGCCGGGCCTGTGGCGCGATCGAATTGCGCAGATTGCGCACAGGTAAACCCTCGCGCAGGCGCTGCAGCACACTTCCTAGAATCCGGGCTTTCCATCCGCTCTCAGAGCAGCAGGAGTGCCCCACATGGAACGTCGTTCCTTCGTTCGTCAAGCCGGTCTGGCCGGTGTGCTCGCAGCCGGCGTCGCGCCGGCCTTCGTCAATGCCCAGGCCAATGTGCGCTGGCGCCTGGCGTCGAGCTTTCCCAAGTCGCTCGACACCATCTTCGGCGCGGCGGATGTCTTCGCCAAAAAGGTGGGCGAGATGTCGGGCGGCAAGTTCCAGATCAGCACCCACGCCGCCGGTGAACTGATGCCCGCTTTCGGTGTAGTGGACGGTGTGCAGGCCGGTACGGTCGAAATTGCGCACACCGCGCCCTACTACTTCTTCGGCAAGGACGAGACCTTTGCCCTGGGCTGCGCCATTCCCTTCGGCCTCAACAGCCGCCAGATGACCGCCTGGATGGTCGAGGGCAACGGCCTGAAGCTGATGCGTGAGTTCTACAAGAACTACAACATCATCAACTTCCTGGGCGGCAACACCGGCGCGCAGATGGGCGGCTGGTATCGCAAGCCCATCACCTCGGCGGCCGACATCAAGGGCCTGAAGTTCCGCGTCGGTGGCTTCGCCGGCAAGGTGGTCGAGCGCATGGGCGGCGTGCCGCAGAACATCCCCGGCGGCGAGATCTACCAGGCGCTGGAAAAGGGCACCATCGACGCGGCTGAATGGATCGGCCCCTACGACGACCAGAAGCTGGGCTTCAACAAGGTGGCCCCCAACTACGGTTATCCGGGCTGGTGGGAAGGCGGCCCGCAGTTGGACCTGTTCGTCAACATGAAGGCCTACGAGGCGCTCACGCCCGAATACCGCGCCATCGTCGAGGCAGCTGCCGCGATCGCCCATGTGGATATGCAGAGCAAGTACGACGCCAAGAACCCCACCGCGCTCAAGCAGTTGGTGGCTGGCGGCACCAAGCTGTTCCGTTTCCCCAAGGACGTGATGGAGCTGGCCTTCAAGGAATCGATGCAGCTGTACAGCGACCTGTCGGCCAAGAACCCCAACTGGAAGAAGGTCTACGAGGACTACGCCAAGTTCCGCGCCGACCAGAACCTGTGGTTCCGCTTCGCCGAGGCCGCATTTGACGACTTCATGCAAGCGCAGAAGTGGTAATGCCCGAGTGCGCCTGGGCGATGTGTGAGCGGGCCTGGGTGATGCACGGCACTGCGCCGGATTCCGCACGCTGAACCACCCGCTTCGCCACCCACCCCGCACAGCCCCGCCGGTCCGGTACCGCGCGGGGCTTTTTGCTGCCCGGTCGAGGCGCCGCAGGCCCTGCCTAGAATGACCGCCATGACATCGAGCCGCACACCGTGGGCCGGACTGGCCTGCGCCATCGCCGGTTCGATCGCCTTCTCGGGCAAGGCCATCATCGTGAAACTGGCCTATCGCCACGGGGTGGATGCGGTCACGGTCATACTGCTGCGCATGGCCATGGCCTTGCCGCTGTTTGCCGCCATGGCCTGGTGGGCCGGGCGCGGCAAGCCCGCGCTCACGCGGCGCGACCTGCTGGTGGTCGCCGGCCTGGGCTTTTGCGGCTACTACCTGGCCAGCATGCTGGACTTCATGGGCCTGGCCTACATCAGCGCCGGGCTGGAGCGGCTGATCCTCTACCTCAACCCCACCCTGGTGCTGCTGCTGGGCTGGGCGCGCTTCGGCCGTCAGGCCAGCCGCGGCCAGCTGCTTGCCATGGCGCTGAGCTACGCCGGCATGCTGCTGGCCTTCTCGCACGAGGTGACCCTGGAGGGCGACCATGTGCTGCTCGGCGGCGCCATGGTGTTCGCCAGCGCGGTGAGTTATGCGGTCTACCTGGTCTACAGCGGCGAGGAGGTCAGGCGCCTGGGCTCGCTGCGCCTCACCGGCCTGGCCTCCAGCGTGGCCTGCGGGCTGTGCATCGTGCAGTTCATGCTGCTGCGTCCGCTGGAGGACCTGGCAGTGGTGCCCATGCCGGTGATCTGGCTCAGCCTGCTCAATGCCCTGGCCTGCACGGTGGCGCCGGTGCTGCTTGTCATGCTGGCCATCGAGCGGGTCGGTGCCGGGCTGACGGCCCAGGTCGGCATGATCGGCCCGCTGTCCACCATCAGCATGGGCGTGCTCATCCTGGGCGAACCCTTCAGCGGCTGGATCGCCGCAGGCACGCTGCTGGTGCTGTCCGGCGTGGCGCTGCTAGCGCATCGCCAGCGTGCCGGCGCCGGCTGACTTCTTTCCTTCATCGACGCGAGACTCAAGAGGAGACATCCACCATGGATCTGGGCATCAAGGGCAAATGGGCGCTGGTCTGCGCCGCGAGCAAGGGCCTGGGGCTGGGCTGCGCCCAGGCGCTGGCAGCCGAGGGCGTGAACGTGGTCATCACCGCGCGCGGCGTGGAGACGCTGGAGGCCGCGGCCGCCGCCATCCGCACCGCCAACCCGGGCGTCGAGGTGCGCAGCGTGGCCGGCGACATCACCACGCCGGCCGGTCGCGCCGCCGCGCTGGCGGCCTGCCCGCAGGTCGACATCCTGGTCAACAACGCCGGCGGGCCGCCGCCGGGCGACTTCCGCCAGTGGGAGCGCGACACCTGGATCGCCGCGCTGGACGCCAACATGCTCACCCCCATCGAGCTGATCAAGGCGGTGGTCGACGGCATGGTCGAGCGCGGCTACGGCCGCATCGTCAACATCACCTCGGGCGCGGTAAAGGCGCCGATCGACGTGCTGGGTCTGTCGAACGGCGCGCGCAGCGGCCTCACGGGCTTCATCGCCGGCGTGGCGCGGCAGCCGCGCCTGGCCGGCGCCAACGTGACCATCAACAACATCCTGCCCGGCGCCTTCGAGACCGAGCGCCTGACCAAGACCCTGGCCGCCCAGGCAGCCGGCGCCCAGGCACCGGTGGAGGAATTTGCCCAGCGCCGCAAGGCCACCATCCCGGCGCGCCGCTTCGGCCAGCCACCCGAGTTCGGCGCCCTGTGCGCCATGCTGTGCAGCATGCATGCCGGCTACATCACCGGCCAGAACCTGCTCATCGACGGCGGGGCCTATCCGGGTACCTTCTGACGGCTCCTTCCCGATGACACCTTGATGCCGGCCACGATGAGCACGAAGGCCAGCGCGTGGTAGGCGTGCGGCGCCTCGCCCAGCAGGGCGGTCGACAACATGGCGGCGAACAGCGGCGTGAGGTTGGCGAAGAAGGCCGCCACCGCCGGCCCGGCCTGGGCCACCGCGCGGCCCCAGCAGGCATAGGCCAGCAGCGAGGGGCCGACGACGATGTAGGCCAGCGCGGCCAGCACCGCTGGTGACCACAGCACCGCGCGCGGTGCCAGCACCTGCTCCACCCCCGCGCCCAGGCCGCCCCAGAGCAGGCCGAACATCGTCTGCACGAGCAGGAACTCGGCCCAGTTCCAGGCCCGGTGCGTGCCGTCGGCGTCGACCACCTGCGGCCGCGCCGCGTCGCGCATCGAGGCCACCGGACGCGCCAGCAGCCAGGTGTAGGTGGCCCAGCTGGCCTGGGCCAGCAGCATCAGCAGGTCACCCGGCACCAGTTGCACCGCCAGCAAGGTGGCCAGGTCGCCGCGTCCCAGCACCACTGCCACGCCCAGCAGCGAGATGGCGGCGCCGGCCAGCTGGCGCCGGTGCACCGGCTCGGCAAAGCCGATGGCGCCGACGACGAGTGTCCACAGCGGCCCGCTGGCGGCGATCAGCGTCACGTTGATCGGCGTGGAGGTGGTCAGCGCCAGGTATTGCAGCGCGTTGTAGGCGCCCACGCCGAACAGCCCGATGGCCGCCAGATAGGGCCAGCGCGCCAGGACCTGCGAGCGTGCGGCCGCCGCCAGCACGCGCCGCCCCAGCACCAGCAGCACCAGCAGGGCGATCGACCAGCGCATGGCATTGAGCAGCAGCGGCGGCACGCTGGCCACGGTCATGCGCCCGACCACGGCATTGCCTGCCCACAGCAGCGGCGGGGCGGTGAGGAAGAGGACGAGGCGCGGGCTCAGGGGGGTCATACGGTGGCCGCGCGGGCCATCAGGGCCCGCACGCGGCCGCGCATGCTAGCGGTGCCTTCAGGTCGGCGCTGGCAGGCGTCGGCGGCGCAGCATCAGCAGCGGGCTGCCCACCGACAGCATGAGCCACATGCCAGGCTCGGGCACGGCCGTCACGGTGTAGCCGATGTCCGCCAGCGACGCGACCGTGGTGCGGCTGACGTAGACCGGTGCGCCGGACAGGATCCAGCCCGTCATCAACTCGTCGCGAAAGTCCAGCCCCTGGCCGTTGACGATGCCGGTGAAGCTCAGGCCGCCGTCGACTTCGTTCCAGTGCGCGTTGGAAGTGCCTGGGCCGCCGCCCAGCTCGACCGGCACGAAGTTCGCCTGAGGCTGGTTGTATTCGGCACGGTAGGCCGCCAGTGCGTTGGCACCGGTGTATTGGCCGCTGCCGTTCACGTACACACCGTTGGCGGTCCACAAGGTACCGATGCCAAGCACATGCCCCATCTCGTGTTTGGCCACGTTCGGCAGCAGGCCGCTGCCCTGCATGGCGGACAAGTCGGCGCTGTCGAAGCTCATGGCCCCGGTGTCGGCCATGACGTAGTGCGGCGTCGTCCAGCCGGCGGTCGGGCCGCCGCTGCCCAGCACGCCGCCGACGCCGTCGATGGCCGCGCTGGTGGCGGTGATGGTGATGCCGCCCAGCATCGCGCCGACGTTCGCCAGGTCCTGCACAAAGGTGGGCTGATAGCCGGTGATGACCGACTCCCAGAAGCTGGCGGCCTGACCGAAGGCGTCACGCTCGGCGGCCGTCCAACTGCCGGTGTAGTCGAGCGTGATGTGGAAGGCCGCCTGGGCGGTGAGCGAAAGTCCGGCCAGGATCAGGCCCGTCGCCCATCGCCGCACAGGCGGGCGGCGGTGCTGCAGCGTCGAGTTCATCGGGTGTTGGCAGGTCGCGGTTCTGCGCCGGCTTGGGTTCGAGTTGGGTGCCAAGCGATGCTAGGCAGGCGGTTGCAACATTGACAGCCTTCTTGGGCGCAGGCACCACACCGGGCGCCCAGCGAACGCGGGGGAACGAAGCGCCCGCTCCCGCGTCCCGGGGGTGACCTGCGCTGCTGGCTTGCTTGGCCTATGCTCTGCGGCTGACCCAAGCGTCAAGCACCTGCAGAGTCAACATTGAGCACCACGGAGACCCCATGAACCGCAGCGTCCAGATCACCCAGTACGGCGGCCCCGAGGCCATGCACATCGTCGACCGCGCGGTCGGCGAGCCGGGTGCCGGCGAGATCCGCGTGCGCCATCGCGCCGCCGGCCTGAACTTCATCGACGTCTACCAGCGCACCGGCCTGTACGCCAACGCCCTGCCGCTCAGCCTGGGCATGGAAGGCGCCGGCGTGGTCGAGGCGGTCGGCGAGGGCGTCAGCCACCTCAAGGCCGGCGACCGCGTGGCCTACGCCAGCCAGCCGCCCGGCAGCTATTGCGACGTGCGCGTCATGCCCGCCAAATGTGTGTGCGTGCTGCCTGACGCGATCGACTTCGAGACTGGCGCGGCCATGATGCTCAAGGGCCTGACCGCCCAGTACCTGCTGCGCTCGACCCTGCCGCAGGCAGGCCTGCAGGCGGGCGACTTCGTGCTCTTCCACGCCGCCGCCGGGGGTGTGGGCCTGATCGCCTGCCAGTGGGCGCGCGCTCTGGGCCTGCAGCTCATCGGCACCGCCGGCAGCGACGAGAAGTGCCAGCTCGCGCTGGCCCACGGCGCAGCCCACGCCATCAACTACCGTAGCGAGAACTTCACCGCCCGGGTCAAGGAGATCACTGGCGGCAAGGGCGTGAAGGTGGTCTACGACTCGATCGGCAAGGACACCTTCGAGGGCTCGCTGGACTGCCTGCAGCCCTTCGGCCTGATGGCCAGCTACGGCAACGCCTCCGGCCCGGTGCCGCCCTTCGCCATCGGCGCACTGGGCGCCAAGGGTTCGCTCTACCTGACGCGGCCCACGCTGTTCAGCCACATCGCCACGCGCGAACGCACGCAGGCCATGGCCGACGACCTGTTCGCCATGGTCACTTCAGGGAAGGTCCGCATCCCCATCGAGCAGCGTTATGCGCTCGAAGATGTCGCCCAGGCGCACCGCGACCTGGAGGCACGCATGACCACCGGCTGCACGGTGCTGACGATGTGATCAGCCGGCCGCCGCGTCGTCGTCGGTCGCGGTGGCCTCGGCATCTGCTGCATCAGCCACGCAACCGCGGTAGGCATGCCAGCTGGCGTGGCCCAGCACCGGGCCCACCACCAGCAAACCGGCGAACCAGGGCAACATGGCCAGCACCACCAGCACGGTGATGAGGCCGCCCCACACCAGCATCACGCCGGGCGAATTCAGCACCACCCGAAAGCTGGTGAGCCCGGCGGTCACCGCGTCGACCTGGCGGTCCAGGATCATGGGGATGGACACCACGCTGATGGCGAAGATCAGCCCGGCGAACAGTGCGCCCACGCTGCAATAGGCGACGATGAACTCGATGTTCTCGGGCTGCAGCAGCGCCGTGATCGAGCCCTTGAAATCCGGCATGCCGTCAAAGCTCAGCGCAAAGACGATGAGGGCGGCGCGGCCCCAGATCATTTCCAGGATGAGCAACACGCCGCCGAAGATGGCCATGGTGCCGGTGCGGGTGTCCCAGGCGGTGAGCGAGGCGCCAAAGTCGACCCGCTCGCGCCGCTCGCGCTTGCGGCTGACGTAATACAGCCCCATGCACACGAAGGGCCCGGCCAGCAGGAAGCCGGCCGACAGCGCCAGGGTGTAGGCCGGTGCGTGCTCGAACACCAGCAGCAGCGTCCAGCCCATGGTGAGAAAGGCAAAGCCGTAGTACAGGCCGATGACCGGATGACGGCGGAAGTCGGCCCATCCGCGCGCCAGCCAGCGCAGCGGGTCGAGCAGGCCCAGCGGCTTGAGTGCCACGGCGGCGGACGTGGCCGCTTGCGCGCCGTCGTCACCGACGGTGGTGCCCGCTGACGGACCGGCCGTGTCGGGGGCGAGGGCAGGCGCCTGCGCAGGCGCAGGGTCGTTGGTACGAAGGGGCGCGGGGGTACTGGCGGACATGGGCAGCAAATCGGCGACTCAGCGCGGTCGCGACAGAACGTGATCAGAGGGGCTCGGCGCGTGGGCCGGCAGTTCGATGGCAGGCTGGCCAAACGGCGGCGCGGTCAGCGTGCGGCTGTGCAGACGCGCCGCGCTGCGCCGTCAGCATAGGGCTAGGCAGCCGGAAGGAGTGAGGGGGACTCCCCCAGGCCAGCCGTCTTGGGCGGGCTGACGATTGCCGGCATACTGTGACAAACGTCTCGGCCGAGGCGGTGACGGTCGGGGCGCCGGACGGCACCCTAGGCTGCAACGTCAGATCGCGCAGGAGCCGACATGTCGACACTGAATCCGCTCATCGAATGTCGCCAGGTCCTGGTGGATCAGCCGTCTGCTCCGGCGCGTCGCATCGACGCGGTGCACAAAGGTCAGCGCGCGGACGTGTTGCGCGCCGCACTGGCGCACGCACGGCGGCCGCGGGATGTCATCCTCCGCTGAGGTGTCCATCATGAGCAGTACCAGCCCGAGCAGCAGCGCCCGCACCTATGAACCGGCCGACATCGAAGCCCGCCTGGCCACCGACCTGCCGGGCTGGTTTTATGAGGACGGCTGGATCGGTCGCAAGTACCGCACGGCGGGCTGGAAGTCCACGCTCATGGTGGTCAACACCATCGGCCACCTTGCCGAGGCGGCCTGGCATCACCCTGAGCTGGCGGTGTCCTACGCCTTTGTTGTCGTCAAACTCAGGACCCATGACGCCGATGGCCTGACCGACAAGGATTTCGAACTGGCGCGACGCATCGAGGACGTGGTCGGCTGGCGCCCTGCCGCCGGTTCGGCGCTGAGCGGCACGCCGGACGATCCTCGCTTCAGATACATCCGGTACGACCACTCTTGAACCCTGCACCGCCCCTGCTGCCGCCGGCTGCCAGTGCCACGCCCACCGCCGTCCCTCTGGCCACGCCGCACAGTCGTCTGGAGGACCTGCAGGCCCTGCTCAGTGGCGTGCTGCTCATTTCCTTTGGCATCGTGCTGATGGCCTCGGCCGGTCTGCTGACCGGCGGCGCACCGGGCATCGCCTTCGTGCTGCATTACGCCACCGGCTGGCCACTTGGCGCGCTTTTCCTGGGCGTCAACCTGCCCTTTTATCTGCTGGCACTGCGGGTGTTCGGCTTGCGCTTCACGCTCGTGACGCTGGCTGCTGCCAGCGGCGTGTCGGTGCTCATCCAGTTCGTGCCGCACTGGCTCGCGGTGGTGCATGTGCAGCGCGGTTATGCCGCCGTGCTTGGTGGGCTGACCATCGGCGCCGGGCTGCTGATGTTGTTTCGCCATCACGCCAGCCTGGGCGGCCTGAATGTGCTGGTGCTTTGGTTGCAGCGCCGTTTCGGTTGGCCGGCCGGACGGGTGCAGATGGTGATCGACTGCGTTGTCGTGCTGGCCGCGGTGTTCATCACCGACGCCGAACGGGTGGCCTATTCGGTGCTGGGCGCGGTGGCACTCAACCTGGTGCTGGCCTTCAATCACAAGCCGGGGCGTTATCTGGGCTTGTGATGGCTGCGGCCGGTGGCGGGGCGGGCCAGGCTGCCCGCCCCGCCGGGCGCTTCCTCACTCACTCACACACTCCCTCTCCCTCCCTCCCTCCCTCTCCCTGGACCCGGTAGGGGCCGGCGCCGGCAGGTGCCAGGGCGCCGCGGGTCGCATCAGCTCACGTTGAACCACCGCATCATGCTGTGCTCCTCGTGCGACAGGATGTGGCAGTGGTAGACGTATTTGCCGCGCCGGTTGAAGGTGGCAGCCACGCGGGTGACCATGCCTGGCGGGCAGACCACGGTGTCCTTCAGGCCTTGTTCGTGCGCCGGTGCGACCTCGGCCGTGCCGACCTTGGCGGCGCCGGGCTCCAGCCGCACGCCGGTCCAACCCTGCGGCATCGCGGTGGCCGAGGTGATGCCGTCGAAGGGCTGGCGGTCGAGGATGCGGAACTGCACCAGATGCATGTGTACCGGGTGGGCGTCCTCGGTGGTATTCCAGAACTCCCAGATCTCGGTGCTGCCCAGACGCGGGAACTCGGTGGCCGGCTCGTTGAAGTCCATCGTGCCCTTGTTGGCGTCGCCGCCGGCCGGGTCGTAGGTGCCCAGCAAAGGCAGGATGCGGCCGTATTCGTCCACGCCTTCGCCCAGCAGGATGCGGCGCACATTGGCGGTGGCGGCCGGGCGCGCCGGGGTGGTGAGGGCCAGGGTCTGCGACATCACGCCACGCAAGCGAGTGTTGGCGTTGATCGGTGCCGACGGCACCTTGACGTCACGCGGCTTGACGACCGAAAAGCGCATCACCGTGTCGGTGCCTGTCACCACCGGGTCGCCGAAGGGGAAGGGCGCGGCGCCGCTGTTGCCCACCACGATGCGCTGGCCGGCACAGGCGCTGAAGTCGACCACCAGGTCCAGCCGCTCGCCCGGGGCGATGGTGACCGTGGTCATGGCCACGGGCTGGTTGAGGAAACCCAGGTCGGTACCGATCTGCCACACCGGGGCCGGGCCGAAGTCGAGCACGAAGACGCGGGCGTCGGCGCCGTTGAGCAGGCGCAGGCGGTAGGGGCGCGGCTCGATGTCGACGTTGGGCCAGGCCTTGCCATTCACGACGATGACGTCACCGAACATCTCGGGCATGTGAGTGGGGTTGCCACTCGGCAGCGGCTGGCCGGCGGCCAGCGCTTCCGGGTCGGGGTACTGGGCCGGGTCGGCGGTATAGGCCAGGGCGCCGCTGGCGGTGAAAGCCTTGTCCTGCAGCAGCAGGGCCAGTTCGTAGGGTCCGCTGGGCAGCTTGTTGCTGGACTGCAGCAAGGCCTCGTTGCGGTCGCGGATGACGTACAGGCCGGCCAGACCGGCGTAGACGTTGGTGCGCGTCACGCCTTCGGCATGGTCGTGATACCAGTGCAGCGAGGCTTCCTGGGCGTTTTCGTAGGTGTAGGTCAGGCCGTCGTTGCCCAGCGCGCTGGCGCCGGCCACGCCGGGACCGGTCTGCTGGCGCAGCGGTGTCTGCCACTGGTCGGGCGTGCCGTCGAACTCGAAGGCGCTGTCGCTGCCGTGGTGGTGCACCGCCGTGGGCACGCCGGTGGTCACGCCTTGCAGACTGATGGTCTGGTCGACCGGCAGCAGATGGGGCAGGGCGACGCGGCCGTTGATCAACTGGTTCAGCCAGCGCACCTTGATGGCACTGTTGCGCTGCACCTCGAAGGTCCGGCCGGGGAAGGTGTAGGGCAGGGCGGCACCGCCGTCGGCATTGCCGTAGCCCCACACGGTGGTGAGCACGCCCGGCAGGCCCAGGATGTCCCACTGGGTCTGGCCGGCCGCCACGGTGTAGCTGGCGCTGGTGCCGGCATCAGGTTTGTAGATGTAGCCGACGTTGCCCAGCGCCTTGGGGTCAAGCGGGTTGAGCAAGCTGTTGTTGAAGCGGTTGTCCCAGGCGGCCTGCCACAGGGCCGGGTCGGTGGCGTTGTTCCAGGTGCCGGTTTCAAGGGCCGGGCCGGCGATGCCGGCGTGCGCCAGTTCGCTCAGACCGGCCAGGCCGCTGGCGGCGCTGGCAGTGAGCAGGGTGGTGGTGTGCTTGAGGAAGTTTCTGCGGGTCGACATGGGAGGCCTCCGTACGTGTGGATCTGGGTCTGGATCTGGGCTTGAGGGCAATGCGGCGGCCTGGCCTGCCGGCATTCGACAGGTGGCTGGGCGCGAACGCGAACGGGTGCGGTGTTGCCAGGTGCGGGCTGGTCAGGGCAACGCGCCGGGCGGCTGGCGGCGCCGGGCCACGGCACCGAGTACGCCCAGGCCGGCCATCAGCAGCGCCAGGCTGTCGGGTTCCGGCACGGCGGCCGTGATCCGGTAGACGTAGTTCGTCTCGTTGATGAAGTTGTCGTTCACAAATGCCGAGGCGGCTGCGAAACTGAATGTCATGTCACCCACCCCGTTTTCCACCAGGGGTGAGGCGTAATACATGCCTTGATACTTGCTGGAGTAGTTTTCATCCTGCACCACGGGGCCCACGCCGAGCACGCTGTAATAGGCCTTGTGATCCACTGAAGTGGCCGAGGTGGATATCGCGAATTCCGATTGAAGGCCATTAAAATGCCAAGCGGCATATTCCAGGGCGGTATACGCCAGGATCGGGGCTTCCGGGTTGTTCAGATCAAAGATTTCACCGTCGGCCACCTGCCAGGAGCCGACATAGGTATAGGTGTAACCCGCAGCCTGTGCCGAGCAGAGTGCACCCGCAAGCACGGCGGTGGTGACGAAAGTCTTGAGAAGCTTCATGCGTAGGTCCTGTTTTTTTTGGGGTTGGCGTTTGTTCCGTTAAGACGCATCATAAAAAACAAAGGATGCTTAATAATCCCCCTTAAGCATGGGGCGGGACGTTTGGTAGAGGCATGCGCCCATGCTTTCTTAAAATGGTCTGAAGGGTTTTTTGGCAACAACCGCCAGCGCCTCAACAGGAGTTAATTAATTCTCGGTTTGACTCTCTGGAAAATTATGCCGGGATAATTTTGGCGGCCGTAGGGCCCCGCGTCCGGGTGTGTCGACAAACTGACTGGCCGGCGCGGCCCCCCAGAGCGTCTACCCGCACCGCGGGGCGAGCCGGCACACTGCGCGCGCTGCGCCTGGCCTGCTGGCCTGCGCAGCCCCGTCAACCCACCACGGCGCCCCTGGGCGGCCCCATAAAGATGCTGAAGATGAGGATGCTGGACGAACTGCGGCGCCTGGCCAGATGCGCCCTGCCCCTGCTGCTGGGTGCCACGGCGGCGGGCGCGGCGGTGTCCGGAAACAGCGATAGCCTGCCCGAAGCCCGGTCTGCCTCAGCAATGCCCACACCGTCCGGCCCCACCGGCGTGGACCGAGCCGGCGCGCAGCTCTATCTGCAGGGGCGGCGTGTGGATGGCAGCCAGCTGCAGGCGCACCGTGTCGGGCTGGACGGACCGGTCACTGGCGCTGGGGTGGCCTGCGTCACCTGTCATCGGCGCAGCGCCATGGGCATGCAGGAAGGTCGCCTCTTGGTGCCGCCGGTCGCTGGTGCGCTGTTGTTCCAGCCCGGGCAGCCGCAGCGCCCACTGCGCCCCGGACGGGCAGCCAGCGGGGCCAGCGCTCCCGAGCCGCTGCGCCACCAGAGCCGACCGGCCTATGACCTGGCCAGCTTGGCGCGGGCCCTGCGCGACGGTGTGGATCCGGCCGGCCGCAGCCTGGATCCCCTCATGCCCCGCTTTGCGCTGAACGCGCAGGACGTGGCCGATCTGGCCGCCTATCTGGCCGGCATCGATCCGCGCCAGGCGCGCGGTGTGTCGGCTGACGGCCTGCATCTGGCCACCGTGATCACGCCGGATGCCCCTGCCGAGCGGCGCGAGGCGCTGCTGCAAACGCTGCAGCGCTGGGCCACCCAGGTGCGGCTGCGCGGCCTGCCGGTGCGGTTGCAGGTCTGGCAGCTGCAGGGGCCGGCAACGACCTGGACCGTCCAGCTCCAGCAGATGCAGGCGCGCCAGCCCGTGTACGCCGTGCTGTCCGGCGCCGGCCGGGCCGAGTGGTCGCCGGTGCATGCGTTTTGCGAGGCAGAACGCCTGCCCTGCCTGCTGCCCCTGGTCGACCGCCTGCCCCGTGCTGCCGACAGTTCACCCGCCGACAACCACTACACCTTGTATTACTCGGCTGGCGTGGTGGCCGAGGCCCAGATCGCCGCCCGCCATGTGCTGGCCGCGCTGCCGGCGGCGCAGGGCAGCGTCACGTCAGCACCTGCAGTGTTGCAGCTGCGCCAGGCCGGCGACGCCCTGGGCGAGGCAGCAAGCCAAGCCTTCGCGCAGAACTGGCGCGACGGCAGTCAGGATCAACGCGGGCGGCCGCCCCTGGACCTGGCGGTGGCCGAAGGTGCCCTGGCCCGCGACGCCCTCGCAGCCTGGCTGACTGCCGCGCCCACCCGGCCGGCTGACTCCCGGCGCAGCGTCGTGATGCTGTGGCTGGCACCGGCGCAGGTGCGTGAACTCGTCCTCGCCTGGCCACAAGGCCTGCCGGGGGTGGATCAGGTGATGTTGTCGGCGGCGCTGACGCCGCCCGATCAGCTGGCCCGGCTGGGCGACCTGCCGCCGGCCTGGCGGACTCAGCTGGCCTGGAGCTCGATGCAGTCTGACCCCACCCGACTCGGCGCCATGCAGGCCATGGTCTTGGCGCAGTGGCTCAAGGGCCTGGGCCTGACGGCGCTGCCCGGCAGCGATCAGGCGCAGGTTTATGCCGCGACCTTCTTCTTTGGCGACGCCCTGGCGCGCATGCGTCAAGGCTGGTCGGTCGACTGGTTGATGGAGCAGCTCGAAACCGCGGTGAACAACCGGCCGGCCGGTGGTGTGTATTTCAGCCTGTCGCTTGGCCCGGATCAGCGGGTGGCGGCCAAGACCGGCGCCGTGTTGACCCTGGCGCCGGACGACACCAGCAACGCCGCAGCCCATCCGCCTGCTCAGCCCATCCAGCCGGCCGAGGACAAAACGACAGGGCACTGGCACCAGCGCCTGATGCGCCAAGGCGATCTGCTGCGCAGCGACGACTGAGCGGCAGGGCTGGCCGCTGCGCCAAGCTGCGGCAGAACGCTTGTGGCCGGACTCGTCAGCGCTGCGCCGACGCAGCGGTGCGAGCGCTCGAGCTGGCCGCTGTGCCAGCCACAACCCCCGCGGCCGACGCGGCAGACGCAGCAGAAGTGGCAGATGTCGCAGAGGCAATGGCCACAGGACCGGCGGCGTTGCTGGCCGGCGTCGCAGGCGCACCACTGGCCGCCGTGGGCGCTGGCAACCAGCGGGGCGCCTTGGCCGCGCCCGGCGCGCTCAGGCCGGTCAGGCGTTCGAGCGCGTCCGGCTTGAGCTGCCCGACCAGATGGCGGATGAAGTCGTCGTGCAGCGCATATGCCTGGGCGCTGTCGCCGGTCAGGGGTGACGACACACGCAGCACCTGCCCGTCGGGTTCCAGGTTGCGCGAATTGAAGTGAATGCGCATCAGCTGGGCATGCCAGGCGCCCTGGATGGCGCGGTTGCCGATGAGCTGCCAGGTGCTCACCGCCTCGCGCTGGTGGCTGTTGCGTTCGGCGACCATGCGCTGCAGCGGCAGCACACCCTGCGGCAACGCGAGGTCGTCGCTGCGCCGGTCGTGCACCGCCCAGCCCTGGGCCGGGTAGACCGCGTCGGGCCGGTAGGCTCGCAGGGTCAGCCCGACCTCCGGCGAGTAGGCCATCAGCAGCATCACGCGTTGACCGTCCGGCCGGGCGTAGACGCGCTTGAGCACTTCGCTGTTGAGCTTGCGGCGACCCGGTTCGTCGAGCTGGGGGTCGACGATGGCAGCCAGACCGTCCTCCACCGCACCCCACGGGCCCAGCTGCGCCGGCACGACGGTCAGGAAGCGCGGTTCGCCCAGCTGCTGGGAGAGTTTGACGGTGGGTGCCAGTGCTTCGGCCAGCAGCGAGCCGGCCATCATGAGGCAGGCCGCCAGCACGGCGTGGGTCAGTTCACGCATCAGGGGGCCGCTCCATCACGGCCCGTGCCCGCTTGCGCAAGCCTGCCGCCGGTCAGCGCACGGGCCGGCAGTCGTTGCAGGGTCAGGTCGACCGCCAGCAGCAGCAGCAGGCCCAGTCCATAGGGCGCAACGTTGGCCAGCGTGGTCATCAGCGCGGTCGGCAGGTCACTACGGGCGCTGACCCAGCCTGCCAACAGCGGCCGCGAGGTGCCGGCGATCAGCATGAGCAGCGGCGAGAGGGCCAGCAGCAAGAGGCAGGTACGCCGCTGCCTGCAACGCACCAGGTGCAGATACAGCAGCAGGCCAGCCAGCAGGCTGAGCAGGGTCGGCTTGCCGGGGCAGATGTGGGCCCACAACAGTTCACGGCCATTCAGCCACAGCGCCGAGCCTTGGCAACTGCCCGTCTCGCCCAGTACCTTCAGTCCGACACTGGCGCTGCGGCACATCAGGCCCTGGAGCAGGGGCGTGAGCTGGTCGACCAGCTCGACCGGCCACGGCACGAGCAGCATCATGAAGGGCAGGGTGAAGCGGTGCAGCCTCACGCCGGCCCAGCCGCGCAGCAGCAGGGTGCAGCCGGTGACCATGAAGACCATCGACCCGACCTCGAAGCTGGGGATGTCCTGTGATCGACCCAGGGCGTAGAACCCGGCCGAGATCAGGATGACCAGGTACGCCGGCCGGGCCTGGCTGCGGTCGCGGGGCAGGGCCAGCAGGGTGGGCCAGGCGCGCGCCAGCAGGGCGGTGGTGGCACACAGCAGGAAAAGATCCAGCCCCTGACGACGGTTGTCCCAGCTGCCGTGCAGCATGTCCCACAGGGTCGGGCCGTAGAGCGACAACAGGCCCAGACCGACCACCAGCCAGGGCAGCAAGCCGTCCTGCTCATCATCCGAGCCGCCGCCCAGACCGCCGTTGGGGCCATCGACCCTGGGCGGCAGCCAACCGAGCGCGCGCAGGCGCGACACCAGCGATGGTGCCGCAGGCGGCGTGGCGTACGGTCCGGGCGCGGACGACGCAGGGAGGTGGGCAGGAGCGGCGGAAGGCACTTCAGGACGCGGCCGGATCGATCGGCCGGACCGGGTTGGGGGCAGGCGGCGGCGCGATTGTGGCCGTGCCTGCCTGAGGCCAGGATTAAGGCCGCCGCCGCCCTCGCCTTAACGCACGTCAAACCACCGCATCATGCTGTGCTCCTCGTGCGACAGGATGTGGCAGTGGTAGACGTATTTGCCCGGCCGGTTGAAGGTGGCCACCACCCGCGTGACCATGCCCGGCGGACACACCACGGTGTCCTTCCAGCCCTGTTCCTGCGCTGGCGCTTTCTGCACCGCGCCGCGCTTGCGTGCCCCTGGGGTGAGTTGCACGCCGGTCCAGTTGTTCGGCATGGTCGTGTTGACCACCGTGCCGACGAAGGCCTGGCGATCCAGGACACGGAACTGCACTAGGTGCATGTGTACCGGATGGGCATCGACCGTGGTGTTCCAGAACTCCCAGATCTCGGTGCTGCCCAGGCGCGGGAACTCGGTGGGCGGCTCGTTGAAGTCCATCGTGCCCAGATTGTTCAGGCCGCTGGGGTCATAGGTGCCCAGCAGTGGCGTGATACGGCCGTATTCGTCCACACCTTCGCCCAACAGGATGCGGCGCACCGGCAGATTGCGTGGCACGCGCGCCGGCACGTCCAGTGGCGGCGTGCTGGCGGCCTGACCGCGCAGTTGTTTCACCTTGGCGATGTGGGAGCGCGGCGCCAGGCGATTGATAGGTTGGTTGACCGAAAAGCGCATCACCACGTCGCTGCCGCTGCCGGCATCCGGCGGAGCACCGTTCGGGAAAGGCACGGCGCCACTGTTGCTCACCACCAGTTGCTGGCCAGCCAGGGCCGAGAAATCCACCACCAGATCGATCCGTTCACCCGGCGCGATGGTCACGCTGTTCACCGCCAGCGGCGCGTTGAGCAGGCCCAGATCGGTGCCGATCTGCCAGACCGGCGCGGCGCCGAAATTCAGCACGAAGAAACGTGCGTCAGCCGCGTTGAGCAGACGCAGCCGGTATTCGCGCGGCTCCACGTCCATATTGGGCCAGGCCTTGCCATTCACCACGATGACGTCGCCGAACATTTCCGGCATGTGCGTCGGATTGCTGGTGTCGTATTTCGGATCGAGCGTCGCAGGGTATTGGGCGGGATCGGCGAAATAGGCGAGGCTGCCGTCTGCCGTGAATACCTTGTCCTGCAGCACCAGCGCCACTTCATAAGCGCCCGAGGGGATGGACCGGCGCGTCGCCAGCAGGTTTTCGTTGGCGTCGCGAATGACATACAGGCCGGCCAGGCCGGCGTAGGCATTGATGCGGGTAATGCCCTCGGCGTGGTCGTGATACCAATGCATCGACGCTTCCTGATTGTTCAGGTAGCTATAGGTCAGGCCGTCGTCGCCGACGCTGTTGGCCGGACCCACGCCAGGCCCGGTCTGCAGGCGTTGCGGGGTCTGCCACTGATCCGGGCCGCCGTCGAACTCGCTGGCCGTATCGCCACCATGATGGTGCACAGCCATGGGCACGCCATTGGTGACCGACTGCAGGGCCACGGTCTGGTCGACAGGCAGCAGATGCGGCAGGGCCTGGCCAAAGGCGTCGTTGAGGCGGTTCAGCCAGCGCACGGTGATGGCGTTGTTGCGCTGCACGACAAAGGTCCGGCCCGGGAAGGTGACCGGCATGTCGGCGCCGCCCTCGTAGTTGCCGTAACCCCAGACGGTGGTCTTGACGCCGGGCACGCCCAGGATGTCCCACTGGGTTTGCGCCGCCGACACGGTGTATTGGCTGAAGGTGCCGGGGTCGGGGCGGTAGATGAAGCCGATATTGAGCAGCTTGGGGTCCAGCGCATTGGGCAAGGGATTGCTGAAACGCAGCGCCCAGGCCTGGTCGAACAGGGTCTTGTCGGTGGTGCCGGCCCAGGTGCCTGACGACGATGGACTCGATGCGGTGACCGCCAGGGCGACGGTCGCCGGCAGGCTGCTGGCGGCCGCGGTGGCCAGGCTACGGGCGAGAAATTCTCGGCGGCTGTTGTGTTCGCAATGCATGTCGTGCTTTCCTCGTTTGGGTGACGGCAGGCCGGGTTGAATCTCTCCGCGGCTGCCTTGCAACGGCATGATGCGATGGGGGATTAGCTCAGGATTAATGCGAGTTTTTCTGCTTTTTTCAATCCAGGCTGATGTTCGTCGCAAGGGTATTCACTGGGCGAGCCAGAACCCGTTGCGGGAATTCATCACGAATCTCGCCATCACCTCGGCGCCGGTCTGGGCGAGCACCTGGCTTGGCTGAATCAGGGGTCATTTGACCCAGGTCAAGTCGGCCCTGCGTGGCCATGACCTTAAGACTGGAAAACGTCATCCCCGCCTATGTCTAGAACAATTTCCCGGAAATTGCGGGTTTGACGAAAAAAACTATCGGTTCGCTGTCTCTGACATGTCTTCGCAATCCAGCAAAGGGATGACGTCGTCGCGGATTGTAGCGTTTGCGCAACATCCGTCACGCAAACGGTGGGCAGGTCGGGCGTGCCCGTCCGCCTGTCATTCCCAGGGCGGACGGTCGTCGGCAGCGGCCGGCGCAAGCGCTGGGGGAGAGCCCGGGGCCGTGGACCGATCGGATGGGTTGGACGCCAAAGGCGGGGCATTGCGGGCTGGCGTCGTCGTCGCCGCCGCGAGGTCGGCCTCGCCACCCAGCGCCTCGATCAGGTCGCTGATCAGGCCGAGCAACTCGCCGGTGGCCAAGGCCGCATCGGCGTCGAAGTTCTCGGCGGCGCTGTCGGCGCGTTCGCCGCGGCCCTCGATCACCACGTCCTGGAACTCGATCTTCTTGAGCACCAGGGTGTCGGTGAGGGTGAAGGACACCCGGCTGTTCCAGGTCAGCGCCAGCCGGGTGGGCGTCTTGCCGGCCTCGATGTGCTGGCGCACCTCATCGGTGTCGAGCGGATGGCGCGCGTAGCGCACCACCGACTTCAGCTCGTCGGCTGACTTCAGCTCGCACTCGCGGTCGATGCTGAACACTGCAGGTGGCTCACCACCAGCCGACAGCCAGTCGCGCATCAGCACCGCCGGCGACACGGCGGTGTGCAGCGGCAGCACATTGAAGCTGGCGTGCTGTGGCCCGGTGAGCGCTGCCACCAGCTGGGTGATGACCTCGCTGGCCACGCCGGCGCTGGCCGCGTCGATGAGCAGCAGTCCCGCCTCGGGCGCCAGCCATACCCGCACCGTGCCGCGACGGGTGAAGGCGCGCGGCAGCAACTCCAGCACCACCTGATCCTTGAGTTCGCGCTGCTGCTTCTTGCCCGGGCGCCGGCCGGTCTCGCGCTCCATCTGGCTGGCGATCTCGTCGATGCGGCGCTTGACCACCGAACCGGGCAGCAGCTTTTTCTCGATCGCCAGGCTGGCGTGCAGTTGGCCCGCCACACTTTCCACCACCGCGCCATGGGCCAGGCCACGCGGCGCGACAAAACCCATGGAGACCGGCTGGGTCGAGCCACATTCGGTGAAAGGTACGGCCGAGAGGGCCGCGTCGAGCGCCGAGAAATCGGCCGTCCAGCCCGGCGCGAGCTTGTAGATCAACAGGTTACGGAACAAGGGCCACTCCAGCAGCACAACAAGGGGAAACGCGAAGGGGGCGATTGTCAACGCCGCCCCGACCCTCCCCTGTCAGGAAGGGAGCCAAGCCCAAGAACATCGCGTTGACGGGCCATTGGCATCAGCTCACCCATCCTGCACCGAATGTCTCCCTCCCCCTGGCAGGGGGAGGGCCGGGGAGGGAGTTGCGTGCAGCTGAAGAAACCCCTCCCCAGCCCTCCCCTGCCAGGGGAGGGAGCCAGACCAGAAGCTCAGGGCTGGCGCGCGCCCGATTCAGTCTTGCCCAGCTTCGGCAGCCTCGGCGGCGATCTGTCTGAGCGCGGCGGCAAACACCTCGGGCGGCTGGCCGCCCGAGATCAGGTGGCGCTGGTTGATGATGACCGAGGGCACCGAGTGGATGCCCAGGCCCTGCCAGAACTGCTCGCGCTCACGCACCTCGGCGCGGTAGCGTGGGCCGGCCAGCAGTTCGCGGGCGGCGTCGGCGTCCAGTCCCACCTGGGCGGCGGCGTCGACGAGCACCTCGGTGTCGCCCGGGTTGCAGCCCTGGGTGAAATAGGCGCCCAGCAGGGCGTGCTTGAGGCGGCGCTGGCTGCCCGCCGGGCCTTGTTCGCCCGCCCACATGAGCAGGCGATGGGCGTCGAAGGTGTTGTGGATGCGCTTGCGCTCGCCGAACTCGAAACCCACCGCGGCACCCCGCTGACGCAGCGCCTCCTGGTTGCGGCGGATCTGCGCGGCGTCGATGCCGTATTTGCGGCTCAGGTGCTCGACCGTGTCCTCGCCTTCGGGCGGCATGGCCGGGTTGAGTTCGAAGGGCTGGAACTCGATGTCCACCGTCTCGGTGAACTGCGGGTCATCCGCCAGTTGAGTGAGTGCCCGCTCCAGGGCATTGAGGCCCACCGCACACCAGGGGCAGGCCACGTCGGAGACAAAGTCGATCTTCATGGTCCGCATGATGCCTGCTTGTCGGCGGCGGCGCCGGATCGCCCGCCGACCCGCCGCGGCGGGGATGTCCAGTCCTTGCGCCCGGCTCAGCTGACCGGTCCAGCGCTGGCCGAAGCGATGGCGGACCTGCGCAATATGCCCACCCCCAGCCACCGCGCTTGTGGGGACGCCAGCCGGGGCTGCTGCCCTGCCTGCAGACAATCCGCCCGCCCGATGAGCGACCCAGGTGCCGGCGCGGCGGCTGCCTCCTGCGTCATGACCCCCCAAGGTCCAAGCGATGTGGCCAACGCGGCAATTCGCACACCCACCTTCGCGGGGGGGCTGAGGACCAGCGAGACTAATGAAACGTAAGCTGACGCCGATGTAATGAACCTTGAAGGAGCGGTGATTGGACCCCGGAACCCATAACGTCAGTGAAGCCCGACCCGGCTGTGCCCTGCCCCAGGCGGCAGGCCCGGCCGTGGACGTCGCTGCCGCACGGACGGACGCGGGCTCCCTGCCGACCAAGAAAGTCGTGCTTCAACACCCTGCCGCCTCGCAGCGCGAACTGGCCGACCACGCCTATGTGGCCTCGGCACCGCCGCTGGCCGTGTCCAGCTTCATCGCTTCGCTGCTCGAACCCGGCCTGGCCATCGCCACCCTGCTGGCTTCCACCTGGGCCTATGGCGAGACGATCGATACGCCCACCAAGCTGCTCGCAGCCATCAGCCTGCTGCTGCTGTTTCCGGGGCAGAACCGCTTCTTCGATCGCCCGGGCCGAGCCGCCAATGGCATCTTCCTGTCCTGGCTGACCGTGGTGTGCGTGATGCTGCTGTGCGGCTTCGCCACCGATACGCTGCACTTCTTCACCCCTGAAGTGCTCGTCGCCTGGGCGGTAGCCACACCGGTGGTGCAGTTCGGCCTCACCCTGATCGGCTCGGCCGTGCTGCGCCGCCGCGCCCTGGCCAGCGAGGATGAACACCGTGCCCTGGTCATCGGCGCCGGCGCCCTGGGCGCCAAGGTCGCCGACCTGATCGCCAGCCGCGCCGACTACGGCCACCACTGCGTCGGCTATGTCGAAGACCGCGCCCCCGAACGTTGCCACCCCAATACACGCGAGCAGCTGCTTGGCCGCTTCGACGACGTGCTCGATCTGGTCCGCCAGCACCGCGTGCGCGAGGTCTACCTCACCCTGCCGCTGAGCATGCAGCCACGCATCTCGCGCCTGCTGACCGAACTGCGCGACGCCGCCGTCACCATCTACTTCGTGCCCGACCTGTTCGCCTTCAGCGTCATCCAGGGCCGCATCCGCAACCTCCAGGGCGTGCCGGTCGTCAGCCTGCTGGAAAGCCCCTTCGTGGGCGTGAACGCCCTCGCCAAGCGCGCCAGCGACATCGTGCTTGGCAGCCTGATCCTGACCCTGGTCTCGCCGCTGATGCTGGTCGTGGCCCTGGCCGTCAAACTTGGCTCACCCGGCCCGGTCATCTTCAAGCAGCGCCGCAACGGTCTGGACGGCGAAGAAATCATCGTCTGGAAATTCCGCAGCATGACCGTGACCGAAAACGGCCCGGACGTGAAACAGGCCACCCGCAACGACCCGCGCATCACCCGCGTCGGCGCCTTCATCCGCCGCACCAGCCTGGATGAACTGCCCCAGTTCATCAACGTGCTGCAGGGCAGCATGTCCATCGTCGGCCCGCGCCCGCACGCTGTTGCCCACAACGAGCAATACCGCCGCCTCATCGGCGCCTACATGATTCGCCACAAGGTCAAGCCCGGCATCACCGGCCTGGCCCAGGTCAGCGGCTACCGCGGCGAAACCGACGCCATCGAAAAAATGGCCGGCCGCGTCGACCACGACATCGATTACCTGCGCCGCTGGTCGCTGTGGCTGGATTTGAAAATCATTGCCAGGACGGTGGTGATGACATTGACCGACAGAAATGCGTTTTGAATCGCCTGTGGTCTGCGTCATTCAATGTCGACCTGCACCCATGTCGTAAAGGCGTCACTCATCACCGTGCGCGAGGCACCCAGTCGAGGGGCCGGCGGCCGGTAATTTGTGATCCGCTTCCACATCTAGCCATGACGAGTAAACAGCAGGCACTTACGGCCCGGGCCGCAGATAAAGTGATGTTTAAACACCTGCCAGACGAAGAGAAATACAGGCAGTTCACCCCATGCACATGACGACACAGACCGCCAGCATGATCGATCCCAACCCGATTCATGGGCGCACGACCTTGCCCGTGATCGGCGCGCCCATTGATGCCCTGAGCACCGAACAGGCCATCCGCCGCATCAGCGAATGGGGACGTGCCGGAGAAAGCCGCTACGTCTGCATCTGCAACGTGCACTCGGTCGTGACTGCGAGCCAGGACCCGGCCTACCAGCAGGTCATTGCAAACGCGGACATGGCCACGCCCGACGGGGCCCCGGTGGCGTGGATGCTGCGTCGCATGGGCGCCCAAGGCCAGACTCGCGTCAGTGGTCCGGACCTCATGCTGGACTATTGCGAACACGCCGCACGCACCGGCGAATCGATATTCTTGTTTGGCAGCACGCAAAACACGCTGGATGATTTGACCCGCGCACTTCAACAACGTTGGCCTGCGCTGCGCATTGCCGGTGCACTGTCGCCGCCATTTCGCGCCAGCACGGCAGAAGAGGACGCTGAATATGTGCACGCCATCAACGCATCAGGCGCCGGCACGGTATGGGTCAGTCTGGGGTGTCCGAAGCAGGAGCGTTGGATGGCTGAACATCGCGGTCGCATCAACGCCGTCATGATTGGGGTTGGCGCTGCGTTCGATTTTCATGCGGGGACCATGGCGCGCGCGCCCGCATGGATGCGCAGCAATGGCCTGGAATGGCTGCACCGACTCATCTGTGAGCCACGCCGCCTCTGGAAACGATATCTCCTGACCAATACGGCCTACCTGATTGCCTCGGCGCGACAGCTTTTGCGCGCGCGCGCCTAAGACGAATCGTCCGCAGCCATCCAACTTGCCGCCGGACGGCGGACGCGGACGAATCGGCGCGCTGCGCCGGGTAGGGCCTTAAATGCCGAACTAAATGTTGACCGCCACTTGAGTGGACAGCACCGAGCGGACCACCGCAACGATCCGTTCCACCTCTGCGTCTTGCACCGCTTGATGGATCGGCAGGCAAATGCCCTCCTCATACAGCCGCTCACTCACTGGCAGCTTGACGGGATCGACGATGCCTTCCAGGCAAGGCTGTCGGTGCAAGGGGTAGAACATCGACCGCGTCTGCACCCCCAGCGCATCCAGCGCCATCCGGACCTCGGGCATGCGTTGGCACAGGAACGGAAACCGAAACGGAATGAACTCGGAATCCGGGTCGACAGCCATCAACTCCACCCCAGGCAGGCCGCGCAGCCCTTCTGCATAAAGGCCGTAGCGCCGCAAGCGATCAACTCGCACCTGTTCGAGTCGTCCCAATTGCACATTGCCCACCGCGCATTGCATGTCGGTCACCCGGAAGTTCATGCCCAGCGCCTCGTGGATAAAGGTGCCGCTGTGTTCGCGTCCTTGGTTGCGCAGCAGTTTGAGCCGCCGACCCAGAGCCACGTCATTCGTCATCACGGCGCCGCCTTCGCCCATCGTGACGGACTTGTCCGCAAAGAACGAAAGCACGCCCAGCGTGCCCAGCGTGCCTGCGTGTCGTCCCCGATACCGCACACCGCAGGCTTGGGCGGCGTCCTCCAGTACCGGCAGCCCCAAGCGGTCGCCCAGTGCAGCAATCTCAGCCGCATAGGCGGCCTGGCCGTAGATATGCACCGGCATCAGCAAGGATGTCCGCGGTGTCACCGCCCGCTCAAACGCTGCCGGCGTGGCACTGAAGGTGTTTGGGTCCACGTCGATCAGCACTGGCTTCAGCCCGGCAAACACGGCCGCGCTGGCTGTCGCCATGAACGTGAAACTGGGCATCACGACTTCCGACCCACGCGGCAGGTTGAGCGCCAACAGCGCGAGATACAAACCCAGCGTGCCATTGGGCGCCAGCACCACCTGTTGCGCGCCAGTAAGTACCGACAGTCGCTCCCTCAGACACGCTGCCTGTGGCCCTTCAGTCAGCCATTGACGGTCAAGGCATGCCAAAACCGCGTCACTCTCGGCCTGATCCAGCCACGGCTGGACTTGCGACAGGCTCATGTGTGGTGTTGGCAATAGATTCTCCTGGTCCGACTTGATCCACTGCCACCGCCTGCGGACCGAACTCCAGTCCGGACGACTTGCCAGGAGGACGCACAATCACTCATGCACATTTCCTGTCGACGTTCCGAACCCTGGATGACAAAGAAATGATGCTAGTTCGTCTCCCGACGATTCGAGCGGCCATCCGTCACGTAATGACGCCACAACTGCCCGAGCGCACCCCACACGAACAAGGTGTTGTGCACCAGATAACGCCGCCCAAGCCGGCGCGGCTCACAGGCCAGGCGGAAAAGCCACTCAAGCCCGTTTTCGCGCATCCATAAAGGGGCACGGCGAACGTTGCCGGCCCAGAAGTCGATGCCAGCGCCAATACCGAGAGTAACTGCCTGAACCCGGCCACGATGCTCAAACATCCAGCGGTCTTCCTTCGGACAACCCAGCCCAGTCATTACCAACTGAGCGCCGCTGGCATTGATCATCGCGACGTCGGTTTCATCTTCCTCGGCCGTCAGCGGACGAAACGGCGGGGAATGCATGCCCACAACAAGCAGACGAGGAAACTCGCGCCGCAAACGATCGGCCAGCGAAGCCAGAGTCGCAGGTGTCGTCCCATAACAAAACACCTTGAGACCTAACTCCTCGGCCCGCGCCAGCAGACGCCACATGAGATCAGGACCGTTGATGCGCTGCTGCATGGCGTCAGCGGTGCGCCGAAGCATCCAGGCAACTGGCCAGCCGTCAGCTGTCACCATGTCCGCAGCACCTATATGGCGGCCATGAACAGAATCGCGGGATGCACGAACTATTGAATGGGCGTCGCAGATCGAGACATATCGAGAATCCCGGCCAGACGCCCAGAGAATAATGCGATCAATCGCATCGTCCCACGATAAAAGGTCCACATAGATATCGAGAACGATTCCTAATCGCCTAACCGAATTGGCCTGAGCGGTCACAAAACTTACCAAAGATAAATTCGATTAAATAAACAAGTGTTTATTTAGATACAGGTGTTGTGCGATCAAATAATCGCGCAGGGTTACCCACGGCAACGGAATACGCCGGTACGTCCTTAACGATGACTGCGCCGGCGCCAATGACCGCGTAGTCCCCTACCACAATATTACCAACAATAACGACATTCGCCCCAATATCAACAAAATTCCCAATCCGCGGCACGTCCTCATTGCCGTCGGCATTTACCACACCACCAATCGTAGTGCCATGCCGTAGAACTACACCTCTGCCAATTTTAACTTTTTCATGAATAACTAAACACTGTCCATGAAAGATTTTCAACTCAGGCCCTATATCGCCTGTCAAGGGTAGTTCAATACCCATAATCCATCCAACAAAAATTCTATACAAGGCCGCCCAAATTCTACCCAAAAATCGCAGGGGAAAAGGTAAGCGCAGCCCCAGGACGGTTGCTCTATACAACAGCAAAACAAACCTGCCTTTGCTATTATCTTGGTTGGCAGTCCAATCCTGGCAAACAAACTTAAACATATATTTCAAAGCTAGGTACACAAATTTCTGTACGACTGAAACAATTGACCCAAAACTCTCGCGGGCGCATATGACGTCGCGGACGCCGACGCCGCCCCAATCAAATCTTCAACACGATGGTCGAGGCACTTTAATATAGCGTCGCAAAACGCAGACGGAGTATGGTCGAGAACCAGCTCCCCGTTATAACCAGGAATAACCAGTCGGGGCACTTCACCAACGGCAGTACTAACGACGGGAATACCTGTCGCGAGAGCCTCTAGAACACTGATAGGCATGCCCTCGTAAGCTGAAGACATGACATAAAGGTCCGACGCCTTAAGCAAAGACGATATCTCCCGCGCAGTCCTAACGCCCAGTAGATGGATCCTGCCAACGAGACCCAATTGATCAATCAAATTACCCAACTCAGGACGCAATACGCCATCGCCAACAATTAATAAAGATGCCCCCGAACCTCGTTTGCAAAGTTCATAAAAGCCACGAACTAAGAGCTCAGGGTTCTTTTGCCTATCGAGACGGCCGACCGAAATCAGAAGCGGCTGGTTTGGAGTAAGTCGAAACTCCTGCTGAAGATCCGAGCGCAACTTAGAACGGAGAGACTCAGATGGTGGTGAAAATACATCCGAGTCATACCACGTCGAAATAAATTGAAACTTCTCCGAGGCAGACGGATAGCGGCGAACATAGTCGTGGACGGCATCTAATCTAACGCAAAAAACTCGCCTGAGCCTATTCACAGCAAATCGCTCGATTGCAAAATAGAGCGCCGGAAATCGCTTCCAACCTATGTCCGAATGAGAATCATAGAGATCCGACATATTCTGGTGAAATATGGCGCTAATTCTCGCCCGAGAACTGGCCAATAGTATGGCGGGCTCCATTCGATGGACCTCGATAACATCACAATGCGCAAGCACCTGGGATCGAAAGCGCAAAATCCCTAAAGCAAGACGAACCGAAAGTGGTAGACCACCGCGCTGCATTGGCGGATTTTGGACACCAACTGGGAAAAATGAAACGTGCCGATCCTCAGAGATTTCAACCCTGGTCCACTTGCCAACAGGCCTATCCACAGGATTCGAGGTCAAGCCGACAATGCTATATTCAATATCCGGCGGTGCCCACTTGGCAATGCCTCGAATAACTGTATCAATTCCGCCGGTTACCGGCCCTGACGGGTCTGTCTGGTGGAAAGATCTAACTTTAAGAAGATTTGATTTCAAAATAGCAATCGAAAAAATACACTCAAGGCGCCGAAGTTCAGTCTCACGATACTAAAAAATCGCGATATTTTAAGCCAATATTATCCCACTTGTACTTGGTCCGACTTTTCTCTGAACAATTTCTAAACTCACCACGAGCGGCAATAACTCGCTCGATTGCAGCACTAAGGCCGTTAACAATGTCTGTATGCGATATGAGGACGCCGGGCCACTCACGCATCAACTCAGGTAGATCGCCTACATCTGATGCAACGATGGGCTTTGAGAATGCCATTGCAACCTTCGCCACACCGCTTGTCGTCCCCTCTCTATATGGCAAAGCAACGAGATCCGCGGCAGCAAAATATTCTTGCACCTTTTCAAAGGGAACGCGGCCGAGATCAATACGAGAAAATCTGCAGTGACCAGACATTAGCTTCGCCTCTTCTGATGGCGACAATTCACTGCGCCCGGCCACAATAAATTGAACTCCACTGCCTCGCCAATTCTTCGCCACTTTGGCGAATTCAAATATACCTTTTCGAGAATCAATATGACCAAAAAAAAGAATGACAAAATCACTCTCCGACTCAATTTTGAGTCGCCTTCTCGCTCCAATTTTATCCAGGTCATCAAGATTAAATATTGAATACTCACCATGTGGAACAACCAGGATCGGCGAACGCACATTCATTTCGAGTAGCTTATTCTTTGCGGATTCAGAGTGCACGATAAGTCGGTTAAAACTCTTGTAAAAAAAAGATATAGAACGTCGGCTCCATGGGTATGGATGGTGAGGCATGACATCATGTGCAGTAATCGCAACTTGACACCCCAATCGGCGAAAGAAGCGCACGATGACTGCATCAATTAGGGGTATTGAAACCCAGGATTGCATCAGTATCCACTGAGGCTTCTTTTTAAGGATATAGTAAACATAACGAAACAAGTCTACATAAAGATTTCTCACTCGCCGAAAAACAGGAATAACTTCCGTTTGACCACGAGCGGGATGCGTACCTGCACTGTTGGCAGTTAGAAATTCAACACGCCACTGTTTAGACAATTCTGGGGCGAGGCAAAATGAATAGTCAGTAACGCCCGAGTCGCCAGTTCGACAAACAATAAATAGGCTCGGCTTCATTATTAAAAAATGCTAACAATTAGTCATGAAATTCGTGGCTACCAACGAATCATTTGCTATCGCCTGATCAAGATCACTGCATCGCGAGCCGGTAAGGCAAATTCGCCTTCAACTGCTTTGCCGGAATTCACAATAGGATCTTGAGTACCATGAAAATGACGATAAAATTTTCCGACGTCAATTTTCAATATCCGCGCGGTTGGATTTAAAACTACAATTCCATTTTCAAACCTGCGAGCATAGGCCCCGTTCTTTAAACTCGACGGAAACGCAGGATCAATAGGTTGGCCCAAATCAACCCGGAACTCGTCGAACCAAATGTTTTTACGGTAGGTAGATGATTGATCCGAAACTTGGAAATAGCCTCCTCCCATCAGTGCTGACGCCAGCGAATAGCGAAGCTCACTGTAATTAGTTTCATCTTTCATGCAAAGACCAAATATTGTCAGAGCGGGGCTACGCAAATTTTCAACAACTCGCTTGTAGGTCTGCATCATCATCTGCCAACCCGTTCGAGTCTCAAGAGACCAACGCTGACCCACCATACATTCCAATAATCCGCCGTTAAGCGCATACTGATATTCAGACGATGAAAGATCGTTGTCCGCGTTGGCGACAAAAAGTAGGTTGGGCGCAAGCTGCCTTGCGGCTTCAATTTCTTTTCGCTGGCCAACCCGAAATGCTCTTTGGATTGAAGGATCTGAGCCGCTCTGATCCACCCCCGTGCCGACCCAATCAGCTGACTGAATGCGCTGATGAACAAACAAGTTGTCAAAAAACCAGATATCAGCTTCCGGTACAAGGCTGAACAAATGACGGAACCAAAGTCCGGCTACCCATTCCGGATATCTCAAGCCATCCGCATCCGGTTTGGCCCAATCAGTCACATTGATATCCCAGGTATCAAATTTCGATGTCCATCTTTGCGGCTCTCCGCGCGCATTCTTAAGCCACCAACCCTGGAAATCTAACTTCGCTGTGCGTTCTTTTGTGAGGGGAACATGACTAACTTTTCGAGCCTCATTCAGCACCGTATAAAGCCCAATCAACTGGCGATTATTTAAGGCTTTTAAGGCGCGAACGGCGCTGACGGGTGCCGTAGCGGCACCAAGGATCAAAAGATCGGCTTTCGCAAGCTCCCGCTGCTGTACAGGATCATCGTAATTGCCGGCAAAAGATATAACAGCAATTTTCGGAAATGTCCGAGACTGAACTAATGAGATGCGGTCATTCAATTCGATCCTGTCTGCTCGGCGATCCGCTGCGCGGCAGGGCGACAGAATGAACACAAGAATATAAATACAGAGAATGGCTAGCGGATTTGCATGGCGAAAAAACAACGCACGCAGAGCAGTCCTAAGATAATAAGTCATTAATGCCTGACCTGGCGAGTTGAAGAGGTCCACATAACAGAAAAGAATACCTTCGCCTCAGTAAAGCGAAACTTGCGAAGCGCCTTGATCCCTTCCCATGCGATTGACAGCCTTGTAATAACTAGAAACCATGGATAAAAGCGCCTCATAAATCTAAGCTGGTTGCCATAAAGAAGGCGCAATGAAAACTCGGAGCGTGCAGACGTACCAGCAGATGCGCCAACCTTGTGATAAACAATACTGTCAGCGGCATATGCAAGCTGATAATGATTTTTGTGACGTCTGGCGCGCTCAGCCCAATCTAATTCCTCGTAATACATGAAATAATCCTCCTGCATCAAGCCAACATTTTCGATAAAATCCCTTGAGATAAGCATTGAAGCGCCGATTATATATTTAAGTCGCTTCTCTATATCCCGCTGCTGCTCTATATCAATACTGTGGCGAAGATCATCCCCGCAGATAGGGTAGGCACGGGAAATTATTGGATAAAAAGAGCATCCGCCTCGAGCTTGAATTTTATTTCTATTTGAATAATATAATAATGTCGATCCCACCATTCCAATGCGCGAATTATAAGACGCTCTGGTAATAAGTGCGTTGAGTGCATCGGGTTCCACCTCTGTGTCATTATTTAAAAGCCAAATATAGCTAACATCCTTCCTTTCAAGGCAGTAGCGGATGCCTACATTATTTCCGCCAGCAAAACCAAGATTTGCGCCAGTCATTATGAGGACAAGACGCGGATCTAGGTTGGGATTTCCACCTTCTTCGGCCGATTTTCGATCGTATATTACCAGATTATTATGACTGTAGTTGGTAAAAGATTTATACCAGTCACAGATTTTCTCAACAGAATTATCAGATGATTTGTTGTCACAAACTACGATACGAAAGTTTTCAGTGCGAAGGTTGTGTAGCGACTTCAAACATTGAATGGTATCCAGATATCCATTCCAGTTTAATAATATTATATAGTTCATCTTATTACTAACTGACTTGATTTTGCGGTGATTAGTTTGTCAACTGTGGAAAGCAAGCCGATAATTAACGCAAAAAAAGCTACACCAGTTGAAGTAAACCATTCAGGTTGTGTAACTGAAGTTATGAGTGGGACTCCAAAAGAAGCTGTCAGCGCGGCTGCAATGTGAAAAAGATCTCTGCCTTGCTCTTGTCTTGATAATCGCCAGCCTCCACGAACAACGCGAATTGAGAGCCAAACAGCAATTACTAGTCCGCCAAAACCCATTTTCAACCACAAACCTAGTGCTGAGTTATGAATATATCTCATAAGTGCAACGTCCGACTCAGTTCCAGACAACCGTTGGAACGGCTTATATGGTGTCCCAAATCCAATTCCGAAAATTGGACTGGACTGGATTCGTGGAATAGCGTACTCAGCTTCCACTACGCGCCAATCTAAGGACGAATTATATTGTCCTTCTTTCGCTGTGCTTAATAGTCGTTCAAACGCCACCTCGGCCATTCTCGGCTTAACTAATGAGAGCCCGCCAACTGAAAAGACGGCAATCGCACATGAAGAAATAAGAACAACAAGAAGTCCTTTTGCCCTTCCAAGCATTCCACCAAGTAACAGTGCACAAAGAAAGGTGGATATCCATATTCCTCGTCCAAAGCTAACAATAATAGCAGCGGAGAAAATTCCTATAAGTGGGAATAAATAAATTATTCTCGCGCGCGATATCGTAAAGGTTGAACAAACGAAAAACAATGAAAATATTACAAGATAAATTGAGCCTCCTGCCGTACTTCGCGTTATATCCGAAAATGACTCGTTTAGTGTATTTAGGTCTTCAACTCGAGCATTTCCGAGAATCTTGATTCCGCCAAAAAATTGAGCTAATACAGCTAATGAAATTATAAATGCCAGTAAGAGAATTCCATTTATCACACGATCTAAAGCCTTTTTATCATTTATAAGCAGAAATGCCACAGGCGCGATTAACCAATTCAATTGTACGCGCGCTTCCTGGACAACATCCTTTGCCGAAGAGTTGGCAAAGAATATTCCGACAATAACTCCCAGGAACCCAGTAAAAAGAAGTGCATATATAGGAATGTGCCAGCGATTTGTCAGTACTCTTTGGCTATCTCGCTTGAATGCAGATATTATAAGAGTTAAAAATATAAGCAATTCATGCGATTGAATTTTTCCACTACCGATTCCTAACGACAGTCCAATCGATTCAGGGATAATTCCTGCGACGAATACAAGGTATATTATTAAGCCTATCTCCGGGTAAGTCGCTGTAAACAATAGCCCTGCAATTAAAATAACAAAAGATATATTGATCCACCACGGAAATATCGTGACGGACAGGCCCAGGAAAACCGCGACAAACAACACGAAGATCGATACGGCGGAAAGCATGCCCGGCGACCTGTTTTGAAGCATAAGTTTCCCCAGGTAATCACTTAATAACCGCAGGCGTGCGTGTTCGTGTGAGTTTTTCAAATAAACTCTTCAACGTGGCTTCGTAGTCCGCCAACTTGGATTCTGCGATTTTGTTGCCAGTGCACACATTTCTTTTCAGACTATCTCTATTGATAAATGCGTCACTGATCAATTCTATAGCATCATGGGTATTCAGTGATTTTCCGTCTGCTATTACACTGTAATCCACAGAAGTAAAAAGACCGTTAAATTTTCTACTGTATGCGAATGGAGCAACTGGAACTCCTGCGGAAAATGCCGCTATACATGCATGCATCCGCGCTCCTGTAACAAAGTCCATAGATGAAATGAACGACTTGGCTTCACTTGGACTGTTGAACTCGGGTGCGAGGTGAGCGGTTGGATATTCCGATATTAACTTTTTAATTGCGATTCTGTCGTCGTCTCGTGGAAATGTGTCGGAAACAACATGCGCAAACAGCCAAACCTCAAAATTTTTATCATTAGTCCAACGATCGAGAAGTGATCGAATAAGAGTGGGATAATCAACTGACAGGTCAAATTGATTGTTTCCGCTGTAACCCCCAGAATAGAGTAAACCAGAAACGTTCACGCCGATTCGGATAGTGCTTGTTGGACCTTGATTTATATTTTGGTATGGCAAGCGAAATGCAACGTCAATTGCTTCGCGGACATTTTTTGTTACTCCACATTCAGTTAGATACTTGGCAGAAAGACCATCCCTGGCGAAAACCATGTGGCACCTTCGCATAATTGATGCTGCGATGCGACGCGTAAACCAGTTGTTGAACGGTCCAATCGTTTGTGGACTCAAAATCAGCGGTTTAAGCTTTGCCAATACTACAATTTTGCTTACTATTAAGAACAAGTACCGGCTAATACCGTAGATGTCCGTAAAACTATCGCCTTCGCCTATGTCAAGCACTAAATCACATTCGGCGATTTCTTTAAAGAATGGAGACCTACCGGTGACAATTTGCTTTATTGAGATCCTGCTCCCCATTTTGACGGATCCATTTGTAGGGCCGTAGTTAAGCCGGCCCTGAGTCCCAAAAATAATGAATGAAAGGGTAACTCCTGCCTTTGCGGCGGCGGAGGTACATATTGCAATCTGGGACTCTGTGAGAGCTCCGACGCCGAGATTGTCGGACGAGAGCGAGTGCCAAAGGAGGCCAACTGTTAGCTTTTTTGTTTGCGAAGTATGTTCGCTAAATGTATTATTATTTTGCATCGCGACGCGCACGTTTAAACGTACCCAGAAGATTTGTTAAAAGATCAAGAGGCCTTGCGTTTCTAGCGGCCTGCCATAATCCGAGATTGCGATATTTGGGGATAGATCCTAAAGCGAGCGCAGCTCCACCGAGCCTTGCTAGCACTAGTTGCTTGCGCGCAACCTGATACGGCTGCATTTTTGCTATTTCGCTGATTGGCAGTTCGGAGAGTTCAACTGCTCCGGACTTCGTTGCACTTGCAAGTAAGTCCATGCCAACTGAGGTCCTACATAGAACAAGGCTTCGCCCATCACGCTCAGAAAAATCGGGGTACCCGTCAATTCCATACCAAGCATCTGCACAGACAATGTCTGCAAACTCTCCTGTACCATCCGGACAAACTTTGCAGCGAAACTGAAGATAGCGGTTAAGTACTAAGCCCCAAGATGAGTTGTAGTCTTTCTCGTGGACCTTGCCGTCATGCGTCACGGCCTTGGCTTTTCCTGGCCAGCCGTCCCCCCGATATCGAAATGTCTTCAGTGATTCTTTTTGTACTCCCATTTGACGAAGTAATTCGACGGTACCCGCGCGACTTGGCATGCCGGCACACATGAATGAAAGCATCACTGGTACTTGTCGGCTTATCCGCTGGTCGTGACGCGCGAGGGCGCGAAGTGCGGCGATGTCGCATGGCTTGCCGACTACGGCGAATCGTTTCCCCGTGGCTAGATATTCATTTAGTGTTTCAAGTGGCGCACTGGGCGCATATCGTGAGCCAGCTGCGTAGCCGATATCGGCGTGTGATATCGAGGCTTGAACCTTGTTTCCTATTGGATCTGACGGGTCGGCGGCAGTTTGAAGTATGAAGTCGACCTGTTCAGTGTCTAGAAGATGTGCCGCTAATGCTGAAATCACTCCGCCAGACGATCCCTGCCTGCGTAATTGGGTGTCGCTGGAAAATCCAGCATGACATGTCAAGATTGGGCCCCAAATTGGGTGCTTTTCTTGTCCTTGCACAATTTCTGGTTGAGTTATTGATTTGCCTGGACATACGTTTGAAAAAATGGATGCTTCAGTATCACTTAATTTTCCTGCAACGTCTGGACGAAGGTGTCCCGCTGCGGAAAATCTCATGGTAATCTTTCCGGGTGTGACAATTGAGGCACATGCGCCACATCCCGTACAGTATCCAGATCGCACTACGTCATCGACGGCGGTTTTCACTTCTAAATCAGCTTTCTTGCGCCAAGTTATCAACTATTATCAGAATCCGCAAAGAATAATGCCGGGTTATATACAAGTTCAGCACTGGTTTCCATCAACTTTGCAATTTGCTTTTTGTCCAATAGCCACCATTTTGTTGCCTCAATCTTTGATATTGTGATTTCATCAAATCTGTGTCGGATAACTTTGGCGGGATTTCCGGCAACAATGGCATATGGAGGAACATCCTTGGTCACTACCGCCCCAGCAGCGATAATGGCACCACGGCCAACTACCTTTACTGAGGGTAATATTATTGCCGCGTGGCCTACCCAGACGTCATCCTCGATTTTGCATTGCCTTCGCTCAATTTTTTCTTCGCCGACTATTCCTAGTGAAGGATTGTACAAGTATGGATGTGACGATATATATGTGATGCCGTGGTTTGCATTAAATACATAGGCGGTTGGCGCAAATGAGCAGTATCGACCGATGTCGGTGTATTTGCCTATTCTATTTGCATCAAAACATCCATAGGAATATAGTCCGACTGTGATTGAATGATTGTCTTTGAAATATTTCCGCAGTTCTAGGCTTTCAAATTGATTGGCTAGTAGTTTGTTCAGCCGTGATCGTTTACGACGAGCCAGGATGCGATGTAATAAATTATTTGTCACGATCGAATGGTGGCAGGCAGAAATGATACGGAAATGGTGGAAACCAGTAGCGTAAGTAATAGGCGGCTTTTAATGCTTCCTGTTGCCTTAAGTATATAGATAATATATAGAGTAATAGTCCCTGTGATAAGTGAAATGAGCCATCCTATGTTTCCTGCTCCCGGAACTGAGTAAGCTGCAGTTATGGCAACTACGAGCCATTGTGTTGCATTCGCGACTGTGCGAAATCTCTGGTGTCCTGTTGCAGTTAGTATTATTCCCCATGCCGCTGTTGAAAATTTTAAAAAAAATAGGAGCCCAAACCATGGCATAAGTGCGATTAGGTTTGTAAAGTCCGAGCCGAACATTATTTTTGTTATGTTTTTTGCGCCATATGCCATTGATAGTCCGATGATGCAGCCAATTCCCACGAAAGCAATCTGAAGGCGAAATGTCTCTGTGCCAAGTGCTCGCGGATTTTTAGCGTGCGCAGCGGCAGTTCTTGGCAGGAATACATTTGCCAGTACTGCAGCGGCTTGTGTACCTGCCATGAAAAGTCTCATTCCTGCTTGGTGGATGCCGACGGCTGCTGGGCCTAGCCAGTGGTTTAGGATCAGGCTGTCAACTTGCCCAAAGGCTGAAGACAATGCTGAGTCCAAAGCATAATTCGTAGATTTGCCGAGGTGTTTAATACTTTCTGCCCATGAAACCAGGCACGGTTTACCTATGATTGATGTCATATTTCGATATGACATGATGACGTTCACGCCACGAGTTATACAGTACGCGACTGAGATAGAAAGCAACGTTTGCGCTATCAGTGCAGTGAGTGAGATTGTCACGACATTGATTAGGCTAGCAGACAATGCACACTTTGCTTCAATGTCATATCTGCTTTTCGCTCGTAGGCCCGCGTTGAAGAATTCTGAGAATCCGTCGAGGAGCATGGCGGGCAGTAATATGAAGAATGGCAGTTGTGCGTCGGCTGGCAATATTGTCGCTAGGGCAATAGAAGCACTAATACTGAACGCCGTAGCCACGAATTTCGCGCTTAGAGCGTGATTGATAAATGCGAGGGAGTTATCAGGTGCCAGTCCAATCTCTCGAAGTAGCATTGGCGCCATGCCAAAATCACTTGCGATGGTCATCAGCGTGGCCAATGACATTGACAGCATGAATGTGCCAAATTGGTCAGGCCCGAGAGTACGTGCGATGATTGGAATTGTGAACATTGCAGCTGCTAGACGCACTATGCTGCTGAACGTGGAAAACGAGAGGCTTTTAATTAGTCGCATTGTTCGGTGGATCCGTGTACGACATGGCCCTTCTTCAGATGGAATTCAGCGAGGTAAGCGCCGTCTTGGCCGTTCACGCCCGTGATGAAGGCTGTTATTGCGGGGATCATCGGCCTGTTCGCCTGGAGTTGGTGAAGATACTTGGCAGGAATTCGCGTCGACCTTCAGTAGCGTGTTGACGCCGTACTGAACTGCGATTCATTGTTTGTCGGGATTTCCACTGAGTCGAGTTCGCGTTTCTGCCGACGTGGCTCTCAGCAATTCCCGTGTGAACTGGTCCTGTGCAGAGTAGGCAGTTGCCGGATCTTTGCTGATGGATGAGACCCTGAACAACAAGCCGTCCGGGATGTACCCTTTGAGGGTGTATGTCAACTCAATCAGCTTTTTGTTCACGCCGCCCAGAGTTGCGGTGTCCCCAATCACGGTCCAGTAGGTGACAGGTTCGTAGCGCTGTTCGCCCAAGCGGGTTTCAATCCGTTTCACTGGCAAGTTCAGGCCGTCACCTTTGAGGCGATCCTTGCGTTCGCCCAACAAGGTAAATCCCTGCGCCGGGTAACATATTTCAGGGTAATGAACCTGCGTGCCGTCGCGCTGGTCGTCACCATAAGCGATCGATAACATGATGCGTTCGCCCTTGGTATTGACATAGGTGCGGGACAGCGTTTGTGCGTAGATTTTTTCCAACAAGGCTTGTCGCTGGGGATCGACGATGCCGGCGCTGGCGCGAGTGTCCAACTGCCAATCACCAAATTTTGTCGGGATTGCCGCGTCGAAGTTTGGCTTGCCATGAACGTCAGCCAGCTTGATGGTTGGGGTCAATAGCCATGTCAGTCCGGCCGCTGCCAACATCAGCGTGGCAGCCAGCAGGGCGGTGCGGATTTCGCGGGTCATGCTCATGCCTTTGCAGTCGTGCTGCTGCGTGCATCGACATGGCTGCTTAACCTCAGCAGACTGTCCGTGCTGATGATCAACATCAATGCACTCATGAAAAGCACCATGCCGGCAAATCCGTGCAGGAATCCTTGGCCGGCCTCATCACCCCAGAAATATGTGATAAGGCACAGAATGATGACGCGCAATACATTGGCAATGAAGGAGATGGGCACGATCAGAATGCCCAGTCCAATATTGCGTAGTGCTGAACTGTGACGGATCAGGTTCAGATACAGCAGGCCGAGTGCTTCCAGGGTAAATAGGGTATGGAGTCCAGCGCAGGCGTCGGCTACCAGCATCTGGTATTGACCGACCTGCAATGTCACACCGGTGCGCGCGACCGGCAGACCGATGGAGTTCATGACACTCTCTGCGACCGCCGACACGGCGAGTTTCATCGGTTGCGTCATGGCATCGACGAAGGGACCTGGCAGCGGAATGATGAAGAGCAGGAAAAACAGTGCGAACCAGATCTGGCGCACTGCGCTCCAGCCCTTCAACAGCAAAGCGCAGGCGCCCAGCATGAAGATGAAGGACCCCACTTCAAATAACAGGATGCCTTGTGATCGGCCGAATGCGTAAAACGATCCCGCCGTCAGAATGCAGGCATAGGCCAAGGGAGTCTGTGTATACCGTACGGGCATGGCCTGGATTTGTGGCCATTGACGATAGATGAGCCACAAGGCTATGCCCAGGACGATGGGCCCATGCCCTTGGTTGTCACTGGCCCAGATGGTGTGGGCCAGGTCCCAGAATGTGGGTCCGTACAGTGCCAACAAGCCGCCAAGCATCAGCAGCCAAGGCATCAAGCTATATGGGCGTGAGAATGGATGCTGGGCGTTCTTGCCACCGCCCACGACAGCATGTGCCGAGATTGTCTCGCTGTCGGAATACTGTGAGGATTGCTGTTGCATGGTAGGGCTGTTTCCGTTGGCAAGGGCAGGCATTCATGCAGATGATCTGCCGTGAATGAGCGGCATTGCAACGGCCCATGCAGCTTGAATGTCACATGCTCAGTTGTCTCTAGGGTTTGGGTGTGATTTCACCGCCCTAGATGATTGGCTCTGCTGGTCGCGCCGAAAGACTTGCCGTGCTTGCACGGGAAAATCTGATTCATTCCCCGCGACTGGTTCCCAGTGGTTCCCGGTTTTGCGTGCCTCAGTATTGATTGACGATCACGCCTGCAAATTTCTGGGTCGTGGCGGTGACCGCAGTCACCAGATCAGTCAGGGTACTGACGCGGCTGCGATCTTTTCTGGCGATGGCAAGTGCAGCGCCACATTTGGCAGCGATAACAGTCGCATCGCTGCCGAGAGTTGCCGCGGGTGTATCGACCAGCACATGGTCGAATTTGCGCAGCAGTTCTGCCATCAGCAGGCGAAAGGCAGGGCGTTCAATGAGTTCAAGCGGGTTGGGTGGGGTCACACCCACCGGCATCACGTACATGCTGGGCATGTCGGTGACCTGGAAAATGACGTTTTCTTCCTGTCGGCTGCTCAGGATGCCACTCAGGCCGGTGTTGTTCGGTACGTCAAACAGGGTATGCAGGCGAGGGTTGCGCAGGTCGGCATCTACCACCAGAACCCGTCCACCCAATTGCGCCAGTGCGATGCCGAGGTTGGCTGTGAAATAGGTCTTGCCGTCGCCCTGGTCGGCGCTCACGATGGCCAGAGCGCGCTTGGGCTCATTGGCCGAAAATACGCGCATCATCAGTTGACTGCGGATGGCGCGGAAGGCCTCGGCCTGGCGGCTGAAGGGCTGGACTGCGGTCACCAGTTCGGAATTGACCTTGCGGCGTGATTCGGGCGTATAGGGGTAATGGAACTGTTGACTCAGGGCAAAAACAACGTCCTGATCGCTGGCCAGTCCCAGGGCAACGGCGGCGTCACCAAAGCGCAGGCCGGAGCCGCGTTGGTGCTCGACGATCTGGGCTATCTGTTCCTCGGTCAGCCCCTTGATTTCGCGAATGATGTCCCCGATGGCCCGACCCGAGGATTGATTGCCCGACTGCAGGATGTCGCCGTCATGATTGCTGGCCGGGGCGGAAGGGCGCTTGGGCTGGAATGGTCGAATGGCGGCGTTCATTGCGGTTCCCTGTCGGGTGATCGGGGCGATGGGCTGAAGAGCGGCTATTACTGGCTCGCGAGCCACAGCGGCGCGGTAAGTGGCACTTTTGCCTGAGCTTGGCCAGTTGGCGGGTGGGCTTGGACTTATTTGCCTGGGCTGGGCAACCTGGCCACCACATTGCTCGGCAGCACGAAGGGGCTCAAGCTGGCTGCCTTGCTGCGACTGGGTTTGGGCAGGACGCCGATGACCGGAATATCCAGTGCCGTCGAAATGTCTTCCAGGCTGCGGACACGACGATCCAGTAGTTCCCGCAGCAAGGCAAAACCCACCGCGAGCAGGGTGCCGAGGAAGATGCTGAGCAGTGTGTTCAGCAGCAGCTTAGGGCTGGAATGTTCTGCGGGCTCGGTCGCCGGTGTCAGCAGGGTGATATTGGTCTGGTTGGCCTGTGAATCCAGGCTGGTCTGGTTCTGGCGCTGGCTGACGGATTCAAAGGCGCGGCGGGCCACGTCGACGTCGCGCATGATGGCGGAGGCTTCGTCGCGTTGCGCCTTCATTTTCTGCACGCGGCCGCGTTGTTCGTCGAGTGCTGCCTTGACCTCGGCCTCGCGGCTGCGCGTGATGCGGCTGTTGACGTTGACGCTGCCGGTGACGCGATTTGTTTCGGCGGCGATGCGGGTGCGCAGGCTGCCGATATTGGCCATGAGTTCAACCACCTGCGGGTGGGCGCTGCCGAGGCGCGATTCGATTTCCTGCAGGCGTGCTTCCTGGCGCGACAGGTCGGCGCGCAGGCCGGCCACGACCGGGTTGTTGATGACATCCTGCAATTGGTCGGCGGAGGATTTGGCCTGGGCGTTGCGGCTGTTGGCCTCGGCGCTCAGGGCTTGCAGGCTGACGAGTTGAGAATTCAGCTCGTTGAGTCGCTGGGTTTCGATGTCGAGGCGTTCGTCGGTCACCAGGATGCCGTTGGCATTTTGATAGGCGGTGAGTTTGGCCTGGGCCTTGTCGAGGTTGGCGGCGAGTTCCTTGGCGCGTGCGTCAAAGAAGTCGTTGTAACGTTTGGCGGGGTCGACGCGCAGTTCCAGACTGGTATCCAGATAGGCCTTGACATAACTGTTCGCCAGGCCGGCGGCGAATTTGGGGTCGGTCGCCTTGTAGCTGATGTTGATGACATTGCTCTCGCGCGAGGGTTTCACGTCGAGCTTTTTCTGCAGCAGGGTGGTCAGCCAGGCTTCGTAGTTACCGCTGCCGCCGGTGGCGTCGATCCAGTCGGCGCGCAGTTGCGGGTTTTCGCTCAGGCGCAGGGCGGCGATGACGCGGCGCGTGACCCGTTCGCTTTGAATGATGTCGACCTGGGTCGCCATATAACTTTGCGAGATGCCGCCGCCGAGCACCATGCCGGCGATGGGGTCGGGCGAGCGCATGTCCACCAGCACGTTGGCGGTGGCGGTGTATTGCTTGGGCAGGACGAGGCTGACACCGAGGGTGGTGCTGACGGTGACCAGCAGGACCAGCAGCGCCGATACCCAGCGCGCGCGCAGGAAGTTGATGAATTGCGAGAAGCTCATGCGGTGGTCTCGGTGGGGCGGTCAGAACAGGCTGGGGCGCACGTAGATGACGTCGCCGTCCTGCAGCTTGAATTGCGCATCGGGCTCGATTTCCTGCACCCGGTTGGTTTCGGCATGGCGGCGGTTGAGCTTGATGCCCTTTTCGCTGCCGCGCTGGGTGAGGCCGCCGCCAGCGGCGATGGCCTGCATGAGGGTCATGCCGCGTTCCAGGCGCAGGGCGCCGGGGCGTTGCACTTCCCCGTAGACGTAGACCAGCGGCATGCGGTCGACATAGACCGTGTCGCCGTTGAGGATGATGGGGTCGGCACTGATGTCGCCGCTCATGAGCAGGGTGGCAATGTCGACCTGCTGGCGGAAGGCGCGGCCGCCGCGGGTGCCGGTGAGGGTGACGACGTCGGCGCCGCCCTGGGCAATGCCGCCGGCGGTGGCGATGAGTTCGGTCAGGCGCAGGCCGGAGACTTCGATGGGATAACGGCCCGGGCGGTTGACCATGCCCAGCACGGCGGCCTGGTTGCCGCGCACCTGCAGCACGTTGACGCTGACCTGCGGGTTGCGGATGAAGTTGCCGTTGCGCAGGCCGTCGGCGATGAGGCGTTCGGCCTGGGTGGAGGACAGGCCGCCCAGGCGGATCTGGCCCAGCAGGGGGTAGCTGATGACGCCGGTTTCACTGACGCGGATCTCCATGAGCAGATCCGGGTTCTGGTAGACGCTGATGCGCAAGACGTCGCCGGCGCCGATCACATAGTCGCGCCGGTTGTCGACCTGCTGGGCGAACGCCCGCCCGCTCAGGGCGAGGGTGGCCGGTGCCAGCAGGGCCAGCGCCAGCAACTGGCGTCGCTGGGACTGCGGCTGGGCGAGTGGGTGGTGGGCGGGCTGGGGCGTCATGGCGTGCAGGCCGGCGGGTCCGGCGGCGGCTGGGTCTTGGGGTCGGCGTGGCGCGCGGGGGGGAGTGCCTCGCCGGGCGGTGGCCTGGTCTCGACCGCGCCGCTATGGGCAGGGTGGTGAGGCCGCGGCGCCGCCTGCTGGGGAATGACTGGCTTACTTCGACGCCGCCGCGGCGGTGGTGGCCGGCGCTGCGGCGGCGGCCTCGGCGAACTGGCCTTCGTAGCTGATCTTGGCCGCGCTGCGCAGCTTCTTGACGGTGTCGTCGACCACCTTGCGCTTGCGGTCGTTCTGCAGGAACTGCTCGATGGCCGGCTTGGCTTGATCCTCGCTCACCGGTGCGGGCTTGGAGTTCACCAGGGTCAGCACCGAGAAGCCTTGCGGGCTGCCGCTGGCCAGGCTCTGGCCATCCTGCAGGGTGGCGATCTGGTCGATCATGCCCAGCGGCAGGTTCTCGGCGCCTTGGGTGATCTGGCGCGAGGCCGAGCGCAGGCCGGCAGCCTTGAGCAGGTTCGACACATCGTCGGCGCTCTTGGCGGCTTGCAGCTTGGGTGCGATAGCGTCGCGGGCGGCGGCGTCAGCCTCGACGCTGAACTCGACCAGGTTGTAGATCTTGCGGTTGGCGAACAGCGCGGGCTTGCTGCTGTAGTAGGCCTTGACCTCGTCCGGCGTGGGCTTGGCGGCGGTGTCGGCGATGCGGTCGGCGTAGGCGCGGGCAATGATTTCGCGCTTGGCGGCCTCGATGGCCATCACCACCTTGGGGTCGCGGTCGAGCTTTTCCTCGGTCGCCTGCTGGATGGCGACCTCCTGGTCGATCAGGCTGTCCAGGATGCGCTTGCTGACCGCGGGCACCTGGTCCGCCGGCACATTGGCCTGGCGCTGCAGCACGTAGTTGATCTGGTGGACCGAGATCTCTTCCTTGTTGACCTTGGCCGCAACCTGGGTGGCGCCCTTCTTCTTGTCACCCCCACCACACGCGCTCAGCGCGACAGCGCAGGCCACGGCGGTGAGCAGCACACCGGCCAGACGGGCAGTCCGGCCGGAACGGGACGCACTTGCGGAAACTGCGGATTTCGAGTGGAGGGCCTTGGCCATTGCAGCGTTCTCTGAAGGATGAAAGTGAGGCCAGCCCAGCGCGAGGCAGGCCCATTTTTATGGGTTTGGTTGCGTGGAAGACACAACCTTAAGGTGCTGTACGAGTTTACCGGGGGGGCCTTCCCGGCCTCTCCCTGCATCCAAAGGGGGCGGGAGAAGAGCGATGTGTTGCGTTAAGTCTGCACGCCACCTCGTTCACGATCCCCCCAGTCGGCGGTATCCACACACTCGGATGGCCCGGGTTAACCCGGAGTCATGGCCGGCTGGAGGCCGAATTGCCGGACCGGTCTGGCGCTCAGCCCAGGCCCACTGTCGGGTCCGAAGATGGAAAAACCGTTGCTGATCGGTGAGCCTGGGTCAATGCCAGCTGCGTTAACTGGGCTTCATTCAGCATCAGACCCAAGAGCCGCCTAACCCCCAGCTTGAGGGGGTGTGTTTGGGCCTTTTCATAGAGAAAAACGCAAGCGATGTGGCGGTGTGTTCACAAACGTTCACGCGCCGATCCCAAAAAATGTGGCTTTTGCCCACGAAAGGTGGGATGATTTCCCACATCGAAGGCCAAAGAACTGAAGTGCACGTCAGTTCCGACGACCGCCTGGCCTGACCCCTCCAGCGATCGGGATCAGGACCCACAAGCGCCGCCGCGCCACAAGCAACAAACCGCCCCACGGAGACCCAAATGCAAACCGTTTTGAACACCTTGCGCAGCCTCGTGCAGTTCACGCCCCTGAGCGTGGCCGCTGCCTTGTGCCTGACGACTGTCACCGCCCAGGCCTTTCAGCCCATCGGCGCCGAGCCCACGGCCATGAGCGACAGCACCGACCGCGTGATCGTGAAGTACCGCCATCGCACCAGCAGTGATCTGCTGGATGCCGCCGAGCTGCAGCGCGCCAGCAGCGCTGCCGGCCGCGCCGGCGCCCTGGTCAGCCACCTGCGCCGCACTGGCTCGGGCTCGCATGTGTTCAAGCTCGACCGCCGCATCAGCGTGACGCGTGCACGCCAGATGGCGGCCGAACTCAAGGCCGGCGACGCCCAGATCGACTATGCCGAGCCGGATCGCGTGATGAAGATCCAGCTCGTGCCCAACGACGTGCAGTACATGAGCCAGTGGCAGTACTACGAGCCGGTGGCGGGCCTGAACCTGCCGGCGGCCTGGGACAAGTCCACCGGCGCCGGCGTGGTGGTGGCGGTGATCGACACCGGCTACCGCCCGCATGCCGACCTGGCGGCCAACATCCTGCCGGGCTACGACTTCATCACCTCCTCGGTGACCGGCAACGACGGCAACGGCCGCGACTCCAGCGCGCTCGACCCGGGCGACGGCGTGGCTGCCGGCGAATGCGGCGCCGGCACCGCGGCGCGGACCAGCAGCTGGCATGGCACCCATGTGGCCGGCACCATCGCCGCGGTCACCGGCAACGGCACCGGCGTGGCCGGCGTGGCCTTCGGCGCCAAGGTGCTGCCGGTGCGGGTGCTGGGCAAGTGCGGCGGCTACATGTCCGACATCGCCGACGGCATCATCTGGGCCTCGGGCGGCACGGTGCCAGGCGTGCCGGCCAACCCGACACCGGCGCGGGTCATCAACCTGTCGCTCGGCGGCAGCGGTGCCTGCGACACCACCTCGCAGAACGCCATCAACATCGCCCGCGGCAACAAGACCGTGGTGGTGGTGGCGGCCGGCAACGCCAATACCGACGTGTCGACCACCTCGCCGGCCAACTGCGCCGGTGTCATCACCGTCGCCGCGGTCGGCCGCGGCGGCGCACGCGCCTACTATTCCAACTACGGCAGCCTGGTCGATGTGGCCGCCCCCGGCGGCGACCAGACCCTGGGCGCGAGCAACGGCATCCTGTCCACCCTGAACGACGGCACCAGCAAGCCCGGCGCCGACAGCTATGCTTATTACCAGGGCACCTCCATGGCCACGCCGCATGTGGCCGGCGTGGTGGCGTTGATGCTGGCGCGCAACCCGGCGCTGACGCCCGACGACGTCGAGGCGCGCCTCAAGGCCAGCGTGCGCCCGCTGCCGGTGACCTGCAGCCTGGGCTGCGGCGCCGGCCTGGTGGATGCCAGCGCGGCAGTCGACGCCGCCACCGGCCCGGCGCCTGCCCCGGCACCGACCGCTCCGTCGGTGGTGCTGACCACGGTGGCCGAGGTCGAACCCAACAACGCGCTGTCCAGTGCCCAGGCGCTCAGCGGCGCCGTGCAGGTGAACGGCAGCATCGCCACCAGCACCGATACCGACTACTACGTCATCAGCATCGCCCCCGGCAAGACCGTCACTGCGACGCTGACCCCGCCCGCCGGCGCCGACTACGACCTCTATGCCTACAACTCGGCCGGCACCCGGGTGGCCACGTCGACCGCCGGCGCGGGGCTGATCGACACGATCACGCTGAGCAACACCTCGACCACCGCCAGCCTCAAGGCGACCCTGCGGGTGATCTATTTCAGCGGTGGCACCGGTGCCAGCGGCAAGTACACCTTGACGGTGCAGTGAGCCAGCCACGGCGCCGCTCGGCCGGTGCCTTGTACAAATCGTCAGGTAAGCCTGACGATTTGTCTTGTTGAGCTTGCAGAACGCATCATTTGTTGAACTGGTGCCTGACTCGCATGGCCGCCACACTGGCTGCATGTCCAACCGTTGCGGAGTCCCCATCATGTCCAGCCTGCAGCCCCCCTTCCCCCGCACGGCCACGCTGTTTCTGGGCGCGTCCGATCTCGTGCAACTCGTGACGCGATTGGGACTGCCAGCGCTGATCGCCGCTGTGGCCGAACGCATCGAACGCGAGTTCCTGCGCTGGCAGGACTTCGACAAAAGCGCCCGCGTGGCCAGCCACAGCGCAGCCGGCGTGATCGAACTGATGCCGGTGGCCGACGCGGCACGCTACGGCTTCAAGTATGTGAACGGTCACCCGGGCAACCCGGCCGCGGGCCTGCCGACCGTCATGGCCTTCGGTGTGCTGGCCGACGTGGCCACCGGCGCGCCGCTGTTGCTGGCCGAGTTCAGCCTGGTCACCGCCATCCGCACCGCCGCCATGTCGGCGCTGGCCGCGCGGGTGCTGGCCAGGCCGGGCAGCCGTTGCATGGCGCTGATCGGCAACGGCGCACAAAGCGAATTCCAGGCCTTGGCGATGCGCGACCGGGTCGGCGTGCGTACCCTGAGGCTGTTCGACATCGATCCGGCCGCCACCACCAAGCTGGTCAACAACCTGGCGGGCCAGGGGCTGGAACTGCAGGTCTGCGCCAGTGTGGCCGAGGCGGTGCGCGGCGCCGACATCGTCACCACCCTCACCGCCGACAAGAGCCGCGCCGCCATCCTCACACCGGCGCTGATCGAGCCCGGCATGCATCTGAACGCGGTGGGCGGCGACTGCCCGGGCAAGACCGAGCTGCACCCAGGCGTGTTGTCCATGGCCGATGTGTTTGTCGAATACGAGCCGCAGAGCCGGGTCGAGGGTGATGTGCAACAGATGGCGGCCGATTTCCCGGTGACCGAGTTCTGGCGCGTGCTGGCCGGACGGGCGCCCGGGCGGCGCGACGCACGCCAGGTGACGGTGTTCGACTCGGTGGGCTTCGCGCTGGAGGATTTCGCCGCCCTGCAGGTGCTGCATGCCGCCGCGCTGGCGCAGGGTCTGGGCCGGCCGGTCGACCTGGTGATGGCGACGCCGGATCCGAAGAACCTGTACGGAGCCCTGGGCGGTGCGGCCCCTGCGCCCGGCGCCGCCGCCGTGCCGCCGACGCCCGCCCGGGTGTTGCGGGCCGTGGCGGCCTGAGCCCGCTTCAGCGATAGGTGGTCAGCAGGATGCTGGTCTCGGTCTGGGCGATGCCCTTGATGAGACGCACCCGTTCCAGCACGGCGGACAGCTCGGCCACCGAGGTGGCGCGGATTTCCGCCAGCAGGTCCCAGCGGCCGTTGGTGTCGTGCAGCGCCACCACGCCGGGTTCGCCCAGCAGGCTGGCGACGACCACCCGGGTCTGGTTGCCGTCCACCCGCACGCCCATCCAGGCGCGGATCTGGTCGGGCTCGACGTCCGGCCGCAGCGTCACGGTGTAGCCGACGATGACCTGTTCGTCCTCCAGCTTGCGCAGCCGGTTGCTCACCGTGCCGCGCGACACGCCGAGCTTGGCGGCCAGGGCGGCCACGCTCAGGCGGGCGTCCTGACGCAGCAGGGCGATGAGGCGGGTGTCGGTGTCGTCCATGGCAGCGGTGGTTCGCAGATCGTGGCGGGCAAAGGAGTGCAGGGCAGGGCAGGGCATCTAGTGTGCCGGCCGGATGAACCGCCGTCCCGTGGCGCGCCTCGACCGGGCATCAGGCCGCGCAGTACGTGCCGGGTGAAGTGCCCTGTGCGGCCCTTCCGCGCCTGGGGCAGTGCGACACTGATGACCGCCGCCCCGCTCGATCCGTCGGGTCGCCTGCAGGACGCCTCACATGCCCGCCCCCACCACGACACGCTCCGCCGCCACATCGCCGCCAACCCCTGTCTCGCCGCTGGCCTGGATCGGCGCCGTGCTGGCCTTGTCCTGGCTGGGTGCCTGTACGGGCTTGGCCGCGCCCGGCGCGTCGTCGGCGCCCACGCCTGACTCGTCAATGCAGGCACTCGTGCTGCGCCAACCCGTGGTGATGCTGGGCGAGGTGCATGACAACGCTGCCCAGCACGCCTTTCGCGAACGGGCGCTGCGCGACTGGCTGGCCGCGGGCGCGCGTCCTGTGCTGGTGATGGAGCAGTTCGACCGCGAGCGTCAGGGCGAACTCGACGCGCTGCTGGCGCGCACGCCCAAGCCGGACGCCGACACGGTCATCGCCGCCGTCGGCGGCAAGGGTTGGGACTGGTCGCTGTACCGCCCCTACATCGCCCTGGCGCTGCAGCACGGCCTGCCCATCGTGGCGGCGAATGTCTCGCGCGAACAAGCCCGCCAGGTGATGCGCGAAGGCCTGGCGCCACTGGGTTTCGACGCTTCGGTGCCGGACGGTTTGCTCAAGCGCCTGGCCAGTGAGATCGAGGCCAGCCACTGCGGCGCGCTCGACGCAGCCGCCGCGCGGCGCATGGCCCTGGCCCAGGTGGCGCGCGACCAGGCCATGGCGGGCATGGTCGAGCGCTATGCCCAGGCTGGCCGCGAGGTGCTGCTGCTGGCTGGCAACGGCCATGTGCGCCGCGATGCCGGTGCGCCGCTGTGGCTGAGCCCCGCCACGCGCGGGCGCAGCGAGGCCATCGGCGTGCTGGAGCGCGCACCTGGCGAGCCGCCGGATGCCGCCGAGGCGGCGCAGTTCGACCGCGTGGTGTTCACAGCGGTGCAGCAGCGCAGCGACCCCTGTGCCGAGATGCGTACAGCGCCCGCACCAGTCAAGCGCTGATCGTTGCGTCACCTATCGCAGCAGTGGCCAGAGCCAGCGCCTTGACGGTCCGGGCGCGGCCCACGCCGTCGCTGCGCGCTCGGTACCATGACCCAGCCCTGTTCTTCGTTGCTGCGTCACCAGTCGTCCCCCAATAATCATGAGTGCAAGTCAAAGCGCATCCGGCTCCCCATCGATCGCGCCATCGATCACCCCATCGATCGCCACCTCGCCAGCCCTGACCCTGCCCACCTATGCCGACGTGGCCGCTGCCGCCGGGCGGCTGGCCGGCCACGCCCATCACACCCCGGTCCTGACCTCGCGCACGCTGGACGCCGAGCTCGGCGCCCAGGTCTACATCAAGTGCGAGAACCTGCAGCGCATGGGCGCCTTCAAGTTCCGCGGTGCCTTCAACGCCCTGAGCCGTTTCGACGCGCGCCAGCGCCAGGCCGGCGTGCTGACCTTCTCGTCGGGCAATCATGCCCAGGCCATCGCGCTGTCGGCGCGCATCCTGGGCCTGCCGGCCACCATCCTCATGCCGAAGGATGCGCCGGCCAGCAAGATGGCCGCCACGCGCGGCTACTGCGCCGAGGTGATCGAGTTCGACCGCTACACCCAGGACCGCGAGGCGCTGGCGCGCGACCTGGCCGAGCAGCGCGGCCTCACCCTCATCCCGCCCTATGACCACCCCGACGTGATCGCCGGCCAGGGCACCGCGGCCAAGGAACTGTTCGACGAGGTCGGCCAACTCGACGCCTTCTTCGTCTGCCTCGGCGGCGGCGGCCTGCTGGCCGGCTCGGCCCTGGCCACACGTGCGCTGGCGCCGAACTGCGAGCTGATCGGCGTGGAGCCCGAGGCCGGCAACGACGGCCAGCTCTCGCTGCGCGCCGGCCACATCGTGCACATCGAGACGCCCAGGACGATCGCCGACGGCGCCCAGACCCAGCACCTGGGCCACTACACCTACGCCATCATCCGGCGCGACGTGAACGACATCGTCACCGTCAGCGACGCCGAACTGGTCGAGGCCATGCGCTTCTTCGCCGCGCGCATGAAGCTAGTGGTCGAGCCCACCGGCTGCCTGGGCCTGGCCGGCGCGCGCAGCCTCAAGACGCGACTGGCCGGCAAGCGGGTGGGCGTGCTGGTGAGCGGCGGCAATGTCGATGTCGAACGCCTGGCCGACCTGCTGGCTGCGGCCCCGACGCCAGCGACAGGAGCTGGCGTCTGAGCGCCGACGCCTGGCCCAGCGCAGCGGCGCGCCGCGCGACCCTGCCCATCACGCTGCTGGTGCAGTCGGCGTCGTCGGCGGCGGTGATCGCGCCCACCGTGGCCGCGCCGCGTCTGCTCGAACGGCTGCAGCTCGGCCATGCCGCCGTCGGCGTGTTCATCGCGCTGGTCTATCTGGCGGCCATGTTCTCCAGTCCGCTCGGTGCCCATCTGGTGCGGCGCTACGGGCCCATCCGCGCCAGCCAGCTGGCCTTGATGGTGAGCGCCCTGGGTCTGCTGCTGGTCGCGCTGCCGGCCCTGCCGGCCGCGCCCTGGCCCTGGCTGACCCTGCTGGCGGTGCCGGGCGCGCTGCTGGTCGGCCTGGGCTACGGGCCGATCACGCCGGCCAGCTCGCAGATGCTGGCGCGCACCACCTCGCTGCGTCACTACGCGCTGGTGTTTTCCATCAAGCAGACCGGCGTGCCCATGGGCGGTGTGATCGCCGGCCTGATGGTGCCGCCCCTGGTGGCCTGGGGTGACGGGGCGGCGGCGGTGCTCGGCACGGCGCTGCTGTGTGTGCTGGGCGCGATCTCCGCCCTGCCGCTCGGTCGATCGCTGGACGACCAGCGCGATCGTTCGGTGCCCTGGCCTGGCCCGGCCCAGCTGATGGCACCGGTGCGCCTGGTGCTGGGCCACACGCAACTGCGCGCGATGGCGCTGTGCAGCTTCGTGTTGTCGATGTCGCAGGTCTGCCTGACCTCGTATTTCGTCAGCTACCTCACCGGCGACCTGGGCTGGACGCTGGTGGCGGCTGGCGCGGCGCTGTCGGCCTCGCAGGTGAGCGGCGTGGCCGGTCGCATCACCTGGGGCGTGGTGTCCGACCGCTGGCTCGGCCCGCGGCGCATGTTGCTCGGCCTGGCCGGCCTGATCGTCGCCTGCTGCCTGACCGTGCCCTGGCTGGGGCGCGACAGCGCCGCGACCTGGGTGGTGGCCTTGTTGTGCGTGTTCGGCGCCACGGCGGTGGGGTGGAACGGCGTATACCTGGCCACGGTGGCGCGGCTGGTGCCACACGCCCAGGCGGCGTCGGCGACCGCCGGCACCTTGTTCTTCACCTTCTTCGGCGTGGTGATCGGCCCGCCGCTGTTCGGCGCCGCGGGTGCGGTCATCGGCGGGCTGGGGCCCGCCTTCGCCCTGCTGGTGCTGCCGCTGGCCGGGGTGTTCGCGGTGTTGTGGCGCGCTGACTGGCGCTGAAGCGGGGGCGCACTGGTTGCCGCTTGCGCTGCCTCAAGCTGATGGCCGGCAACGCAGCAACAGTGCTGCGCGCGGTCGATCCAACACGCGTCGAGCCTGCCGACGCTGTGCGGCGGGCGCCACGCCAAGGCCTTATGTAGCTGTCATTTGCGCTGTTTCGGCAAGGAATCCACGCCGCCTGTCCTCGGTATGGTCAAGGGGCTGGAGGTGAGCGCAAGCCGCTTCATCATCAGCACCCGCCGCCAGGCGCCCTGAAGTAGCGGCGCCGGCACGCTCGCCCTGCTGCCCAGGCCGCCTGAACCATGGCGCCGGGTGGGGCCGCCACTGTTGCATCAACCATGACCGATACCACCGCCGGCCTGCTTTCCCTCCCCCGGACACGGCACTGGCCCACCCTGAGCGCCGTATGTGCAGCCGCCCTGCTGGCGGCCTGCGGCGGCGGCGGCGGGGGCGCCAGTTCGAGCGGTGGCGCGCTGCCCACCGTGAGTGTGAGCGTGGTGGTCAGCACCACCCTGGCCAGCGGCGAGAGCTTCAGCTTCGGCCTGGGGACGGCACAGATCAATGTCACCCAGACCAGCACGGCGACGTTTTTTCCCAATCGGCTGAGCGTGGGCGCGGGCTACGGCATCGTGCAACTCGGCGGGCCGCGCAACTGCAGCTTCTCGGCCAGCGCCAACGGCACGGCCGGCGCGGTCGACATCGTCGTCACCGCCGATTGCGGCAGCCCGCCCGACCCGAACGCGCTGGCCGGCCAGTTCTATGGCCCGGTCGGCGCCAGTCTGACGCTGCATGCCGCCGGCCTGGACGACCTGAGCCTGTTGATGCCGCCGGTGTCCAACAGCCGCAGCGTCTACAACCAGATGGTGCTGGCCTTCACGCCGCTGCCGGCGTCGGGTTCGGCCTACACCATCAGCATGGATCCGCCGACCTTGGACCTGCTGTGTTCGGTCTACCAAGGCGCGAGCGGCACCCTGCCGGTCGCCATCGGCGCCGTGCGGGTCGGGTGCGAGGAGCGCTTCGACCTCTTCAGCCGCAGCAGCGACGACACCACGCTCGGCACCTACGGGCTGAGCGCGGCGCCGGTGATCGGCGGCGGCAGCGTCAGCGGCAATGAAGGGCGCTATGTGGCCTTTGTGTCCAGCGCCGGGCTTGCGGGCAACGCCACGGGCGTGCGCCAGGTGTATTGGCGCGACCGCCTCACCGGCGTGACCCGGCTGGTGAGCGCCAGTGCCGGCGGCGCACCGGGCAATGGCGACAGTGCGGCGCCCAGCCTGTCGGCCGACGGCCAGACGGTGGTGTTCGAGTCGCTCGCCGGCAACCTGATCGGCGATGACAGCAATGGCGTGAGCGACATCTACCTGTGGTCGGCCAGCGCGCCGACCGCCGGCGTGCAGCGTGTCAGCGTCGGCCCCGGCGGCGCCCAGGCCAACGGCGCCAGCAGCGAACCGGCCCTGTCGGGCGACGCCCGGGTGCTGGCCTACACCAGCACCGCCAGCAACCTGACGAGCGGCGTGTCGGGCACCAGCACCGTCAACGTCTACCGGCGCGATCTGGGCACCGGCGTCACCACCCTGGTGAGCCGTGACGGCAACGGCCTGGGCGTCGGCGGCTCACGCCCGTCGATCTCGGCCGACGGTGCACGGCTGGCCTTCCATTCCTTCTCGGACAGCCTGGTGGCCGGCGACAGTAACGGGCTGTGGGACATCTTCGTGCACGACCAGCCGGGCAACAGCCTGCAGCGCGTCAGCCTGACCAGCACCGGCGCCGAACGCGACGCGGGTACCGAAACCGCCGCTCGTGTGGTCGCACCGAGCCTCTCAGGCAACGGTCGCTATGTCGCCTATGCCAGCACCGCCGCCGACCTCGTGCCGGGCGACACCAATGGGGCTCAGGATGTGTTCGTGGTCGACACCCAGCCCGTCGGCGGTGGCGTGCTGCCGGTCGTGCGCGCCAGCGTGAGCAGCAGCGGCGTGCAGGGTGACGCCGACAGCCCGGTCGAGGCCGGCGAACGGGTGGCCCTGTCCTTCGACGGCAATCGCGTGGCCTACACCAGCCTGGCCACCACCCTGGGCGCACCGGCCCGCAACGTGCTGCTGCACACCGTGAGCAGCGGCCTGACCCAGGCGCTGACCACCCACAGCAACAGCTTCGTCGGCCCGGTGGCGATGTCGCGCAATGGTGCTTATGTGGTGTTCGGGGATGCGACGGTGGGCCTGGACCCGCGCTTCAACACCACCGGCCTGTTCGCGCGCTACACCGGGCTGGCACCGGCATTTGCGTGGAAGCTGGATTGAGAGGTCACCGCGGTCCTCGCCGCGGTTGTGACTGCAAGGACTGAACAAGCCAAGGCAGCGGGCCGCCACCCGGGACCTGCCGGCCCGGGCAGCAGCGGCGCGACCCGCCGTCTGTGGCGGGTCGCCGATGGAGCGGCTGCAGTTCGGGCGACTACTTCACGCCCGCCAGATTGAGCGCCTTGGCGAACTTCTTGTCGGTCTGCAGGATGTGCTTGGACAGCCAGTCGCGCAGGAAATTCATGATCTCGGTCGACAGCATGGCGTTGCCGGCGTCGAACTTCTTCTTGAAGGCGCCCACTGTCTCGACGAACTTGACGTGTTCAGCCTTGTGCGCCGGGCTGTCAACGTATTTGTGCTGGGCCATCAGGCGTTCTTCGGTGCCGAAGTGGTAGACGGTGTAGCGCACCAGTTCATTGAGTACCGGTGCCAGCGTCTCCTTGCCCTGGCCGGCGTGCATGGCGTCGTTGAGCTGGTTGACGAGTTCGACCAGCTTCTTGTGCTGGTCGTCGATTTCCTTCACGCCGACGGCCAGCATCGGTCCCCAGGTGATCAACGGCATGTTCCTACTCCTGTGAAATGACGGGTGGATGGATGCGCCGGACTCTGCGCCGAGGCGCAGGTCGGGCTGGATGAGATATGTGTGTGCAGCGCCATGGGGCCCACGCAGTCACGTCGCCACTGCGGCGACCAGTTCGGCGGCGGTGGCCGACAGGCTCACCGAGGTTTGCAGGGCGCGTTCGGCCACCTGGCTGGTCTGGCCGGTCATGTCCAGGATCTGCGCCACACCGCTCACCATGTCCTGGATGAGCTGGCCTTGCTGGCTGATCTCGCTGCTGAGCGCCGCGCTGCGGTCGAGCAGGCTGTCCGAGCCGCTGCGGATCTCGTGGAGCGCCTGCGCTGCCTGCTGCACCATGCCCACGCCGGACGACACCAGCGGCACGGCCAGCCTGATGTCCTGGGCCGATTGCTTGACGTCGTCCTGGATGCTGCGGATGGTGGTGGTGATGGCCTGGGTGGCCTCGGCGGTCTGCTGGGCGAGTTGCTTCACCTCGGCTGCGACGACGGCAAAGCCGCGACCATGCACGCCGGCACGGGCGGCTTCCACCGCGGCATTGAGCGCCAGCAGATTGGTCTGGCTGGTGATGCGGGTGATGGCATCGGCCACCTGGCCGATGTTGTGGGCCTGACGTGACAAGGCGTCGATGCGTGCCGAGGCCTGGGCCATGACCTGGGCAATTTCGCCCATCTTGGCGGCCACACCGTCGACCAGTTCACCCCCCTGGCTGGACAGGCCCTGGGCCGAGCGCGTCTGGGTCTGTACATCGCCAGCCACGCCGGTGACCTGCGCAACACTGTGCGAGACCTGAGTGATGAGTTCCTTGATGCCGTCGGTCGCCATGGTCTGCATCTGACCGGCGAAGAGGATCTCGTTGGCCGCCGCGGCCAGCTTTTCCGAACTGGCGTTGACCGACTCGGCGCCGTGGCGCACACGAGCGTCCAGCGCCGAGGTACGCAACAGGTCCTGGTCCAGGGCCAGGCCCAGCCGCCACCTCAGCCCGAGCAGGAGTGCGGCGTGCAGCACCAGGGCGACCACGACGCCCAGCAGCAGGCTGCCTGTGCGTGTCGCCACGGCGCTGCTCGCGTGGCCAGCGCCCGGCAGCCAGCCCGAGTCAAGAAAGGCGGCCAGTGCGGCCGTGAGCAGGGCCGAGCCCCACGCGGGCGCGCCCAACGCCAGAGCTTGACGGGAGATGCGGATCTTCATGAGGCGTTGCTGCCAGGGTGTGCGTTGGCCGATGCGCAGGCGACGGACGGAAGTCGCGGCGAGCTACTCGATGTACAGCGCGGCCGCGCCGAACAAACTTGTGGCACCTGGCACCTCAGCGAGCGTGCAGACCTGACCCATCACGAGCAAGACTTTAGGCAGGCGGCTCGTGGGCGATGCGATCAATTGCAGGCGCTTCACTATCCACTTCACAAGGGTGCGAGCGGCCGCTTTCAGGAACTGCGCATCGATTCGATGAAAGCCTGCCGACTGACAACAAGACGCCGATGTCAGATTGAGAACGTCCCGTCGCCAAAGATCATCCTGCCTCTGGACACCATGTGACGGCGACGTTGATCCAGCTCAACGACCTGCGCTCAAGTACTTCGCGAAGGTGACCGACAAACCTGCATGGCCTGGTCTGTCTGTGCATGACCAGGGCCGTGCCTGAGGACGTTCATGCGGCCGGGGCCGACCGCAGACACCCGGGCTCAACTCAAAAAGCGGAGTCCGTCGTGAACCATCGCTTATTGCACTGCAACGCCACGCGGTCGATCTTGCGCGCTTGCCTGGCTTTCACCGTGCTGGCTCTTGCGGCCAGTCTCACCGCCTGTGGTGGCGGAGACGGCACAGGCACAACGGCTGGCGGCACTGCAACCGATAAGGTCAACGGCCTGAAGTTGCCCAGCCAGGTCTCGGCCGTCACGGCCACGCGCGCCAATTGAGGGTGGACATCATGCAATCCGACACCTTGCGCTTGCGCGTCGCAAGCAGTCCGACTCGCTCTGCTGCGCGTTGTGCGCTGACTGCACTGCACCCAGGTCCGCGGCTTTCGGCGCTGGCCGTCGCCGCCATGTTGGGCGCGATGGCGGCGCACGCAGCGCCGCCCACCAGCGGTGCTTATCTTCTCGACCAGACCCAGTCGCATGTCGAGGACGCGACCAGCAAAGGCCTGAAGCTGCCCAATACGGTGCTGTGCTACATGAACGCAACGGGCGCCAATCAGACAGCCGTGGTGAATGTCGGTGACTACCTTGCCCTTATCGACGAGACGCGATGCGAGAACAGCAGTGCCGCTGCAGCGATGAGCAGCACGAGCAGCGTGGCGGCCGGCGCACCGCGCTATGCCCGTGCGTTCATCAACAGCCATCGCAGTGACAACAGTTCACCGTTGAACGCGCGCATGTGGATCATGCAGGACGAAATGCGCAGCGCCAGCGGCAGCGTGATCACAGGTGTCATCCACGCCCGCCTCGCGGCGAGTGAAGCGGCCAGCGACGTGTCGCCGTATGGTCGATTCCACGTGGACTTTTGTGGCCTGCCTGACGGCACGACCGATTGCCTGAATGCCATGTATGGCTATGCCGAGGGCGACGGGGCTTCGGTGAAGGCGTTTCAGCGTGGAGATCAGAACATCAGCATGACCTTGACCGGCAGCACGACGTCCGGTTCAGGCCGGGTCGTGTTTGCCGAATCCGCCGGTGCGCCCGTGACGGACTGGCAGTTTGCCTACGATGCCGCCTACTTCCGCCGCGATCTGAGCGCTGGCGGGAGCGACCAGTGTTTCGATCGTGCGTTTGCCAACGCGGACAAGACTGCCTGGAGCTACGGCGTCTATGGCGCGGACGGTGCGCGCCTGGAGCGCAACAGCGGCTTTCCGATCAAGTCCGGCAACAACTACGGCTACGTCGGCTATTGGGGCTTGTGGATGCAGGGCAAAGCAACGCTGGACGATGGTGCCAGCGTGACGCGTTACGCCTACAGCAACCAGCAGGCGGCGAGCGGGACATATACGCTGGTGCGCAAGGACGGCCGTCTGAAGAAGCTGACCCGCCACCAGACCACGCTGGACGGCATCCGCAACGTTCCGTTCAGCTTCTGGGTCAACCAGAGTTTCAATGACACCGGTAATACGCTGCGCAATGCGGGCACCGTCCTCGAACTGAGGTGGAACGGCGGCGATTTCATCATCACCGCGCAGGGCGGATCGGGGGGGGGATCGCCCACCCCCGACGCTGCTGGAAACGCCCTTCCAGCGCAGGTGTTGCAGTCCAGCTGGAATCTCAACGGGTGGTCGCAATCGCTGGGCGGCAGCATCACGCTGCTGACGCGCGACTCGAATGGGGTTTATCTCCCTCCCACCGCAAGCAGTGTGGTGACCTATCGGAGCGAGACCGTGGTGGCGCCCGGCAGCGTCGACTGGCCGAGCGGCAGCCTGCATTGCCTGAGCGACTGCCCGCGCGGTGGCGCGAATTTCATCAGCGGTTTGAACAACACCTCGAACACCGGCCTGACGCCCTATCTCAATCTTGTGCTCGACACGGGCGCACAGCCGATCACCAGCAGGTGGAACTGGCAGCCTGTGCTCAAGGGCAATGAGCTGAACTACACCCTGGGCGCCAGCGGACAGGCCAATGACGGCGTGTTGTTGAACGCCAACCTGGCACCGGTGGTCTGGGCGGGCACATCGGCACCGGCCAACAGCGAGTACCAGAACGGTTTCCAGAGCGGCAGGCTGGTTGACGACACGGCGTTGGCTAGCCTTCAATGTGCTGCCGGCGGTGGACCTGGCGCGACCCATTACTGTCAGGATCGCATCGATTCAATCGACACCTACTATGTCTGGGAGACCGGACCAAACAGCTGGAACCGGTTCTCTGGCCTGATGGCCGCGGGCGGTGCCATGGTGCAGTTCGATGCACCACTGGCGCTGCAGTACGCCGTACCCGCTGACGCACCACATGCCTACGCCGGCGCACAGATGGTGCTGCAGTACAACGGCTTCGGTGACCTGCAGGGGGTACCGGGCAAGTGTGTTGACCCACTCACGAATGCCGATGTGCCGTGTTCCAGCAATAACGGCAGCACCCGTTGGGTATCGGCCTTCGTGATCCCGGAAGGCAGCGCCGTGAGCGACGGCAATTCCACCTATTGGGTCAAGCCGCTGCAGCAGGAACTGCGCTTGAAGAAGGTGTCGGCCAGCCTGTGTGCCGGTTTGACGTTGCCCACCATCCTGGACGGTGACATGCCGGGCGGCGGTGGGTTCAGTGACCCGAGCGGACTCGCGGTGCCCGTGGTGACCGAGGCGCCGCGTGTCATTCACGGCGCCGTGCAATATTGACGGTTGCATGCATCAGGCAGATCAGGCCATGCGTGAATCGAAGTTGCAGCACTGCGGTCGGCACCACCGCCTGCATCTGGCGTTGTTGGCATCGTTGCTGGCCCACCTGCTGGTGCTGGGCGGCGGCCTGTTGGGCGTGCCAGCGGTCGAGCCCACGTGGCCTGAGGGCTGGCGCAGTGACTTGGCCAAACTCGGAGGGCAGACGCTGGCCGTGCGCCTGGTGCCTGCTGTCGCGCCCTTGGGACTGCAAATGACGCAACTCCGGTCTGGCCGCACAGCAGCCCAGCCAGGCTGGCGCTCAAGCCCTGCTGCCGTCGTTCGCCCCGAGCCGGCCAGGCTTGTCGGCACCTCCTCGATGGATGCACCGGAGTCGCGTGTCAGCCCTGGCTTGGCGCAAGTGCAGGAGGACCTGCCCTGGGTGGGCCAGTCAATCGTGCAGACGCATTCCATGCCCCCCGCCGAGCGGGTTGATGTACCTCCGGCGGCTGCGCTGGGTCCACTCACTGGCGCCATGCCCTGGGTTGCGGCGCAGTCTGGGGCCTCCTTTCAAGCTCAGCAGCAGCAGGCTGCACTCGGCGCTTTGCAGACCCAGCAATGGCGCGCCCTCAGGGACGGTCAGGACATTGCGCGGCGCCAGTTCATCGCTGCCGTGCAGTCCGCCTGGCAGACCGTTGTTGATGATGCGCCCGCTGCGACGTTGGCCTGCCGTGTGCGTCTGGTCTCGCGCCTGGCGCTCGCTCTCGAGTGCACAACGAGCAGCGATCTAGCGCAGCCGCCTGAACGGGCCGCGCCCGATGCAGCAGCATCCCTGCCTCCGGCCCTGGAGCCCCAGCTCCCGCCGTTGGTTGCGGCGCAATTGGCGCAGTTCCGGGAACGGCTTCATGCCTTGGGCCCGACCCCGGACGGCATGGACTCCGGCGTCACGCTGGAACTTCAATCGCGCGGTGTCACGAGTGCGGCCTTGTAGTGCTGCACTCTGGCTTAGGGTGCTGAACCATCGGTTGACGGCACTGTGCCCGTGACGCCGCGGGACCCACTCGATGACTGCCTGGCTGATGTCCGTCAGCGTGGCCGACGTCGCACACCGAGCATCGTCACCGCGCCGACCACGATGAGCGCGCCCACCAACTGCATCGGCGCCACATGCTGGTCCAGCAGCAGCCAGGCCATGGCCAGGGCGGCCACCGGTTCGACATTCATGATGGGCGAACTGCCGACCACGCCCAGGCGCGGCAGCAGCGTGAACAGCACCGTGATGGCGGTGCCATAGAGCGCGCTGAGTGCTGCCAGGGCCGCCCAGCCGACAGCGGTGTGCGGCCAGTGCGGCCCGCCCTGGACCAGCGTGCCGGTGAGCGCAAGCAGGCCGACCAGGCTCATGGTGTAGGCGGTGCGTACGCGGCCGTCCAGATCAGCCACGCTGTGCTGGGTCATGGCCAGCACCAGGCCGAAGCTGGCGGCTGCGGCCATGGCCAGGCCCACGCCCAGGCCGATCTGGCGCCATTGCGCGCCGGCGTCCAGACCCGAGGCGGCGCCCGACACATCCAGCGCCAGCGCCAGGCCCAGAAGAATCACCGGCATGACCTGCAAGACGCGTCGTTCCGGCGCCTGGCCATACAGCGCCCAGGCGGCCAGGGCGGTGCACAGCGGATAGGCGTTGAAGGCCAGCAGCGCCAGGCCGACCGGAATGCGCGCCACGGCCGAATACAGGCACAGGCTCTGGCACGCGACCAGCAGGCCGATGAGTGGCATGGCGCGCCGATGGTGCGGCGCGAGTGCCCAGGGCAGGCCTTGGGCGCGGAGCAGCACGCCCACTACCAGTGCGGTGGACAGGCTGCGTACCGCAACCGCGGTGGCAACGTCGACGCCGGCGTCGATGGCGATACGCGCCGCCACATGGTTGGCGCCGAACATGCAGGCCAGCGCGAGCAGGGCGAAAAACGCCCGTGGGCTCAAGGGGCGCGCGGCGGGTGCCGGCGCGGGTGTGCCGGCGGCGTTGCGGGGTGAATGGCGGGTCTTGTCAGCGGGCACGATTCATCACAAGGGTGGAGGGTCGAGCATAGGGTCAGGGCGTGGTGCCCGCGCACGCCTGGTGCCTGACATAACCTCGCGCCGCCTCGCCGGCGTCAGGGCACACTGCAACGGGCAGCGTCAGCCCGTCGGCTCGCCATCGTTTCCCTTTTCGTCAACCTGGAGTCACCATGCCTGCCATCCCGACCATTCAGCTGCACATCAAGAACTTTCGCCCGTTCCGGCCGGATGGGGCTGGCGGTGGCAGTCTGACGGTGATGACGTCGAGCAACACCGCGGCCGACGACACCGACGTGACGTTTTCAGTTGTGAATGGCGGCAAGTTGCTGTCGGTCGTGAATGGCAATTTGAGCATCAGCAAGGCTGCACGCGGTCGCAACGACCGGGTCGAGTTCACCGTGAGCGGTCAGGCGGGTTATGTCTATACCCCGCAAGGTCTGGTCTCGCTGCCCGAAAATGGTATTGCCCGCGCCAGTGCCTCACCTTTCGGCGCCTTTGAATGCAAGGGCCAGGTCTTGCAGGTGTATGACGCCGAAGTGCCCGAAACGAGCTGGGAGTTTTTCGTGCTGGTCCAGCGCATGAAGCCGGTCACGGTCAATGGCGCCACCAGCTACGAGTATTCCTTCGGCCTCATCGATCCGAAGATCCAGAATCGCTGAACCAGTTGTGGGTCAATTCGGAAAGTTGGCCTCGTTGTATCGGGCCATGATTTCCGCGTGAAACGGGACCTGCGCCAGATAACTCTGGCGCCTGACCGCGTTGACGATGCGACTGGCGCGCTCCATGAGGATCTGGTGCGCTTCTGACAAGACCGCGAAGGCCCGCGCGTCGCCCACCGCGGCCAGCACCCGGTGGCAGTTCAGCAGGATTTTCAGCGGCTCTTCGGTGCCGTCCAGACTGATGCCGCTGCGGCGTCGTGCCAGCACCTCTTCGATGCGGGTCAGAGCCGCCGCGAGCTCGCCCATGATCGCCAGGTTGTCACCGAGCGACGCCATCGATTCCATCGCCAGGTGGTGCATCTGCAGGCCGTCGAAAATGTCGATGGCCTGTTCGATTTGCTCGTTAGCCAGCACGCGGTGGTGCAGCGCGAAATGGGCCCGCCCCAGCAGATGCAAGGCCGCGCCTTCGAAATGCTGGGCATGGCGCCGGCGCAATATCTTCAAGGCATCCGTGCCGGCTGAAAGCGCGAGCGCGAAATCATTCTGATTGAAGCGGGCCAGGCCCAGATTGATCAGCGTGATGCCATGGTTGAGATCATGACCGACATTCGCAAACAGGCGGCAGGTATCGACAAAGTGCTGGCTCGCCACTTCATAGTCGCCCAGCGTCATTGCGGCATAACCGATATTGCTGCGGGTACCTGCCGCATTGATGCGATCGTCGATGTCCTGGTGGATGGCAAGCGCCTCTGAATAGTATTGGATGGCCTGGTCATAGTTGCCGTCGTCGTCGGCCTGGATGCCGAGGTCGTTCAGCACCAGGCCTTCGATGCGTTTTTCGCCCGCCGTCCTGGCCACGCGCAGCGCGATGCGGGCTTGGGTGTGGGCCAGTTCGTGCTGGCCGAGCCGCTGAATGCATTGCGCATGACGCGCATGGGCCGCCGCAGCGAGTGGTGTGAGTTCGCCTTTGCAGGCCGCCACGGCGGCCTCGGCATCCTGAGCCGCGGCCACCTCGTCGCCCAGGTCCGACCCGTAGCGGGATTTCAGGATCAGGTAATCGACCTGCGCAGGCGTCGGCGGGGCGTGGGCGACCAGTTCACGCAACTGTTCAAGGGCGTCCAGACGCTGGGTGGTGTCCGCCAGGCGGTCCAGCACACGGCAGCGCAGCAGGGCCAGGGCGATGCGTCGCGGACGGTCGTCCGCCGCGGCCAGCCCCCAGGCGCGTTCGATATGGCGCAGCGCCTGGGCGTTCGCGAAGCTGCCCGCCGCTGCTTCAGCGGCGCGGTGCCAGTAATCGAGCGCCTGGGCCGCGCGCCCCCCGCGTTCGAGATGTTCGGCCACCAGCTCAAGCGGCGCGGCTGCCGGCAGCCCGAGCAGCCAGCCGGCGACACGGGCATGCAGCGCCCGGCGCACGCGGCGCAAGACGCTGCTGTAGGTCACCTCGTGCAGGCTGTGGTGCTTGAAGGTGTATTCGCGCAGACCGGCCAGACTGGCGGTGTCTTGTTCGTGCGCCAGGTCGCGCTCGACGAGGCTGTCCAGGTGGGTGAGCGCCGGCGCGTCCAGCGCGGTCAGGCTGGCGTCCCAGAAGCGGTAACCCACCACCGAGGCGAGTTGGGCGGTGCGGCGTTCTTCGGTCGGCAAGGCGTCCAGGCGCGCGCGCAGCACACCGGCCAGCGTGGGCGGCACCTTGAGTGCCTGCAGGCGCTCGGCATGGAAGCGCCAGCCGGCGGCTAGCGGCGCATCGGTCACCGGCGCGGCGGCGTCGCTGGTCACGATGACATCCTGGTCGATCAGCAGGTTGATCAACTCCTCGATGTGGAAGGGGTTGCCTTCCGCATGGTCGACCAGCAGGTGGTTGAGTGCGGGCGCCGGCTCGGCCAGGCTGGCGAGCAGTTCGTCCACCAGTTCGATCGCGCTGGCGCGCTGCAGCGGCGTTAGGTCGATGCATTGCTGGGGCGCCAGTCCGGCCAGCCAGCCTGGGCGCCGTTCGGCAAGGGTCGGGCGGGTCATGGTGACGAGCAGCAGCGGCACGTCGGCGTGGCTGGCCAGTAGATGGTCCAGAAAGTCCAGCGTGCCGTCGTCGGCCCAGTGCAGATCGTCCAGCACGGCCACCACCGGCCGCTCGTCGCGGGTCACCCAGGCCTGCACCAGCTGGTTGGCGTGAAAGAAGGCCCGGTCACGCAGCTGGCGTGGTTCGGCCAGCAGGCCGCGCAATTCCTCGTGGGCGGAAAAGTCCAGGCCCAGCAGGTGGCCCAGCACCGCAGCAGCCGGTTCACCCAGCATCGGGCTGATGGCTGCCAGCCACTTGGCGCGCGCGAGGTCGGCCGGGTCGCTGGCCAGCAGGCCGACGCCCACGGTGAGCAGGCTGCGCAATACGGCATAGGGCTGGCTCAGGTGCTGCTCGGTCGCGGCGGTGGACAGCCAGTGGGGTGGCAACTGCTGCAGCCGTGCCCAGCGCCTGAATTCGCCGACCAGGCGCGACTTGCCCAGGCCGGCATCACCCACCACGCACAGCAGCCGCAGCGCCGGGCTGGGGGGCGCGGCGGCCGTGCCGCCGGGCGGCGTCAGCGCCACCAGGGCCTGCTGCAGCACCGCAAGCTGGGCGCTGCGGCCGACCATGCGCGTGCTCACACCTTCCACGCCGCGCGCGGCCTGGCGTTCGCCGGCGTCCAGTTCACCCAGCACGAGGTAGGTGAGCATGGGCTCGTCACAGCCCTTCACCACCATCGGCGCCTGGCGCAGCAGCTCGAATCGCCCACGCACCTGGCGATAGGTGTCGCGGCTGATGCGCAGGCCGCCGGGCGGTGCGGTCTGCTCCATGCGCGCGGCGATGTTGGGGGTGAGGCCGCGCACGCTGTTCGAGCCATCGACACCGCCGCCCACCAGCACCTCGCCGCTGTGGATGCCGACCCGCACATTGAAGCCGGCGCGACCGTGCAGCGCGTGCACCTCGGCGCCGAGCTCACGGCCGAGTGCGGTGATCGCCAGGCCGGCGCGCACCGCGCGTTCAGCGTCGTCCTCGCGCGCCTGCGGTGCACCGAACACGGCCAGCAGGTTGTCGCCGGCGTACTGCAGCACCTTGCCGTCGTGCGCCTGCACGATGGCGGTGAAACGCGCCAGCGCGCCGTCCACCACGGCGTTCAGGTCCTCGGGGTCGAGATAACGACTCAGCACGGTCGAGCCGACCACGTCGACGAACATCACGCTGAGCTGGCGACGCTCCTGCTCATGCGCCGCCGCCTGCAGCAAGGCCAGCTTGTCGCGCAGGGCAGCCACGGCGGTATCCACCACCAGATCACCCAGCACCGCCCGTTGGCCGAGCAGGGCGGTGATCGTGTCCTCGAGCTGGCTGATGTGGTCTTGCACGTGCGGGCGGGCGGACGAAGAAAAGTGGGATCGGTTGCCGCCGCTCCCACGCTAACGGTCCGATCGTCCAGACCGGAATTCTTGCATCCACAACCGGCTGCGCTGGGCTGCTGTTCCCGCAGTTGGCGGTGCTCAGGTCCGGTTCGCAGCTTTACGTGGAGTTAACTTGATCGCCGCCACAAACGTGCGCTTGGCCACACTGGCGCACAAGACACCCTCTGAGTCGGGGTGCGACATGACATCGCCGATCCGCTCCAATGATTACCGTCGATTTTTCCACGTGATCGATAGACAAGACTGGACCGCACCATGCAGTACACATCACCCGCCAAAGCCATTGCCCTGGCCACCGTGGTGCTTGCCGCTACGGCAAACGCCGCGCTTCCCAGCGCTCCCATCGAGACCTTCTGGAACGGCGACACCACCAACGCGCCCACCTACAAGCGACTGTGCGTCGGCACCAGTGCCTGCGGGGCCATCAACCCGTCCTTTGGATTTCCTGCGGCACTGTCGGGTGTCGGCACCGCGGTGCGTTACATCACCACCGAGTTCGAGGTCAGCCTGCAGGGCAGCTACAACTTCTTCAGTGCCAGCACCAACTGGGACAACTACACCTTTCTCTACCGCAGCAGCTTCAACCCGGCGTCGCCGTTCGTGAACCTGGTGACCGGCAATGACGACCTGACCGGCATCAACATCGGCGGCACCGGGCCGTTCATGAACACCAACAACTTCTCGGGCTTCACCGCCGTGCTCGATGCAGGCACGGCCTATGTGATGGTGACCGCGGGCTTCCAGAATCCGGACTACGGCCAGTTCGTCAACAGCATCAGCGGCCCGGCGGCCGTGAACATCCTGTCGGCCGTGCCCGAGCCGGGCACCGACGCCATGCTGGCCCTGGGCCTGGCGGGCCTGGGTCTGTACGCCCGGCGCGTCAAGTCACGTCGGGCCTGAGCGCCTGGCGCAGCGCGCCGGCGCAGCAGCTCACCGCCGTGTTGGCCTCGTCGATGACCCGGCCCATGGTGATGAAGCCATGGATCTGGCGCTCGAAGCACAGGTAGGCGCAGGCCACGCCCGCCTGGCTCAGACGCTGGGCGTAGAGCAGGCCCTCGTCGCGCAGCGGGTCGTAGCCGGCGGTCAGCAGCAGGGCGGGCGGCAGGCCGGCCAGATCGGGCGCCAGCAGGGGTGAGGCGCGCAGGTCGGCCAGGGCCGCGGGGTCGCTGCCGATGTAGTGGCCGGCGAAATAGTCGATGGACTCGCGCGTGAGCAGATAACCCTCGCCGTTGGTCGTGTGCGAGGTGGCGACGCGGCGCATGTCGGTGGCCGGGTAGATCAGCAGCTGGAAGCGGATGGCCGGCCCGCCCGCGGACCTGGCCAGCTGGCTCACCACGGCGGCCAGGTTGCCGCCGGCGCTGTCGCCGCCCACGGCCAGGCGCGCAGCGTCCAGCCCGAGTTCGGCGGCGTGCGTGGCCACCCAGCGCGTGGCGGCCAGGGCGTCGTCCACCGCGCAGGGGAAGGGCTGCTCCGGGCCCATGCGGTAGTCCACCGCCACCACGGCGCAGGCGGATTCGCTGGCCAGCTGGCGGCACAGCGTGTCGTGGGTGTCCAGGTCGCCGATCACCCAGCCGCCGCCGTGGAAGTAGACCAGCACCGGCAGCGCGGTGCCTTGCGCGCTGCCCCGCGGGCGGTACAGGCGCAGCGGGATGTCGCCGTGCGGCCCGCCGTCGGCCACCAGCTCGCGCACCAGCGCCACCGGCGGCGGGTCCGGCTGGGTGTAGAAGCGCCGCTCGCGGTAGAAGCTGCGCGCCTGCTGGGGCGTGAGCGTGTGGGTGGGCGGCACGCCGCGTTCCACCATCAGGTCGAGCAGGGCGCGGGCTTGGGGATGCAGCATGGGGTCGGTCTTTCCTTGTGGGGGGGCTGAGGGAATGTGGTGGGCCGGCCGGCGGGTGGAGGTTGTGCTCAGCGCATCAGCCTCTCGGCGCACCACTGCGCCGCGGCCAGCAGCTCATGGTCGGCGCCGCGGCGCCCGACAAGCTGCAGCCCGAGCGGCAGCCCGCCGGCGCCCCGGGCAAAAGGGATGTGGATGCAGGGCTGGCCCAGCACCGACCAGCGGCGGCAGAACAGCGGGTCGCCGGTGGCGCCCAGGCCGGCGGGTGCCACGCCCATGGTGGAGGGCGCGAGCAACACGTCGCAGCGGGCGAACAGCAGCTCGTCGGCCACGCGGCGCAGACGCTCCAGCCGCGCCAGGCGGGCCTGCTGCTCGGCGGCGCTGGTGGCCATGCCTTCGGCCAGCAGGGCCTGCAGGCGCGCGCTGAGCTGCTCGTGATGGTGCAGGCGTTCGTGGCTGAGCGAGCGCGCCATCTCGTAGGTCATCAAGGCCTTCTGCAGATCGGCCAGGTCAGCCCAGTCGGACTGCAAGGCGGCGGTCGCGGTGCCGGCCGTCGAGCTTCCGTCTGTCGAGCTGCCACGGGGCCATTCCACATCGACCAGGGCCGCCGCATGCGGCGCCAGCGCCGCCTCGACCTGGGCCCAGGCGCGCTGCACATCGGTGTCGGCCTGGGCCCACTCGGGTGTGCGGCACAGGCCGATGCGCGGCGGCGCCGCCAGGGCGGGCAGGTCGAGCAGCCGGGCGTCGCTCGTCAGCACCGCGGCGAGCAGGGCGACATCAGCCACGCTGCGGCCGAAGCCGCCTACCGTGTCCATGGTCTCCGACAGGCTCTTCACCCCGGCGCGCGGCACCCGCCCCAGCGTGGGCTTGACGCCGAACACGCCGCAGTAGGCGGCGGGGCGGATGATGGAGCCGGCCGTCTGTGTGCCCAGGGCCAGCGGCAGCATCTGCGCCGCCACCGCGGCGGCCGAGCCGCTGGATGACCCGCCCGGCGTGTGGCCGGGGTGATGCGGGTTGCGCGTGGGGCCGGGGTGGAAGTAGGCGAACTCGGTGCTGACCGTCTTGCCCGCCAGCACCGCGCCGGCCTCGCGGCACAGGGCCACGGCGGCCGCGTCCGCGCCCGGGCGGTGGCCGGCGTAGACCGCCGGCGAGCCGTAGTGGGTGGGCAGCTCGGCGGTGTCGAACAGGTCCTTCACGCCCAGGGGCAGGCCGTGCAGCGGGCCGCGCCAGGGGCCGGCATCGAGGGCACGGGCCTGGCGGATGGCCGCGTCGGCGTCCAGGCAGGCGAAGGCTTGCAGCCCGGGTTCGCGCGCGGCGATCCGGTCCAGGCAGGACCGCATCAGCGCCTCGGCGCTCAGTTCGCGGCGGGCCAGCAGGCGTGCCGCGCTGCAGGCGTCGAGCAGATGCGGGGTGGGCAGACGCAGAGGCGGTCGCATGATCGGTTCATGCTAGCCCAGGGGTGACGCTGCCAGGCTGCGGGTGAGCCCTGTGCCGGAAGGTCCGGCGGCGGTCCGGCACCCGCTCACCGGCCAAACCGGGTTGAACATCAAGGTCCTCCCCTTGCGCAGCGGGTTTGCCATGAGCTGTCCTGTCCGGGGCGGATTTGTATGATGACCTGTCAACCTGATGCATGTCGCCGTCCTGTCCAGTGGCGACATCAGGCCACGTCTGCCCTGACACGTCCGCCATGACCCTCTCGCTCACCTCAGACTTCGCCGTGCTTGATCCGCAGTTCGGCGCCTATGCCTTCCCGAACGTGCGTGTCGAGAAGCTCTACAGTGGCTGCCGCTGGGCCGAGGGCCCGGCCTGGTTCGCTGCCGGGCGCTACCTCGTGTGGTCCGACATCCCCAACGACCGCATGCTGCGCTGGGACGAGACCGATGGTTCCGTGTCGGTCTTCCGCCAGCCCGCGCTCAACACCAACGGCCACACGGTGGACCGGCAGGGCCGCCTGGTGTCCTGCGAGCACCGCGGCCGCTGCGTCTCGCGCATCGAGCATGACGGCAGCCGCAGCGTGCTGGCCAGCCACTTCGAGGGCCAGCGCTTCAACTCGCCCAACGACGTGGTGGTCAAGAGCGACGACAGCCTCTGGTTCACCGACCCGAGCTACGGCATCGACAGCGACTACGAAGGCGACGCCTCGCCCAGCGAGATCGGTGCGCGCCAGGTCTACCGGCTCGACCCGTCGACCGGCGCGCTCAGCGTCGTCGCCAGCGACTTCGTGCAGCCCAACGGCCTGGCCTTCTCGCCAGACGAATCGCTGCTCTACATCGTCGACACCGGCGCCACCCATGTGGAAGGCGGGCCGCACCACATCCGCCGCTTCAGCGTCTCGGCCGATGGGCGGTCGCTGTCGGGCGGCGAGGTGTTTGCCGAATGCCAGGCCGGCTTCTTCGACGGCCTGCGCGTGGACGTGCACGGCAACCTTTGGACCAGTGCCGGTGACGGCGTGCACTGCTACACCCCGGACGGACGCCTGATCGGCAAGATCCTCATCCCCGAAGCGGTGGCCAACGTCTGCTTCGGCGGCGCCAAGCTCAACCGCCTCTTCATCTGCGGCACGACCTCGCTTTACGCGGTCTACCTCAACACCCGCGGCGCGCGCTGGCCTACCGTTGCGCCATGTCCCCCATCCGTCCACCCATCCACCCATCCACACATTCCTGCCGCTGGCCGCCCCGCGCCAGGCGCAGCATGACCCCGCAAAGGACAGCTCTCGATGACCTCCACTGGCTCTTCCTCCAACTCCATGCCGGCGGCGGGCCCCCTCGGCCATATCGGCTTGATCGGCCTGGGCGCCATGGGCCGCGGCATGGCGGGCTCGCTGCGCCGCGCCGGCTACACCGTGCATGTGTGCGATGTGCGCCATGAGGCTGCGCTGGCCTTTGCCGCCGAGGGGGGCGTGGCCTGGCGCACGCCGGCCGACGTGGCGGCGCAGTGCGAGGTGCTGGTGAGCGTGGTGGTCAACGCCGCGCAGACCGAAGCCGTGCTGTTCGGGCCGGACGGCGCCGCCGCCGCGCTGCGCCCGGGCAGCGCCTTCGTCATGTGCTCCACCGTCGACCCCAACTGGTCGATCGCCACCGAGCAGCGCCTGGCCGGCCTGGGCCTGCTGTATCTGGATGCGCCCATCTCGGGCGGCGCGGCGCGTGCCGCCTCGGGCGAGATGACCATGATGACGGCCGGCACCCCGGCGGCCTACGCCAAGGTCGGCGGTGCGCTGGACGCCATGGCCGCCAAGGTCTACCGCCTGGGCGACCAGGCCGGCGCGGGCAGCAAGGTCAAGATCATCAACCAGCTGCTGGCGGGGGTGCACATCGCCGCCGCCGCCGAGGCCATGGCCCTGGGCCTGCGCGAAGGTGTGGCGGCGGATGCCCTCTACGAGGTCATCACGAACAGCGCCGGCAACAGCTGGATGTTCGAGAACCGCATGGCCCATGTGCTCAAGGGCGACTACACGCCGCTGTCGGCGGTGGACATCTTCGTCAAGGACCTGGGCCTGGTGCTGGACACCGCGCGCGCCACCAAATTCCCCCTGCCGCTGGCCAGCACCGCGCACCAGATGTTCATGCATGCCTCGACCGCCGGCCATGGCCGCGAGGATGACTCGGCGGTGATCAAGATCTTTCCCGGCATCAAGCTGCCGGGTGCCGATCAGTAGTCGATACGCCGCACCAGCGTGGCGTCGGCCAGCGGGTCGGCGCTGAGCACGTTATCAATACGGTGGACCGGGTGATCGACGCCGCCGCCGGCACCGTGGGCGTGGTGGCCGAGCTGGACAACGCCCGCTAGGGTTTGCCGGGCGGCATACGCTGCAAGCTCAGGTTGAACGGGCTGGACGGCGCGAAGTAGGCGGATCTACCGTCCGTTCGATCGCTTCTTCAGTCCGCCGAGCCGGCGCCGCCCGGGCCCAGCAGGGCGCCAAGCAGCCGCCGGGCGCTGGCCACATTGGTGGCGCAGGGCACGTCGTGCACGTCGCAGGCGCGCACCAGGGCGTTGATGTCGGGCTCGTGCGGCTGCGGCGTCATGGGGTCGCGCAGGAAGACCACCGCGTCCACCTCGCCCACCGCCAGGCGCGCGCCGATCTGCAGGTCGCCGCCCAGCGGGCCGCTGAGCAGGCGCTCGACCGCCAGACCGACCTCGGCCTGCAGCCGTCCGCCGGTGGTGCCGGTGGCCATCAGGGTGCAGCCGGCCAAGCCGGCGGCGAACTCGCGCGCAAGGTGGACGATGTCGTCCTTCTTGCGGTCGTGGGCGATGAGGGCGATCTTGAGCATGGGCGGCATTGTGCGGGCTGGTCGGAGCGCCGGCGGCGGGCCGGCGGCGGCACGGCTGCCGTCAAGGCTCCGCCACGACGTCGTCCGCACCCGGCGCATCGGCTGCCGTGGCGTCCGCAAGGGGCCCCGAGGCGGCGGCGCCCTGGGCGTCCTGCCACTCAGCGTCGATGCGCTGCATGTTCTCGATGATCTTGAGCAGGTAGTGCAGGCTGTGGCTCAGGTCGTTGATCGAGAAGTCGCCCAGCACCTGCTCGTAATAGGCGCGGATCTTGGGCTGGGCCAGCACCTGCCAGACGTGGTGGCCGCTGTCGGTCATGGTGATGACACGCGAGCGGCGGTCCTGGCCGTGCGGGGCCACGCGCACATGGCCGTCGCGCTCCATGCGGCTGATGAGGCCCGAGAGGTTCTGCCGGCTCACCATCAGGTAGCGCGCCAGGTCGCCCACGCTCATGCCGCCTTCGGCCACCGGGCGCGACAGCGCGCCCAGCACCGCCCACTGCTGCGTCGTCAGGCCCTCGGCCTCCACCGCCCGGCTACCCGTTTTATGCAACATGTTTGCACATTGATACAGCCGGAAGAAGAGGCGGTTGGCCAGTTCCATCTTGGCGGCGTTCGAATTTGCTGCAGTGCTTTCAGGGATAACCATGATGTCCAGGCCGATGGTGATGCTTGCGCAGGTGGATGCGTCTGCCTATGATAGGCAACATATTGACGTAATAACTCGGTGCCGACCCTGAGCCCCAGGGTGCCTGAGCCCAATCTTGAAGGACGCATGATGACCCGTTTCCTGAACAAGACCGTGGCCGTGACCGGCGGCGGCGGCGGCATCGGTGGTGCCACCTGCAAGCGCTTCGCCGCCGAAGGTGCGAAGGTGGCGGTGCTGGACCGCAACCCGGATGCCGCCGAGGCGGTGGCCGAGGCCATCCGCGCAAGTTGTGGAGATTCAGGCGGCCAGGCTGCGGCCTTCGCCTGCGACATCACCGACCGCGCTGGCGTGGATGCGGCCATCGCCGCGGTCGAGGCCGGCCTGGGGCCCATCGATGTGCTGGTCAACAACGCCGGATGGGACGTCTTCAAGCCCTTCACCAAGACCGCCCCATCTGACTGGGACAGGCTCATCGCCATCAACCTCACCGGCGCGCTGCACATGCACCACGCCGTGCTGCCGGGCATGGCGGCGCGCCGGGCCGGGCGCATCGTCAACATCGCCTCTGACGCCGCGCGTGTGGGTTCCTCGGGCGAGGCTGTGTATGCCGCCTGCAAGGGCGGGCTGGTGGCCTTCTCCAAGACCATTGCGCGTGAGCATGCCCGCCACGGCATCACTGTCAACGTCGTCTGCCCCGGCCCGACCGACACGGCCTTGTTCGCCGACTACGCCCAGGGTGCCGGCAACCCCGAGAAGCTGATGGAAGCCTTCACCCGCTCCATCCCGCTGGGCCGCATCGGCAAGCCCGACGACCTGCCCGGCGCCATCCTCTTCTTCGCCAGCGACGACGCGGCCTACATCACCGGCCAGGTCATCAGCGTGAGCGGTGGCCTCACCATGGCCGGTTGAACCAGACACGGCCCAGATCCCCAGGAGACCCCATGAACTTCGAAGACATCCTCTACGAGATCCGCAACGGCGTGGCCTGGATCACCATCAACCGCCCGGACAAGATGAATGCCTTCCGCGGCACGACCTGCGACGAGTTGATCAAGGCGCTGAACAAGGCCGGTTATGACCGCGAGGTCGGCTGCATCGTGCTGGCCGGCGCGGGTGAGCGGGCCTTCTGCACCGGTGGCGACCAGTCGGCCCACGACGGCAATTACGACGGCCGCGGCACCATCGGCCTGCCTATGGAAGAGCTGCACGACGCCATCCGCAACGTGCCCAAGCCGGTGATCGCGCGCGTGCAGGGCTTCGCCATCGGCGGCGGCAACGTGCTGTGCACCATCTGCGACCTGACCATCTGT
>JBEEJN010000025.1:0-80750 GCA_041169165.1 Pseudomonadota bacterium
CGCAACCCGCTGGCGGTCTTCCGCAACACCCTGACGCTGGACGAGGTGATGGCCTCGCCCACCGTCTTCGACCCGCTGACGCGCTACCAGTGCTGCCCGCCCACCTGCGGCGCCGCCGCAGCCATCGTCTGCTCGGCCGAGTTCGCGAAGAAGCACAACCTGGATCAACGCGTCGTCATCGCCGCCCAGGCCATGACGACCGACACACCGTCCACCTTCGACAGCCAGGACATGCGCAAGGTGGTGGGCTACGACATGAGCGCCGCCGCCGCGAAGCAGGTGTACGAGGACGCCGGCATCGGCCCCGAGGCACTCGACGTGGTGGAGCTGCACGACTGCTTCACCGCCAACGAGCTCATCACGTATGAAGCCCTGGGCCTGACGCCCGAAGGCACGGCCGAGCGCTTCATCGTCGACGGCGACAACACCTACGGCGGACGGGTGGTGACCAACCCTTCGGGCGGCCTGCTGTCGAAAGGCCACCCGCTCGGCGCCACCGGCCTGGCGCAGTGCTACGAGCTGACCCAGCAGCTGCGCGGCCGCGCCGAGCAGCGCCAGGTGGAAGGTGCGCGCATTGCCCTGCAGCACAACCTGGGGCTGGGTGGCGCCTGCGTGGTGACGCTGTACCAGGCCGTCTGACCGGGGCGCCGCCATCATGATCGACCGCCGCCACATCGGCGCCACGCTGCCGCCCTTCAGCGTGGATGTCGAGCGCAGCCGCCTGCGCTTTTTCGCCAAGGCCACCGGCCAGGACGACCCGCTCTACATCGACCCCGCGGTCGCACGGGCCGCCGGCCACCCCGACCTGCCGGTGCCGCCGACCTTTCTGTTCTGCCTCGAAATGGATGCGCCCGACCCCGGCGCCATCCGCACGCTGCTGGGGCTGGACGTGCGGCGCATCCTGCACGGCGAGCAGCGCTTCACCTACCACCGCCTGGTGCACGCCGGCGAGCGCCTGACCTTCCGTCCGCGCATCGACGACATCTACGACAAGAAGGGCGGTGCGCTCGAATTCATCGTGCGCACGACCGCCATCACCGATGCGCAGGAAAAACCCGTGGCCGAACTGCGCGCGGTGATCGTCTACCGGAACCCCACGCCATGAACACCGCCTCCGTCGACACCCCGACCGTCGCCCGGCGCCTGCCTGCGTTCGAGCAGCTGCAGGTCGGCGACGAGCTGCCGGCGCTAGAACTGCCGCCGCTCACCCGCCACACCCTGGCGCTGTACTGCGGCGCCAGCGGCGACCACAACCCCATCCATGTCGACATCGACTTCGCCCGCTCGGCCGGCCTGCCCGACGTCATCGCGCACGGCATGTTGTCCGCCGCCTGGCTGGGCCGGCTGCTGACCCACTGGGTGCCGCAACACGCCATCCGTTCGCTCGACATCCGCTTCATGGCCATGACCACGGTGGGCGAACGCATACGCTGCACCGGTCGGGTGGTCGACAAGCTCGACCGGGCCGTGAAGCTGCAACTGCAGACCACCAATGCCGAAGGCGCCGTCAAGCTGGCGGGCGAGGCGGTGGTCGCCTGGCCTTGACTCTCAATTTTCGTGGAGAACACCCTCATGACGAACAGGAAACTCGAAGGCAAGGTGGCGCTGGTGTCGGGCTCGGGCCGCGGCATCGGGCGCGAGATCGCGCTCAAGCTGGCCAGCGAAGGCGCACGCGTGGTGGTCAACGATCTGGACGCCGAACCGGCCGCGCAGACCGTGGCCGAGATCGTCGCCGCCGGCGGCAGCGCCATCGCCTGCGCCGGCAGCGTGACCGAGGCCGGTTTTGCCGAACGTTTCGTGGCAGCCGGCGTGGACACCTGGGGCGGCCTGGACATCATCGTCAACAACGCCGGTTACACCTGGGACAACGTGGTGCAGAAGATGAGCGACGAGCAGTGGGAGGCCATGCTGGCGGTGCACCTGACCGCGCCGTTTCGCATCCTGCGCGCGGCCTCGGGCTTCATCCGCGAGGCGGCGCGGCGTGAGGCCGACGAGGAGCGCGAGGTCTTCCGCAAGGTGGTCAACATCTCGTCCACCTCGGGCGTGTTCGGCAACGCCGGCCAGGCCAACTACGCCGCGGCCAAGGCCGGCATCAACGGCCTCACGCGGGCGATGGCCAAGGAATGGGGGCGCTACAAGGTCAACGTCAACAGCGTCGCCTTCGGTTTGATCCGCACCCGGCTCACCGAAGCCGACGCCCAGGCCGGCGCCACCATCGACATCGAAGGCCGGCAGATCCGCGTCGGTGTGAATCCGCAGATCCTCAAGACCGCCGAGGCGCAGATCCCGCTGGGCCGCGGCGGTTACCCGCACGAGGCCGCCGGTGCGGTCTACCTGTTCTGCATTCCCGAGTCGAACTACGTCACCGGCCAGGTGCTGGTCTGTGGCGGAGGCCGGCCGTGACGCAGGTCACCAACATGCCGCGCCGCGCCTGGGAGGACGAGGAACTCACGCTGCTACGCGACAACGCGCGGCGCTTTTTTGCGCGTGTCTGTGTGCCCAACGAGCTGCGCTGGCGCGCCCAGCACCATGCCGAGCGCAGTGTGTGGAATCAGGCCGGCGCGGCCGGCCTGTTGTGCGCGTCCATCCCTGAACAATATGGCGGTGGTGGCGGCCACTTCCTGCACGAGGCGGTGATCTGCGAAGAGCAGTGGCACTCGATGTCCTACGCCTTCAGCAACAACGTGCACAGCGGCATCGTCGCGCATTACCTGCTGGCCTACGGCAGCGAGGCGCAAAAGCAGCGCTGGCTGCCCAGGATGGCCAGCGGCGAACTCGTCGCCGCCATCGCCATGACCGAACCCGGCGCCGGCACCGACCTGCAGCGCATCCGCACCAGCGCCCGGCGCGACGGTGATGACTATGTCGTCAAGGGCAGCAAGATCTTCATCACCAACGGCCTGCACGCCGACCTGGTGTGTGTGGCGGTGAAGACCGACAGCAGCGCTGGCGCCAAGGGTGTGTCGCTGCTGATGGTCGAGACGCGGGTCGACGGCCGGGACGTCGCCGGTTTCCGCCGCGGCCAGCCGCTGGAAAAGATCGGCCAGAAGATGAACGACACCACCGAGCTGTTCTTCGACGAGCTGCGGGTGCCGGTGGCGAACCTGCTGGGCGGCGAGGAAGGCCGCGGCTTCGCCCAGCTCATGCAGCAGTTGCCGCGTGAACGACTCATCATCGCGGTGGGCTCGGTGGCGCTGATGCGCCGTGCCATCGACGAGACGCTCGCGTACGTGCGCGAACGCCAGATCTTCGGCCAGCCGCTGCTGAAGCAGCAGAACACCCGCTTCAAGCTGGCCGAGTGCGAAACCCAGGCCCGCGTGGCGCAGGCGTTTGTCGACGACTGCATCGCCAGGTTGATGCGCGGCGAGCTCGATGTGCCCACCGCCGCCATGGCCAAGTGGTGGACCACCGATGTGGCCTGCCGCATCGTCGACGAATGTGCGCAGTTCTTCGGCGGCTACGGCTACATGAACGACTACCCGATCGCGCGCCTGTACACCGACGTGCGTGTGGGCCGCATCTACGGCGGCGCCAACGAGGTGATGAAGGAAATCATCGCCCGTGCGATGGAGAAGGCGTGAACGGCGCGCCGGGCCTGTCGCCGCACTGGCCGGCCGGCCTGCCGCATGACGCTGTACCACCGCGCCTCACGCTGCCGGCCGTCCTCGCTGCCACCGTGGCGGCGGTGCCGGACAAGGCCGCCATCATCTACGGCGGGGCGGTCACCACCTATGCCCAGTTGCAGCGCCAGGCCGAGGCGCTGGCCGGCTACCTGGTGCAGCGCCTGGGCGTGCAGGCCGGCGAGCGCGTGCTGCTGATCGGCCAGAACGATCCGCAATGGGTGGCGGCCTGCTGCGCCATCCTGCGCGCCGGCGCGGTGGTGGTGCCGGTCAGCCCCATGTGCAAGGCCGCCGAGATCGCCTTTCATGCACGCGACAGCGGCGCCCGCGTGGCCTTTGCGGCGCAGGAGCTGCTGCCCGTGCTGCAGCCGGTGCTGGGCGAGGGTGTCGGCCCACTGCACGCGGTCGTCGTGCATGCCTATGCCGACGCCATCGACCCCGCGGTGGCCGAAGACCTGCCCGAGGTCGTGCGCGCGCCGCGCCTGCCACTTGCCGACCCACGCCTGCATGCCTACACCAACGCGCTGGCACTCAGCCAGTCGCTCGGCCTGTCCGCCGGGCCGATGCCCGGCGACCCGGACGCCCTGGCCGCACTGCCCTATACCTCGGGCACCACCGGCCAGCCCAAGGGCTGCATGCACAGCCATGCCTCGCTGCTGGCCTCGGTGGCCTCGTCGGCGGTGTGGAAGCGCCTGCAGCGCGGCTCGGTGGTGCTGACGGTGGCGCCGCTGTTCCACATGCTGGGCTTCCAGAACGGCATGAACCTGCCGCTGTGGCTCGGCGCCACCGCGGTGATGATGCCGCGCTGGCATGCGCCGACGGCGGCGGCACTGATGGAGCGCCACCGTGTCACGGCCTGGTCAGCCCCGCCGGCCATGGTGCTGGATCTGTTCAGCGACCCCGGCACGGCGGCGCGTGATCTGTCGAGCCTGGTCTTTCTCTCCGGCGGCGGCGCGGCCATGCCGCCGGCCGTAGCCGCCATGCTCAAGGAGCGCTACAGCCTGAACTACGAGGAGGCCTACGGCCTGACCGAAACCGCCTCCTTCCTGCACGCCAACCCGCCGCAGCGCTGCAAGCCGCAATGTCTGGGCCTGCCCACGCAGGGCGTGGACAGCCGCATCGTCGACCCCGCCACCCTGGCCGAGCTGCCGGCCGGCGAGGTGGGCGAGCTGGTGACGCGCGCACCGCAGCTCATGCTGGGCTACTGGCGCCAGCCGGAGGCCGACGCGGCCGCCTTCATCACCCTGTACGGCCAGCGCTACTTCCGCACCGGTGACCTGGCCTGTGTCGACGAGGACGGCTACTTCTTCCTCAAGGACCGCCTCAAACGCATGATCAACGTCTCGGGCTACAAGGTCTGGCCGGCCGAGGTGGAAGGGCTGCTCTATGCTCACCCCGCCGTGCACGAGGCCTGCGTGATCGCCGTGCCCGACGTGCGAGCCGGCCGCGACGGTGGCGAGGCGGTGAAGGCGCTGGTGGTGCTCAAGCCCGACCGTGCTGCCGATACCAGCGCCGAGGCCTTCATCGCCTGGTGCCGCGAGCACATGGCGGTCTACAAGGCGCCGCGCAGCGTCGCGTTCCTGCCCGCCCTGCCCAAGTCGGGCACCGGCAAGATCCTGTGGCGCGAGCTGCAGGCGGCCCACCAAGCTGCTACCGACACAGCGCCCACCCGGCGGCCCACCCAGCCCGCTGAATGCCCTCCGAAAGGCCCCGCCCCATGAGCGTCACCTTCGAACGCCACGGCAGCACCGCCGTGCTCACGTTGGCCAGCCCGGCCACCCGCAACGCCTTCAGCGCCGAGATCCGCCAGGGCCTGGCTGACGGCATCGCCCAGGTGCGCGGCGATGCCAGCGTGCGCGCCCTGGTACTGACCGGCAGCGGCGGCGTGTTCTGCGCCGGCGGCGACATTCGCGGCATGACCGGCAGCGCGCCGGTCGAAGGCGCGGCCTGGCGTGACCGCCTGCACCAGATCCAGCGCTGGATGGGCGAACTGCTCACGCTGGACAAGCCGGTGATCGCCGCGGTCGACGGCCCGGCCTATGGCGCCGGTTTCAGCCTGGCGCTGGCGGCCGATTTCGTGCTCGCCACGCCGCAGGCGCGCTTCTGTCTGTCCTTCATGAAGCTGGGCCTGGTGCCCGACTGCGGCATCTTCCACACCCTGCCGCGGGTGGTGGGCGTGCAGCGCGCCAAGGAGTTGATGCTCTCTGCCCGCGAGGTGGGTGCCGACGAGGCGCTGCGCCTGGGCATCGTGATGGAGCTGCACGCGGCGCCCGACTTGCTGCCGCGCTCGCTGGCACTGGCGGCGCGATTCGAAGGTGCCTCGCCGCTGGCGGTGAGCCTGATCAAACGAACCATGCAGAACCCCGGCGAGCTGGCCACGGCCTTCGACACCGAGGCCAATGCCCAGGCCCTGGCCTTTGGCAGCGGCTACACGCGCGATGCCGTCCAGCGCTTCTTGAACAAGCAGGCGCCGGCCTTCACCTGGCCGGCCAAGGAGTGACGCGATGACGTCCAGCAGCAGCAACAGCAGCAGCAACAACAGCAGCAACAACAGCACGGCCACACCCGGCATGATGCAGGGCAAGGTGGTGGTGGTGACCGGCGCCGGCGGCGGCATCGGCCGCGAGATCGCGCTGGCGATGGCGGCCGAAGGCGCGCGCGTGGTGGTGAACGACATCGGCGCCTCGGTGCCCGGCGACGGCCAGGACGCCGGCCCGGCCCAGCGCGTGGTGGACGACATCCGCGCCGTCGGCGGCCAGGCCGTGGCCAGCACCGACAGCGTGAGCGAGGCCGCCAGCGCGGCGCGCATCGTCGCCACCGCCCTCGAGGCCTTCGGCCGCATCGACGTGGTGGTCAACAACGCCGGCATCCTGCGCGACCGTTTCTTCCACAAGATGAGCGCCGAGGAGTTCGACGCCGTCATCAAGGTGCACCTCTACGGCAGCTTTCATGTCAGCCGCGCGGCAGCGCCACATTTCAAGGAACAGGAAAGCGGCTGCTACGTGCACATGACCTCGACGTCCGGCCTGATCGGCAATTTCGGCCAGGCCAACTACAGCGCTGCCAAGCTGGGCATCGCGGCGCTGTCGAAGTCCATCGCGCTGGACATGCAGAAGTTCGGCGTGCGCTCCAACTGCATCTCGCCTTTTGCCTGGAGCCGCATGATCGGCTCCATCCCCACCGAGACGCCCGAGGAGCAGGCGCGTGTGGATCGCCTCAAGCAGATGACGCCGGCCAAGATCGCGCCCTTGGCCGTGTGCCTGGCGAGTGATGCGGCGGCCGAGGTGAACGGCCAGATCTTCGCGGTGCGCAACAACGAGATCTTTCTCATGAGCCAGCCGCGCCCCGTGCGCAGCGTGCAGCGCAGCGAAGGCTGGACGCCGCAGCAGGTGGCGGCCCACGCCCTGCCTGCGCTCAAGGCCAGCTTCTACGACCTCGACCGCTCGGCCGACGTGTTCTGCTGGGACCCGGTGTGATGACGCTGGGGCGGGGCGATCACCCAGCTGGCCGGTCAGCGCAGGCGGGTGGCGGCGGCTGGCTGCGCCTGCACCAGCTCTTCGACGCCAGCCTGGCGCGCGATGGTGGCCGGCCCTTCATCTTCCTGCCCGGCGGCGCGACCCTGAGCCATGCCGAACTCGGCCGCCAGGTCGACGCACTGGAGGCCGAGCTGCGCGACGCCGCGGTGCGCCCCGGCGACCGGGTGATGGTGGTGGCCGAGAACTGCCCGGAACATGTCGCCCTCATCCTGGCCTGCAGCCGCGTGGGCGCCTGGTCCTGCGGCGTGAACGCGCGCATGGCGCCGGCCGAGCTGGCGGCCTTTGTGGCGCAGGCGGATGCGCGCCGGCTCTACTACACCGCGGCGGTGTCGGACGCCGCCGCGGCCCACGCGCGTGCAGCCGGTGCGACGCCCTCGGTGCTGCCCGGTCTGCAGTGCGGCGCGGTCAAGGCCGACGCGGTGGCCGAAATCGGCCCGGGCGCCGAGGCCGTGGCCGCGATCATCTTCACCTCCGGCACCACGGGCACGCCCAAGGGTGTGCTGGTCTCGCACGACGGGCTCACGCACTTCGGCCGTGTGTCCGCCGAGTCGCGCCAGCTCGGCCCGCATGACCGCAGCTACGCCTGCCTGCCGATGACACACATCTTCGGCCTGGCCACGCTGCTGGCCGCCTCGCTGCACGCCGGTGCCGGGCTGGTGATGCGCGCACGCTTCGACCCGGCCGAGCTGGTCGAGGCCCTGGCCCACGAGCAGGTCTCGCAGCTGCAGGGCCCGCCGACACTTTTCGTGCGCCTGCTCGCCCACCTGCACGAGCGGGGCATCGAGCACCCTGCGGCGCCCCAGCTGCGCTACCTCTACACCGGCGCCGGGCCGCTGGACCTGGGCCTGAAGCAGCGCGTCGAGGCCACCTTCGGCCAGCCGTTGCACCACGGCTACGGCCTGTCGGAGTTCGCGGGCTCGGTACACGTGACGGCCCTGGGCGAACACCGCAACGACACCTCGGCCGGCCTGCGCGTCGAAGACGCCGAACTCGCCATCGTCGACGCTGAAGGCCGTGACCTGCCCACGGGCGAGACCGGCGAGATCTGGATCCGCGGCCGCTGCCTGATGCCGGGCTATTTCCGTAACCCGGCCGCCACCTCGCAGGTGATGCGCGATCGGGGCGACTGCGGCCAGCCCTGGTACGCCAGCGGCGACCTCGGCCGGCTCGACGCCGACGGCGCGCTCTTCGTCGTCGGCCGGCTGAAGGAAATGATCATCCGCTCGGGCTTCAACGTCTACCCGGCCGAGGTCGAGGCCGCCCTGATGGCTTTCCCCGGCATCGAGCTGGCGGCGGTCGTCGGCCAGGCCCTGCAGGGCGAGGACGCGGGCAACGAGGACATCGTCGCCTTCGTGCAGCTACGCGTGGGTGAGGCCGTGCTCGACCGCGACGCGCTGGACGCCCACCTGCGCCAGCAGCTCTCGCCCTACAAGCGCCCGCAGCGCCTGCACGTGGTTGACCACCTGCCCATGACCGCCAGCGGCAAGGTGCTGAAGCGCGCGTTGCGGGAGGGCGCGTGAGCGCGCGGCGGCCTGCATGCCGCGCTGGCGCGGCGCGAACTCCAACGGCCGGGATCCAGCCCCGCTCACCATCGCTCGCGTCCAGCCCAGCTCCACCGCGAACACAGTTCACCGCCATCACAGCGGCCCGTCGTCGCCCGCCATCGCTGACGCGGACCGCTTCGAGCCTGTTCACATGACACCCGGACCATGACCACCACCCCGCTGCCACGTCTGGGCATCCAGGCGCATCACCAGGCCGAGCTAGATGCCGGCCGCTTCTTCATCCAGCGCTGCGGCGCCTGCCACCGCCACGTGTATTACCCGCGCGTGGTCTGCACCCATTGCGGCGCGATGGCGCTGAACTGGGTCGAGCCCGCAGGCACCGGCCGCGTGCATGCCGTGACCACGGTGGCGCGCAAGCCCGCCGAGGGCGGCGACTTCAACGTCAGCCTGGTCGACCTGGACGAAGGCGTGCGCCTGATGGGCCGGGTGGACGGCGTGGCACCAGCGGCGGTGCAGATCGGCCAGCGTGTGCGGGCGCGGGTCGAGGTGGTCGAGGGCCGGGGGCGGGTGGTGTTCGACGTGGTCGATCCGGCCGAGGCCGGTGCTGATGCGGCATCCGCTGCGGCGACGACCGGAGGGCAGCCGTGATGAACACCTTGCGTGCCCTGCGCGGCAGCGCTGCCATCGCCGGCGTGGCCACCTGGGGCTGCGGCGAGGCGCCCGGCCACACCGACATGGAGCTCTTGGCGCAGGCGGCGCACGCTGCCGTGGCCGACGCCGGCCTCACCATGGCCGACATCGACGGCATCGCCACCGCCAGCGTCACTTCGGCCATGTGGCCGATGAACGTGATCGAGCACCTGGGCCTCAACCCGAGCTATGTCGACGGCACCATGCTGGGCGGCAGCAGCTTTGTCGCCCACCTGCTGCCGGCCATGCAGGCGCTGCACTTCGGCCAATTCCAGGCGGTGCTGGTCTGCTACGGCAGCGTGCAGAAGAGCGGCACCGTGGGCCGGCGCGAGGTGGCCGCGCTGCGCCGCCTGGCCGACCCGCTGCCCTACGAGCAGGTCTACGACCCGATGATGCCGGCGGCCGCCTACGCCCTGGCCGCCTCGCGCCACATGCAGCAGTACGGCACCACGCGCGAGCAGCTCGCCGACGTGGCGGTGGCCGCACGCGCCTGGGCCAGCCTCAACCCCGAGGCCTGGATGCGCGAGCCGCTCACCCGCGCCGAGGTGCTGGCCTCGCGCATGGTGTGCAACCCGCTCACCGTGCGCGATTGCTGCCTGGTCACCGACGGCGCCGGCGCGCTGGTGCTGGTGCGCGCCGATCGGGCCCGCGACCTGCGCAAGAAGCCGGTGCACGTGCTGGGCAACGCCACCGCGGTGTGGCACCGCCAGATCGCCGCCATGCCCGACCTGACGGTGACCGCGGCGGCGCAATCGGGCCGACTGGCCTTCGAGATGGCCGGCCTCGGCCCCGCCGACATCGACGTGGTGCAGCTCTACGACGCCTTCACCATCAACACCATCCTCTTTCTCGAAGACCTGGGTTTCTGCCCCAAGGGCGAGGGCGGTCGCTTCGTGGCAGACGGTGCCATCGCCCCTGGCGGCCGGCTGGCGGTGAACACCAACGGCGGCGGCCTCAGCTGCGTGCACCCAGGCATGTACGGCATCTTCACCCTCATCGAGGCGGTGCGGCAGCTGCGCGGCGAGGCCGGCGCGCGCCAGGTTGCGGGCGCGAAGACCGCGATCGCCCATGGCAACGGCGGCACGCTGTCGAGCCAGTCCACGGCGGTGCTGGGCACCACGGACACGCTCTGATGGCCCTGGCAAGGGGCGGCGCATCGTCCGCCGTTGCTGCCCTGGCAGGCTGCGCCGTGCAGCTGGCTTCGCCCAGAGATGACCGGTTCGCCGGCCTTGCATTGGCGATCAAGGTCTATCCAGCGAGTTAGGCTCGCCAACAGGACGCCGCAGGACCGGGCCCCGTTCCTGCTGGCGATGGAGCCGTGACCTACCTCGACCATCCCCTGGGCCTGCGTGCCCGACTGACCCTGCTGATGTTAGGGGCTTTTGCCGCCCTGGGTGCCCTGTTGGCCTGGCACCTGGTGCTGGATCATGAGGCGCGCCTGGACGCTGCGCGGGACGACCTGCTGCACGAAGCCCGCCTGGTGGCGGCACGCCAGTCGGTGCTGGTCGAGCGCGCCGACGCCGTGCTCAACGCGCTGATGCTCGACACCGACGTGCCGCCGCGGGGCGCTGCCGTCGGCGCTGGACAGCTGCCCGCCCGCGCCACCGCTGTTGAGACGACGTCATCGTCGGCGGTGTCCCAGCCTGCCGTGGCGCTTGCATCATCGAGCTGCCCTCCAGCACTGGCCCAGCAACTCGCCCAGCTGCTGGTGAAGGAAAGCGATTACGTCCAGGTGGGCATCGCCCGGCCCAACGGCGACCTGGTCTGTGCTGGCGTGCCGCCACGTACGCCGGTCAACCTGGCCGATCGCGAATGGTTCCGTCGCACCCTGAATGCACATGACATCGTGGTAGGCGACGTGGTGGTCAGCCGCGTCGTCGGCAAACCCGGCGTCACGCTGAGCAAGGCCCGCCACGACGGTGTAGACGACGCGCTGACAGGCGTCTATTACGTCGGGCTCAACCTGGACTGGATCAGTCGTTCGATCGCCCGCAGTCGGCTGCGGGACGGCTTGCGGGTCTCCGTGATCGATGGCCAGGGCGCGCTGGTGGCGCGTTTTCCCGACCCCGAGCGTTGGTCCGGAACCCCGATCGCTGGCGTGGTCGGCCGGAAAATCCTGTCCGGGCCGGCCGAAGGCCTGCTCGAGGAATACAACCGCGCGGGTGAGCTGCGCCTCATCGCCCATGTGCCGCTGCTGGTGACCACCGCCGGCACGACCTACCACCTGCTCGTGTCTGTCCCCCAGGCCACCGTGGCCACGCCGTCGCAGCAGGCCGCTGCCATGGCCTTCGCCGCCTTGTCGCTGGTGCTGGGTGTTACCGCGCTGGCGCTGCTGCTGGCCACCCATCGCTGGGTACTGAACCCGCTGGCCACGCTGGTGCAGACCGCAGAGCGGCTGCGGTCCGGCGACTCGCAGGCCCGCAGCGGCCTGGCCCATGACGGCAGCGAGATCGGCAGCCTGGCGCAGGCGCTGGATGAATCGTCTGCCGCCATCCACGACCGCGAGCAGCGGCTGTTCCACAACAACCGGGCGCTGCGGGTGTTGTCGGCCGGCAATCGCACGCTGCTGACCGGCCACGACGAACAGGCCCTGCTGGAGCAGATGTGCCATGCCATCGTCGAGGCGGGCGGTTTTCGTCTGGCCTGGGTCGCCTATGTCGAAGCCAACGGCGAGCTGCGCCTGAAGGCGGCCGGCGGCGGCGTCAACAGCGAGGTGCTGGAGGCGCTTCAGCGCAGCTGCCAGGCGGCCGACAGCGGCGGCGGCCCGCTGGGCCGGACGGTGCGCAGCGGCCAGGTGCAGGTCTGGAGCCGCTCGCACGACACGCCGCAGGACGCCGTGTGGAGCGCTGCCGTGCAGGCGCGCGGCTGTGCGGCCACGCTCACGCTGCCGGTGCAGGTCGACGGCGCCACGGTGATGGGGGTGCTCAACATCTGCGACGGCGAGGCCGATGTGTTCGAGCCGAGGGTGATCGAGGTGCTGCAGGAAGCCGCGCGCGACCTCGCCCTGGGTCTACGGGTGGCACGCTCCGAGGTCGAACGCCAGCGCCTGGTCGAGCAGCTGCGCCACCACCGCGACGAACTGGAGCACCAGGTCGACGAGCGTACCGCCGCCCTGGCCGTGGCCAAGGACGCCGCCGAGGCGGCCAGCCGCGCCAAGAGTGCCTTCCTGGCCAATATGAGCCACGAGATCCGCACCCCGCTCAACGCCATCCTGGGCCTGAACCATCTGCTCGCACGCGACACGCACGACGCTCGGCAGCGCGACCGGCTGGGCAAGGTCGGCACGGCGGCGCGCCACCTGCTGCAGATCCTCAACGACATCCTGGACCTGTCGCGCATCGAGGCCGGCCGCATGGTGCTGGTCGAGGCCGACTTCGACCGCGATGACTGGCTGACGGCGGCGCTCGACATGGTCGGTGCCGCCGCCAGTGCCAAAGGCCTGGAGCTGGTGCTCAAGGTCGGCGAACTGCCCGCACGGCTCCACGGCGACCGCACCCGTCTGACGCAGAGCCTGGCCAACCTGCTGTCCAACGCGGTCAAGTTCACCGACGCGGGCTGGGTGTCGGTGAGCGCCGAGCTGCAGGCGGTGGCGCCGGACGGCCGGCTGCTTCTGCGAGTCGAGGTCAGCGACACCGGCATCGGCATACCGCTGGATGCCCAGGCCGGGCTGTTCAGCGCGTTTGCCCAGGCCGACGCATCGTCCACCCGCGAACACGGCGGCACCGGCCTGGGCCTGGCGCTGACCCGCCATCTGGCCACCCTCATGGGCGGCGAGGTCGGGCTGAGCAGCCGCCCCGGCGCCGGCACCAGCGTGTGGTTCAGCGCCTGGGTCGGTCGTGCCGTTGCACCGACCGAGCGGGCGGAAACGGTCGCGGCGTCGCCTGCCCCCGCAGAGGTGGCAAGGCCGGGTCGTGCCCTGCTGGTGGATGACTGCGCGCCGGCGCTGGACGCCTTGGCCCATGGCCTGGCCAGCCTGGGCTGGCAGGTTCAGACGCAGGCTGACGCCGCTGCTGCGCTGGCCGCCGCCGATGCCGCGACCGCCGCCGGGCAGCGTTTCGACCTGCTGGTGCTCGACGCCCATCTGGCCCGCTCGGCGGCATCGTCCCATCTGCCCGGCTCCGCGGCATCGTCCCATCTGCCCGCATCGCCCGACGTGCCGGCCCCACCCCTGCCGGCAGCGACCCCGCCAGTCGGTGACATCACCGGCACGCAGCCGCCAGATTTGCGCCACAGCCTGGCGCTGCAGCAGGCGCTGCGCCTACGCCTGGGCGCGGCTCAGGGCAGGGGCCACGGCGGCGCGCTGGGTGAGATGCACGGCACTGGCCCGGCGGTGCTGCTGCTCAGCGCTCGCGACGACACGGCGCTCTGGCCTGAGATCGAACAGCTAGTCGGTGGCGCGCGGGTGGGTGCCAAGCCTGCGACACCAGGCGCCTTGCGCAAGCTGGTGGGCGAGGCGCTGCAACGGACTGCGCGGGTCTCGGCCGTGGCGGCAGAGCCGCTGGCCCGCGCGGCAACAGCGCCGGATGTGACGCAGAAGCTAGAAACGAAGGAGGACGTGATGAAGACAAGCTGGACGAGCCGCACGGCCACAGCGGCAGTACCGGTGGCCTGGGCCGACACGATGCCGGCCGAGGACCGGCCGAAGGTCGAGGGGGTCGATGAGGCTGATGCCGAGGCTGTGCTCAAGCGCCGCCATCAGGGCCGGCGGGTGCTGCTGGTCGAGGACAACCCGATCAACCAGCAGGTCGCGAGAGAACTGCTGGCCGAGGTGGGGCTGCAGGTCGACCTCGCGCCGGATGGCCGCCAGGCGGTCGACAAGATCGACCGGCAGTCCTACGACCTGGTGCTGATGGACATGCAGATGCCGGTGATGGACGGGGTCACCGCCACGCGGCTGATCCGTGCCCGCCACGGCCAGCGCCTGCCCATCGTCGCCATGACGGCCAGCGCCTACGGCGAGGACCGCCGCGTCTGCCTGGAAGCCGGCATGAACGACCATGTGGGCAAGCCGGTCGATCCGATGCGCCTGTACGCCACCGTGCTGCATTGGCTGGACGCCGTGCCGGCGACCGGTTGACCCTTTGCGCTGCAGCAGGTGGTCACAGGCCGCGTGTCGGTCGACCGCCAGCCCGGCTCAGCGGGCCGGCTCGTTTCAGGCTGATATGCCCGGGCGCAGCCAGCGTGCCACGGTTGCGGCGAGCAGGCCCGGCTCGACCGGCTTGGTGATGAAGTCGTTCATGCCGGCTTCGAGGCAGCGCGCCCTGTCCTCGACGAAGGCATTGGCCGTCACGGCCAGGATGGGCACGTCGGCCCAGCCCGGCAGGGCGCGGATGCGGCGCGTGGCGTCCACGCCGCTCAGGCGCGGCATCTGCATGTCCATCAAGAGCAGGTCGTAGTGCCCGGCCGCAGCCAGGTCGACCGCGGCCAGACCGTCTTCGGCCACATCGACCTGCAGGCCCAGGTCGTCCAGCAGTTCCACCATCACCACCTGATTGACCGGGTTGTCCTCGACCAGCAGCACCCGCCGGCCACCAAAGTCCGGCTGCGGCTGGATGGCATCGGCGTGCCAGGTGCTCAGGCTCTGCACGGCGTCGGCAGCGCCGTCCGACGGGGCCGGGCCGGCCTTGTGCAGACGGGCGGTGAACCAGAAGGTGCTGCCCTGACCCAGCTGGCTGTGCAGGCCGGCGCTGCCGCCCATGAGTTCGGCAAACCGGCGCGTGATGGCCAGGCCCAGGCCGGTGCCGCCATGCTGGCGCGTGCTGGAGTTGTCGGCCTGCTGGAAGGCGGTGAACAGATCGTCCTGGTCTTGTGCGGATATGCCCACGCCGGTGTCGCTGACCTCGAAGCGCAGCAGCGTGGAGGTGTCGTCCTGCTGCTCGCCGCGCACCGCGACATGCACCGTGCCGGCGGGCGTGAACTTGACCGCATTGGCCACATAGTTGAGCAGCGCCTGCTGCAGCCGGGTGGAATCGCCCAGCAGCCGCCAGGCCTGGGGCTCGATCTCGGTGGTGATGTGCAGTTGTTTGGTCGCCACCTCGACCGACACCATGGCGATGACCGTGCCCACCAGCGCCGGCAGGTTGATCTCCTGCAGGTCGAGTTCGAGCCGCCCGGCTTCGATCTTGGACAGGTCCAGGATGGCGCTGATGATCTCGACCAAGTGCCGGCTGGCGCTCTCGATCTTGGCCAGGCGCTGCGCCTGTTCGGGCTCGACGCCCGAGCGCCGGATGAGGTGCGACAGCCCCGAGATGGCGTTCAGCGGGGTGCGGATCTCGTGGCTCATATTGGCCAGGAACTGGCTCTTGGCCTGGTTGGCCGCCTGGGCCGCCTGCAGTGCGCCGGCCAGTTCGGCGGTGCGCTGCTCGACCAGGCTTTCCAGCTGGTGGCGGTGCCGTTCCAGCTCCTCGGCCTGGCGGCGGCTGTCGGTCACGTCCTGGGCAATGGCCACATAGTGGCTCAAGCGCCCATTGGTCTGCAGCAGCGGCGAGATGGTGGTGGCCACCACCTGCAGGCTGCCGTCCTTGCGGCGGTTCTGGAACTCGCCGCTCCAGGTCTGGCCCTGGGCGAGCGAGGCACGCAGCGCCTGGTAGGTGGACTCGGGCGTCAGGCCCGAGCGCAGCAGGAAGGGCGTCTGCCCCAGCACCTCGTGCGGGTGATAGCCGCTCACCGTGTGAAACGCCTGGTTGGCATATTCGATGCGCCCGGCCGGGTCGGTGATGTAGATGCTCACCGGGCTTTGTTCCACCGCCAGCGAGAGCTTGCGCACCTCGGCCTCGGCACGTTTGCGGTCGGTGATGTCGATGCGGTTGCCGACGATGTAGCCGCTGGGCGTGCGGGTCTCGACGATGAGCAGCCAGCGCCCGCCGTCCAGCTCCTGCTCGATCGGCAGGCCGGTTGGATGCTGGTGCAGGCGCACCCGCTCGGCCACCCATTCGTCGACCCGGCCGTTGGCCTGCGGATATTGGCCGCGCAGGGCGCCCTGGCGCACGATGTCCTCGAAGCGTGCGCCGGGCACGATGAGGTCGCGGCTGGTGCTGTAGATCTCGAGGTAGGTGGCGTTGCAGATGACCAGGCGGTCATCGGCGTCATAGATGGTGAAACCGCTGGCGACGTTGTCGACCGCCTCGCGCAGCAGGCGGTGGCCCTGCTCCACCGCCCACTCAGCCTGGCGGCGCACGGTCACGTCCTGGCCGACGCCGCGGTAGCCGGCAAACGCGCCACTGTCGTCGTGCACCGGCACACCGCTGACCGACAGCCAGCGGTCCTCGCCGTGGTTGTCGAGCAGCCGGTATTCGAAGGCGCGGAAGGCCTGGCGCCGCGCCAGCATGTCCAGATGGGCCGTCACCAGCTCGGGCGCATTGAGGCCGCCCTGGCTGAGCAGCTCCGACCGGGTGCGGCCGAGCAGGTCGCTGCGCTTGCGCCCGACGATGGCTTCGAAGTTGTCGGACAGGAAGATGAAACGGTGCTGGGCGTCGGACTCCCAGAACCAGTCGGCCGAGCTGATGGAGAAATCGCGCAGTCGCTGCTGGCTGGCGCTGAGCTCGGCCTCGACCGCGCGCCGGGTCGCCAGCTCCTCGTTCAGCGCCTGTTCGCGCAGGCTGCGGCGCTGAGCGATGGCGCGCACACCGATGCCGCTCACTCCCAGCACCAGCAGGGCCATCAGGGTGCCGGCGCCGGCCATCATCCACACCGTGTCGCGCGCCGGGGCGTTCACCGCCGCGGCCGGCAGGCCCAGGGCAACCGTCCAGCCACTCGACGCCGAGCGGCTGTAGACCGTGTAACCCGCTTCGCCCGCGCCAGGCGTGCCGGCCAGCGGCATGCCGGCTTCGGGCGCGCTGGGGTACAGGGCATGGGCCTGGGCGCTGAGGTGCTCGGCGAGTTCGCCGGTCACCCGCAGATCCAGCGGCGCCTGGGCCTCGCTCAAGGTGGCCGAGCGCGCCGCCAGATGCAGCTGCGGGTCGATCACCCGCCCGGTCCATCCGGCCGGCAGCGGGGGGTCGGTGAAGATGCGGCCGAGCGCGTCGGTGTGCAGCGCAACCGCCAGTACCCGGCTCACCCGGTCCTGACCGCTCACCCGCACCGGTGCCAGCAGCAACACGCCGGGCTGGCCGAGCAGCTGGGCGGTGTGCTGCACGCCGGCAACCCGGGCGCGCTGCGTTTGCAGCACCTCGGCCACCTCGCCGGCGACCGGCAGGGGCAAGGGCAGGGCGACCGCGGGGGCCGGCACGGCACTGGCGAGCAGGCGCATCGGCGCCGCGTCGGTGTTGATGAGCGCCGCATTGCGCCACTCCGGATGCACGCCGACCACCCGGCGGGCGCGCTCGCGCCAACTGGCCGGATCGGCCGGCGCGGCGCCGGCGTCGGCCGCCAGCACCTCCAGCGCCGACAGATTGCTGGCCAGGATGTGGTGGACCGCAAGCTGCAGCGCACGCGCGTTGCCGGCCAGCGCGCTGGCCATGGCGTCCTTTTGCTGTTGCAGCACCAGGTGGGCCGCGCCGACGCCGAACACCAGCAGCGGCAGCACGGTGGCCAGCAGCAGCACCAGCAGCGACGCCGTCATGCGCCCGCGCTGCCGGGCAGGCAAAGCGCCTGCCGGGCGTCGGCCCACGCAGCGGTGCACGCAGGGGCTCATGTCGCGCCCCGCGGGCGGTGAGCCGGCAGGGCGGGGCAGGGCAGGGTGGCGGTGTCTTGTCATGACGAGCCGGATTGTCGGCCGGCAGCAGCGGCCCTTTGCTGGCTTGGGCTCAAGCGCTGGCGTGATCGCTTGTGCCGGAGTGCCGAGGCGCACGCGCGATCTGCAACTCGGGCGGCCGCGCCAGCGTCTGGAAGATCACGCAATAGCGCTCGGTGAGCTTGAGCAGGGTGTCGATCTGCTCGGCCGGCGCGTCGGTGTCGAGCTCGACCTGCAGGCGGATGGCCGAGAAGCCGACCGGTGCGTCCTTGGCCACGCCCAAGGTGCCGCGAAAGTCCAGATCACCTTCGGCGCGCAGCCGGGCATCGCGCAGCGGGATGTCCAGCGCGGTGGCCACGGCATTGAGGGTGACGCCGGCACAGGCCACCAGCGCCTGCAGCAACATGTCGCCCGAGCAGGCTTGCAGGCCGCTGCCGCCGCTGCCGGGGTGCAGGCCGGCCTCGACCAGGGCGCGGCCGGTGTCGACCGAACAACTCAGGCCCTCACCCAGGCGACCCTCGGCCTTGAGGGTGATGCGCGCCGTCTCGGGCTGTTCGCGGTAGCGCGACTTGATGGGAGCTTGCAAGGCCTTGAGGGCGAGCGCGTCCATGGGGTGAATCTCCGGTCGGGATCGAAGCAGGAACGCTGGGGTCCAGCGTGCGCGCCCGCAGCATAGCGGTGGCCGATGGACCGACGCGTCGGGGGGACAGGCAACGGCAGCAGGCGGCTGGCCAGCGACCGGACCGCCTAACCCAGGCACAGGCGTGGCATTTGCGCTGGCGCAAGGTTGTGCGGTTTGGCGCGGCACGGATTGGCCGGTCCGCTGCCGCTGCTCCCGGCTTGGGCCGGGCCGGCACTGGCTAGAGTCTGGCTTGACGACCGACAGTCTCACCTCAGGCGAGCGATACGTGAACAGCAACAACCCCCGCCCCTTCACGGCCGAGCAACTTTCCGGCTTCGAACTCGAAGTCGCGAGCGGGATCCAGCCCCTGCGGACTGGGGCCGACGGCTCGCAGCGCACCAGCTGGCTGTTCCACCTGGGCTGGCTGCTGCTGGTGGCGCTCATCGCCAGCGTGCTGGCCATCACGCTGCACCACGAGCAGCAGCGCTACCGCGAACGCGCCATGACTGCCAGCCGCAACCTGACGGCGCTGCTGCAGCAGCGCCTGGACGGCGTGTTCGACATGACGGTGCACACGCTGCGTGATATCGCCTCAACCTATCGCACCCTGCAGACCACGGGCAACTTCGACGCCCAGCGCTTCCAGCGTGTGCTTGAGCAGCAGCTCGACCTGACCGTCGACCTCACCAGCCTGCGCGCCACCGACGCCCAGGGGCTGGTGCGCTACGGCCGGGGCGTCGACCCGTCCGCCCGGGTCGACCTGTCTGACCGCGACTTCTTCATCGCCGCACGTGACCAGCCCACGGATCGGACCGTCGTCACCGGGCCGGTGTTTGCCCGCATCTCCAAGGAATGGGTGATGGTGCTGGCCCACCCGCTGCATGGCGCCGACGGCAAGTTCGCCGGTGTGGTCTACGCCAACTTCTCGATCGACACCTTCGCCAAGGCCATTGCGCCGCTGGACATCGGGCCCAACGGCGCCGTGGCGGTGCGCACCGACGACCTAAGGCTGATCGCGCGCCGCCCGAGCACGAACCAGGTGGTGGGCAGCCCGGTCATCTCGCCTGAATTCCGCAAGGCCATCGAGGCGCGGCCGCAGCGCGGCGAGTTCATTTCCACCAACCCGGTCGACGGCGTCCAGCGCACCAACGCCTACAGCCGGCTGAGCGGCTACCCGATCTATGTGAGCGTCGGCCTGTCGGTGCAGGACAACCTGGACGACTGGCGTCACGACGCCAGCATCGTGCTGGCGCTGGGCGGCTTCACCATCCTGGCGGTACTGGGCGCGGCCTGGGGACTGCGGCGCTGGGACAAGCGCCGCCACGCCTACGAAACCGAGCGTGAGCGGCTCAACGCCAAGCTGCACGACGCCGTGGCCATGCAGTACCAGCTCAACCTGGCGCTGTCGCAGCGCGCCGCCGAGGCGGAGGCGGCCACCCAGGCCAAGAGCGCCTTCCTGGCCAATATGAGCCACGAGATCCGCACGCCGATGAACGCGGTGCTCGGCCTGGCCCATCTGCTCGAGAAGATGCCGCTGCCCCAGGATGCCGCCGAGATGGTGCGGCGCATCCGCATCGGCGGGCGATCGCTGATGGGCGTGATCAACGACATCCTGGATTTCTCGCGCATCGAGTCGGGTCACCTCAAGATCGACCATGCGCGCTTCGACCTGGGCGAGGTGCTGGAGCATGTCGCCACGGTCATGTCGGTGACCGCGGGTGAAAAACAGCTGGAACTGATCATCGAGCCGCCGCCGCCCGGCGTGGACCAGCTGCTCGGCGACGCCCTGCGGCTCGAACAGGTGCTGGTCAACCTGACCGGCAATGCGCTCAAGTTCACCCACCGCGGCCATGTGGTGATCGCCATCCAGCAGATCGGCCGACGCGGCCACGAGGTGGAGCTGCGTTTTGCCGTGCGTGACACCGGCATCGGCGTCACGCCCGAGCAGCAGAGCACCATCTTTGCGCCCTTCGAGCAGGCGGATACCACCATCACCCGGCGTTACGGCGGCACCGGGCTCGGCCTGGCGATCTGCCGACGCCTGGTCGAGCTGATGGGCGGGCACATCGGCGTGGACAGCCAGGCGGGGCGCGGCAGCGAGTTCTGGTTCACCCTGACCTTCGCCCAGGTGGAGCGGCCCGCCGCGGCGAACGACACCACCGACGCGTCGAGCGACCTGGACGTGGTGGTCGCCGACGACCACCCGGTCGCTCTGGCCGCCCTGTGCAGCACGGCCAAGAGCCTGGGCTGGCGGGTCAGTGCCCAGGCCAGCGGCCAGGCCGCGACCGAGCTGGTGTGCAACCGCCTCGGGCAGGGCCGGGGCCCGGAGGTGGTGCTGCTCGACTGGCAGTTGCCCGATGACGACAACCTGGCGAACCTGCGCACCCTGCGAGCTGCCGTGGTGCAGGCCGGGCCCGGTCCGCGACCCATCGTCCTGCTCATGGTGCCGGCGCAGTGGCGTGCCGACACGGTGCTGCCGAACGATGCTCCGCTGGCCGACGGCGTGCTGGTCAAGCCGGTGACCTCGGCTGCGCTGCGCCAGGCGGTACGACGGGTCCAGCAGCGTCGCGCCCAGCCGGACAACGCGACAGCAGACGCGAGCCAGGACCGACGCCTGTCCGGCCTGCGTCTGCTGGCGGTGGACGACAGCGAGATCAACCTCAATGTGGTGCGCGACGTGCTGGGTGTCGAAGGCGCCGAGGTGCATCTGGCCGGCGACGGTCAACAGGCGCTGGACTGGCTGCAGCAGCATGCGTCCGAGGTCGACCTGGTGCTCATGGACGTGCACATGCCGGTGATGGACGGCTACGAGGCCACCCGCACCATCCGCGCCATGCCGAGCTGTGCGCAGTTGCCGGTGGTCGCCCTCACCGCCGGCGTGACCGACGCCGAACAGGCGGCGGCGCGAGCGGCCGGCATGGCCGGCTTTGTCGCCAAACCCTTGGAGGTGGACGCCATCGTCGCGCTGATCCTGCGCCTGACCGGGCGCAGCCCGCCCGCCGCAGGTGCTGAGCCTCCTCCGGCATCAACATCGGCACCGGCACCGGCACCGGCACCGGCCCGGCCACAACACCCATCCGCAGTGGCCGAGCCCTCTGCGGATCACCCGCCGTTTGCCTCCACCACGCCCGATGCAGCGCTGCCTGAGCTCGCGGCGACCCCGGGCTCGGCGCCAACCGATTTGCCCGGGCTGGATCTGCAGGCCGGCCTGGCGATGTGGCCACGGCCCGAGTCCTATGCGCGCAACCTGCAGATCTTCGTGCGCGACTATGGCCAGGTCATGGCCGTACTGCGCAGCGCGAACACGTCGGTCCAGCGCACGCTGGGCCACAAGCTCAAGGGGGCGGCCGGTGCGCTGGCCCTGCCCGACGTGCGAGCGGCGGCGAGTGCGCTGGAATCAGCCGCTCGCGCCGGCGCCGACACGGCGGCCATGCTCGACCAGCTGGACACCGCGCTGGTGGCGGCGCTGGGGTCGATCGAGCGCCATGTGGAGAGCTTGCAGCGCGCGCAGGCCGTGTCCGCGCCGCCCTCGACACCCGCGCCGGGTTGACCGCTGAGTGCAAGCTGCGAGAGGCCAGACGTTGGACGAGTTCGTGCAACGGCGCCGACAACACCGCGTGTATACAGCCCTGCAACAAGGCCAGGCGTGAGTTGAGCGTGATCGCGCACCACCGCGACGGTTTGCCGACGAGTCGACTTTCGGGTTGCGGCCTGAGTCGACGCAAGTGCGCCGACGGCGGCGTGTCAGCGTGCCGGCAGCAGCTTCACCGCGAAACCTGCCTTGCCGGCCGCGCACTCGAACAACCGGTCGATATTCGGGTGTTTGCCAGGATGCTGACGTGCGTCGTCGGTGTGTTCGCAGTACCACAACAAGCCTTCGGCCGCCGCCGCCGTGTCGATACGGCCGCCGTGACGCTGCGCCAGCGCGGCGTACACGGCCAGCGAGCCGGCCTGGCCCGGCCGGTTCTCGATCGTGGCAACGGCCTCGCCGCTGACAAGGTCCAGCAGCTGCAGTCCCGCCAGATGGGCGACGGACGGCAGGGTCTTGAGGGTGTCGGCAAAGGTCGTCATGGCGGCATTGTGCCGGCCCGATCCGGCGTCCCTGGCAGAGCGGCGACTTCGTTCGGGCGTTCAGCCCGCTGCACCGTACTGGTCGTCCAGGGCCTGGTGCATCGGCAGGCCGACCAGGCGGGTGAAGTCCGGATAGGCGATGGCCGGCACGGCCCGCGGCGAACCGTCCGCAGCCAGGCGCTGCAGTGCCTGCTGTACGGCCAGCGTGGCGCTGAACAGGGCGGTGACGGCATACAGCACCACGGCAAAACCCATGGCGTGCAAGTCGGCAGCCGACAGCGCCACCGCTGGCGTGCCGTCGACGATGGAGACGATCTTGTTGCGCTCGGGCAGCCCGTGCGCGATGGCCTCGACCTCGGCGACGGTCTTGACGCCGTCGACGAAGACCAGGTCGATGCCGGTGTCGAGGTAGCGCCGGGCGCGGTCGAGTGCTTCGCCGATGCCGGCGGCGGGCAGGGCGTCGGTGCGGCCGATGATGAGCAGCGGGTCACTGCCGCGAGCGGCCACGGCGCACTTCAGGTGGCGGGCGTTCTCGGCCGCATCGATTAGGCGGATGCCGGCCATCTGGCCGCAGCGCTTGGGCGCGACCTGATCCTCCAGGTGGATGGCGGCCACGCCGGCCTGGAGGTATTCGCGCACCGTGCGGTGGATGTTGGACGGCCCGCCGTAGCCGGTGTCGGCGTCGGCGATGACGGGCAGGGTGGTGGCGCGCACCATGTCGCGTGCCTGGCTGGTCATCTCGGTCTGGGTGAGCAGGCCGATGTCGGGCTGGCCGATGCGTGAGGCGGTGGCGCCAAAGCCGGTCATGTAGACCGCCTCGAAGCCGGCCGCCTCGACCAGACGCGCGCTCAGCGCGTCATAGGCGCCGGGGGCGCGCACGATGGCGTTACCGGCCAGCAGGGCCTGCAGGTGCCGGGCGGGATGGAGGAGGGGCGGGGTCGTCAATGGGGGCTCCGTTTGGCGCTGCTCAGCTCATCATCAGCCCGCCGTCGATGTTGATGGACTGGCCGGTCATGTAGTCGGCCGCGGACGAGGCCAGGTAGATCGCCAGGTCGGCCACGTCTTGCGGCGTCTGCGCCCGGCCCAGGGGCACAGCCGCCACGCGCTGGCGCCAGGCCTCGCCCTGGGGCAGGCCTTGCAGCGCGGTCCAGTCGCGGTCCATGTGGGTCCACATCTCGGTCTCGACCAGTCCGGGGCAGATGGCGTTGACGTTGATGTGCGGCGCCAGGGTGTAGGCGGCCGACTGCGTGAGGCTGATGACCGCGGCCTTGCTGGCGCGGTAGGGCGCGATCACGCTGGCGATGGGCCCGGCGCCGGGCCGCCCGGCGATGGAGGCCAGGGTGATGATCTTGCCGCGCGGCCGTCCGGGCGCCAGTGGCGCCTGCGTCTGCATCTGCCGGGCGGCGGCCTGCAAGGTGAGAAAGCTGCCGGTGACATTGACCGCGAACATGCGCGACCAGTCCTCGGCCGTCAGTTCCAGCAGGGGCTTGATCTGGCTGATGCCGGCGTTGCAGATGGCCACGTCCAGGCGGCCGAAACGCTCGACCGCTGCGGCCACCAGGGCGGCGTTGTCGGCCGCACTCGTCACGTCGGCGGCCAGGGCGATGGCCTCGTGGCCGGCGTCGCGCAGCGCCCGGGCCGCCACTTCGGCCGCGTCGGCTTGCCGGTCGCCGATCACCAGGCGTGCGCCCTGGGCCGCGAAGGCGCCGGCCAGGCCCTGGCCTATGCCCTGGGCCGCGCCGGTGATCAGTACCACCAGGCCGGTGGGCAGGGTCATGTGATTACCCTCCGGTCACGACGTGACCACCTTGCCGAGGGAGGAATGCGTTCCCTTCGGAGCCGCCGTGCGGGAGCGCTCATGCGCTCACTTGCCACCGCGGATGCGCTGCAGTTCGCCCATCACCAGGCCCATGGACTCGGCGCCGATGTTCTTGGCCTGGCGCTCCCACACCACCTTGGCCTTGTCGCGGATGCGGGCCATCTCGGCCGCGGGGATCTCGTTGACCACCATGCCCTTGGTCTTGAGCGCGGCCAGCGTGGCGCCGGCCTTGGCGCGGCTGACCTTGCGCTGCTCATCGCGGCCTTCGGCGGCGCAGGCCTTGAGCGTGTCCTGTTCCTGCGTGCTGAGGCCGTCCCAGACCTTCTTGGACATCAGCATCACCAGCGCGGCGTAGGAATGGCGCGTCAGGCTGAGGTACTTCTGCACCTCGTAGAACTTCATGTTGTCGATCAGGGCGTAGGGGTTCTCCTGGCCGTCGACGGTCTTGGTCTCCAGCGCCGAATAGACCTCGGAGAAGGCCATCGGCACGGCGTTGGCGCCCAGTTCCTTGAAGGTGTCGATGTAGACCGGGTTCTGCATCACACGCATCTTCAGGCCGCCGAAGTCCTCGACCTTGTTGATGGGATGCTTGTTGTTGGTCGAGTTGCGGAAGCCGTTTTCCCAGTAGGCCAGGTTGACCAGGCCGACCGCAGGCAGCTTGGCGCTGAAGTAGGCGCCGGCCTTGCCGTCGAGCAGGGCGTCGGCCTCGGCCTCGCTGTTGAGCAGGAAGGGCAGGTCGAGCACGCCCAGCTCGGGCACCATGGCGACCAGCGGCGCGGTCGAGGGGATCACCATGTCGATGGTGCCGCTGCGCACGCTCTGCGTGGCGGTGTTGTCGTTGCCGAGCTGGTTGTCCCAGAAGGGCGTGATCTTCATCTTGCCGCCTGACTTGGATGCTGCACACGCGGTCATCTTGGCGATGCCGTCGCCGGTCGGGTGGTCCTTGCCCGCGCCAACCGAGAGGCGGAAGTTGCGGTCCTGGAACTGGGCGTGCGCATGGCCGGCGGCGAGCAGGGTGCCGAGCGCGACGGCAGCGAGGGTGGACAGGGTGCGGGGCAGCGGGCGGTGGGTCATGGGGGTCTCCGGGAAAGTCAAGAAAAGTGTTGTAGGTGCCGGTTCACATCAGCCACTTGAGCGGCACCAGCACCAGCGGCGGGAAGAGCACGAGCAGGAAGAGCACGAAGACCTCGGCCCAGAGGAAGGGCCACAGACCCTTCATCAGCTCGTTCATGGAGATCTTCGAGACACCGCAGATCACGTTGAGCACGACGCCCACCGGCGGCGTGATGAGGCCGATGGCGTTGTTCATGATGAAGAGCACGCCGAAGTAGACCGGGTCGATGCCGGCCTGCTTGATGATGGGCATCAGCACGGGGGTGAGGATCATCAGCGTGGGCGCGAAGTCCAGCGCCGTGCCCACCACCAGCGTGATCAGCATGATCACGCCCATCAGCAGGATCTTGTTGCCCATGAAGGGCTGCAGCATGGCCGACACCTGCGCCGGCACCTCGGACATGGTGATGAGCCAGCCCGAGACCAGCGCCGAGGCAATGAGGAAGACCACCGCCGCAGTGCTCTTGGAGGCGCTGATGAGGTGGCGGCCGAGGTCCTTCAGCGGCAGCTCGCGGTAGATGAAGGTACCGACGAACCAGGCATAGACGCAGGCGGCCACGCCCGCTTCGGTGGGCGTGAAGATGCCGAACTTGAGGCCGCCGATGATGCCCGCGGGCATCAGCAGGGCCCAGATGCCTTCGACGCCGGCGCGGCCGCGGGCCTGCAGGCCCTGGCGCGGCAGCACCTGCACCTGGTCGCGCCGCGCCACCCACATCCACGCGATGAGCAGTGAGGCGCCCATCATCACGCCCGGCACGATGCCGGCGAGAAAGAGCTTGCCGATCGAGACGTTGGCGATGACACCGAAGACGATCAGCCCGATCGAAGGCGGGATGACCGGCGCGATGACGCCGCCCGCGGCGATGAGGCCCGAGGCGCGCGGCACGTCGTAGCCGGCCTGGCGCATCATGGGGATGAGCAGCGCGCCGATGGCGGCGGTGTCGGCCGCGGCGCTGCCCGAGATGGCCGCCATCAGCACCGAGGCGAAGATGACCACCAGGCCCAGCCCGCCGCGGATGTGGCCCACCCAGGCGAGCGCGAAGGCAACGATGCGTTTGCTGATGCCCCCGGCGTTCATCAGCTCGCCGGCCAGCATGAAGAAGGGAATGGCCAGCAGCGGGAAGCTGTCCGCCCCTTCGACCAGCTTTTGCGACAGGATGGTGGCGTCGAACTGGCCCTGCCAGAGCATCAGCGCCACGCCGCAGACCATCAGCGCAAAGGCGATCGGCACGCCGATGGCCATGGCCCCCAGCAGGGAGAAGGTGAAGAGGGCGACGGTCATGCCTCGGCCTCCCCGTGCGGGCCCATGGCGGCGAGTTCGGCCTCGCCGATGGCGCCGCTGGCCAGGCGCCACAGCGTGTGCAGGGCCTGCAGCGCGATGCAGGCGCCGGTGAGGTAGGCCACGCCGAAGACCCAGATCAGCGGCAGGCCGGTGACCGGCGCGACGGTGGTGGCGTTGATCTCGTGCTGGCGCCAGCTGCCCCAGACGGTGAGCACGCAGCAGCCGAGGATGAGCAGCTGCGTGAGGCCCAAGGCCACGCGGCGCCCCTGCGGGCCGAGCTTGCTGACGACGCTGTCCATGCCCAGGTGGCCGTTGTCGCGCATCACGCTGATGGCGCCGATGAAGGTGAGCCAGACGAAGCAGTAGCGCGACAGCTCCTCGGAGACGAGGATGCCGCTGTTGAAGGCATAACGCAGCACGACATTGCCGAACACCATGACGACCATGGCCAGCAGCAGGCCGGCGAGCAGCCAGTCGATGGCGCGGAAGACCAGCGCCAGCGGGCCAGCCTTGTGCGGGATGCCATGGGCCATCGTCAGATCACCTTGCCGGGGTTGAGCAGGCCCTGCGGGTCGAGCGCGGCCTTGATGGTGCGCATGAGCGCGATCTCGGCCTCGCTGCGGCTATGCCCCAGCCACTTGCGCTTCTGCGTGCCGATGCCGTGTTCGGCCGACACCGAGCCACCGAACTCCTTCACCAGGCCGTAGATGGCGGCGTCCATCTGCGCCTTGGGTTGTTTTTCGAGCGGCAGGCCGTCGACCCAGGCCACCAGGTGCAGATTGCTGTCGCCGATGTGGCCGTAGTAGATGCTTTCGGCCCCGCCGCCTTCGGGCGCGGCGAGTGCGGCCTTGCAGCGCGAGGCGTAGTCGCCGATGCGGCCGATGGGCAGCGAGACGTCATAGGAGATGTGCGGGCCGAGCACCTGGTGGAATTCGGCGCAGGCATCACGAAGCGCCCAGAAGCCGCTGACGTCGGCCAGGCTCTGCGCCACCGCAGCGTCGGCCAGCACGGCCTGGTCGGCCAGGCCGTCGTCCAGCAGGCTTTCCAGCCAGGCCTGGAAGCGTGGCGCGTCGACCGCCTCGTCGGTGCCCTGGGCTTCGATCAGCACGTATTGCGCGTGGCCCTTGGCCAGCGCTGCCTGCACGCCCACGCGTTCGGTGACGACGTGCCAGTAGTCCGGCCACATCACCTCGAAGGCCGACAGCAGCGGGCCCAGGCCCGAGCGTGCAGCGCGCAACAGCGCCAGTACGCCGGCGTAGTCGCGCACCGCACACAGCGCGGCCATGGTGCAGCCGGACTTGGAAAAGAGCCGCAGCACCACGCGGGTGATGATGCCCAGCGTGCCTTCGCTGCCGATGAACAACTGCTTGAGGTCGTAGCCGGCGTTGTTCTTGAGCATCTTGTTGAGGCTGGTGACGATGGTGCCGTCGGGCAGCACCACCTCCAGGCCCAGCACCATCTCACGCGTCATGCCGTAGCGGATCACGCGGTTGCCGCCGGCATTGGTCGAGAGGTTGCCGCCGATGGCGCAGGAGCCGCGCGCGCCCAGGTCCAGCGCCATGAACAGGCCGGCCTCGTCGGCGGCGCGCTGGATGGTCTCCAGCGGCGTGCCGGCCTTCACCGTCATGGTGCTGCTGGCCGGGTCGACTTCCTCGATGCCCACGAGGCGCTCCAGGCTGATGGCCACCCAGCCGTCCTCGGGCCGGGCGCCGCCGCATAGGCCGGTGAGGCCGCCCTGCGCCACGGCCTTCAAGCCGGCGGCGGCGCAGGCCTTCAGCGCGGCCGAGACGCCGGCGGCATCCACCGGTCTCACCACTGCCAGCGGCGCCGTCGGCAGTTGCGAGCTGTTGTCATTGCGGTTGCGCTCGGGCACATCGGCGCCGATGAGCACATTGGCAGCGCCGAGTTGCTCGCGCAGGCTGCTCAGGATGGCGAGGGCGGTATCGGAGCTGGCGGCGGCTGTCGCTGCAACAGAAGTCATGGGCTGGATGTGTGGTGGGTGGCCGGTGCTGGAAGTCCGGCACAATGGCGCGCAGTGTCTTGTATGTAAGGTACTAGGGTACTTATGGAAATCCCGTGGTGACCGAGCCATTGCCCGGCGCGCAGCGTCCCTAACATCCGGGTGCGCGCCATGGCGCGTGTCAGGCCGCCCTCATGGGGGCGCTCTGTTCATTCAACCGAGACCGTCCTGTGTCTGCCAGTCCCCGCTACACGCTCGAATCGCCCAAATCGCTCGCCGCCCGGGTGGCGGCCCGCCTGCGCGAGGCCATCATCGACGGCGAGTTCGAGCTCGGCGCCATGATTCCGGAGGAGTCATTGGCGGCCAGCTTCGGCGTGAGTCGCACACCGGTGCGTGAAGCGCTCGGCCAGTTGCAGCTTCAAGGGCTGGTGGTCATCCGTCCGCAGCGTGGCAGTTATGTGTTCGCACCCAGCGAAGCCGACATCGCCGCGATCTGCGAATTCCGCTGCCTGCTTGAACCTCACGCTGCGGAACTCGCATTTCTCAACGAGCGCGCGGCCACCGAGGCCGCCGTGCAGGCTGCCATCGACGAGATGGAACTGGCCCGCCAGGCGCGCGACACGGTGCGCTGCGGTCGCGCCGACACGCGGCTGCACGAAGCCTTCCTGGAACATTGCGGCAACCCTTATATGCAGGCGGCCTATGCGACGGCGGCGACCAAGATCGCCACCTTGCGCACCCACCTGTCGGCACCGGCCGACGTGCTGCACCCGCGTGGCTTCGAGCAGCATTGCAGGCTGCTGGCCCATTTCCGGGCAGGGGACTTCGCGGCTTTCGGCGCAGAAATGCGCGTACACGTGACCGGTACACGCGACAACTATGTGCGTGGCCTCAAGGCGTTGGCGGCATCGAGTCAGTCAGCGTCCTGATTGACGCAGGGCGACGCAGGGGCAACACCGCCCGCTGCGCCCTCAGCCGTCGAGGTCTTCGCTTTCCGCAGCGAACACGACGTCCTGGCTGGCCGCGGCAAGCTTGCGGTAGATCGACAGGATGTGCTCGTGGATGAGTTGCGGGCGCAAGCCGGTCACCCGCGAGACTTCCTTGAGCGTGTAGCCCTTGCACAGATGGCCGAGCAGCTCGGATTCGCGCGTGCTGAGTGCGGTCGCGCGGGTCGCGTCGGCGGCGCCCTGCAGTCCACCGCCGGGGCGAAGGAAACCGACCACCTTGCGCGCGATGGCCGGCGACAAGGTCGGCTGGCCGCGAACGATGCGCTGCAGTTCCTCGACCTGGACCTCGAAGCGGTCTTCCTTGATCAGGTAGCCAGCCGCGCCGAGTTGAAGTGCCGGAAACAGGTGCTCGTCGTCCGAATACAGCGTGGTGGCGACCTTGATGGCCGGGTGATGGCGCAATTGCTCCAGCAGCTCCAGGCCGTGGCCATCCACGAGCTCGAGCGCGCACAGCACCAGTCGGTACTCGGTGGAGCCAGTGGCGACGCTGTTGCCTGTCGCCGGGGTGCGATTGCTGACAGTGCCGACCGACAGCTGGGTCTGGATTTGTGCCGTGGCCGGCAGCGTGCTGGCCAGGGCCAGCTTGGCGGTCGCCAGGCTGGCACATTCGACGATCTCGGTCGCGTCGCTGAAGCTCTCCCGCACGACACGCGCCAGGAAGCCGCGTGTCACGGGGTTGTCTTCAACGATGAGGATGCGTGTCGTCATGTTGCTCGGCTCGCGCGATGTCTCGGCGCTGCGGCGTGGTGTATTGCTCGATTATGGGCACGCCGGGTGCGCCTTAGCCCTTGCGCGACGGGCATGCCCCGCGAAACAAGGGCTACCTGGCGCCGCACGTCCGCTCAGGCCACCAAATTTCGCAGCACCAGCTTGCCGTGGACCTGGCGAGCCTGCATCAGCTCGAAGGCGAGCGGCAACTCGCTCATGTCGAGCACACGTTCCAGATGCGGTTTGACCTGCCCGCGGCCGTACAGATCGGCCAGCGCAGCCAAGGTAGCCGCGTTTGCGCGCGGTTCGCGCCGGGCGTATTCGCCCCAGAAGACGCCGACGATGGAGGCCCCCTTGAGCAAGGCCAGGTTGAGCGGCAGTGCCGGGATCTCGCCTTGTGCAAAACCGATCACCAGGTAACGGCCGCGCCAGGCGATGGAGCGGAAGGCGGCTTCGGCGTGTGGCCCGCCGACCGGGTCGTAGATCACGTCCGGGCCGCGACCTGCGGTGAGTTCCTTGAGCCGCTCGCGCAACTGGCCGGTCGAATAGTCGATTGCAGCGTCGGCACCCAGGCGCAGCGCCAATTCACATTTGGCCGCGCTGGAGGCGCCGGCGATCACGCGCGCGCCGGCTGCCTTGGCCACCTGCAGCGCAGCGCTGCCCACCCCACCGGTGGCACCCAGCACCAGCACGGTCTCGCCAGCCTGCAAGGCGGCGCGGTCCATCAAGGCGTGGTGAGTGGTCGCGTAGGTGCAGATGAAGGCCGCCGCATCCTCGAACCCCATGGCGTCCGGCAGGGGCATCACCACGCTGGCCGGCACGCTGACCTGGGTGGCAAAGCCGCCCTGGCCCGCAAAGGCCGCCACCCGCTGCCCGGGTCTGAGCGCGGCCACGCCCTCGCCCACGGCATCGATCACGCCGGAGAACTCGCAGCCCGGAACAAAGGGCAGGGGAGGCTTGATCTGATACTTGCCCTGGGTAATGAGCAGATCGGGGAAGTTCAGGCTGGCACACCGCACCGTGATGCGTACTTCGTCGGGGCGCGGTTCGGGCGTGGGCAGTTCCGTCCAGCGCAGACCGCCGGGACCTGTGGTGTCGCTGCATAACCAGGCGTGCATGGTGTCGTGTCTCCTGCAAGGGCGCGGCGCACTGAAGGTGCGGACAGCCCTGGGGGGTGATGGATGGGTGGGGCGTGTGGAGATCGGCGCCTCGGGGCGGCTGCGCATCATAGGCAGGCTGGTCAGGTCGAGGTGTCACGTGGGCGTGTACGCCTGTAGGTGCCAGGTCGCGGCGTGACGCTGCCAGCCTCTGCCTAGAATGTCCTGATGCGTATCCTGGTTGCCAACGACGATGGTTATCTCGCGCCCGGCATCGCCGCGCTGGCGAGGGTGTGCGGCGAATTCGGTTCGGTCGACGTGGTCGCACCCGAACAGAACGCCAGTGGCACCAGCAATTCACTGACGCTGAACCGGCCGCTGTCGGTCTACGAGACGCCGCAAGGCTGGCGCTATATCAACGGCACGCCGTCGGATTGTGTCCACGTCGCTCTCACCGGACTGCTCGGTTACCGGCCGGATCTGGTGGTGTCGGGCATCAACAATGGCGCCAACATGGGCGACGACACCATCTACTCCGGCACCGTGGCAGCGGCGATGGAGGGGTATCTGTTCGGCATCCCGTCGATCGCCTTTTCTCTGCTTGAAAAAGGCTGGGGTGACCTCGATGCCGCTGCCGAGGTGGCGCGTGCGGTGATCGGCCGTGTGCTGGCCCAGGGTATCAGCGGCGCACCCTGGCTGCTCAATGTCAACATGCCCAACCGCGCCGATGCCGCCAGCCTGCCCTGGGCCATCACCCGCCTGGGCCGACGTCATGCGAGCGAGCCGGTGATCCGGCAGGTCAATCCGCGCGGTGAAACCATGTACTGGATCGGTGCAGCTGGCGACGCTCGCGAGGCGGGTGCCGGCACCGACTTTCACGCTCTGGCCAACGGCAACATTTCGATCACGCCGCTGCAGATCGACCTCACCGATCACGCGGCCTTGCCAGCCTGGGCTGCGCGGTTGAACCACCCCGCGCCTTGAACTCAGGCGGGGCGCCCAAGCCAGAGCGGCCGCGGCGCTTCCCGGCCCGATTGCCCGTGTCCGAGGCTGCGTCGCGAGCGGCGCAGGCCAAGTCGCAGGCCGACACGTCGACCGAGGGACTGCCACCGATCGGCGCTGTATTGCGCCCACGCGTCGACACGCTGCTGCGTCCGCAGCAGGGCTGGTCGAACACCATGCGTGATCAGCGAACGCCAGTGGCGACGGCGCGGCCTGGCCACGGACTGGATGCGCCGCGTTTTCGCCAGCGTCTGGTCGAGATGCTGCAGGCCGACGGCTGTGACGATGCGGTCGTGCTGGCGGCCATCGGCAAGGTGCCGCGCCATCATTTCATCGACAGCGCGCTGGCGGCGCAGGCCTACGAGGACACCGCCTTGCCCATCGGCCTGGGCCAGACCATTTCCAAACCCAGCGTGGTGGCGCGCATGCTTGCCCTGCTGAGGCTGCGACCGGACGGTGGATCGCGCACCTTGGGCCGGGTGCTGGAAATCGGCACCGGCTGCGGCTATCAGGCGGCCCTGCTTGAACATCTGGCGCGGCAGGTCTATTCGGTCGAGCGGCTCAAGCCGCTGTTCGACAAGGCGCGCAGCCATCTGGCCGACTTGCGCAGCGATCGGCTGCGTCTCATCTACGGCGACGGACGCCTGGGCCATGCACCGAATGCGCCCTATGACGGCATCATTGCCGCGGCCGGCGGCGACGACATTCCGGCCGCCTGGATCGACCAGCTGGCACCCGGCGGGCGCCTGGTGGCGCCGTGCGGCGATGCCGCGTCCGGCGCCCAGCGGCTGGTGGTGATCGACCGCTTGGCCGACGCCACGCTGGTGCAGCAGACGCTCGAGAGCGTGCGTTTCGTCCCCCTACAATCCGGCGTCAATGACTCAAGGCATGGTTGATCGCAAGTGTGGCCGTACGCCTTGCCTGCACAAGCTGCCCGCCCGCACCCCATCCATGACGACCGTCGACCCGCTCACGTTCGACTCCGCACCACCGCTGCCCTCCCGCGCCCGCCTGATCCGCCTGCTGCTGCTCGCCTGCGTGCTCGGCAGCGCCTTGGCCGGTTGCGGCTTGCCACGCAACAAGGCACCGGTCGAGGACCGCAGCAACGTCCTGCGACCCGTGACCCCGCCGCCGCTGGTGGAAACGCCCCGGCCAACGGCGCCGGCGCCGGCCACCGTATCGAACGCCGAATATGCCGGGCGCAGCGGCTACTACACCGTGCGCCCGGGCGACACGCTCATCCGCGTCGGCCTGGAAACCGGGCAGAACTGGCGCGACATCCAGCGCTGGAACAACCTGGACAACCCCAACCTGATCGAGGTGGGTCAGGTGCTGCGTGTGCTCCCGCCCGGTCAGGACGCCATGGCCACGACAGTGCGTCCCATCGTGCTCAGCCGCATCGAAACGCGTGCGCCTGAGGCCAAGCCGGCGTCGGCCGCTGCGGCACCGGCGGCGGCTGCTCCGGCGCCCGCCTCGGCCAGTCCGACCACGGTCAGCCCGGTCGCCGCCGCCACTGCGGCGCAAGCGACGCCAGCTGCCGCGGCACCCGTGGCGACGCGCGAGGCCGACGACGAGATGTCCTGGGCCTGGCCGGCCCAGGGGCCGCTGGTATCGAGTTTTGACGAGACGCGCAACAAGGGCGTGGCGATCGCCGGCAAGGCCGGCGAGCCGGTGATGGCGGCGGCCGACGGCCGGGTGGTCTATGCCGGGTCGGGCCTGCGCGGCTACGGCAATCTCATCATCATCAAGCACAACGACACCTACCTCACGGCCTACGCGCACAACCAGGCGCTGCTGGTGAAGGAGGATCAGCCGGTGCGTCGCGGCCAGAAGATCGCCGAGATGGGGTCGAGCGACGCTGAGCGGGTGCAGCTGCACTTTGAGATCCGCCGCAAGGGCAAACCCATCGACCCGACCCGGGTCCTGCCCGGGCGCTGAGCCCGGCGCCAGGCCGCCACTTGAGGTCGCGTCGGCTCGCTCGACCCGGCCGGCTCGACCTAGGGCCAGCACCGACAACCATCCGATGAGTTCAGACCTCCTCCAACTGCAGATCGTCTCGCTTGATCTGGACGCCCAGGGCGTGGCGCGCAAGGACGACGGCAAGGTCGTTTTCGTCGAAGGTGCACTGCCTGGCGAACGGGTCAGTGCACGCAGCCTGCGCGGCAAGAAGAGCTGGGAACAGGCAGCGCTGGTGCAGATCCACCGCGAGAGCTCGCAACGCGTGCGTCCGGGCTGCCCGCACTTCGGCCTGCATGCGGGGGCCTGCGGCGGCTGCAAGATGCAGCATCTGCAGGTGGCGGCGCAGGTCGCGGTCAAGCAGCGCACGCTGGAGGACAACCTCTGGCACCTGGGCAAGGTCAGGGCCGAACGTGTCATGCGGCCGATCGAAGGGCCGGCCTGGGGCTATCGTTACCGCGCCCGCCTGTCGGTGCGCTGGGTGGCCAAGAAGGGCGTGGTGCTGGTGGGCTTTCATGAACGCAAGTCGCGCTACGTCGCCGACATGAGCGTGTGCGCCATCCTGCCGCCGCATGTCAGCGCCCTGCTGCTGCCGCTGCGTGCGCTCATTGCGGCGATGGACGCCCGCGAGACCCTGCCGCAGATCGAACTGGCCATCGGCGAATCGCCGCAGGGCATCGTCACCGCCCTGGTGGTGCGGCATCTGGAGCCCTTGTCGGCCAAGGATGTCGGCCTGCTGCGCGCCTTTGCGGCCGAGCACGGCGTGAGCTGGTGGCTGCAGCCCAAGGGGCCGGACACGGTGCATCTGCTCGACCCGGCCGATGCTGACAAGCTGGCCTACGGCCTGCCCGAGTTCGGCGTCACCATGCCGTTCAAGCCGACCGACTTCACCCAGGTCAACCACCACATCAACCGCGTGCTGGTGGCGCGCGCCCTGGGTCTGCTGCAGGCAAGGCAGCACGAACGTGTCATCGACTGGTTCTGCGGCCTGGGCAACTTCACCCTGCCCATCGCCACCCAGGCGCGCGAGGTGCTGGGCATCGAGGGCAGCGAGACGCTGGTGCAGCGCGCGCGCGACAACGCTGCGCTCAACGGCCTGGCGGCCAACACGAGCTTTGCGGCGCGCAATCTCTTCGAGCTCGACGCCAATGACCTGGCCGCATACGGCGAGGCGGCGCGCTGGCTGGTCGACCCGCCGCGTGAGGGTGCGTTTGCGCTGGCCAAGGCGCTGGCCGACCATCACCAGGCCCGGCTCAAGCTGGCCGGTGGAACAACAGCCGCGGCGACCGTGGACGAAGCGACGCTGGCCGGCGCGACCGACGCCGCCGACGTGTCGTCCGCGCCGGCGCCCGTTGCCCCTGCCAAACCGCTGAGCGCGGCCACGCTGGCCTGGCAGCCACCTCGGCGCATCGTCTACGTCAGCTGCAATCCGGCCACCCTGGCACGCGATGCCGGCCTGCTCGTCCACCAGGCGGGCTATCGCTGCGTTGCCGCCGGTGCGGTGAACATGTTTCCGCACACCGCCCACGTCGAGTCGATCGCGGTGTTTGAGCGCGCCCCGGACCGAACCGTCGCGGCCTGACCTGAAAAGACCGGCCACGCCGGTCCGGTGGTCAGAGGCCTGCGTGAGTCGCCCTGTTCAGGCGATCGCGTCCAGCAGCCGGGACTCGAATTCGAGCTGTTGGCGGTTGTTCTGCAGCGCAGCGCCGTCGACCAGAAAGGTGTCTTCCACCCGCTCACCCAGGGTGCTGATCTTGGCCAGTTGCAGGTTGATGCTGTATTGCGCCATGACGCGAGCGATGCAGTAGAGCAGACCGGAGCGATCGCTCGCCGAGACCGAGAGCAACCAACGCTGAGCACGTTCGTCCGGTCGCAACTGCACCCGCGGCGTGACCGGAAAGGACTTCACCCGCCGCGACAGGCGGCCTCGGCTGGGTTCGGGCAAGGCACTCTGGTGGGTCAGGGCCTGCGTCAGGTTGTGCTCCACCAGGGCGATGAGGTCGCGGTAAGGCTGGTCGAACAGCGGCGTCACGACCTGGAAGGTGTCCAGGGCATAACCGGCGCGGGTGGTGTGTACGCGGGCGTCCAGGATGCTGAACTGGGCGCTGTCGAAGTAGCCGCAGATGCGCGCGAACAGGTCGCGCTGGTCGGGCACGTAGACCAGCACCTGCAGGCCTTCACCGACGGGAGAGATTCGCGCGTTGACGACCGGCCCCTTGGCGTCGACCTTGCGATTGAGGGCGCGCGCATGCCAGGCGATCTCGCCGCTGTCATGGCGCGCAAAGTAGTTCAGGTCGAGCGTCTTCCACAAGGTGTCCTCGGCGCCGGGCAGCATGGAATGCAGGGCCAGCATCTGGCGAGCCTCCAGGCGCTTGTGTTCGGTCTCGGCGTCCATATTGGGCCGCGCACCGCCCAGCGCACGCAGCGTCGCGCGGTACAGGTCCTCGAGCAGCTTGCCCTTCCAGGCGTTCCACACCTTGGGGCTGGTGCCGCGGATGTCGGCCACGGTGAGCAGATACAGCGCGGTGAGGCGGCGCGGGTCACGCACGCGCTGGGCAAAGGCGGCGATCACGTCGGGGTCGGACAGGTCCTCCTTTTGCGCCACGTGCGACATCGTGAGGTGTTCGGCCACCGCGAACTCGACCAGCCTGGCATCCTCGCGCTCGATGTTGTGGTCGCGACAGAAACGTCTGACCTCCCCCGCGCCCAGCTGCGAATGGTCACCGCCGCGGCCCTTGGCCACATCATGGAAGAGGGCGGCGAGGTACAGGATCCAGGGCTTGTCCCACTGCGCCGCCAGGCCCGAGCAGAACGGGTATTCGTGCGTGTGTTCGGGGATGAAGAAGCGCCGCATGTTGCGCACGACCATGAGGATGTGCTGGTCCACGGTGTAGACGTGGAACAGGTCGTGCTGCATCTGGCCGACGATGCGGCGAAACACCCACAGGTAACGCCCGAGCACCGAGGTCTGGTTCATCAGCCGCAGCGCGTGGGTCTGACCCTGGGGCTGGCTGAGGATGTCCATGAAGATGCGCCGGTTCTCGGGGTCGGCGCGGAACTTCGCGTCCATCAGGCTGCGCGCGTTGTACAGCGCTCGCAGGGTGCGTACCGACAGGCCGGTGATGCCCACCGACCGGGCAAAGACCCGGAAGGTGTCCAGGATCGCGTGCGGGTCGCGCTCGTACAGGTCGTCGCTCGCCACTTCGAGCATGCCGGCGCGGTCGAAGAAGCGCTCGTCGATCGGCCGCATGGGCGCGTTCTGCGAACCCGCCACCACTTCCTCGATGTTGAGCAGCAGGATCTGGTTGAGCTGGCTCACCGCCTTGGCGGCCCAGTAGTAGCGCCGCATGAGCGCTTCGCTGGCGCGCCGTTCGGGCGTCGAGACATAGCCGAAGCTCTCCGCCACGGCGGTCTGCAGGTCGAACACGAGGCGGTCCTCGCGGCGGCCGGCCACCCCGTGCAATCGGGCGCGGATGAGGCGCAGCAGGCCTTCGTTGCGGTGCAGTTGTGCGACCTCGAACCTGGTGATCAGGCCCTTGGCGGCGAGTTCGGCCCAGCTGTGGCCCAGGCCGGCCGCCGAGGCCACCCACAACACGACCTGCAGGTCACGCAGGCCGCCCGGGCTTTCCTTGCAGTTGGGTTCGAGCGAATAGGGCGTGTCCTCGTATTTCACGTGGCGCTGGCGCATCTCCAGCGCCTTGGAGCGCAGGAACGCGGCGGCGTCCATCACCTCGGCGGTGCGTTGGCGGAACTGCGCGTACAGCTTGGCATGACCGGCTATCCGGCGCGACTCCAGCATCGCCGTCTGCACCGTCAGGTCGCCCTGCGCCTCGCGCACGCAGTCGGCCACGCTGCGCACGCTCGACCCGATCTCCAGCCCGATGTCCCAGCAGGCGGTGATGAAGCCCTCGATCGCCGCCCGGGTGGCCTGATCCTTGTCGTTGTCAGGCGCAGCCGGCGCTGCATCGTCGCCGTTGCTGCTGCCGCTGCCGGCCGGGCTAGCCTGCACATCCAGCTCCGGCGGCACGAGCAGCAGCACGTCCACGTCGGAATAGGGGAACAGTTCGCCGCGCCCGTACCCGCCCACCGCCACCAGCGCCATGCCGGCCGGCATGTGCTGCAGCGCCCACAACTGCGCCAGCACCTCGTCCACATGGCGGGCCAGCCCGCGCACCAGCCGGGTGGCTGCCGCGGCCGTGGCCTGGCCGGTCTTGAAGCGTTCGATCAACACACCACGACCCTCGCGCTGACGCTTGCGCAGGTCAGCCAGGGTGATCGGGGCGCCGTCGGGTGCGGCGGGTGCTGTCAGGCCGGCGGTAGCGGAATCGGGCATGTAGTGGTCGGATTCAGCCCTGGGTGGCCGCAGCGGCCGTCGGGGGCGCGATGAAGGGCGGCGGAGGCGGGCTGCCGGCCGACAAGGTGAGCACCTCGTAGCCGGTCTCGGTGACCAGCACCGTGTGTTCCCATTGCGCGGACAAGGAACGGTCCTTGGTGACGATGGTCCAGCCGTCACCGGCTTCCTTGATCTCGCGCCGGCCGGCGTTCACCATGGGCTCGATGGTGAAACACATGCCGGTCTGCAAGGTCTCGAGCGTGCCGGGGCGGCCATAGTGCAGCACCTGCGGTTCCTCGTGGAACTTGCGACCGATGCCGTGACCGCAGAACTCGCGCACCACCGACAGGCCCTGGTTCTCGACGAAGAGCTGAATGGCATGACCGATGTCGCCGAGCTTGATGCCGGGCTTCACCTTGGCAATGCCCTTCCACATCGCGTCATAGGTCAGGCCGCACAGCCGCTTGGCGGCGATCGAGCCTTCGCCGACGATGAACATTCGGCTGGTGTCGCCGTGCCAGCCGTTCTTGATGACGGTGATGTCCAGGTTGACGATGTCACCACTCTTCAACTCACGCTCGCTGGGTATGCCGTGGCAGACCTGCTGGTTGATCGAGGTGCAGATCGATTTGGGGTAGGGCGTGTAGCCCGGTGGCGCGTAGTTCAGCGGCGCCGGCACGGCGCCCTGCACATCGACGATGTAGTCGTGCGCCAGCTTGTCCAGATGGTTGGTGGTGACGCCGGGCACGACGTGCGGCGTCAGGTAGTCCAGCACTTCGGCCGCTAGGCGGCAGGCCAGGCGCATGCCTTCGATGTCGGAAGGCGTCTTGATGGTGATTCCCATCACGCGATTATCCCCGAGCAAGTCGGCGCGCCGGGTGGTCGCGCCGCGCGACCCCGGCGCAGCTGCGGATGAGTACAAGGTCACGACCGGCGGTCCCGGCAGCGCGGCAGCCTAAAATTCGGGACTTCCCCAACCCGCACGGACTTGTCGACCGACCCGCCGGGTTTTTCTTTTTTTCATCGTCACCTGCGCAGCGCCTTGCCCTGCGAGCCCGCATGACCGCCCCTCATCAAGCTGCCGCCTCAGTTGTCCACGTCGCCAAACATCTGGTGTCCTTCGAGGGCGGCAAGGCCTTGTCGGCCTTTCGCGCCCAGGCGCTGCTGCCCAGGCTGCAGGCGATCGAGCCGCGCATCGCCGCCGTGAGCGCCCGTCATGTCCACTGGGTGTGGAGCGACACGGCGCTGGACGGCGCGACGCAGGACCGCCTGGCGCAACTGCTCACCTATGGCGACCCGGCCGAGGCGGCGGGCGAGGGTGAGCAGCTCGCCATCCTGGTCATGCCGCGCCTGGGCACCGTGTCGCCCTGGGCGAGCAAGGCCACCGACATCGCGCACAACTGCGGCATCGCCGCGCTGCACCGGGTCGAGCGTGTCACCGAATACCACCTCGTGCTCAGGAGCGGCCTGGTCGACAGCCTGCTGGACAAGGTGCGCGGTGCAAGTAAACCGGTGCCGGCCGAGACGCAACAGGCCCTGGCCGCCCTGCTGCACGACCGCATGACCGAATCGGTCGCCTTCGACCATGAGGCCGCGCGCGCCCTGTTCGACGAGCAGGACGCCGCGCCGCTGGAACACGTGGACGTGCTGGACAGCGGCCGCGCCGCTCTGGTGGACGCCAACACACGCTGGGGCCTGGCGCTGTCTGACGACGAGATCGACTACCTGGTGAACGCCTTCAAGGGCCTCGGCCGCAACCCCAGCGACGTCGAGCTGATGATGTTTGCCCAGGCCAACAGCGAGCACTGCCGGCACAAGATCTTCAACGCCGACTTCGTCATCGACGGCCAGAAGCAGCCGCTGTCCATGTTCGGCATGATCCGCCACACCGAGAAGCTGGCGGCCGAGACCCAGGCTGGCCGCAGCGTGGTGGCCTACAGCGACAACGCCGCGGTGATGCAGGGCACGGCGATTGAGCGCTGGGTGGCCGCGTATGGTGAAGGATTGGGCGGCGAGAACGCCGCGCCGGTCTACGCCAAACGCGCCGAAACCGCCCATGTGCTGATGAAGGTGGAGACCCACAACCACCCGACCGCCATCTCGCCCTTTGCCGGCGCCTCGACCGGCGCGGGCGGCGAAATCCGCGACGAAGGTGCGACCGGCCGCGGCTCGCGCCCCAAGGCCGGCCTCACCGGCTTCACCGTCAGCCATCTGCACCTGCCGGGCCTGAGCGAAGCCTGGGAAGCCGGCGGCGTCGGCAAGCCCGAGCACATCGCCAGCCCCTTGCAGATCATGATCGACGGCCCGCTGGGCGGCGCGGCCTTCAACAACGAGTTCGGCCGGCCCAACCTGGCCGGCTACTTCCGCGTCTTCGAGATGGACGTGGCGGGTCTGCGCCGCGGCTACCACAAGCCCATCATGATCGCCGGCGGCCTGGGCCAGATCACGGCCGGGCTGACGCACAAGATCCCCTTCGGCGCCGGCACGCTGCTGGTGCAGGTGGGTGGCCCGGGCATGCGCATCGGCATGGGTGGCGGCGCGGCCAGTTCCATGGCGGCAGGCAGCAACAGCGCGGCGCTCGATTTCGACTCGGTGCAGCGTGGCAACCCCGAGATCCAGCGCCGGGCGCAGGAGCTCATCAACCAGTGCTGGGCGCTCGGTGACGACAACCCCATTCTGGCCATTCACGACGTCGGCGCGGGCGGCATCAGCAACGCCTTCCCCGAACTGGTGGACGGTGCGGGCAAGGGCGCGCGTTTCGACCTCAGCCAGGTGCCGCTGGAGGAAAGCGGCCTGGCGCCCAAGGAGATCTGGTGCAACGAGAGCCAGGAGCGTTATGTGCTGGCCATCGCGCCCGAATCGCTGGCGCGTTTCCAGGCCCTGGCCGACCGTGAGCGCTGCCCCATCGCCGTGGTGGGTGTGGCGACCGACGCGGCCGAACTCGTCCTCGAAGCGCCGGCCAGCGCCGACAAGCCCGCCGAACGTGTCATCGACATGCCCATGGAGGTGCTGCTGGGCAAGCCGCCGCGCATGGTGCGGGATGTGGCGCGTGTGCAGCGCAGCGAAGCCCGGCTGGACGTCACTGGCGTGTCGCTGGCCGATGCGGCCACCGCCGTGCTGCGCCACCCGACGGTGGCGAGCAAGCGCTTTCTCATCACCATCGGTGACCGTACCGTCGGCGGCCTCAGCCACCGCGACCAGATGGTCGGCCCCTGGCAGGTGCCGGTGGCCGATTGCGCCGTCACCCTGGCCGACTACGCCGGCCTGGCCGGTGAGGCCATGAGCATGGGTGAACGTTCGCCCCTGGCCGCGCTGGACGCACCCGCCTCGGGTCGCATGGCGGTGGGCGAGGCGCTGACTAATCTGCTGGCCGCACCGGTCACGCTCGACCGCGTCAAGCTCAGCGCCAACTGGATGGCCGCCTGCGGCGAGGCGGGCGAGGACGCTGCGCTCTACGACACGGTGAAGGCCGTGGGCATGGAGCTGTGCCCGGCCCTGGGCGTGGGCATCCCGGTGGGCAAGGACAGCCTGTCCATGCGCACGCGCTGGAAGGACGAGGCCAGCGGCGAGCAGCGCTCGGTGGTGGCGCCAGTGTCGCTCATCGTCACCGCCTTTGCCTCGCTGGACAGCGTGGCCGGTACGCTCACCCCGCAGTTGCAGGCCGGAGACACCACACTCATCCTGATCGACCTGGGCCAGGCCAGGCGCCGCATGGGCGGCTCCATCCTGGCCCAGACCCTGAACCGTTTCGGCGACACGGTGCCTGATCTCGACGACCCGGCCGCGCTCAAGGCCACCTTTGCCGCGGTGAACGAGCTGCGCGCCGGCGGCCACCTGCTGGCGTACCACGACCGCAGCGACGGCGGCCTGTGGGCGACGGTGTGCGAAATGGCCTTCGCCGGCCACATGGGCGTGAGCCTGAACGTCGACATGCTGGTCACCGAAGGCGACGGCATCAGCGACAGCCGCGCCGACTTCGGCGATTCCAAGAACTGGGCCGGCCAGGTGGGCGAGCGCCGCAACGAGTTGACGCTGCAGGCGCTGTTCAACGAGGAACTCGGCGTGGTGCTGCAGGTGCCTGCCGCCGAGCGCGACAGCACGATGGCGGTGCTGCGCAAGCACGGCCTGTCGCGCCACAGCCATGTGATCGGCAAGCCCAACACCAGCGGTCAGATTGAGGTCTGGCGCGACGCCAAGAAGGTCTACGCCGCGCCGCTGCAGCAGCTGCAGCAGGCCTGGGACGAGGTCAGCCACCAGATCGCCCTGCTGCGCGACAACCCCGAGTGCGCGGCGAGTGAACACGCTGCCGCCGGCAGCCCCGAGGACGGCGGCCTGGTGGTGCGCCCCAGCTTCGACCCCAAGGTCGACGTGGCCGCGCCCTTCCTGAACCTGGCCCGGCCGCGCGTGGCCATCCTGCGCGAGCAGGGCGTGAACAGCCACCTGGAGATGGCCTACGCCATGGCCCAGGCCGGCTTCGAGAGCGTGGACGTGCACATGACCGACCTGCAGCAGGGCCGCGCCGACCTGGCCGGTTTTGCCGCCTTCGTCGCCTGCGGCGGCTTCAGCTACGGCGACACGCTGGGTGCCGGCGAAGGCTGGGCGCGCTCCATCATGTTCAACCCTCGCCTGGCCGAGCAGTTCCAGGCTTTCTTCGCGCGGCGCGACACCCTGGCCCTGGGCGTGTGCAACGGCTGCCAGATGATGGCGGCGCTGGCGCCCATCATCCCGGGTGCCGAGGCCTGGCCGCGCTTCACGCGCAACAAGAGCGAGCAGTTCGAGGCGCGCTACAGCCAGGTCGAGGTGCTGGACAGCCCCTCGGTCTTCTTCACCGGCATGGCCGGCAGCCGGTTGCCCATCGCCGTGGCACACGGTGAAGGGTTTGCCGACTTCTCGCAACGGGGCGATGCCGCCAAGGTGGTGCCCGCCATGCGTTTCGTCGACAGCCAGGGCCGGCCCACCGAGGCCTACCCGGCCAACCCCAACGGCAGCCCTGGAGGCCTGACTTCGGTGACCACGGCCGACGGCCGCTACACCGTGCTCATGCCCCACCCCGAGCGCGTCTTCCGCAACGCCCAGATGAGCTGGACCAGCGGCGAACTGGCGGCCGCCAGCCCCTGGCAGCGCATGTTCGGCAACGCGCGCAAGGCGCTGGGCTGAGCGGGCAGGCTGGCGCTGCTGCGGTGCTGCCGACCAGCGGCCACCACCACCTGGCCGACCTGCAGGGCTGCCGGCCCGAACTGCCGGCCATGACCCGGCCGCAGGCCCTGCGCGAGCTGTGCCTGCAGGCGGTGCGTGCGGCCGGGCTCACGCCGGTGGGCGAGCTGTTCCATGCCTTTCCGCCGCCGGGTGGCGTGACCGGCATGGTCCTGCTGGCCGAATCCCATCTGGCGGTGCACACCTGGCCCGAGCGCGGCGTGGTGACGCTGGACGTGTTTGTCTGCAACCTCGGCCGCGACAACGCGGCGGCGGCGCAGCAGCTGCTCGACGAACTCGTCGCCGCCTTCAAGCCCGCGCAGCAGCATCTGCAGCATTGCCTGCGCCGCGTGGACACGCAGCGCTGAACAGCGCTGAGCAGCACTGAACCCGCCTGACGGCCTCAGCCGCTGCGCAGCCGGGCCGCCGCCGTCCGCCCGGCCGCAATGCCCAGGGTGTAGGCCTCCTCGAACACCGAATAGCCCGCCAGGTCGGCGTGGGCGTACTGGATGCGCCCCGGCTGCGGCGCGGCCAGGGCCGCCAGCGCCGCGCTGCCGCGCACGCCGGGCGCCGGGATGCTCATGGCGTGGCCGTAGCGCATCAGGTCCACCCGTGCGAGCTTGTGCGGCAGATCCGGGTGGGCACGTGCCAGGTCGGCCACCACCCGGTCGGCCCAGACGCGCCAGGGCTCGCCCAGCAGGGCGGAGCGCTGGCGCGCGACAGAGGCGCGGTCGCCATCACCCAGCGCCCAGTAGGCGGTCAGCACCGTGGGGCCGGCCACGGGGCGGGTGCTCTGGTGCATGGCGTCGACATAGCCCAGGGCAGCGGCGGCACCGCCTTGCAGCACGTTGTCCCAGGAGGGCGGCGCGCCGGGCTTGTCGGTCAGCGGGCTGTCCAGCTGCAGGTTGGCCACCAGCCAGGGCGCGTGTGTCACACCCGCCGCGGCGTGCACGAGTGCTACCGGCGGCCGGGCCACCACGCGCATGGCCACAGGCAGCGGCAGGGCCACGACCACCTGCTGCGCCAGCCAGCGTTCGGCCTGCTCATGCTGGACGTTCCACAGCTCGATCTCCACGCCATGGCGCAGGGCCTCGACGCGCCGCACCACCGCGCCGGTGCGCAGCCGCGCCTTGCCCAGCGGCGCGGCCAGCCGGTGCGTCAGCCAGGCGTTGCCCTCGGGCCAGGTGAAGACGCCCACGTCGTGCCCGCCGTCGTCGAGGTCCCCACCTCGACCGCCGCCCGCGCCGCCGGGGGCTTGAAAACCGTGCCGGCTGGCAAAGTAGTGCAGCCCGGCCCAGGCCGAGACGCTGGCGCTGCCGGCGCCGTAGTCGTCGCGGCAGGCGTAGTCCAGGTACCAGCGCAGGCCGGGGTCATCCAGGCCCTGGCGGCCCAGCCAGTCGGCAAAGGGGATGGCGTCGAGGGCGGCATGGCCGGCCGTCCAGCCGGCGCGGCGGCTGGGCAGGGCAAAAGCCAGCCGACGCGAGGTGTCGGCGACCAGGCCGGCAAAACGCTGGTACTGCGCCTGGGCGGCCGAGCCCGGCTCGGCATGTGGCAGCAGGCCCTCGGTCCACAGGCCGGCGCGCCACAGCCGCTCCTGCGGGCTGTGGCAGAGGTGGCGCTCGTCCGCCAGCGTGCGGCCCAGCTCGTGGCGCAACAGGCCCAGCTCGTGCAGCAGCTCGGCCACCTCGTGCGCCTGCGGCCCCGGCAGCGGCAGGTAATGCGCACCGAGCGGGCAGGCCATGCCGCCCATGACATGGCCACGCGCATTGCCGCCGGCTTCGTCCTCCAGCTCGAAGACGCGAAGGTCATCGATGCCGGCGCTCAGCAGCGCCCGCGCTGCCGCCAGGCCGGCCACGCCGGCGCCGACGATGGCGACGCTGCAGCGCTGCGGGGCTGCTGCTTTTGCGCCTCGGCTCGCGGCTGTGCTGCCCGCGCTTGTGCTGGCGTCCGGGCGCAGCAGGTGGCCGCGTTCGTGCGCCGCGTCCACCCAGCCGCCGTCCCAGGCGGGCGTCGCGTGTTGCCCGCAGCCCGCGCCCAGTGCCCCCAGCATCAAGGGCGGCGCAGCGCCGAGCAGGGTGCGCCGGCTGAATCGGGCCGGACCAGGGACGCGTGGCGCACTCACCGGCGCACCCGGCCCCATTCCTCCTCGAACAGCTGCACCAGCACCTGATTCGAGAGGCGGTTGGCCTGGGCCGGCACACGCGCCATGTCGGGCGCAAAGTCCAGCAGCGCCGCCAGGCCGGCCGGGGTGAGGAAACGCAGGCCCTCGGGCAGCTGTGCGGGCTGGCGCCAGGGTCGCCGGCCGGCGATCAGAAAACCCCATTCGCCGAAGCTGGGCACATGGGCGTGGTAGGGCGTCACCGTCAGGCCCACGGCTTCGAGCGTGGCGGCCACGGTCCAGTAGCTGCGCCGCGCCAGCAGCGGCGAGGTGGTCTGCACCACGGCGTAGCCGCCGGCGGCCAGATGGCGGTCCACCAGGCTGTAGAAGCTGGTGGTGTAGAGCTTGCCGAGGGCGAAATTGCTGGGGTCGGGAAAGTCGATGATGATGACGTCGAACACCTCGTCGTGGCTTTCCAGCCAGGTGAAGGCGTCGGCGTTGACGACATTGAGCTTCGGTGCATCGAAGGCGTTGTGGTTGAGCCGGCGCAGCAGCGGCTCGGTGGCGAACAGGCGGGTCATGTGCGGATCCAGTTCGACCAGCGTCACCTGCTGCACGCTCGGGTACTTCAGCACCTCGCGCAGCGCCAGGCCGTCGCCGCCGCCCAGGATGGCCACCTTCTTCGGCGCGCCCTGGGCCGCCATGGCCGGGTGCACCAGGGCCTCGTGATAGCGGTATTCGTCGCTGCTGCTGAACTGCAGGTTGCCATTGAGGAACAGCCGCACATGGCCCGAGGCACCGGCGGTGACCACCACACGCTGGTAGTCGCTGCTGGCGGCGTGCACGATGCGTTCACCGTAAAAGCGGTCCTCGGCCCAGGTGGTGAGATCGTCGGCCGCCAGCGCCGCGCCGCACAGCACGCCGGCCGTGCCGACACAGGCCAGGGCATGGCCGCCCAGGCCGCGCAGCTCGGCGCGGAACAGCCACAGCGCCCAGGTCGCCACGCCCACGTTCATGAGGCCGAAGACGATGCCGGTGCGGATCAGCCCCAGCTGCGGCAGCAGCACGAGCGGAAAGGCCACCGCCACCACCAGGGCGCCCAGGTAGTCGAAGGTCAGCACCTGCGACACCAGTTCGGCGAGCTGCCAGCGCTGGCGGAAGTGCGACTTCAGGATGCGCATCACCAGCGGAATCTCCAGCCCCACCAGGGCACCGACGAGCAGCACCAGGGCGTAGAGCAGGGCACGAAAGGGTGCGCCGCCGCCCGCCACCTCGTGCAGCAGGTTGTGCGACACGAAGAGCGCTGCCGGCATCAGCCCGCCCACGCCGCCCACCAGCAGCTCCACGCGCAGAAAGGTCGCCACCAGCTGGCGTTCGACAAAGCGGCTCAGCCAGGAGCCTAGCCCCATGGCGAACAGGTAGACGCCGATGATGGTGCTGAACTGCAGCACCGAGTCGCCCAGCAGCCAGCTCGCCAGCGTGCCGGCCACCAGCTCGTAGAGTAGTCCACAGGCGGCGACGATGAAGACCGAGGCGAGCAGCGCGACCTCGGCCGGCTCGATGTGGGGCGTGGCCTCGTTGCCCTGGACGGTGGTGGCGGCCGGGTCCGGTATCAAGGCCACCGCGGCGTCCTCAGCCGTGTACCGCCGCCGACACGATCAGGCCGATGGCGATGCACATCGCGCCCACCACGATGGCCAGGGCGACGTTCTTCTTCTCGACGATCTCGGCCCACAGGTCGTAGGGCGTGAGCTTGTCGATGACGACGAAGCAGAGCCAGAACACCACCACGCCCATGAGGGCATAGAGCGCCGAGCCGAAGAAGACGCCGGGTTTGAGCCATTCGATGCCTGTCATGGGGTTCTCCGCGAGGGGTGGGTGGGCGCGGGCGCGCAGCGTGCTGGATGGTCAGGGAGCGTGGGCGAGGGCGTGGGCGTGAGCGGCGGCCGTGTCATTTGTGTCCTCCGCCGCCCGAGCCGTAGCCGCCCCAGCTGCTGCCACTGGAGCGGCTGCTGCGGCTGATGCCGCTGGCACGGTCGCGCAGGCATTGCTTGACCTCCGGGCTGTCGGGGCCCCATACCTGGCGCAATTCTTCGCAGCCATCGTCGCTGCAGTCGCGCAGCGCGAACACCAGCATGAACAGCATGACGACGATGGCGAACCAGCGGCCGGACAACCAGTCGCTGATCGACCCGGGGCCCCAGCCGCCGAGGCCGCCCTTGAGTGCTCCACCCCCGCTGAAGGCCGCAGCGTCGCGCCGCAGCGCGGCATGCCGATCGGGGGGCAGCTTGAAGGCCCGGGCGACCTCGTCGGCTTGCAGGGTCTGGCCGGCCGACCAGGTCACCTCCTGGCCGGTCTGCTCGCGGTTGAGCCGGTAGCGGCCGTTGGCGTAGTCGACGTTGCGGGTGGTCTGGCCACGCTCCAGCGTCCAGTAGAACTCGCCCGCCACGTAGACGATGCTGCCGCCATAGCCATAGAGCCTGGTGTAGCTGCGGCCCTGCCACAGCGCCGTGTCACCGGCGGTCTGCGGCGCACCGGTGAGCGGTACGGTCCAGCTCCAGCCATCCTCGGCGTCGACCAGGAAGGCAAAGCCGGTGCTGCGTGAATACAGCAGGTATTCGCGCCAGAAGGCCTGCTCGCCTTCGCCGTCGTCTGTGCCGTCCTCGGTCTCGCAGCGCACGACGTAACCCACCACCTGCCAGTCAGTCGCCGGCCCGCCCAGGGCCATGCTTGCACTGGCGCCCAGCGGCAGCTGGGGCTGGGCGCCATCGACATCCGGGTTGTCCTGGGCGTAGAAGGCCAGGTCGGCGCCGACGCCGCCGGACACGTCCACCACCGCCTTGCACTGGTGGCAGGTGATGGAGCGCGTGCTGTCCAGCCGAATCTCCAGGGCGCTGCCGCAGCTGGGGCATTCGACGCCGCGTGCCGCCAGCGTCTTGTCGCTGGCTACACGCAGGCCGGTGAGCGCCAGCTCGCCCAGGGCCACGCTGCGCCCGACAGCCCAGCGCGGGCGCAGCGGGTCGGTGTAGTCGGCGGTCGCGACCTCGCCGGCGGGGTTGCGCAGGTCGACCAGGGTGATGTCGCGCTCCAGCAGCGGCGCCCAGGGCAGCTCGCCCTCGGCCGCAGCGATACGTGCGCGCGTGACCGAGGCGATGTCCCAGCGTGTGTCGCCCAGCCGCAGTGCCGTGCCCACGGCCGGCAACCCGTCGAGTCGCGGCAGGTCAGGCGGCGCCGGGGCGTCGACGCTGATGACGTGGCGGCCGTTGTCCTCCGACAGCCAGGCGCCGCGGCCACTCTCGAACAGCACATGCCACTCGTTCCAGCTGCCCTGGTCGTAGCGCAGCTGCAGCCGGCCGACGACGCTGAAGGCCACGCCCTGCCAGCGCCCGGCGGCGCCGAGCTGCAGCGGGCTGTGGTCGTCGAACAGTTCGGCGCTGTGGCCGATGCGGCGCAGCGCCTGGCCCTCGCGCGCCAGCGTGCTGCGGCAAAAGCTGCACACCGCGACGGGCGACGCCGCCGAGGCGAATTCCACCGGCGCGCCGCAGTTCGGGCAGGCCGCGCGCCAGGCGCGTTGCGGGGCAGGGGGCGTCAAGATGGCAGGACGTCGGGCGGGGAGTTAGGGGGCGGGACGGGTGCGGACCGGGCCGGACCGGTCCGGTCCGGCGCTGGCGTCAGCCCGGCGCAGCCGGGCCGGCGAGCCGTGCGGCCGCGCTCAGACCAGCTTTTTGAGCAGCTCGGTCTTCTTGGCGGCGAATTCCTCGTCGGTCAGGATGCCCTTGGCCTTCAGGTCGCCGAGCTTTTCCAGTGTCGCCATCACCTGGTCGGGCGACATGCCGGCGGGCGCCGCGGCTGGCGCTGCAACGTTCTGCGTTGCCGGCGGTAGCGCGCCCCCCGGCGCGGCGCCCTGCAGGCCCTGGGCCAGGTTGTGCGCCAGCACCTGGCCCAGCGCCAGGCCGGCGCCCAGGCCCATGGCGTCGCCGGCCACGCTGCCGCCCCCGCCACCGCCACCGCCGCCGCTGCCGCTGCCCACGCCTTCGGCCAGCTTGGGGATGGCCTGGGCCGTCTGGTACTGCATGAAGCGGTTCATGTCCTGGCCGACCATGCCCATGCCGATGCGCTGGTCGAGCAGCTTCTGCAGCTCCTCGGGCAGCGACAGGTTCTGCACCGTCACGCTGTCGAGCATCAGGCCGAGCTTGGCGAACTCGGGCGCCGCGGCGCTGCACAGCTGGGCGGCGAACTCGACCTGGTTCGCCGCCAGGTCAAGGAAGGGAATGCCGGCCGAGCCCACCGCGTCGCTGATGTGCTGCAGCAAGAGGGCGCGCAGCTGGCCGTCGAGCTCGGCCACACCGTAGCGCTCGCGGGTGCCCGACACGGCGCTGTGGAAGGCCTTGGCATCCGCCAGGTGGTAGGCGTAGTTGCCGAAGGCGCGCAGGCGCACGGCGCCGAAATCCGGGTCGCGCAGCGTCACAGGCTGGGTCGTGCCCCAGCGCTGGTCGATCTGCTGGCGGGTGCTGAAGAAGTAGACGTCGCTCTTGAACGGGCTCTCGAACAGCTTGTCCCAGTGCTTCAGATAGGTCAGCACCGGCAGGGTCTGGGTGACCAGCTTGTGGGTGCCGGGGCCGAACACGTCGGCCACCTGGCCTTCGTTGACGAACACCGCCACCTGCGACTCGCGCACCACCAGCGCGGCGCCGTACTGGATCTCGCGGTCGGTGGCCGGGTAGCGCCAGGCCAGCAGGCCGTCGCCGGGCTCGACCCACTCGATGATGTCGATGAACTGCTTCTTGATGAAGCTCATGAGGGACATGGCAGTGATCCTCCAGCCGCCTGCGGCGCACTCGGCAGGCGTGGCCACATGATAGGCGCCCCTTGGCGGGGGGCCGGCCGTCGGCAAGGCGTCACGGCAATGCGTCGGCCGGCCGGCCGACTTCACGCGCAGACACGGGGCGGGGGCCGCAGGCAGGTTAGCCTTGCGGCTTTTGCGTCATTCGAACAAGGAAGACTACGCGTGGATCTGATCTTGCTGGCCAAGGCCGCCGTCATGGGCATCGTCGAGGGCCTGACCGAATTCCTGCCCGTGTCGAGCACGGGCCATCTCATCCTGGCCGGATCACTGCTCGGTTTTGAAGGCGGCTCGCTCACGCCCGAGAAGGTCAAGGCCTTCGAGATCTCCATCCAGACCGGTGCCATCCTGGCCATCGTGCTGCTGTACTGGCAGCGCCTGCTGCGCGCGGTGAGTGATGCGCGCCACGCTGGTGCCGGCCGACGCTTCGTGGTCAATGTGCTGATCGGCTTCCTGCCGGCGGTGCTGCTCGGTCTGACCTTTGGCAAGAAGGTGCAGGCGGCGCTGTTCTCGCCGCTGGTGGTGGCCAGCACCTTCATCCTGGGCGGACTCATCATCCTGTGGGCCGAGAACCGCCGCCATGCGGTGGTACGGGTGGCCGAGGTGGATGACCTGTCGCCCATGGATGCACTCAAGATCGGCCTGGTGCAATGCCTGGCCTTCGTGCCGGGCACCAGCCGCTCGGGCTCAACCATCATCGGCGGCATGTTGTTCGGCCTGTCACGCAAGGCGGCGACCGAATACACCTTCTTCCTGGCCATCCCGACCCTCATCGGTGCCGGTGCCTACAGCCTGCTCAAGGTGCGCCAAAGCCTGGTTGCGGCGGACGCACCGCTGTTCGCGGTCGGCTTCCTGTTTTCCTTCGTCGCCGCCTGGGCCTGCGTGCGCTGGCTGCTGCGTTATGTCAGCACGCACGACTTCAAGGCCTTTGCCTGGTACCGCATTGCCTTTGGGCTGGTCATCCTGGCCACGGCCTATTCTGGCGCGGTGGACTGGAAGGAGTGAGCGCCTTCGTCCGGCGGGCGGTGTGACGCCCGCCGTTCAGCCGGCGCGGCGCCGGAACACCAGATCCCACACGCCGTGGCCCAGGCGCAGGCCGCGGGCCTCGAACTTGGTGAGCGGGCGATAGTCCGGGCGCGGCGCGTAGCCGCTGTCGGGCGCGGTGTTTTCCAGCGCCGGCTCGGCGCCCAGTACCTGCAACATCTGCTCGGCATAAGGCTGCCAGTCGGTGGCGCAGTGCAGATAAGCGCCCGGCGCCAACCGGCTGGCCAGCAGCGCCACCAGTGGCGGCTGGATGAGGCGGCGCTTGTTGTGCTTCTTCTTGTGCCAGGGGTCGGGAAAGAAGACATGCACGCCCGCCAGCGAGGCCGGCGCGATCATGTGCTCCAGCACCTCCACCGCGTCGTGCTGCACGATGCGCAGATTGGCCAGGCCGCGTTCGCCGATCTGGCGCAGCAGCGCACCCACACCCGGCACATGCACCTCCACGCCCAGAAAGTCGGTGTCCGGCCGCGCCTGGGCGATCCTGGCGGTGGCATCACCCATGCCGAAGCCGATCTCCAGCACCTGGGGCGCGCTGCGACCAAAGGCCTGCGCCAGGTCGACGTGTTCGGCCTGATAAGGCAGCACGAAACGTGGGCCCAACTCTGCCAGGGCTTTTTCCTGCCCGCTGCCCATGCGACCGGCGCGCACCACGAAGCTGCGGATGCTGCGGCGCGGCGGCGCTGCCGCAGCGGGCTCGGCCTCGGTGGAGGCAGGGGAGGGCGTGGGCTTGGCGGCGTCGGTCATCTTGCACAGGGCGGGCGAACAGTCGGGGCAGTCCGTCCCGAGCCGAGCAAGGCTCGTTCGGGCGGCGCGGGATTCTGCCGCACCGGCTGGCCCGCACCGGCTGGCACTCCGGCTGTTCCCCCCGCAGCGGGCACACTGCAGCTGTGCAATTTTCGCCGTTCTGACATTCGCCCCAAGGAATCGATGTGACGACCCCCGCCCTGCCTGATGTCCTAGACGCCGTCGATCCGCCGCCCTTCGGCCGCGCCATGCTGGCCCACTGGTGGCTGGACCCTGACGCGGTCTACCTCAACCACGGCACGGTGGGTGTCACGCCGCGCCGCGTGCTGCAGGCCCAGCAGGCGCTGCAGCGACAGATCGAGCGCCACCCAGCGCGCTTCATGTTGCGCGAACTGGCGCGGGTAGACGGCGGCAGCAACAGCGGCCATACCCCACCGCCCACCCGCATGCGCCAGGCCGCGGCCGAGGTCGGCGCCTTTCTGGGCCTGCCCGCCGGCGCCGAGGGCGACCTGGTCTTCGTCGACAACGCCAGCGCCGGCATCAACGCCGTGCTGCGCTCTCTGGCACTCCAGCCCGGCGACGAGATCGTGCTGTTCGACCATGCTTACGGCGCAGTGGCGCGCACCGCCGCCTTTGTCGCGCGCGGCTGCGGCGCGGTGGTGAAGACGCTCACCTTGCCGTTTCCACTCAGCGACGCCGGCACCTGCCTGGAACTGCTCGCCGCCGGCCTCAGCCCGCGCACCCGCCTGGTCATCCTTGACCACATCAGCTCGGAAACCGCGCTCATCCTGCCGCTGGCCGACATGGCCACGCTGTGCCGCGCCCAGGGTGTGCCGGTGCTGGCCGACGGCGCCCATGCGCCGGGCGCCGTCGCGGTCGACATCCAGGCCCTGGGCGTGGACTGGTACACCGCCAACCTGCACAAATGGGCCATGGCGCCGCGCGGCTGCGGCGTGTTGTGGGCTGCACCGCAGCACCGCGCCACCCTGCACCCCAGCATCATTTCCTGGGGTCTGGACCAGGGCTGGCAGCAGGAATTCGACTGGACCGGCACACGCGACCCGTCGCCTTTTCTGTGCGCGCCCGAGGGCCTGCGCTTCATGCACGAGGTGCTGGGCGTCGACGCCATGCGGCGCTGGAACCACGCCCTGGCCTGGCGCGCCGCCCAGACCCTGTGCGAACGCTGGGGCCTGCGCCTGGCCACCCCCGAGTCCATGATCGGCTGCATGGCCACCCTGCCGCTGCCGGCGCGCCTGGGCAACGGCACCGAGGCTGCCGGCCGACTCAAGGACCAGCTGCTGTTCAAGCACCAGATCGAGGTGCCGGTGATCGCCCGCGGCGAGTGCCTGTGGCTGCGCGTTTCAGCCCAGGTCTACAACGACGACAGCGACATCGAGCGGCTGGCGCGGGCGATCGACGGGTGTTGAACCAACTCTGGGGCTGTGGGCGTTCACCCTGCGCCCATCGCCGCCCCCGAAAAGCAGCCAACAACGCCGCGTTGTTTGCGAACAATGGCCAGGAAGCAGCGAACAACGCCGCGTTGTTTGCGAACAATGGCCAAGAAGCAGCGAACAACGCCGCGTTGTTCGCGAACAATGGCCAGGAAGTTGCGAACAACGCCGCATTGTTTGCGAACAATGACCAGGAAGTTGCGAACAACTGGGCGTTGTTCGCGAGCAATGCCGACGACGCCGGTGACACCGCTGCGGCCTGAACTGCTGGCAGCGACCAGTCAGCAGGCGAGATTTGCGCTTGGCGCGACAGGCTCGTCGATCGACTTCAGCCCAGCAGATCGCCTAGGAACTCCGAGCCCGGCGCAACTGCAGACACCAGCAGCTCATCACGAGCCCGGGTGCAGGCCACGTACAGCAGGTGGCGCTCGGTGTGATAGACCTCTTCCAGGTCGGCCTCGTCCGTCACCGCCTCGATGCGTTCCTGCAGCGGGATGACTTCGTCGTCACAGGCCATCACCACCACGCAGCGGAACTCCAAACCCTTGGCTAGGTGCATGGTGCTGATGGAGGCCTGCCCGCTGGTGGTGTCCACCTTGTCGTCCAGTACGCGCCAGCGCAGGCCGGCCGCCTGCAACGCTGCCTCGGCACGCGGTATCTGATCGCCAGAGCGCACGAAGACGCCCAGTTCGTGCGCCTGCATGCCCGAGACGATGCGTGCGCCCAGCCAGGCCGCCACATAGGCCGTCTCGGCCTGTTCGTCCGCCAGGGTGAGTACCTCAGGCGCCGGCCCATTGAACACCGACACCGTGCCGCGCCGGTCTTCGGTATTGCCGTCCACGTCGCTCACCTCCGGGCCCAGCAGCCGGTCGGCCTGGGCGCGGATCTGGTGCGAAGTGCGGTAGTTGACGTGCAGCGTGCGCGACCGCCCGCGCACGTCCACACCCAGCGCCTTCCAAGAAAAAGGCGTCTGGAAGATGCGCTGGCCGAGGTCGCCCGCAAACAGCAGTCCGTTGGGCCGGCTGCCGGCGATGGCCGCCAGCAGCCGCAACTGGCCGACGTCGACGTCCTGCGCTTCGTCGATCACGACATGGTCATACGGCGGGTGCTTGGCAGTGGCGATGACCCCGGTCAGGCGGGTGCACACCGCCGAACGTGTCGCCAGCCCGCGAGCAGCCAGTTCGGCCGCCACCTTCTGAAAGATCTGCCACAGCTGCGCACGCTGGGCCTCGGACAGCCGCGTCTTGCGCCCCAGGCGCTTGAAGTCGCGGTAGCCCTCCCATGTGTCGATCTGCCAGGTGTCGACCACGTCCCGCCACTCGGAGAACACGAACCCAACCGCAAAGCGGTGGCCGTCCACCAACTTGGCGGCAACAGCCACGAGCTGCCGCAACTGGGCGTCATCCGCCACCCGCACCTTGCCGATGTGCCGCTCGTGCAGCCGCATCGCCACCGTGCCCAGGGCATCCACCTCCAGCCGCTCGGCCAGCTTGGGCTCGTTGCTGATCAAGCGGCGCAGCTTGCCTTTCAGTGCGCGGGCCAGGGTGTCGGAGAAGGTGGTCAGCAGCACCCTGGCATCAGGATTGCGCCGCGCCAGATGGACGGCACGGTGCAGCGCCACGATGGTCTTACCCGTGCCCGCCGACCCGGCCACCCGAGCCGGGCCGTTGTAGTCCTTCTCCACCCATTGCCGCTGGGCCGGGTGCAGGAAGACCGTCCATTTCTCCCACGGGTAGTCCAGCGCACGCGTCAGTTCCTCCACATCGCGCATCACGCGGAAGCGGCGCTGCGCATCCGGGTGCGCAAACGGGTCGGCATTGGGTGCCGGTGGCGCCGCCGCCTTGGGCTTGCCGCCCGTGGCCAGTTCCAGCAAGGCCTCGGCCGCCTCGCCCGGCAGGCGCTCCGCAAGCACCAGCAAGCTGTCATCGTCGGCTGCCAGCACCGCCGGCACCTCGTCCTGCGGCACGCCGTAGCTCAGCAGTTCCAGCGGCGTCAGGTGGGCGAACAAGGGCGGCTTGCTCGCCGCACCGGCAGGCGCGGGCGCCTCTACCACCCGCGGCAGCACCACGTCCTCCACCCGCTCACGCACCTCCACCCACTGCGCCGCACCGGTGGTGGGATGCACCTCCAGCCGCCGTCGCTCCGCCCAGTGGTAAGCCTTGTCGTGGTGGTTAACGTAGCAGAGCATCAAACTGCTGGCCGTGCGGTGCACGATCAGCCGCAGATCACTGCCCACCCGCACCGACCAAAAATTCTTGTCCCTCGCCCGGTCGATCTTGTGGAGACTCATGCCCGGATTCACCGGGTTCATCTGCAGGTCGAAGGCGGTCGTCTTGACGAGTTTCTGCTCCTCGCCGGTGAGACGGGCGAGACTGTCGGTAAAGGTGTCGGCGATGCGGAAGTTCATTCAACGCAGGTGCAAGGTCGCTGCCTGTGCAAGCAACAAGGCAAATTCCTTGCGCTCGGCTCGCATCCGTTCGGGGTCGCTTGCAATATGCGGCCAACCCGTGATGTTGGCATGTCTGGGTGGAGGTTCGTCGGCTTCGACCTCGAGTTTCACCCTCCTCACATCGCCAGCAGTCAGGACGGCAACGGCACGGACGCGCCGCTCGGTCCCGATTTCGCGATCGGCGATATCCCAGACTGCCGGCAGTGGGTCAGCTGCAAGCCTGAATACCGAAGTATTGCCGTCGGCTGGCCCGGGCATGAAAGCCGACGGCTTCGCCATCGTGCGATTGAATTGACTGTCCGACGTCAGGAACCGTGATAGCGGTTCCGCGGCGTCGATGTGCTCAGGCAGCCCGGAGGGCAACATGATCCGGCGTCACCGTCGCAGCCAGGATTGCCTGCATCAGCCGCATGGGCACGCTGTCGCGATCGAACTTCACGACGCCATGGCCCCTGTCGGTACCGTCGATCCAAGCATAGGCGAGCCGATCACTCTGGCCAGAGAAGCTGATCGATAACATGCGCTGCCGCGAGGCCATCCAATCGAGGGTGATCGCACCATCGGGGTCGACGCCGAGCTCCGGGAGTTCGCAAGCATCCGGCAAGACGCGCACAAAAGTTGCTGCCAACTGGATGGCGTGGCGGTCCGCGGGCATTGCCTCGCCCCCGTCCCATCCTGCTTCGGCATGTGACCGGGTCAATCCCCACAACTGAGAAATCAACGCTGTCTTGTTGCCGAAGAGAACGTCCGAACGTTCCACGCGGTCGACCATAGCCTCGGCACAGGCACGCACCTGCCTGGCTTCTGTCGACACGGCACTGCCTGGCCGCGCCATCGCGTAAAGCGCAGCAACCCCGAGCTGAAAACCTAAGGCTGAAACAGGTTCAAGCATTTTTCGGTCAGTGAGTTGCGGAATACCAGATTTTTGAGCGAACGAAGAGACTGGATTGTAGCTGAAATTGTCGACCAGTTGGAGGGGTCGCATGAAATAGTGCTAAACGCCTCGATGTCGAAAATAATCGGCAATTGTTCACCAGTAGGCGGTTGGGTGGCGAATACGATGTTCGCTTGATTGCCCGTTGCCGACTCCTGCACCGAATGTTGATTGAAGAAGCCAACGAAGCTCAGGCGCTCCTCGTCCGCCAGCCGCGGAGCCAGCTTCAGATAATCGTCGATGTCGACGCCTCCAGCCGTCATGGGTAGTTGAATTCTATTGATGTAGCGCAGCCGGACCATCCGGCAGACAACCGGTTTTGTAATATCGATGAAGATTTTCAGCGTGCGTTCGATCTCTGCAAGGTAGTCGTCGAGCGTGGAGTAGGGCGCCAGACGATTGAACGAAAACCCCGTCGGGCGGAATTGAATCAACTGCTTCTCGTCGACGGAAAAATACTGCAGGGCTTGCAAGCCTTGGCGAGAGGTGACCGCAACGGGCCCATCCGGCGCTGCGGATATTTGATGCTCACTGAGCATGCGGCGTCGCGCGCTTGGGTATCGATCTGCAAATGCCGCTGCTGCCGCGGCGTCGAGTGCATCGATATCCACGTTGTTGGGCATATCGCACTCGATATCCACAACGGCCTCGACGATCGGGGCCGACTTCAGGACAAGCGGGGTTTCAGTCATGACGTCAACGATATTAAACCCTGAAAACCTTCATCACCTCATCCCCCAGGTGATTGATGACCTTCACCGCGATCCTTCCCGATGACGGCTTGTCGAATGGCCGCGAGGTATCGCTGTTCAGCGTCGCCCACGCATCCGCATCGATCTCGGCCTTCAGCGTCGTCTTCAGCGCCTTGTACGGGTCGTTGGCGCCGAGGAAGTAGGCGTGACGGACGAAGAAGCTTTCTTCGTTGTAGTCGGTGTCGATGAACCAGCAGGCGATGCCGTCGGCGCCATCGCTGCGCACTTCGCCGGTGCTGGGGTCGAACACGTCCACGCCGTTGACCTTGACGCGGATCTGGCCGTCGCCGGTGGGCAGAAGGTCGATGTCGGGCTCGCCGAAGATCACGAACAGGTTGCCCTTGCCGGTGTTCTTCAGGTCCTCGGCCATGTGCAGGTCGGCGTTCATGCGCGCCTTCAGCACGGGGATACGGCCGAGCTTGTCGAAGTCGGTGGAGCGGGCGTCGTAGTTGAAGGCGCAGGCGATCAGCACGTCGAAGCCGCTGTCGGCCGCCTCGCGGGCGGCGGCCACCAGGTCTGGGCGCGACACGGTGCCGAACTCGGGGCCGATGAAGACGGCGGCACGCTTGGCTTCGCCCACGTCTTCGCCATAACGCCCCTCGGCGCAGATCAGGTCGCCCGGCCAGGGCACCAGCGAGGTGAAGCTGATGCGGTCCTGCTTGTGCGCCTGCTGCACCCCGGCCGTGCGCAACTGGTCCAGGATGATGGCGGCAAAGTCGCGCTCCTCGGCGCGGTACTTCGCCTCCTGCTCGGCCACGCCGTCCACCAGTTCATCGTCCTCGTCCAGCGACAACACGCGGTGCGGCGACAGGCTTTCCACCGTGAACGGGCCGGCCACGCGCACCTTCTTCTTGTCCTCGTACGGCTTGTCATAGAGAAACTCGAATTCGGCCTTGGCGGCGATGGAGGCGTCGATTTCCTTTTGCCGCGCAATGCGCTGTGCCCACCACTGGGCGTGCAATTTCTTCGCTGCTTCCGGCCATTTGGCATCGGTGTCGCGCGGTATATCCCATTCCGGCCATGCCTTGCCCAGAGCCTGGTTCAGTTGTGCGCGTAGTGGTTCCAGCAGCGCCTGATGTCTGTCGTAGATGACATCGATTTCAGCGTTGTTGGCGATCGACTTCAGCGTGATGTGTGGCACTCGATCATATACAAAGCCGCGCAATATATTGCCTCGCGTCGGCTGGCTGGATGGCGCGGTGCGGCGGACTTCGGCTTCTTTCGCTTGGCCTGCCCGACTGTCAGCCAGCAGGTAATATGGATAGCGTGCACCCATGATTCGGGCACGCGCCAGCGCAAGTGCCACGCGTGAGGTATCGACGGTGATCCAGCGACGCCCCCATTCCTCAGACACATAGGCTGTAGTTCCAGATCCGCATGTTGGGTCAAGGACTAGATCACCGGGATCAGTGGACATCAAGACGCATCTCTCAATGACTGCGGTCGCTGTCTGAACGATGTACGTCTTCTCTCCAGACCGTGCTCCGGCAATTCCGGTATCCGTCCAGATATTTGTGACTGGAACTACTGCGAAATCATGGAGATGCCGAACATATCTAAGTGATTTGCCCCGAGGCCTCAATCTGTCTGCGCGCGACAGCCGAGCAAGGCCATGTATTTCTGTCTTGAAAGTCCCTTTCCCAGGGAAGTAGGTGTTGCCGTTCCATTCGAATGATCTTACATCTCCATCGCCGGCCGGGCGCTGGCTAGTAATGTCGCTGAGGGTAAAAATTGACGCGTCAGTTGGAATCTTCGCTGCGGCATCAATTTCTTGATCAGTCAACCCGCGCGACGTTCCATCAGGAAACCGAATCCATTGATAGTCAGACGCGCCTTCGCCACCAAGAATCTTGCCCTTTAGAATTGATCTAAATTTGATTCTCTCAATTGACTTTGAAAACCAAAGTATATAATCGGCGGTCGAAGCCAGCTTGTCGCTAGATGAGCTGGTAGTTTTTGAAAAGATGATTTCGCTTACGAAATTCGAGTCGCCGAATACTTCGTCTAGTAAAGTGCGAACACGATGAACATTCTCATCCCCAATCTGTACAAATATCGAGCCAGAGTCAGCTAATAAATCCCGGGCTACTGTCAGCCGATCCCGCAGATACGTCAGGTATGAATGGATTCCATCATTCCAAGTATCCCGAAAGGCCTTCACTTGTTCCGGCTCACGCGTGATGTGACCGGCATTGCCGTCCTTCACATCCCGACTTGTGGTGCTCCACTGAAAGTTGGAATTGAATTTGATCCCGTAGGGAGGGTCGAAATAGATGCACTGCACCTTGCCGCGCAGGCCTTCGCGTTCGGCCAGTGAGGCCATCACCGCCAGGCTGTCGCCCAGGATCATGCGGTTGGCCCAGTGGCTGTCATGCTGATAGAACTCGGTCTTGGCGTCTTCGCTGGGCAGGCCGTTGAAATCGGCAAACAGGTCGGGGGTATCGCCCGAAGCCGTTGCCGCGCCTCTTGCCTTGGCCGCGGCAGCGGCGTCGGTCTGGCGCTTCAGGTCGTCGATCAGTACCTTGGGGTGCACCTTCTCCTGGATGTAGAGCGGCGGGGCGTGCACCACCAGGTCGGACCAGTCCTGCGCGTCCTTGCCGCGCCACACCAGTTGCGGGTCCAGGTCGCGGTTGCGGGCGGCCTTCTCGGCCTCCAAGCCCTGCGTGCCGCGCGGGTAGCGCACCGGCACCGGGCCTTCTTCCTCGGGTTTCATCACCGACTGGAACTCGGCCGTCGGGATGTTCTTGCGCGTGGCGTCGGTGTGGGTGAGGGTTTCGACGCTCAGTTCGGTGGAGGGGGAAGATATCTTGCGGGTGGCCATGCCTGTCTCAGCTCGCGTCGTTGGTCATCGCGTCACCGGTCAGTATGTGGTTGAGCGCGATATTGATGTAGTAATTGCTGCGACCGATCCTTTGCTTGTGCAGCACGCCGGAGGCCGTGAGCGCGTCGAGGTATTTGGTGGCCGTGGCGCGGGATACGCGCAGGTCCTGTTCGATGAACTCGATCTTGGTATAGGGGTGCGAGAACAGGTTGTTGATCAGGTCCTGGCTGTAGAAGCGGTGCTCGGCCCGGATGTGGTGCTTCACGTCCAGCAAGGTGGTCTTGATGCGGTTGACGGTCTGCACGCCGTCGCGGGCGCAGTGCTCCACGGCGGTCAGCATGTAGAGCACCCAGTCTTCCCAGGCACCGGTGTCACGCACGGCTTGCAGCAGGCGGTAATAGTCGGCCTTGCTGCGCACGATGTAGCGGCTGAGGTAGAGCACCGGGATGTCCAGCAAGCCCTGCTGCACGAGGTACAGCACGTTGAGGATGCGGCCGGTACGCCCGTTGCCGTCGTAGAACGGGTGGATGCTCTCGAACTGATGGTGCACCAGAGCCATCTTGATCAGTGGGTCCAGCGGCGCCAGCTCGGGCTCATTGAGGTAGCGCTCCAGGTCGTGCATCAGCTGCACGATGACGGTCGGGTCCTGCGGCGGCATGTAGACCGTCTGACCGATGCCATCCTTCAGGGCCGTGCCTGGCAGGCGGCGCAATCCGGCGTTGTTGCGCTCCAGCTCCGCCTGGATCTCCAGCAGGTGGTTCACGGTGATCAGGCCGGTGCGTCGCACGGCCTCGAAGCCCACCCGCAATGCCTGGCGGTAGCGCAGGACTTCCTTGGCGGCCGGGTTGGCCGCGGCCTGCGGGAAGGCGTCGTCCTTGAACAGCTCGTCGTGGGTGGTGACGATGTTCTCGATGGCGGAGCTGTCCTTGGCCTCCTGCATGCCCAGGGTATTGATCAGGATGCCCTGGTGCGGGATGGAGGCGGCGACACCCTTCAGCTCGGCCAGTTGCCGGCTGGCCGAGGCCAGCTTCTTGAGCAGGTCGGGGCGGTCGAAGCGGCTTGGATCGAGACGTTCCAACGGCTGGATGACGTCTTTCATGACGGCTCCTGCATCGCCTTGCGGCCGCGGACGTGCATGGAAAACCGCTTGTTTCTGTACACGTGGTCGTGCATCTGCTCAGAGGAATGCGGTTTCCTGTACACGTGACGGCCGGCCGGCATCGGGTTGAAGGGCCCTGGTTCGGTCTTCATGGGGAGGGCTTCCTGGTCGATGTGCTTGCACCTGCAACCATCCGGTTGAATTGCTCCTTGACCTTCGTGGCGAAGTCGTCCTGTATCTGCCAGATGTCGGTGAACTCGGCAAATGCCCAGCGGCCAAACACCTTCAGGTGATTGACGCCCGGCACCCAGTAGGTGTCCATGGTGGATTTCTTGTCCTTGGCGTCCTCGCCGCGGTAACCCTTGATTTCCACCACCAGGTTCAGCAGGTCATCCGGTCCGTGGCCATCGTCGATGCGCACGATGAAGTCCGGCCGGTAGTGCCGCGTCTCCGATCCGTAGCGATACGGCACTTCGAAGCCCAGGTTGTGATTCTTCACGTAGCTGTGCACCTGGGGGTGGCGCTCGGCCACGCGGCAGAACTCACCTTCCCAGTCGCTGTCCAGCACCACCCAGTTGATGTGGCAGCGCTCGGGCGCGGTTTCCCAGCGGTCGGGCTTGGAGGTATTGAAGTTGACGTATTGCGTGCTGCTGCTCGGGTTGTAGGGGTCCAGCACGGCCTTGATGGGCCGGCGGCCATGTTCGGCACGGGTGATGGCGGCGGTGATGCGTTCGCAGGCCATGTCGCCCAGGGCCTGGTACATCAGCTGGGCGGGGTAGGTGCCGCCCTTGCACTGCAGATGCTTGGTGAGCCATTCCTGCGTGATGCGCTTGAGCTGGCCGAACAGGTGCAGCTTGGGTTCGTCACCGGGGTCGCGCCAGTGGTTGTAGAGCAGGCGCTTGGTCAGGTGCATCAGCAGCGTGGAATGCCGCATGTCGCCGGTGTGCTTCAGGCTCAGGTCGACCACCTCGCCCACGATGCCGGCGTTCTGCGTGATGGACGGGCCGACCAGGTCGGGCGTGAGCACCAGCGTGGAATCGTCGCTGAACTCGGCCGTCAACCGCTCCTCGGGCAATTCCACCCGGTAGCCCTGCACGCGGGGAAACTCGATGGCCAGCGCCTCGCGGTCGCGCAGGGCGCGCACCTGCACCGTCTCGCGTGGCGGCTGGGGTTTGGAGATCACCGGGGTGGCGGTGAAGTCGAAGGGAATGCCGAGCACATCGGCATATTCGACGTTGAACAGCCGCTCTTCGTTCAGCTCATATGACTGGCGGCGCAGCGCACGGCCGATGACCTGCTCGCACAGCAGCTGCGTGCCGAAGGCGCGTACACCCAGCACATGGGTGACGGTATTGGCGTCCCAGCCCTCGGTGAGCATGGATACCGACACCACGCAGCGGATGGAGTCGCCGAGCTTGCCGTGCTTGCCGACGGTATTCATCACCTCGCGCAGCAGGCGGGCGTCGTCGAAGCCCTTGCCGGCGCGCAGTTCGTCGGCCAGGGGGCCGCCGCGTTCCAGTACTTCCTGCTTGAACTGCTCAATTTCAGGCCCGGCTGCCGCACGGAAGCTGTCGTCCAGCGCCTCACCGGATTCAAGCAGCTCACTATCAATCAGAAGAGTGCGCGGGCGGCCGTAAGGATTGCCGTTCTCGTCGAAGTTGCGAAACAGGTCCAGACGGCCATTCACGAGCGTGCTGCTGCCGTCGTCGTTGGCACGGTGGAAGCCCGAGATGAAGTCATAGACCAGCTTGGATGCCGAGGTGTTGTTGCACACCACGATGAAACAGGGTGGCACCTTGATGCCGGATTGCTGCCAGAGTTCGAAAGTCTTCTTGTAGTGGCCATACAGGGCCTCCAGTGCCGTCTGCAGTTCGACCGGCAGGCTGAGCGGGTCCAGCGATTTGCCGGCCGCACCGCGTCCCTTCTTGGGCATCTTGGTGCGGATGTGTTCCCACAGGTTGCGGAACTTGGGCATCTCGCCGCCGGGGATGTTGTCGGCCACTGGCACGCGCGGCAGCTTGACGATGCCGCATTCGATGGCGTCCATCAGCGAGAAGTCGCTGAGCGTCCATGGGAACAAGGTGCCCTCGATATAGCCCGAACCAGCCAGGAAGAAGGGCGTGGCCGACAGGTCGAGCACCCGGTTGATGCCAAGCTTGCGGCCCACGGCCTCCAGGCCCGAGATCCACAGGCGTGCGGCCTCGTTGTTTTCCTCGGCCTCCTTTTTCTCGTCGCCCTTCAGGTCGTCGGTCACTGCGCCAGGCTTTTCGCGGTAGCAGTGGTGGGCCTCGTCATTGATGACCATCACCTGGTTCAGGCTCATCAACTCGGGCATGACGCGTTGCAGCATCTGGCCTTCGGTTTCCACCGTGTCCAGTTCGGCACCGCCCCGTCCACGCAGCAGGGCACGGCCGCCCTTGCTCAGCTCGACGCGCTCGCGCAGCTTGAACGCGTGGTAGTTGGTGATGACGATCCTGGCCTTGTTCAGGTCTTCCAGCATGTCGCTGGGCACCAGTTCCCGGCTCTGGTAATAACTGTCCGGGTCGTTGGGCTGCAGTACGCGCAGGCGGTCCTTGATCGTCAGGCCCGGCGCCACCACCAGAAAGCCGCGGGTGAACTTGTTGCTGCGCTCGTGGCGCACGGCATTGATGGTCTGCCAGGCGATGACCATGGCCATGACGGTGGTCTTGCCCGCACCCGTCGCAAGCTTGAGTGCCAGCCGAGCCAGTCCGGGGTTGGCATCCTGGCTGGCGGTGGCCAGGTGGTCGACGAATACCTTGGTGGCATTGCCGGCGTAGGGCGCAACCTCGGTCAGCCAGATGATGGTTTCTGCTGCCTCGACCTGGCAGAAGAAGGGGCGGATGCTGGCGAACTCGTGGTGGCGCCAATGCTTGAGCAGGCGGGCTGTTTCGGGCGTCACCTTCCACTGCGATTCGGGCAGGGCGCGCCAGCGGTCGACCGCCTGGCGCACCGAATTGATCACCGCGGTGTGGTCGTAGGCCTGCTTGTCGTCCGACAAGTCTGCATCGCCCAGCAGCGAGGCCTGGGCGCCGAAGCCCTTCTGCTTCTTCGCCCTGGGAATGGGGGTGATGAACTCCGCCTTGCGGCGCTGATCGACGATCTGCTGGGTTGGCTGGCCACTTGGATCCAGTTCCCAGTGGCGTGACGGGTAGGCGTAGGGCGAGTTGAGGATCGGATGGTCAAAGAATGGATGGCTCATCGCGCTCGACTGATGCGGCTGGTCTACCGACAGGTGCCCACACTGTGTCTTCTTGAGGGCCAACCTGCTCCCTGTTGCACCAGAGCAGACCTTGCCGCACGGTGCCGATCGACTTTAACCGCGTAAAGAACAAGTCGAGAGCGGCACACCGTTTTGCGCGTTGGTTGGACCGGGTGCTCCTGAGCAAAGCGGGAGGGAGTACGCAAATGACTAGGCCGGCGCACCGCCATACAGCGCGGGGCAGGCCCAAATTGGCAAGCAGCGTGACGCCGTGCCACAGCGCACGGCGGCGCTGCGCGGTGCTTACACCACGATGATGTGTTGCGGCCTCGTCCAGGCGCCATAGCCGGCCGAGTTGATGGCGCGCACGCGCACCCAAACGGTCTGGGCGGGCGTGAGGCCCTCGACGATCATGTGCATGGCGCTGGTGGCGGTGAGGGCGTGGGCCCAGCCGGCGTCGGCGGTGGGGTCGCCGGTGGTGATGGCGACTTCGTAGCTGGCGGCGCCGTCCACGCGGGCGACATGCACGTCCAGGGTGCCGCTGCGCGGGCCGTGCTTGACGCGGAAATCGGCCGGCTCGGGCGGCGGGCTGCCGGCGGTCGTGGAGCGGGGCGCGTCGCCGCGCAGCTCGAAGCCGGTGGCGGCCAGGGCGTCGCGGTCGCCGTTGGCCTGCAGCTCCAGGTAGGGCACGAGGTGGCGCAGCATGTCGGTCAGCTCGACACGTGCTTCGTTGCGTTCGGCGACGCGGGCCGGGTCGCGGGTGGTCATGGCGGCGTGGCTGGCGAGTAGGTAGGACTCGTATCGCGCCGAGATGCGCGCCAGCGGCGCCACGTTGGCATGCCAGGGCTCGGGGAATTTTGGGTTGCCTGTGAGCGAGCGTATGACTAGACCGTAGCGTACCGAGAAGCTGTCTTCGGCCATGCGATCGAAGTTGAATGCGAGGTGCAAGGTCACGATGAACTCCCGTAGTGAAGTGAAGAACGAGCACCTATCGTTTGCCTCGCCATTCTTGATGTGTGTCAAAAACCTCAAGGTCTGCAAAGAGGTGTTGCAGGCGGGCGTGAAAAGGTCACGGTTGAGCGTTCGATCAAGGCCTGAGCCTGTGCCTTCCTTGGCGTTGAACGTTGATGCGAGTCTGGGTCGGCGCGAGCTGCCGGCGGCGGAGCGGCTTTCAGCGGCGCTGGCGTTCCGGCGTCGGGCGCCGGCACTGCAAATGTGACGCCTGACACCGGTCGAGGCGATATGTGATGCGAGCGAGTATTGCCGTGGGTATCGCTCCCTAGAATGAGTTGAATAGTCACCATCACCGACGTGAATAGAGATGACCCAGCTCGCGGATCTTGACCTCAACCTGTTGCGTGTTTTTGCCCAGCTGCATGCGCAGCGCCGTGTGTCGCGGGTGGCTGAATCGTTGGGGCTGAGCCAGCCGGCGGTGAGCAATGCCTTGGCGCGCTTGCGCAAGGCCTTGGGCGACCCGCTGTTTGTTGCCACGCCTGCCGGCATGGCGCCCACGCCGCTGGCCGAGGAGCTGGCCGGGCCGGTGGCGCAGGCTCTGGCCACGCTGCAGACGGCGCTGAGCCGGCCGCAGGGCTTTGACCCGTCGACCAGTCAGCGGGTGTTTTCGGTCGGCATGACCGACATCGGCGAGATCTACTTTCTGCCCGCCTTGATGCAGGCGCTGGCGCAGCGCGCGCCCAACATCGCGCTCAGCACGGTGCGCAACACGGCGGTGAACCTCAAGGAGGCGATGGAGTCCGGCCAGGTCGACCTGGCGATCGGCCTGTTGCCGCAGCTCAGCAGCGGCTTTCATCGCCGCACCTTGTTCACCCAGCGTTATGTCTGTCTGATGCGGGCCGGCCATCCGCTCGCCCGCACGGCGTTTGGCGTCGAACAGTTCAGCGCCGCCGAGCACCTGGGTGTGGTGACTTCGGGCACCGGCCATGGCCGGGTCGACGAATTGCTGGCGCGTTCGGGCATCCGCCGCCGGGTGCGGCTGAGCGTGCCGCACTTTGTCGCCATCGGCCACATCCTGGCCAGCACCGACCTCATCGCCACCGTGCCGGAACGGCTGGCCGAGCGTCTGGCCGGCGTTTATGGCCTGGTCGCCTTGCCGCACCCTGCCGATCTGCCTGAGGTCAGCATCGCGGTGTACTGGCATGCCAAGCTGCACACCGATGTGGGCAACCACTGGTTGCGTCAGCTGGTGGGCGAGTTGTTCGTCGACACCGGTACCGCCCTGGTGGGAGTGGACGACAACGACGACAGCGGCAGCGCCGCCAACAACTCGGCCTTTGGCGACGGCGCAGCGGCGCTCAAGCTGGCGCACACCGGCTGACGCGAACTGCTGCGGGCTGCAGCGGGCTGCGCCGCAGCCTGGCACGCCGGCCCGTCCGCACCTGGCCCGACTCTTGACCCGCCTCAAGGTGGCATGCCGGCCCCGGCCGAACAATGCCCGCCAGCATCAAAACAGGCGTCCGCCTCTGCAGGACGACGAGATGCCGGTGAGCCGGCGGTTCCGGCGAGGACGTGAGTTCAGGAGCGTGCAGCCATGCTGCAGATCCGCATCCATGGGCGAGGCGGGCAGGGGGTGGTCACGGCCACCGAGCTGCTCGCGGTAGCCGCCTTCGAGCAGGGGCGGCACGCCCAGGCCTTTCCCAGCTTCGGCTCGGAGCGCACCGGTGCGCCGGTGGTGGCCTTCTGCCGCATCGCCGAGCAGACCATCCGCCTGCGCGAGCCCATCCTGGCGCCCGATGTGCTGATCGTGCAGGACCCGACCCTGCTGCACCAGGTCGACGTCTTCCAGGGCCTGAAGCCCGAGGGTTATGTGCTCATCAACAGCCGGCGCAGCTTCGACGAGCTGGGCCTGGGCGAGATGACGCGGCGCTTCCGCCACGAGCGGCTCACCACCGTGCCGGCCACCGAGATTGCGCTCAAGCACCTGGGCCGGCCATTGCCCAATGCGGTGCTGCTGGGCGGCTTTGCGGCGCTGTCGGGCCTCATCACGCTGGACGCGGTGAGCCACGCCATCCGCGACAAGTTCGCCGGCAAGGTGGCCGAGGGCAATATCGCCGCGGCCGCCGAGGCCTACGCCTACATCCAGCAAGAACTTGCGGAGCTCGCCCATGCTGCAGCAGATTGAAGGTTCCCAGGCCGTGGCGCGCGCGGTGGCGCTGTGCCGCCCCGAGGTGATCTGCGCCTATCCCATCTCGCCGCAGACCCACATCGTCGAAGGCCTGGGCGAGCTGGTGAAGGACGGATCACTCGCGCCCTGCGAGTTCATCAACGTCGAGAGCGAGTTCGCCGCCATGAGCGTGGCCATCGGCAGCTCGGCGGCCGGCGCGCGCACCTACACGGCCACCGCCAGCCAGGGCCTGCTCTTCATGGCCGAGGCGGTCTACAACGCCTCGGGCCTGGGCCTGCCCATCGTGATGACGGTGGCGAACCGGGCCATCGGCGCGCCCATCAACATCTGGAACGACCACAGCGACTCGATGAGCCAGCGCGACTGCGGCTGGATCCAGCTTTTTGCCGAAAGCAACCAGGAGGCGCTGGACCTGCACATCCAGGCCTTCAAGCTGGCCGAGGAACTGAGCATGCCGGTGATGGTGTGCATGGACGGCTTCATCCTCACCCATGCGGTCGAGCGGGTGGACATGCCGGAACAGGCGCAGGTCGATGCCTTTTTGCCGCCCTATGAACCGCGCCAGGTGCTGGACCCGGCCGAGCCGGTGTCCATCGGCGCCATGGTCGGGCCCGAGGCCTTCATGGAGGTGCGCTACCTGGCACACGCCAAGCAGCTGCAGGCGCTGGAGGTCATCCCGCGCATTGCGGCGGAGTTCAAGACCGCCTTCGGGCGCGACTCGGGCGGCTTGGTGCGCGGCTACTTCACGGAGGACGCCGAGACCATCGTCGTCGCCCTGGGTTCGGTGCTGGGCACCTTGAAGGACACGGTGGACGAGCTGCGCGAGCAGGGCGTGAAGATCGGCGTGCTGGGCATCAGCAGTTTCCGGCCCTTCCCGCTGGCGGCGGTGCGGGCAGCGCTGCAGGGCGCGGCGCGGGTGGTGGTGCTGGAAAAGAGTTTCTCTGTCGGCCTGGGCGGCGTGGTGTCGACCGACGTGCGCCTGGCGCTGTCGGGCATCCACCTGCACGGCTACACCGTGGTGGCCGGGCTGGGCGGGCGGGCGATCACCCAGGCCTCGCTGCACGCCACGCTGCGCAAGGCGATGGCCGACGAGCTGGAGCCGCTGACCTTCATGGACCTGGACTGGCGCATCGTCAATCGCCAGCTGGAACGCGAGGCGCAGATGCGGCGCAGCGGGCCGATCGCCGAGAACCTGCTGCGCGATGTCGGCACCGTGGCGTCCAAGGTCGCCTGAGGCCATGACGGATCTCGCGGCACATCACGACGTCCCCTCGGGGGACAGTCTGCGGTACGCCGCAGACGAGGGGCACACATGACACCCATCAAGTTCTACCAGACCGGCACCTTCACCGTCGGCAACCGCCTGCTGGCGCCGGACCAGCGCAGCGTGCAGTCGTCCATCGAGCGCAGCAATGCGCTCAACTCCGGCCACCGTGCCTGCCAGGGCTGTGGCGAGGCGCTCGGCGCACGTTATGCGGTCGACGCCGCCATGCGTGCCACCGGCGGCCAGCTCATCGCGGCCAACGCCACGGGTTGCCTGGAGGTGTTCTCCACGCCCTATCCGGAAACCTCCTGGCAGCTGCCCTGGATCCATTCGCTGTTCGGCAACGCCGCGGCGGTGGGCACGGGCATCGCCGCGGCGCTCAAGGTCAAGGCGGTCAGGAACGGGCAGACCCGGAGCGCCGTGCGCGTCATCGCCCAGGGCGGCGACGGTGGCACCACCGACATCGGCTTCGGCTGCCTGAGTGGCATGTTCGAGCGCAACGATGACGTGCTCTACATCTGCTACGACAACGAGGCCTACATGAACACGGGCGTGCAGCGCAGCTCGGCCACCCCGCCGGCCGCACGCACCGCCACGACGATGGCCGTGGGTGAACAGCCCGGCGCGGCCTTCGGACAGGGCAAGAACCTGCCGCTCATCGCCATGGCGCACGAGATTCCGTATGTCGCCACCGCCACCGTGGCCGACCTGCGCGACCTGGAGGCCAAGGTCGACAAGGCCATGAGCCTGCACGGCGCGCGCTACCTGCACATCCTCGTGCCCTGCCCCCTGGGCTGGGGCGCGGCCAGCCACGACACCATCCGCCTGGCCCGGCTGGCGCGCGAGACCGGCATCTTCCCGGTCTTCGAGGCCGAACACGGCGAGCTCACCGCGGTGACCAGGATCCGCCGCCGCGTGCCCGTGGCCGACTACCTGCGGCCGCAGAAGCGTTTTGCCCACCTGTTCGCGGGCGACGGCCAGCCCGGCATGCTGGCACTGATCCAGGCCGATGCCGACCGCAACATCCGCCGCTTCGGGCTGCTGGACGAGGACGAACACCGGACATCCTCACCAGCCGCTGCTGCGGCCCCGGCCCCGGCCCCGGCCCCGGCCGTGACCGTGACCGTGACCGAGGGAGCCGCATCATGACCATGCGTGACAAGCCCTTTGCCATCACGCTCGACCCGGGCTCGTCCCTGGCCAACCACACCGGCAGCTGGCGCACCGAGCGCCCGGTGTATGTCGACCGCCTGCCGCCCTGCAATGCCCAGTGCCCGGCGGGCGAAGACATCCAGGGCTGGCTCTACCACGCTGAAAGCGGCGCCTACGAGGCGGCCTGGCGTCATCTGACGCGCGACAACCCCTTCCCGGCCATCATGGGCCGCGTCTGCTACCACTCCTGCGAAGGCGCGTGCAACCGCGGCCAGCTGGATTCGGCGGTGGGCATCAACTCGGTCGAACGTTTCCTGGGCGACGAGGCCATCCGCAAGGGCTGGCGCTTCGAGCCGCCGGCTGTGGAGACCGGCCGGCATGTGCTGGTGGTCGGCGCCGGGCCCTCGGGCATGTCGGCGGCGTATCACCTGCGCCGCCTGGGCCACCGCGTGACGGTGCGCGAGGCCGGCCAGCTGATGGGCGGCATGATGCGTTTCGGCATCCCGCGCTACCGCCTGCCGCGCGAGGTGCTGGACGCCGAGATGCAGCGCATCGTCGACATGGGCGTGGTGGTGCAGCTCGGCGCCAAGGTCGAGCATCTGGCCGAGCTGCTGGAGCAGGGCGTTGTTGATGGTGGCGAGAAGTTCGACGCCGCCTTCCTGGCGGTTGGTGCCCACATCGCCAAGCGCGCCTTCATTCCGGCCAAGGACAGCGCGCGCATCCTCGACGCCGTGACCCTGCTGCGCAGCATGGAGGGCGAGGCGCCGCCCCTGCTCGGCCGTAGTGTGGTGGTCTACGGCGGCGGCAACACCGCCATCGACGTGGCCCGCACCGCCAAGCGCCTGGGCGCGACCGAGGCCGTCATCGTCTACCGCCGCACGCGGGCCCAGATGCCGGCGCACGACTTCGAGGTGGAGGAAGCGCTCGAAGAAGGCGTGATGGTCAAGTGGCTCTCCACCATCAAGCAGGCCGGCGAGGGCGGTGCGCTCACGCTGGAGAAGATGCAGCTGGACGATGCCGGCCGCCCCGTGCCGACCGGCGAGTTCGAGACCCTGCAGGCCGACTCGGTCGTGCTCGCCCTGGGGCAGGACGTTGACCTCGGCCTGCTCGACGGCGTGAGCGGCCTGCAGATCGACGACGGCGTGGTGCAGGTCAATCCGGCGACCCTGATGACCGGCCACCCCGGCCTGTTCGCCGGCGGCGACATGGTGCCGGCCGAACGCAACGTGACGGTGGCCGTCGGCCACGGCAAGAAGGCTGCCCGCCAGATCGACGCCTGGCTGCGCGAGGAAGTGCCTCTGGTGCCCGCGCCCAAGCACGCCCCCGCCACCTTCGAGCGCCTCAACCCCTGGTACTACAGCGACGCGCCGAAGACGATGCGCCCGCAGCTCGACCTCGCCCGGCGCACCAGCAGCTTCGACGAGGTGCAGGGCGGCCTGACCGAAGCCAACGCCCTGTTCGAGGCGCGCCGCTGCTTGAGCTGCGGCAACTGCTTCGAATGCGACAACTGCTACGGCGTGTGCCCGGACAACGCCGTCATCAAGCTCGGCCCGGGCAAGCGCTTCGCCATCAACACGGACTACTGCAAGGGTTGCGGCGTGTGCGCGGCCGAGTGCCCCTGCGGGGCGATCGAGATGGTGGCTGAGGAGGTGTGAGAGCGCCGCAGGTCCAGCCATGGGGTCGTCGCGCTCACACGATGTTCGCCTCGACACCCGGCCGGGGCGCGTGACGCGCGCGGGCGTGCATGAGTCGCACCGGTCGGTGAGCCCTGTTCATCACCGGCGCTGACCTCGATCACCGGCGTGTGGATGCCGTTCCCGCATTCGTGGACGTCGATCACCGGCGAGTGGATGTCGTTCCCGCGTAGGTGGACGGCGATCACCGGCGAGTGGATGTCGTTCCCGCGCAGGTGGACGGCGATCACCGGCGAGTGGATGTCGTCCCAACGCTCGTGTACGACGGCCACCTGCGTGTGGCCGTCGTCCTCCACGATCATGAACGTCAACCACCTGCGTGTGGCCGTCGTCCTCCACGGTCGTGAACGTCGACCACCTGCGTGTGGCCGTCGTCCTCCACGGTCGTGAACGTCGACCACCTGCGTGTGGCCGTCGTCCCCCACGGTCGTGAACGTCGACCACCAACGTGTGGACGTCGTCCCCCACGGTCGTGAATGTCGACCACCAGCGTGTGGACGTCGTCCGCCACTGCCGTGAACGTCGGCCACCTGCGTGCGGACGTCGTCCGGCACGGTCGTGAACGTCGGCCACCTGCGTGCGGACGTCGTCCTCCACGGTCGTGAATGTCGCCCACCGGCGTGTGGACGTCGTCACCCATGGTCGTGAACGTCGATCTCCTGCGTGTGTATGTCGTCTCCCTCGCTCTAAGACGTCATCGACATCGCATTGGTCACCGGGGGTTGACGAAGTTATGGTTTCGCACATAATTGGTTGACGAACTTCAGCGGCTGCACAAACCATGCTTGTCTTCATCGCCCCTGGCACCACCTTTCCTTCCGCCTTGAAGGAGGAGTACTTGCAACTCGTCGCGTCGTGGCTGCTCGAAGAATGGAGTGCCACGGAAGACGACATGGTGCGCGAAACGGACACGCCGTACACGCGCGGCACCGCGCGCTTTGGGCGACAGAAAGAGCGCATCTCCCTGGAGTACCGCTCGGGTCGCCACCCTTGGCTCGTGGTCCACAACAACGGTCTGGACATCGTCTTCTCGATCTGCGGCTTCGTCTGCCGGTTCAGCAACGACGATGCGGACGCCCCGAAGAAGCGGGCGGTCACGGAAGTCCATCCCTTGCAGATGTCGCTGCTGGAGGAAGTCCCACCCGGCGAAGCTGCACGATTCGTCTTCGTCGTTGACCGGATCGTTGACGAGGAGGCTGTTGCCCCACGCGTCCTTCTGCTCGGCTTCGCGTCCTCCGGACAGCTGGTCTGTCGCTGGACTTCTGAAGGTGGCGTGCGTGCCATCGGCGAGGCATCGCCATCGTTGCCTGCCCCTGTCGAGATCGACAAGCCGGTTCTCAAGCCCAAGCGGAAGGCTGTCGACGGAGACACTCAAGCATCGGCAGGACCATGAACCCGATCCTGGGATCAAACATCCGGCTGGCCCGGCTGTACAGCGGCCTGTCGCTCGTCGAACTGGGCGAGCGCCTGGACAAGTCGAAGCAGTACCTGAGCAGAGTGGAGACAGGCGCCGAGCCAGTCTCCACTGCGCTTGAGCAGGCCCTTGTCGACCACCTGGGCGTTCTGCCCGAGTTCCTGCGTGAGGTAGACCCCATGCCTCTAACGGAAGAGCAGTGCCACTTCCGCAAGCAGCTGACGACCAAGGTGGCGCTGCGTCAGTACGCCCGGGCGCGAGGCGAGATGCTCAAGCGATTGGTGTGCGTGCTGGAAGAGCATCTCGATCTGCCGACCTACCAGATCGCCGAAGCCGACCCGTCGTCGGACGAGGCCATCGAGCGCGGCGCCGAGAGGTGCCGCAGCGCATGGGGCCTCGGCTGGGGCCCGATCAGCAACGTCACGCGTGTGGCCGAAAACGCAGGCGCAGTTGTCATGCGTGTGAGTGGTTTGGCCAACGAGGTGGACGCTGTGTCGTTCGCGACCCGCCGGCCGGTGATCGCATTGAATGGTACGGGCAGGTCGGCCTGCCGGGCACGCTTTGGTGTGGCGCACGAACTCGGCCACTTCGCCCTGCACATCGGTGTGCTCACGGGCGACCGTCTTACCGAGACGCAGGCCAACCGCTTCGCCAGCGCTTTTCTTCTGCCGCGCGCGTCGTTCCTGGCGGAGAGCCACCGGGCCCTGCGCCGGTCGCGTCTGAACTGGGACGTACTCAGCGAATTGAAGCTGCGCTGGGGCGTGTCCAAGGCTGCGCTGCTGTACCGGGGGCGCCAGCTGGGCGTGTTCAGCGACGAACAGGTCCGCGGCGGCTACATCACCCTGAAGCGGCATGGCGAGGCCATCGAAGAACGCGAGGACGCCGCCATGGCGGTCGAGGTTCCCGAGGTCGTGGCAGATGGGCTGGACATGATGACCCAGCAACTCGGCGTGCCACTCGCAGCTGTCGCTCGCAAGATGCACGTGCAGCCGCGTCTGCTGGACGATCTGCTCGGTCGGGCCAGCAGCCAGCGCAGTGCTGAGGTCGTGAGCCTGTTCGCTACCGCGTGAGCGGCGGGCGGCGTCTGAAGATCATCCCCGGGACCGAGGCCGCGGCAATCATTGGTCAGGGACGCCCGTCCGACAACAACCTGTCAGTCAGATCGACAGCGCCGGCAAGGCACGCACGATCTTCATGGTCTCGATGCTGACGGTGACGACCCGCAGCAGCAACTCCAGCGGGTAGCGCGCATTGCCCACGGTCTCGACGGCCCAGTCGTTGGCGTCGTTGACGATGCCGCTGTCCTTGTCGGTCTTGACGACCTGTCGCTCCATCACCCACTCGATCGCTGGCTTGCCGTTGACCACGTAGTCGTAGGCCTGCAGCGGAATGCCGGTGACGGTGATGCGGTGGTTGTAGTGGATCGTCCCGCGGTCCTTGTCCTTGCCCGCCTTGCCGAAGCGCATCTTCTCGACACGGTACGCATCCGGCGGAAGTTTCGGCGGGCGACCGACGTCGTCGCCGTCCACCTTGGCCGCGTACATGGCGGCCGATTCGTAGTGGAGGTGCAGGTCGGCGAGCTTGCGGCCGGCGTGGCTGAACGCACGAAAGTCTGCTGCCGTCGTCACGCACGGGATACGCGGCAGCTCCTTGCCGAGGTTGTCGGCGAAGCGCTCGCGGTAGTCGGGCGAATGCAGCAAGCCGTACACGTAGTAGAAGATGTCCTCGCGGTCGATCGCTTCGCCGGGGTAGGCCGCCTGGAAGTGCGCCAGTCCTTCGGCGGTAATGGCGTCACGACGCTGACGTGGTGCCTTCGGCGTCAGCCCGGCACCAAACAACTCAGGCTGCGCGGGCGAGTCAGCCGCCGCCGCTTCGTCGGGATCGTCGTACAGGTACAGCGGAAAGTACTGCGAGCCGACCATGTCGACGGCATGCAGGCTGGCCACATGGTCGCTGATGAAGACCGAGTACGCGCTGCGAGAGTCCGACGCCGACACGCCGATGACGATGTTCTTGTCCGGCGCGCCCGGGAAGAGCCGCGGCATCTGGTAGACCATCTCGTTGAAGCGGCGGTTGAAGTAGAGCCACTGCTTAGAGAACGGTCGGTACAAGCCTTGCACCAGCGATGCTTGGTCGAAGTCGAAGTTCCTGCCCTTGACCAGTTCCTGCTTCAAGGCCCTTGTCCAGGCAACCTTGGTGGCGTCCGTGTCGATGAAGTCATCGACGCGGGCCTCACGGGCCTTCTTCTCCAGGGCACCGTAGGCCGCGGCAAACCGATCAGCCTCCCGGTTGTAGAAGGCGATCATCCGCGTCATATTGGCGGCGACCGACGACTTCGACGCGTTGTAGCACCAGGCATCGCGGTTCGTGACGACGCCGAGGGAGAAGTTCTCGAACACCCTCGGCCCGGCGCCTTTCTTGTCGCCCAGCACGATGTAGTCGGCAAAGCTCCCGTCTCTCTGCTTGAGCCAGTCCCCGCGCTTATCGGGCGTGATGACCTGCCAGCTACCTGACGCGGACAGGCCGGCGATGCTGCCCAGGGTGCTGATCTTCTCCAGCTTCGCTTCGCGGCTCAGGTAGTCGCCGATGTCGTGGAAGTAGATCTGTCCTTGCTGGCTCGCCTTCGGGTTCTTGACCAGCAGCGAAATCGCGATCGGCGCCCGGCTTCCGCTGCCGAAGATCTTGCCGCCTTCTTTGCGCGATAGCTCGCCGGCCGTGCGCTGGTTGCCGCGCAGGTGAAAGATGTAGATGCTGCTGAACTCGTCAGCCAGACACCTGCGCAGCCCGTCAGCCGTGTTGGTGTCGAGGAAGCCGGCGTTGGTGACGTATCCGATCACACCGCTCTCGCCGACGCGGTCGCTCGCCCACCGGATGGCGCGGACGTAGCTGTCGTAGAGGCCCTTGGACAGCACTGCCGACGATCGTTCGGCGTAGGTGGCCCGGATGCGACTGTCGAGGTGGGGGTACGCGACGTTGTCGTTGTTGTCGTTCTCGCTCCGCTGCCCCACCGAATACGGCGGGTTGCCGACGATCACGCGGATGTCGAGCTTCTTCTGGCGTTTGCGCCGCGAGCTGTTGTCCACCAGCAGCGCGCTGACCATGTCCTCGCGCTCGTACATCTGGAAGGTGTCGGTCAGGCACATGCCCTCGAAGGGCTGGTAGTCGCCACCGACCAGGCTGTGGTACACGGCCTCGATGTTGATGGCCGCGATGTAGTAAGCCAGCAGCACGATCTCGTTGGCGTGGATCTCGTGCCTGTACTTGTGCGGCAGCTGCTCGCGCGTGATCAGCCCGCTCTGCAGCAGCCGGGTCACGAAGGTGCCGGTGCCGGTGAAGGGGTCGATGATGTGCACGCCCTCGCTGCCCAGGGTTAGGCCGAACTCGCTCTTGAGGATCTCGGCGACGCTGTGGAGGATGAAGTCGACCACCTCCACCGGCGTGTAGACGATGCCCAGCCGCTCGGTCATCTTCGGGAAGGCGTTGCGGAAGAACTTGTCGTACAGCTCGACAACGATCTTCTGCTTGCCAGCGGCGTTGTCGATGCCCGCGGCGCGCATCTTCACGCTGTCGTAGAAGCTCTGCAGCGTGTCGGCCTCCTTGTCCAGGCGGTGCTCCTGCAGCGCGTCGAGCACGCCCTGCATGGCCTGGCTGATCGGGTTGTGGCTGGCGAAGCTGTAGCCCTCGAACAGCGCGTCGAACACCGGCTTGGTGATCAGGTGCTGGGCCAGCATCTCGACGATCTCGGCGTCGGTGATGCTGTCGTTCAGGTCGTCGCGCAGTTCCTTGGCGAAGTGCTCGAAGGCCTTACGCTCCCTGGTGCTGGCCGGGTTCTCCAGCAGGCCGGTAATGCGGTCGATGTGCGTGCGCGCGATCTTGGCGATGTCGTTGGCCCAGTCTTCCCAGTGGTGCCGGTTGCCGACTTTCTGCACCAGCTTGGCATAGATGGCCCTCTCGATCTCGCCGATCTCGAACTGCAGATCCTGCTGGTCGTCCTTGCCGTAGCGCCTGGGTGCCGGCTCGCCGATCGTGAAGCCGCCCTTGCCGGCATCCTTGTTCCTGGTCCCGGTGGCCTTCTTCGCCTTCCTCTCGACCTTGTCGGTGACGGCGATCACTTCCATCTTGCTGGTGTCCCTGCCGATCAGGTCCAGCTTGTTGACCATCGCGTCAAAGCGGTCGTCGTGCGAGCGCAGCGCCTGCAGCACCTGCCAGACCACCTTGTAGGTCTTGTTGTCGTTCAGCGCTTCGTGCGGCTCGACGCCGACCGGGATCACGACGGGCAGCACCACGTAGCCGCGCCGCTTGCCCAGCGCGTTGCGCATCACGCGGCCGACCGACTGCACCACGTCGACCTGCGAGTTGCGCGGCGTCAGGAACAGCACGGCGTCGAGCGCGGGCACGTCCACGCCCTCGGACAGGCAGCGCACGTTGCTCAGGATGCGGCACGTCCCGTCTGGCGGCTCCTCCTTCAGCCAGGCCAGCTTGGCCTCCTTGGCGCTGGCGTTCATGCCGCCGTCCACGTGCTCGGCCTGGCAGGCCAGCGTGCTGGCCGGATCGGCGTTGCCTTCCGCGTCCGATTCGGCACTGGCCTGGTAGGCCTCGACCACAGCCTGGAACATGCTGGCGATGTTCTTCGAGCTGACCTTGTGTGTCTTGGCGCCCTTGGCGACCTCGATCACCTGACAGAACGCGACGGCGCGCCGCATGGCATCGGCGTCGCCGACCAGGCTCTCGGCGAGGCCCTGCTTGGACAAGGCCTTCCAGCAGCCCACGATCCTGGCCGCGTCGTCGACCTTGAGCTGGTTGTTGTCGTCCTTCAGCAGCTGCTGCAGGCGCCGGCTGACGTGCGCCTCCTCGACGGCCAGCACGATCACCTTGTAGTCGACCAGCAGGCCGCGCTTGACGGCCTCGGAGAAGGTGATGACGTGCAGCTCGGGCCCGTACAGCGCCGGGTCGTCCATGCTGCACAGGGCCACGTTGTCCTTCTCGGCACTGGCCTTGGCATGGTCGCCGTAGATGCGCGGCGTCGCCGTCATGTAGAGGCGCTTGCCCGCGCGGATGTAGTCGGCGTCGTGCACCTTGACGAAGTTGCTCTCGTCCTCGTCGTCGAAGGTCGCGCCGGTGGTGCGGTGCGCCTCGTCGCAGACGATCAGGTCGAAGTCGCACAGCCCGTGCTGGTGCTGGGCCTGGCTGATGACGGCGATGGAGTGGTAGGTGCTGAAGACCACCGTCATGTGGCCGGCGTCGTGGCGCTTGCCCATCTCCGCTGCGAGTCGATGCGCGCTGGTGGTTGCCGGGTAGCGCAGCTCGTGGGTGAAGGTCTGGACAATGTCGTCATCCTTGCCGCGCTTCTTGCCGACGTCCGCGTCCGAGCACACGGCAAAGCTGTGCAGGGGCACGCTGCTCTCTTGTGTCCACTCGGTCAGCGACTGGGACAGCAGCGCCAGGCTGGGCACCAGGAAGAGCACGCGCTTGCCCGCGCCGGCCAGCTGCTCGGCGATCTTCAGGCTGGTGAAGGTCTTGCCGGTGCCGCAGGCCATGATGAGCTTGCCGCGGTCGTGGATGAACAGGCCGTGCAGCACGTCGCCCACCGCCCGGGTCTGGTGCGGGCGCAACACCTTGCGCGGTTTGAGGGTCGCAGACGCCTTCGGCTTGTACGCTGACCAGTCGATCTGGCTGTTGTTCAGGTCGAGCAGGTCGATCTTGCTGACCGGCGGCTGCTGGTCGCGCAGCGCCTCTTCGGCGTGCTCGCTCCACAGATTGGTGGTGCTGACGATCACCCGGTGCGCGAACGGCTTCTTGCCCGAGGCCGTGAAGAAGCTGTCGATGTCGCTCTTCTGCAGCCGGTAGTCGGGGTCGTAGAGCTTGCACTGGATGGCGTGGACTTCCCCCGTGCCCGCGGTCTGGGCGACGAGGTCGATGCCGGTGTCGCGGCGGTCAAGGCCCTGCTCGGCGGCCCAGTCGGCATAGGTCCAGACCTTGGCGTAGAGGTCGCGGTAGCTGGCCTCGTTGCGCAGGTAGCACAGGATCAGCTCTTCGAAGTAGCTGCCCTTTTCGCGCTCGGACTGTGCAGCGTTGCGGTAGGTGTCCAGCAGGTCTTGAAGTGCCACGGTGTTGTCGTTCTCGGTTGAGGCGTCCCATTGGCCTGCTGGCGCCAAGCGGGCAGGCAAAGTTGAACACTTTACCTACTGGCCGCGAGATCCCCGAGCCTCGCCCGGTGGTTGAAGGTCGTCGTTGCCGATCAACACACCCAGGCGTGGGTATGGTGGCGGTCGCAGTGGCCCAGGGCATCAGCAACTTTGATCAGGTAGATAGTGGATCCTGATTAGAAATGTTCCTCCGCCTTTCTGATCAACCGTTCCGGACGTGGAGGCGCCCGGCAGACATCTACTGCGAGGCGCACTGCAAGGTCGGCGAGGTTGAAGCGGCGGTTGAAGCGATAGGCGA
>JBEEJN010000026.1:0-78493 GCA_041169165.1 Pseudomonadota bacterium
TGAGCTTGATGCCGGCGATCCCCCGGGCTTCAGGCACCAGGTCGACGAAGGGGTCGTGCGGCTTGGGGACATGCTGGTGCACCGCGTCCATCACCTCCTGCGTGGCATGCGGCCCAGTCACGGCCAGCACCGCGGGGTGCATCTGCTTGACCAGATTGCCGCCGCTGTCGCCCGCCTTGGCGCCCAGGCAGCCGGTCACGATGACCTTGCCGTTGGCAGCCAGCGCCTCGCCGATGGTGTCCAGGCTTTCCTTCACCGCGTCGTCGATGAAGCCGCAGGTGTTGACGATCACCAGGTCGGCGCCCTCGAAGGTCTTGCTGGTGGCGTAGCCCTCGGCGCTGAGCTGGGTCAGGATGAGTTCGGAGTCGGTCAGCGCCTTGGGGCAGCCAAGCGAGACGAAACCGATCCTGGGGGCAGTACCGGACGCGCCGGCGCCCGTGGGGATGAGGGTGGGGGTGTCTGAGCGCATGAGCGGGATTTTGGCCGAACCGTGTCACGCGCCGACGCAAGTCCCCGACCAAGCGCCAAACCGCACCGTTCGCGACACGCACTGCGGCATTCGCGTCCAACAGGTCTTGGCCCGAGGATGACATCGACAGCGTCGGGCGGCCACTCGCGCTGGCATCGTCTCCACAAATCCCCAAAAAAGTCGCTTCGTATTCAATCAGGAGGATGGTTCGGCAAATCGATGGCTGCAATAGCGGCAAATTAATGCGGCGGCCTTGACGGACTCCGCACACATCGGGCAGACCTTTGTATCGTTGTTCAGTGCCAAGGGCGGCGCCTGGGTATTCGCAGGGGCGCCTGTTTCACTGGCATGCTCCAGACGCAACGGACTTGAACTGCTCGCCTGCTCCGCGCTGGAATATCCGAGTGCAGCCCAGTTGTTCACCTTGTACCGGTGGATTTTCTCCACCAGCGGACCACGGTGGCTCATGCAATAGTCGATGAAGATCTTGCGCGACAACAGCAACCTGACCGGACCCGGCAGCAATTCATATGACTTGTCGAAGGCGGACTCGACGGTGGAAGGGTCGAGCAGCTTGTCCTCGGCCACACCCACCAGGCGTTGCAGCAACTCGGACTCTATCCTGGGCCAATGTGTCGCAAAGGCGGTTTCCACCTTTTGCTTGTTCTCGTCGAGCAGTTCCGTAGCCATGATCTTGGACGCCTCGTAATGCTCCGCAGCCTTTTGCCGGGTGGTCTCGAGGGTGGTCTGAAACTTCGTCCCCAGCTCAGCCTTTTCGGAAATTTCCTTTGCCTTGTCCATGAGCTTCTTGAACATGTTTCCTCCGGTAATTCTCATCGCGACAAAACCAGCTCCCCAGCCAGCGCTCCTCCCGCAGAAACTGCCAATGCGCACAAGCCGAACGACGGGCAATCCGCCGAAGAATAACCAACCCTTGCCAGACGGCCAAGCAGGCATGCGGTCCGGCGATCGAACTGCGCGATGGCAGAACGACAGGACGGCCACCCGCAGACAAGTCCGTTCGCCCTGACCTTGCGCCTGACGGCAGGCCATTCAACAAACAAGGACGTTATTCCTGCCGAACGCCCATCATCGGCTACCCTGCGGCGCGCCCATACATTTCGATGACCTCGTTCCGTGGGCCGCTCGAGGACCCGCCAGCTCTGTTCGGGTAAACACCATGGCCGTCACATCAAGCACAACAAATAATCCCCAAACCGCTTTGGTGACCTGCTTCCAGCCCTTGCTCGGCACCACGACCTTCCCACACACAGGCTTTGCTCATGTCTTCCGACGCCCAACTGCTACGTCTTTACGACGCCCTGCTGCGCCGCCTGGGCGCCGCCGCCCAGGACTCGGAGATGTATCTGGAGCGGGTGCGCCGCCACTTGCCGGCCTTGCGCAACGAACTGGCCGCGCTGTACGGTGAGCGCGACGACTTCGAGGCCGTAGTGTTGTCCGTACTGGATACCTGCCATCGTGCCGGCCGCGAACGCGCCAGCGATCTGCAGGCGCTGGACGTGCAGCGTGAGACCCATCCGCGCTGGTTCGAGTCCCAGCGCATGCTCGGCGGCGTGTGTTATGTCGACCTGTTTGCCGGCAACCTGGCGGGCATCGAGGCCAACATTCCCTACTTCAAGGAGCTGGGGCTGAGCTATCTGCACCTCATGCCCCCCTATGACTGCCCGCAGCCGCACAACGACGGCGGTTATGCGGTGAGCAGCTACCGCCGCCTGCGGCCTGACCTGGGCACCATCGACGACCTGCGCCGTGTGTCGGCCAAGCTGCGCGCTGCCGGCATCTCGCTGGTGCTGGACTTCGTGTTCAACCACACCTCGGACGAACACGAATGGGCCGAAGGCGCCAAGGCGGGTGACCCCAGGCTGCGCAAGTACTTCTACATCTTCGACGACCGCGAGCAGCCGGACCGCTACGAGCGCACGGTGCGCGAGATCTTTCCGGATGAACATCCTGGCGCGTTTTCGCAGCTGCCCGACGGTCGCTGGGTCTGGACCACCTTCCACAGCTACCAGTGGGACCTGAACTACAGCAACCCCGAGGTCTTCACGGCAATGGCCGAGGAGATGCTCTTCATCGCCAACCTGGGCGTCGAGTTCCTGCGCATGGACGCCGTGGCCTTCATCTGGAAGCGCCTGGGCACCAGTTGCGAGAACCTGCCCGAAGCCCACACCTTGCTGCGCGCCTATAACGCGGTGGCGCGCATCGCGGCGCCGGCCCTGCTGTTCAAGAGCGAGGCTATCGTGCACCCTGACGACGTCGTGCGCTACATCGCGCCGGCCGAATGCCAGGTGTCGTACAACCCCCTGCAGATGGCCTTGCTGTGGAACACCCTGGCCACGCGCGAGGTCAACATGCTCCAGCAAGCGCTGGAAGAGCGCCACTCGCTGCCGGACGGAACCGCCTGGGTCAACTACGTGCGCAGCCATGACGACATCGGCTGGACCTTTGCCGACGAGGACGCGATCCAGTTCGGCATCCAGGGCTTCGACCACCGCCAGTTCCTGAACCGCTTCTTCGTCAACCGCTACCCCGGCAGCTTTGCGCGCGGCGTGCCGTTCCAGGACAACCCAACCACCGGTGACTGCCGCATCAGTGGCACCTGCGCCTCGCTGGTCGGCCTGGAACAGGGCGATCCACACGCGGTGGCGCGCATGCTGCTGATGTATGGCGTGGCCTTGTCCAGCGGTGGCATCCCGCTCATCTACCTGGGTGACGAGATCGGCGCCTTGAACGATCACAGCTACCTGAACGACCCCGGCAAGGCGGCAGACAGCCGCTGGGTCCACCGACCGCAGCGCGACCCGGCCCGTCACGCGCAACGCCATCAACCCGCCAGCTCGGCGGGGCAAATCTACGAGGGGCTGCGCCGCCTGATATCGCTGCGCGGCTCGACCCCGGCCTTCGCAGGCGGACATCTGATCGGTTTTCGATCGCGCAACGCCAGCGTACTGGGCTATACGCGACCGACCGCGACCGGCGGCGTGCTGGTGCTGGCCAACTTCAGCGAACAGGCTCAGCAGGTGCAGGCCGAGGTCTTGTCAGGCCTGCCTGCCCTGTGTACCAACCTGATCGACGGACAGCGCTACGACATGCGCGCCGGCCTGTGGTTGGCGCCCTATCAGATGATGTGGCTCGACACGTCCGGATCACGCAGCTGAAAACCGCGCCATGCCCCAGGTCGGCCCAGCACCGGCGCGACCTGGGTCAAGGCCGGACGCGGTCGCTTGAGTTTTCTTCCGTCCCCGAAGTAACTGCCCCGTATCATCAGTCCCTTCACAGCAAGCACGCGCCACCATCACGATGAAACTGAAGGAGCTCGCCGCTCATCTGGGTTTGTCACCCACCACCGTGAGCCGCGCGCTGGCCGGCTACAGTGACGTCAGCCCCATCACTCGTGCCCGCGTCGAGCAGGTCGCGCGTGAAGTGGGTTACCAGCCCAATCGTGCTGCACGTCAGGTGGCCATGGGCCGGGCAGATGCGGTCGGCATCATTTATTCGCCGGCCAGCGAGTTTCTCGGTAACACCTCCTTCCTGGAAATGCTGGAAGGGGTGGCGCATACCCTGGAATTGATCAACTGCGACCTGCTGCTGGCAGCTGCACCGCGTCGCAATGAACTTGACGCCTACCGTCGCATGGTCAGCAGCAGTCGGGTTGATGCGATGCTCGTCGCCCACACCTTATGCAGCGACCCTCGGATCGATTATTTGTGCGCCAGCGGGTTTCCGTTTGTCGCTTACGGTCGTACCCAGAACTGCGACGGATATGCCTGGTTCGACTTTGACAACGCCCTGGGGTCACAACTCGCAGTGCGGCGTCTGGTGGAACTTGGGCATCGACGCATTGCCTATGTGCACGCGCCGCTCGAATACAACTTCGCCCATCAGCGCCATGCTGGTTACCTGGAAGGATTGCAGGCGGCAGGACTCGCCCCCGACCCGCGGATGATCCTGGGCGGCAGCCTGAATCGCCGTGCCGGTTATCAAGCGGCGCAAGAACTGCTTGCCCTGAGCCCGCGCCCAACTGCAGTGGTGGTCGACAACAATATTGGCGGTGTGGGATTCCTGCGTGCCCTGCTCGACGCTGGTCTGCGCATCGGCCATGACATGTCCATCATCGTCAACGAAGGCGTGCCTGAAGACACCTTGTTTTCCACCTTGAGCGTGGCGGCCATCATGCAGCCCACGCCCTATGAATCGGGTCTGACCATGGGCCAGATGCTGTTGACCATGATCGAACGTAAACCCCTGCCGTCAGCCACGGTAATGCGCAATCCGATATTGCGCGAGGGCAACACGATCGGGCCGCCGGCCGACTGATCACGCCTTCAAGTTATTCGCTCGGCCATGGCTTGATAAGGGTCATGAACGAGTTTCACTAGCCGTCGCGACATGAATTGTCGGACGACCTGCGGCAAACCCTGAGAACAACCTCGGCGAATTGGGCATGCGCGCGAAACAGCCGCGTGCGGCTGAGTGATCGCCGCGCCCAGCGCCTTGCCGATACATATAAGGAACAGCTACAGGGGTAAATACTGAGTCATACTCAAAGCGCTTTGAATAACATCTTACCTGTCGTTTGAAGGTAGATTCCATCGCCCGATGAGCTACCTGCTAGACACGCATCGGACGGCATCCAACAGGGCTGGCACGCATCAGCCCCACAGGTGCCACATCCCCGCCTTTTCCCCGGAGACCCCATGACCTTCACCCTCAAAAACACCCTGGCCGCCGCCCTGCTGGCCGCTGGCGCTCTGACTGGCGCTCAAGCCGCCACCATCACGATTTCCTGCGGCAACAACGCCGCCGACGTCGAGTTCTGCGGCAAGTTCGCTGAAGAGTGGGGCCAGAAGAACGGCCACACGGTCAAGATGTACACGCCGCCGGCCAGCACGACCGACAATCTGGCCCTGCTGCGTCAGCAGTTCGCCGCCAAGTCGTCCGACCTCGACGTCATCATGATCGACGTGGTGTGGCCTGGCGTGATCAAGGATCACCTGGTCGACCTGAAGAAGTACTCGAAGGGCATCGAGAAGGAACACTTCCCCGCCATCGTGGCCAACAACACCGTGGACGGCAAGCTGCTGGGCATGCCCTGGTTCACCGACGCTGGCCTGCTGTTCTACCGCAAGGACCTGCTGGCCAAGCACGGCGTGAAGGTGCCCCAGACCTGGGACGAGCTGGCCGCCGGCGCCAAGAAGATCCAGGACGCCGAGCGCGGCGCTTCGCCCGATTTCCAGGGTTTCGTGTTCCAGGCCAAGGCCTATGAAGGCCTGACCTGCGACGCGCTGGAGTGGGTCGTGAGCTACGGCGGCGGCACCATCGTCGATGGCAAGGGCAACATCACCATCAACAACCCGCAGGCCGCCAAGGCGCTCGACGCCGCTGCCTCGTGGATCGGCAACATCGCCCCGAACGGCGTGCTGAACTACGGTGAGGAAGACGCCCGCGGCGTGTGGCAGAACGGCAAGGCCGCCTTCATGCGCAACTGGCCCTATGCCTGGTCGCTGGGCCAAGCCGCCGACAGCCCGATCAAGGACAAGATCGGTGTGGCCGCCCTGCCGGCCGGCACCGGCGCAGGCGCCAAGAAGGCCGCCACCCTGGGCGGCTGGCAGCTGGCTGTCAACAAGTACTCCAAGAACGTCGACGCGGCTGCCTCGCTGGCGCTGTACATGACCAGCGCTGAAGTGCAGAAGAAGCGCGCAGTCGGTGGTTCGTACAACCCGACCATCCCGGCCCTGTACAAGGACGCCGACATCGCCAAGGCCAATCCCTTCATGGTCGAGCTGCTGGACGTGTTCACCAACGCCGCCGCCCGTCCGGCCACCGCCACCGGCCTGAAGTATCCGGAAGTCTCGCAAGCCTTCTGGGATGCCGCCCACGACGTGCTGGAAAAGAAGTCCAACGGCGCCGATGCCGTCAAGAAGCTTGAGGCCAAGCTCAAGCAGGTCAAGAAGGCCAAGTGGTGATCCTCAGCTGCTGATCCACGAGCCCGCCACCCTGTGGGGCAGGCTCTGAACACAGCTCCGACGGGGTGACCGTGCCGCAGGCCGGCACCCCGTTCTTGTTGAAACAGTCGGGACCCAACCCATGAAAAACCGCGCGCGCATCGCCTGGACCTTCCTGACGCCGATGCTGATCCTGATGGTGCTGGTGGCGGGCTGGCCGCTGGCGCGATCGGTCTGGTTCAGCTTTACCGACACCAATATCAACAACATCGCCGAGTTCAGCTACGTCGGCCTGGACAACTATTTTTCCGAGTACGGCCTGTGGGGCAACTCGGTCTTTTCGTCGGCGTTCTGGGAGACCGACTGGGGCGTGTCGATCCGCAACACCTTCCAGTTCTCCATCGTGTCGGTGGCTCTGGAAACACTGGCCGGCCTGGGCGTGGCGATGTTGCTGAATCAGGATTTCAAGTGCCGCGCCATCGTGCGCACCGCCGTGCTTGTGCCCTGGGCCATCCCGACCATCGTCTCGGCCAAGATGTGGGGCTGGATCCTGCATGACCAGTTCGGCCTCATCAACCAGTTGCTCATCGACTGGGGCTTCATCACCAGCAAGATCGCCTTCACCGCTGATCCGGCCTATGCCCTGTGGACCGTGGTGGCGGTCGACGTCTGGAAGACCACGCCCTTCATGGCCTTGCTCATCCTGGCCGCCCTGCAGACGCTGCCCAAGGATTGCTACGAGGCGGCCCGCGTCGACGGCGTTCATCCGCTGCGACTGTTCTGGAAGGTGACGCTGCCGCTCATCAAGCACCCGCTCATGGTGGCGGTGATCTTCCGCCTGCTCGATGCATTGCGCGTGTTCGATCTGATCTTCGTGCTGACCTCCAACAGCGGCAGCACCATCAGCATGTCCGGCTATGTGCGTCGGGACATGGTCGACAACGGCAATCTGGGCTCGGGTTCGGCTGCCTCGACCTCACTGACCATCATCATCTTCCTGGCCGCGCTGCTGTTCATGAAGGCCGCGCGCGTCAAGCTCAACGAGGAGTCCAACTGATGAATCAGCGTCCACTCTGGGGCTCCGTCGTCCTGTACGCCTTCGCCGTTCTGGTGGTGGTGGTGTCGGTCTACCCCTTTCTCTACACCATCACCACGTCGCTGAAGACCGGCACCGAGCTGTTCAGCACCAGCCTGCTGCCGAGCGCGCCGACCTTCTACAACTACATCACCCTGTTCCAGGGCAAGCAGCCCTTCGGCACGCAGCTGGGCAACTCGATCATGGTCGCCACCACCACGGTGGTGATCGCCATGTTCATGGCCATCACCGCCGCCTACGCGCTGGGCCGCATCCAGTTCAAGGGCAAGAGCGCGCTGCTGCTGGCCATCCTGGCGGTGTCGATGTTCCCTCAGGTGGCGGTGCTGTCGGGCATGTTCGAGCTGATGCAGGCGATGGGCCTGTACAACCGCTCGATCGGTCTGGTGGTGCCCTATACGGTCTTCACCCTGCCCTTCACGGTGTGGATGCTGACCACCTTCATGCGCGGCCTGCCCAAGGAACTCGAGGAGGCGGCCATCATGGACGGCTGCGGCCCCATGCGCATCATTTTCGAGGTCTTCATGCCGCTGCTGGCGCCGGCGTTGGTCTCCACCGGCCTGCTCGCCTTCATCGGTGCCTGGAACGAGTTCCTGTTCGCGCTCACCTTCGTCACCGACGATTTCAGGCGGACCGTGCCGGTGGGCATCTCGATGATCTCGGGCGCCACTGCCTACGAGATCCCCTGGGGCTCGATCATGGCGGCCTCGGTGATCGTGACGGTGCCGCTGGTGATGCTGGTGCTGGTATTCCAGCAAAAGATCGTCTCCGGCCTGACTGCTGGTGCGGTGAAGGGCTGACACCATGAAGGCCCCCAACAGCAACTGGTGGCGCGGCGGGGTGATCTACCAGATCTACCCGCGCAGCTGGGCCGACGACAGCGGCGACGGCATCGGCGACCTGCCCGGCATCACGCGCCGGCTGGAACATGTCGCGCGCCTGGGGGCAGACGCCATCTGGTTGTCGCCGGTGTTCAAGAGTCCCATGAAGGACTTCGGCTACGACATCAGCGACTACCGCGACATCGACCCCATGTTCGGCACGCTGGACGACTTCCGCGCCCTGGTGGCGCGGGCGCACCAGCTGGGCCTGAAGGTGATGGTCGACCAGGCCTATTCACACTGCGCCGATGTCCACCCCTGGTTCGTCGAAAGCCGTTCCAGCCGCGACAACGCGAAGGCAGACTGGTTCGTCTGGGCCGATGCCAAGGACGACGGCACACCGCCCAACAACTGGCTGTCCATCTTCGGCGGCAGCGCCTGGCAATGGGACACGCGCCGCCGTCAGTACTACCTGCACAACTTCCTCACCAGTCAGCCCGACCTCAACTACCACAACCCTGCCGTGCAGCAGGCCGTGCTCGATTGCGTGAAGTTCTGGCTCGAGGTCGGCGTCGACGGCTACCGGCTGGACGTGGTGAACTTCTACTTCCACGACCAGCAGTTGCGCGACAACCCGGCGCGCGGCGCACCGGACGGCAGCGACCCGGCCGTGCCCATGACCAACCCCTACGCCTGGCAGTGGCACCACTACGACAAGAGCCGGCCGGAGAACCTGGCCTTCCTGGCTCGGCTGCGTGAACTGGTCGATCAGTATCCCGACACCACCATGGTGGGCGAGATCGGTGACGACGACGGCCTGGCTCGTGTCGCCGAATACACCCGCCTGGGCGAGGACGGCCGGGGCCGCCTGCACATGGCCTACTGCTTCGACCTGCTCGGTGCGCCGCATGACGCACCCTTTCTGCACAAGGTGTTCTCGCGCTTCAACGAGGTGGTGGGCAGCGGCTGGCCCTGCTGGGCCATCACCAATCACGACATCCCGCGCGTCGCGACCCGATGGGGCGGCGCCAATCCCTCGCCGGCCATGTTGCGCGCCGCCGCGGCCTTGCAATTCAGCCTGCGCGGCAGTTCGTGCATCTACCAGGGCGACGAACTCGGCCTGCCCGAGGCCGACATCGCGTTCGATGACCTGCAGGACCCCTACGGCATCGCCATGTGGCCTGAGTTCAAGGGTCGCGATGGTTGCCGCACGCCGTTTCCCTGGGACTCGAACGACGCCGGCCTGGGATTCAGCACCAGCCAGGCGCGACCCTGGCTGCCCTTGGCCGAGAGCCATCGCGCGCTGGCGGTGGACCGGCAGGAGGCCGACCCGGGCTCGCTTCTCCATCACTACCGCCATCTGCTGGCGTGGCGGCGTGGTCAGCCAGCCCTGATCCACGGCGACATGGACTTGCTGCCGCCACATCCACACGTCTTCGCCTTTGTGCGCAGCCACGGTGATGAGCGGCTGTTGTGCGCCTTCAACATGGGGGATCAGCCGGCCGCGCTGGACCTGCCCAACGGTTTGACCCTGGGCGACCTGCTGGCCGACAGTGGCGCCCGCGGTGCCAGCGTCATCGGGCTCACCCATGTCGACTTCCAGCCCTGGGGCGTGTTGTTCGCCCGCCTGGCCTGACCCTGCCCCGCCGCCACACCCAGCCTCAACGTCCTGGCCTTCCAGTTCACTCCGCCCTGCAGTTCAAGCCTCGTCTGCACGCCCACCCGCCAACCCGGAGCCGCAAACACCTATGTCACGCATCGACTTCAAGCAGATCTGCAAGCGTTACGCGCCCAACCTGCCCTACACCATCAACAACGCCAACCTCACCATCGAGCAAGGCGAGTTCTGCGTCTTCGTGGGCCCGTCGGGCTGCGGCAAATCCACCCTGCTGCGCATGGTGGCCGGGCTGGAGGACATCACCTCCGGCGACATGAGCATCGGCGGGCGACGCATCAACGACCTGCAGCCGGCCGATCGCGGCGTGGCCATGGTGTTCCAGAGCTACGCCCTGTACCCGCACATGACCGTGGCCGAGAACATGGCCTTCGGCCTGCGGGTGCTCGGCGCGGACAAGGCCGCCATCGAGCAGAAGGTGAAGCGGGCCGCCGAGATCCTGCAACTCACCGCCCTGCTTGAGCGCCTGCCCAAGCAACTGTCGGGTGGCCAGCGCCAGCGCGTGGCGATCGGCCGTGCCATCGTGAAGGAACCCGACGTCTTCCTGTTCGACGAGCCGCTGTCCAATCTTGACGCCGCGCTGCGGGTGCAGACCCGCCTCGAGATCGCCAAGCTGCACCACGACATTGGCAAGAGCAGCATGATCTATGTGACCCACGACCAGGTCGAGGCCATGACGCTGGCCGACAAGATCGTGTTGCTGCGCGCCGGCGCCGACGTACAGGCCAAGGGCAGCGTGGCCCAGTTCGGCACCCCGATGGACCTGTATCACCGGCCGCAGAACCTGTTCGTGGCCGAATTCATCGGCAGCCCCAAGATGAACGTCATGCCCGGCAAGCTGGTGCGTGCCGAGGCCGACCACGCCGTCGTCGAGGTGCACGGCGAACAACTGGTCGCGGCGGTCGACGCGCGCGGCGCCAAGGCCGGTGATGCGATCTCCATCGGCATCCGCCCCGAGCACCTGCTTGCCGGCGACGAAGGCCCGGGCCACGCCCTGCATGTGAGCCTGCGCCAGCTCGAACGGCTGGGCGAGTCGTCCATGCTTTATCTGGACGTTGCGCCCGACGCGCCCATGCTCACCCTGCGCGTCGAAGGCAATTCGGATGCCCGTGCCGGTGACCGCATCACCTTGCGCCTGCGTCCCGAGCAGTGCCATCTGTTCGACGCCAAGGGTGAGGCCTACAAGCGCACGGTCCAGCTGCCGACCTGAACGCGCTGGCCACCGCGGGCAGGCCACCGCGGGCTGGCCCGCCCTGTCACGACAGGCTCGCACGGTCGCCTGACCTGCGGGCCTGTTTGTTTTTGACCGTTGACTGTACGCAGCGTCCCGAAAGTCGCCCATGAGCAAGACCGCCTGGTGGAAACACAGCGTCGTGTACCAGATCTATCCGCGCAGCTTTGCCGACAGCAATGGCGACGGCATCGGCGACCTGCCCGGCATCACCGCCAAGCTCGACCACCTGCAGGCCCTGGGCGTGGATGTGGTGTGGCTGTCGCCGGTCTACCGCTCACCGCAGGACGACAACGGCTACGACATCAGCGACTACTGCGACATCGCGCCTGAATTCGGCACTCTGGCCGACTTCGACATCATGCTGGCTGCCATGCATGCGCGTGGCATCCGGCTGATGATGGACCTGGTCGTCAATCACAGCTCGGACGAACACGCCTGGTTCCAGCAGGCGCGCACAAGCCGCGACAACCCTTGGCACGATCACTACATCTGGCGCCCTGCCCGCCACCGCCCTGAGCATCCGCAGCAGCGCGAGCCGAACAATTGGGAGGCCGCCTTCAACGGCTCGGTATGGGAATACAACCCGCCGACCGACGAGTACTACCTGCACATGTTCAGCCGCAAGCAGCCCGACCTGAACTGGGAGAACCCGGCGCTGCGGCAGGAGGTCTGGCGCCTCATGCGCTTCTGGCTGGACCGCGGCGTCGACGGCTTTCGCATGGACGTCATCAACATGATCTCCAAGCCCTGGCAGGCCGACGGCAGCCTGCCCGATGCGCCGGTGGTGCGCGAGGGCTTTCTGCAGCCCGGGTTTGCGCTCACCTGCAATGGTCCGCGACTGCTGGAATTCCTGGCCGAGATGAAGCGCGAGGTGCTGGACCACTACGACACCATCACCGTTGGTGAGGCGCCCCTGGCCACCACGCTGCAGGGCCGCCAGATCACCAGCGAGCAGACCGGCTCGCTCAACATGCTGTTCCAGTTTGAGCATATGGACCTGGACAGCGGCGACGGTCCGATCGGCGGCAAGTGGAACCTCAAGCCGCTCGATCTGCGCGACCTCAAACGCACCATGGCGCGCTGGCAGGACGAGTTGCATGGCCAGGGCTGGAACAGCCTGTACCTGGGCAACCACGACCAGCCGCGCCCGGTCTCGCGCTTCGGCGACGACAGCAGCGAGTCAGCCCGCCTAGCGTCTGCCAAGATGCTCGCCACCTGGTTGCACCTGCATCAGGGCACGCCCTATATCTATCAGGGCGAGGAACTGGGCATGACGAATGTGCGCTTCCCGTCCATTGCCGACTACCGCGACATCGAGACACTCAACATCCACCGCGTCGCCACCACCGAACGCGGCGTCGACCCAGGACTGATGCTGGCCGCCATCCACGCCAAGAGCCGCGACAACGCCCGCACGCCCATGCCGTGGAGCGCCCCCGGGCCGCTGGCCCCGGCGAATGCCGGCTTCAGCAGCGGCACGCCGTGGATCGCGCTCAACCCCAACCATGCACAGATCAATGCTGAACAGGCGCTGGCCGACCCGGACTCGGTCTTCCATTACTACCGGCGGCTGATCGCGCTGCGCCGCGCCCACCCGGTCATCGTGCACGGCAGGCATGAACTGTTGGCGCCGGATCATGCGCAGCTCTACGCCTATCTGCGCAGCCTGGCCCGAGCCGACGGGCATGTCGAACGCCTGCTGGTCCTGTGCAATTTCGGCGCCACACCGGTGGTGCCCGAACTTGCGCCCACACTGGCTGCAGCGCGCGCTGAACTGCTGATCAGCAACTATGCCCAGGACGTTGCCGGTGACGCGTCCGATCTGCTCCGGCACACACTGCGCGGCTGGGAGTGCCGGGCGTTGCGCCTGGTTGACTGACCCGCCTGTTCCGTCGGCTGCGGCTCGAACCCGACCGCCGCTGCGGCCGGCCGCAGCCAGTTGCAGACCGCAAAAAGTATTTCAAAAAAGTCCTCAAGTTCCGCCGCAAGCCGGTCGATAGACGGCTCATCGAGGTGTCTTGCACCTCGCCATCGTCAACGTGAACCAAGGGCAAACCGGTCGAAAGGCCGGGACGCAAAGCTTCCGGCCTGTCGCGCCTCGTGCGCCATGGCAGCGGGGCCGCCACCTACCGGCACTCGCCGGCGTGTCTGCACACGTCGAACGGTCGCCTGTGCGTGATGTTGCAGCGTCACCTGCCCCTGGATCCACCACGAACCGGGGCCTGCGGGCGAGCGTATGAAGCACCATCACAACACTCAACCTTCCCCAGTCGCTGTGTGTCGGCCTGGACTGCGGCTGGCTGCGACGCGACCACTGCGCCAACCACTGCGCCAGTGTGCGGCCGGTGCGGTCCTGGCGCTGCTGTCCGCCTGCGGTGGCGGGGGCGGCGACGCCGGCCTTGCCAGCCCGCCGGCGGCGACACTGCCGCCCGAGGTTGGCGCGCTGGTGATGCAACCGACCTTCCACCTCGCACCGGTCGTGCTCGACGCCCCAGCCGACAGCGATGCGCATGACGCCCACCGGGGCCAGACCCAGGCACATCAGCAACTGGTGCCGGCCGAACTCGGCGGCATGAGCAGCAAGCGCCTGACGCTGCAGGCCATGACCAGCGGTGCCCGGCGTGCCCACGCCCTGGCGGCTGGCCAGCCAGCGATCGACGCCGGTACCTCCGCTGCCGGCAGCAGCACCGGTGGCCCCGACGGCGTCGCCACCCCCATGGCGGCGGCGACCAGCGTCTCCACCTACACCCCGGCACAGATCCGCAGCGCCTACAACCTGCCCGACCTGCCTGCCGAGGCGCTGGGCAGCGCCGCCGGCCTGTCAGCCCAGGTCGCCGCCCAGCTCGGCGCCGGGCAGACCATCTACATCGTCAACGCCATGCACGACCCCAACGTCGTGGCCGAACTCAACGCCTTCAACCAGAAGTTCGCCCTGCCCTCGTGCAGCGTGCGCAGCATCGCCGTCACGGCCAGCTTGCCGCTCGCCCCCGCCAACGCCGCTGACGGCTGCACCTTTTCGGTCGTCTACAGCACCGCGACCGGCGGCATGCGCAGCACCGCGCCGGCCTACGCCGCGAACTGGGCGACCGAGATCGCCCTCGATGTGCAATGGGCTCACGCCACCGCCCCGCTCGCCCGCATCATCCTGATCGAGGCGCCGGACGCGACGCTCGACGGCCTGAGCGGCGGCGTCAAGCTCGCCAACGCCATGGGCCCGGGCACCGTGTCGATGAGCTTCGGCGCCGGCGAAGGCAGCTGGACCTCGACGGTCGACGCCAGCACCTTCAGCACGCCGCAGATGACCTATCTGGCCGCCACCGGCGACTCGGGTGCCGAGGTCAACTGGCCCGCCGTGTCGCCCAAGGTGCTGGCGGTGGGCGGCACACGGTTGAGCTACAGCGGCAGCGGCGCACGCTCCGAGACCGGTTGGTCCGGCACCGGCGGCGGCGTGAGCGCCTATGTGGCCACGCCGGACTACCAGAAGAGCGGTCTACCGGGCGTGAACGGCCTGGCCCGGCGCGGCGTGGCCGACGTCGCCTTCAACGCCGACCCCGGCACCGGCCAGTACGTGGCGGTCATCTCGCCCGGCGCCAGCACGCCCAACTGGGTCAGCGCTGGCGGCACCAGCCTGTCCACACCACAGTGGGCCGGCGTGGTGGCGATTGCGAACGCGCAACGCGCGCTGGCCGGCAAGGGCCCGGTCGGACTGGCGCACACCCTGCTGTACGGCGACATCGGCGCCACCGCCGGCAGCTACGCCAGCGCCTTCGCCGACATCACGACCGGCAGCGACGGTAGCTGCGCCAGCTGCTCGGCGCGCAGCGGCTACGACCAGCTCACCGGTCTGGGTACACCCAACACCAGCGCCCTGCTGGCGCTGCTCAGTGGCGCAGGTGACGCCGCCCCGGCCCCGGTGGTCAGCTCGGCCGCGATCGACGCCTATGCGGGCGTTGCACTCAACTTCACGGTACCGGTGCAGGCACTGAACACGGTGAGCTGGAGTCTCGCGGGCGCACCGACCGGAATGGCCATCGGCAGCAACGGCGTCGTCAGCTGGCCCAAGCCGGTGCTGGGCAACGTGGCGGTCACCGTCACCGCCAAGGACAGCCGCACCGGCCTGAGTGGTTCGGGTGTCTACACCGTGCGTGTCGCCCCGGCACCGGTGGCACCCACGGTCAGCGCCGCCACGGTGAGCGCCAAGGCCGGCAGCGCCATCAGCTACAGCGTGAACGTGCAGGCGAGCAACCCGGTGACCTGGACGCTGAGCGGCCAGCCGGCCGGCATGAGCATCAATGGCGACGGCGTGATCAGCTGGCCGTTGCCGGTGGCCGGCAGCCCTGCCGTCACCGTCACGGCGCGCGACAGCAAGACCGGCCTGAGCGGCAAGGCCGTCATCACCTTCAAGATCGAAGTGGTGCCGGTCGCCCCGGTGGTCGCCAACGTGAGCGCCAGCGGCCTGGGTGGCATGGCCCTGAGCGTGCCGGTCAAGGCGGTCGCAACCAACGGCGCAAGCTGGGCACTGCGCAACGCGCCGGCCGGCATGGTCATCAACGCGACCACCGGCGTGATCAGCTGGCCCAAGCCGGTTCAGGGTGACTACCAGGTCATCGCAGTGGCCACCGACAAGAAGAACGGCCTGAGCGGTCAAGGCACGGTGACGCTGGCCATCGAGCCGGTGCCGGTGCCGCCGGTGGTGCAAGCCGCGCGCATCGACGGCGTGGCCGGCAGCGCCGCTGGCGTCACCCTGGACGTGACGGCGACCCATGCCCTGAGCTGGACCCTGGCCCGCCCGCCCGCCGGCATGACCATCAGCAGCGCCGGCGTGGTCAGCTGGCCCAACCCAACGGCTGGCGCCTGGACCGTGGTCGTCACCGCCAAGGACACCCGTTCGGGCCTCACCGGCAGCAACAAGCTGACCGTGCACATCGAAGCCGTGCCGACGTTGACCGGCACCACCGTGAACGGCAAGGAGCGCACCGCCCTGAGCTTCAAGGCGACCGCCAAGGCCGGCCACGCAGTCACTTACGAGCTCGCGGGAGCGCCCGAGGGCATGGTGATCTCCGCCGCCGGGCAGGTGAGCTGGGCCGCGCCGGTGCCGGGCAGCTGGTCGGTCCGCGTCACCGCCACCGATGTCGTCAACCACCTCAGCGGCTCGGCGGTCTGGACCGTCAAGGTGGTGGCCGTGCCGTTGCCGCCGGTCATCGAGGCCGCAGCCCTCAATGGCAAGGTGGGCGTCGCACTCAGCGGCCTCATCAAGATTAGCGACCCCAAGAACACCGGCCTGGCCATCAGCATCACCGGCGTGCCCTGGGACATGACGCTGGACACCAGCGCCTTTTCGACCAATACCCTGACCCCGAACTTCCCGATCTACTGGGCCTCGCCGGTCGCCGGCAAGTACACCATCAAGGTCGTGGCCAAGAACGGCGCCGGGTTGACCACCACCGTCAATCTGCCGGTCACCATCGTGCGTTGACCCACGCGGTGCTGCCGCCACCCGCAGCCCCCCTGAAACGACACAGGAGCCCCGCGGGGCTCCTGTATTTTTTGGGTTCACGCTGCGTGAGCGCCGTGACCACCGGACTCAGGCGGCCTCGCCGGCCGCCGCCCGCTCACTTGGCCGGGTACTGCAGATCAGCGCGACGGTTCTCGGCCCAGGCGGCCTCGTCATGTCCGGCGGCCTTGGGGTGTTCCTTGCCCAGGCTGACGGCTTCCATCTGCGTGTCGCGCACGCCGACCACCTTGAGCGCCTGGCGCACCGCTTCGGCGCGCTTCTGGCCCAGTGCCAGGTTGTATTCGGCGCTGCCGCGCTCGTCGGCATTGCCTTCGATGCGGATCGCCAGCGCGGGGTTGGCCGACAGGTACTTGCCGTGGCGCTGGATGACGACCTCGCCGTCCGACTTGACGGCGGCCTTGTCGAAGTCGAAGTACACGCTGCGACGGGTCGAGATGTCGCTGGCCGGGTCCAGATGGGCCGGCAGCACACGTGCCGCAGCGGTGTTCTGGCCGGTCGGCTGGGCCGCAGCGGCCGGGGCCGGCGCGGGGCGCGGCGCCTGGGCCGGCTCGGCCACCGGGGTGACATGCGACTGCGTGGTCGCCTGCGCCGCGGCCGGCGCGGCTGCCGGTGCGGCCTGCGGCGCCGAGGCGGCCGGGGTGGCGGGCGGCGTGCTGCTGCACGCACCCAGCAAGGCCAGCAGCACGCCGGCCAGGGCGACACGGCCGCCGGTGGCGGCGGGCTTGAGCGAATGTCGGGACATCTTCACGTTGTCTTCTCCAGGCTGTGAAACGGGTGAATCCGAAAGGTCGTGCAAGCCGCGCCGGAACAGCCGCTTGCATCAGCAGCGCAGTGACGGCGGGCGCGGTGACCACGACGTCAATCTAGTGGTCATGCCCATTTCGTCACAGTGCGGCTGGTCACGATCTGCACCAGCCGTGGTCACGATCCGCCGGCCGGACCGGGCGACGCCGAGGGCTCACAGGGTGAAGTCGAGCCTGACCCGAGTGCCCTGCCCGGGCTGGCTGTGCAGGCTCAGGCGGGCGCCGACCAGCACGGCCTGCTCGTGCATGCCGCGCAGGCCATAGTGACCTGGCTGTGGGTGCGCCGGGTCGAAGCCGACACCGTCGTCGGCCACCTCGATACTGGCTGCCGGCCCTGTCGCCAAGCCTGTCGTCAGGGCTCCGCCCACACCGGCCGCCCCTGCCGGCGTCATGGCGATTGCCGTGGCGCCCGCCGGCGCCGGGCTGCACGCCAGCGTCAGGCTCACATTGCGCGCCTGGGCATGGCGCTCGACGTTGCGCAGCGCCTCCTCGACGATGCGAAACAGGATCTCGGCTCGTTCGTCGACCCAGTCCGACACCCGCGGCTCGACCACCAGTGCCAGCTCGGTGCCGCTGCGCTGGGCGAAACGGCGCGCCAGGTCGTGCAAGGCCGGCCCCAGCCCGGTGTCGCGCACGCCGTTGTCACGCATCTGGCCGATGGCAGCGCGCGCATCGGCCAGGCCGGTCGCTGCCACACCCTCGGCACGGCCGAGTTCGTCCTCCAGTTCGCTCGCATCCATACGGCGGTGCAGCTTGCGCACCAGGCGGATCTGCGTTAGCAGCGCCATGAGCGAATGCGCCAGCGTGTCGTGCAGGTCGCGCGCCAGGCGCAGACGTTCGCGCGTGACCGCGGCGTGGCGGGCCTCGTCGGCCAGGCGTTCGATGCGCCGGGTGCGATCGGCCACACGCTGGTCGAGCTCGGCGTTGAGTGCCTGCAGCGACTGCTTCTCGGTCTGCAGATGGTCGACCACCACTGCCAGGGTGGCGCCGATGCGGCTGATCTCGTCGGCGCCCGGCGGCGGCGCCAGGCTGCGCCGATCACCGCGGCGCACGCCTTCGGCGTCCTCGGCCAGCCGGGTCAGGCGGCGCGTGAGCAGGCGAGTCACCGTCATGGCGCCGGCTGCCGCGAGCAGGCCGGCGAGAAAGACGATGAGAAACACTGTGTGGCGAGTGGTGCGCACCGCCGCGAGTGCCACGTCGGTGCGCTGGCGCACGAAAGCGGTCCAGCCGAAACCCAGGCTGTCCGCCAGGCGCAGCTGGGTGCGTCGGCCCACCACCTGGGTGCCGCCCTCGCTCAGATCCTCACCGCGGTCGATGTGCCGGCCCAGCCAGTGCGGCGGGCCGGCCAGCACCGTGCCGTCGCGCGCCGCCAGCATCAATTCGAGCGGACGATGTTCATTCAACGCGCCCTGCATGCGCCCGAGCAGGCGCTCGACCCAGGCCCAGTCCAGCTCGGCGGCCAGCACCCCGACGTCACCCTGGCGGGGCAGCGGCTGCGGCACGACGATGTCGATCACGCGCGGCGCGGCGTCCCGGGCCAGCGCGCCAGAGGCGGTGAGCTGCGGCAGGGCCTTGAGATCACTCACGATCGGGCGCAGGCGGCTGTCCTGGAACCAGGACTCGGCCCACAAGCCGGCCGAGCCCAGTGCATCGTCCGGCTGCCGCTCGACGCCTGCCGGCAGCGGCAGGCGCACCAGCAGCTGGCCGCTGGCATCGGCCAGGCTCAGCCGGATGAATTCGGGGTACTGACCCTGCACCGCATGCAGGATGCGCTGTGCCGCCGTCGCGCTCGGGCCGGCGGCAGCACTGATCTGCGCCGCGGTCGCCTGCAGCAGCGAGCGGCGCGCCTCCAGGTTCATCGACAAGGCATCACGCACCTGGGTCGCGTATTCCGCCAGCAAGGCCTCGGCGTCCACCCGGGCGCGATGCTCCGCTTCTGCCGCCGCCAGGCCCGCGGCCAGCAGCGCTGCCAGCGTGATCACCGCGAACACCGCCCAGCCGATGGCTGCAGCCAGGTACAGGCGCGGGTTCAGGCGATGCCAGAGCTTCATGCGGCGAGCGTGCCATGCAGCCCGCGGGCCGGCCAGCGCGCAGCGCAGGTCGTGACCGCAAGGTGCCGCCGGTCACTGCCGGGGCGCGGCCCGGCTGGGCTAAGCTGAGCATATGCGCCCGCTTTCCCTGTCCGCCGCCAGGCTGCTTGTCCGGCCGTCCCTGTCACCGGCCCACGTCGCCATATGCTGAACATGCGCGACGAACTGGTGCAGGCGGTGGCGCGCAGCGCCGGGCTGGCGCCTGCCCAGGCCGGCTTGGCGGTCACCGGCATGCTGCGCTTTCTTGCGGCGCGTCTGCCCTCGCCGCTGTTCGGCGAGCTGCAAAGCCGGCTTGATGCCGCACCGGGCGACAGTTCACCGGCCACCGGCGCCGCGCCGGCCGCGCCAGCGTCGGCGACCAAGCCCCATGGCGGCTGAGGACACCGCCGCGGCGCCCGAACCCGCCACGCTGCGCCTGCTCATCGTCGACGACCAGCCGCTGATCCGCCGCGGCCTGGCCATGATGCTGGCCAGCGAAGCCGGCATCGAGGTGGTCGGCCAGGCCTGCGACGGGCTGGACGCCATCGCCCAGGCCCGCGCCAGCCATCCCGACGTGGTGGTGATGGACCTGCAGATGCCACGCGCCAGCGGCGTGGTGGCCACCCGCGAGATCACTGCGGCATCGCCCACCACGCGCGTCGTGGTGCTGAGCACCTACGACGACGATGAACTGGTCTTCGAGGCCATCCGCGCCGGAGCCCAGGCCTATCTGCTCAAGGATGCGTCGGAGGCCGAGGTGCTCGAGACCATCCGCGCCGTGCACCGCGGCGAATCGCGCCTGTCGCCGGCCATCGCGCGCAAGGTGCTGGCGCAGTTCCGCAGCTTCGCCATGCAGGCTACGCCGCAGCAGCCGCTGGCCGCTGCGGCCGACGGTGCGGCCGGACCAACGCCTGCCGTGCCTGCGCGGCCGGTGAGTCCGCCGGCACCGAATGTGTCGACGCTGGAAGACGCCCTGACCGACAAGGAACTGCGCGTGCTCGACCTCATCGCGCAGGGCCTGAGCAACAAGCAGATCGCGGCCACCGTCTTCCTGGCCGAAGGCACGGTGAAGAACTACGTCAGCCGCATCATGGACAAGCTGCACGCCGGCAGCCGCATCGAACTGGCGATGCGCGCCGCCGCGGCGCGCCGACCCTGAGGCCGGGCGTAGCCAGGCGAGCCCAGGCAAGGCCGGAGGACGTCAGTCGGCCTTGATGTTGGCCGACTTGATCAGCTTGCCGATGCGCTCGTATTCGACCGGCACCAGGCGGCCCAGCTCGGCCGCGTCGCCACTGGCGGTGGACACGCCCACGCCGCGCAGCTTGTCGACCACCTCAGGCGCCTTGAGCGCCGTCTGCAGCGCGCCGGTCAGCTTGGCCAGCACGTCCTTGGGCGTCTTGGCGGGCGCGAACACGGCGTACCAGGCGCTGAACTGGAACTCTGGAAAGCCGGCCTCGGCGAAGGTCGGCACATTGGGCAGATCGGCACTGCGCGCAGCGGTGGCGATGGCCAGCGGACGCACCTTGCCGCTCTTGATCAGCGGCATGGAATTGGTCGACGTATCGAAGATGACGTTCAGCCGCCCGCCGATGAGGTCGAGGATGTGCGCGTTACCGCCCTTGTAGGGCACATGGGTCATGTCGGTGCGGGTGTTGGCCACGAACAGTTCGCCCGCCAGGTGCAGCGGCGAGCCATTGCCCGACGAGCCATACATGACGCTGCCGGGTTGCTTGCGCGCAGCCTCGGTCACGTCCTTGAGCGACTTGAGGGGCGACTCGTTGTGCGTGATGGCGATGATGGAGCCGCTGCCGATGAGGCCGACCGGCTCGAAGTCGGTGAGCGGGTTGTAGTCCGCCTTGATCAGGTGCGGGCTGGCGGCGTGGGTCGCCAGGCCACCGATCAGCAGGGTGTAGCCGTCCGGTGCGGCCTTGGCCACCTGGTTGGCACCCAGCAAGGCGCCAGCACCCGGCCGGTTGTCAACAATCGCCGTCGTGCCCAGCGCCTCGCCCATCTTCTGACCGATCAGACGGCCCAGCATGTCATTGGCGCCGCCGGCCGGATAAGGCACGACGATGGTCAGGGGCTTGCTCGGAAAGCTGGTCTGCGCCAGTGCCGGCCCGCCCAGCAGGGCTAGCGATGTGGCAGCGAGCGCGGCCAGGGTCAGGCGACGGGTGGTGTGTGACAGGGTCATGGGTTGTCTCCGGTCTGGTGGGGAAAAAAACGGGCAGGATCAGCGGCTCACGGCGATTAGCGGCACGCCGAGCGAACGCACTCGTTCGGCATCGGCCTCGGTGATGGCGTCGTCGGTCAACACGTCGCTGAATTCGCTCAGCGACACCACCCGCATGAAGGCGGCGGCGCGGAACTTGGACGCGTCCACCAGCAGCCGACGCACGCGGGCGGCACGCACGAAGGCGCGCTTGACGGCCGCGACCTCCGCCGAGGTCTCGGACAGCAGGCCGTCGCAGATCGCATGGGCACCACACAGCAGCACATCGGCGCTGATGGCCGCCGCCGCCTCGGTAACCGAATGGCCCATCAAGGTGCTGAAGCCAGGGCGCAACTGGCCGCCCAGCACATGCACCTGCATGCCCGGCACGGCCCCCAGGATCTGCGCGATCGCCAGGTCGTTGGTGACGGCGGTGAGCGGCAGCGCACGCGCCGCCACCGCCCGGGCGGCTTCGAGCACGGTGGTGCCGCTGTCGAAGATCACGCTCTGGTGCGGCTCCAGCGAGGCAGCCGCCGCGATGCCGATGGCGCGCTTTTCGGCCGGCGAGAGCTCGCTCGCCGACACCACGTCGGGCTCGAAGGTGCTGTAGCCCTGCTGGCGCAGCAGGGCGCCACCGTGGGTGCGCTCGACCACACCGTCGCTGGCCAGACTGTCCAGGTCGCGCCGCAAGGTGGACAACGACACTGCCAGCGCCTGTTCGAGCTGCGGCAAGGTCACCGCGCCATGGCTCTTGAGGAATTCGACGATGCGCTGGCGGCGCTGGGCCGGCAACAGCCCGCCCGGCCCGCTGTCTATGCTGCGTATCAATGCGTCCATGGCGGACGATTGTGGAAGGTTTAGCTCGTTCCCGCCTCGGTGTTTGCTCGCATATGGTCGATGTTGATTCCTTTTGACTGTTTGTGGATACTCACCGCCATTTCATCGGCCGGGCCCACCGGCCAGCCTGTCAGAAAGCGCCACATGACCTCTCCGCCGAGCACCGCCAGGATCGCGATCACCATGGGCGACCCCGCCGGCATCGGGCCGGAGATCATCGTCAAGGCCGCGCGCTTGCTGCGTGAACGGGTGCACGCCGGGCGGCTGCGGCTGCAGGTGCTGGGCAGTGCGCAGGCGCTCGAACTGGCGCACAGGCAGCTGGGCCTGACGCCGGCCGACAGCATCGGCCTCGAATGCATCGACGTGGGCCCGGTCGAGGCGCCCGTGGTCCAGGGGCGGATCGCTGCCGCCGGCGGCGAATGGGCCTACCGCGCAGTCGAGCATGCCGCGCGGCTGGCCCAGGCGGGCGAGGTCGACGCCATCGTCACCGCACCGCTGTCCAAGGAAGCCTTGCATCTGGCCGGCCACCCCTTCGAGGGCCACACCGAGTTGCTGGCGCACCTGACCGGCCGGCGCGACGCGGTCATGATGCTGGCGCACGACTTGATGCGGGTGACCCATGTCACCACCCACTGCGCCCTGGCCGACGTGCCGGGTCGCGTCACCCCGCAACGCCTGCAACGGGTGTTCGAGGTCACGCTCGACGCGCTGCGCGACCTCGGCATCGCCCAGCCGCGCATCGCCGTGGCGGGCCTGAACCCGCATGCCGGCGAGGGCGGCATCCTGGGCCGCGAGGACGACACCGTCGTGCGCCCGGCCATTGAGCGCTTCGCGGCGCAGACCGGCGTGGCCATCAGCGGCCCGATCCCCGGCGACACGGTGTTCATCAAGCTGCGTGCTGGCCAGTACGACGCGGTGGTGGCGATGTTCCACGACCAGGGTCACATCCCGGTCAAGCTGCTGGGCTTCAATGTCGACCCGGCCACGGGCAAATGGCAGGCCATCAGCGGCGTGAACATCACCCTGGGCCTGCCCATCCTGCGCACCTCGGTCGATCACGGCACGGCCTTCGACATCGCCGGCCTGGGGCAAGCCAACGCCGACAGCCTGGTCGACGCGGTCGACTATGCCGTGCGTCTGATCGAAGGACGGGCCGCACGATGACGACCCCACTGCCCCTGCCTGACGCCGGCACCTTGGCGCCACGCGCCGACGACCCCGCCGTGCTGCAGGCCGACCTGCCGGCGCCACGGGTGCAATGCCATGCCGCCAACCTGATGACGCTGGGCGACGGCGCACTGGGCTGCGTGTGGTTCAGCGGCACCCAGGAAGGTGTGGCTGACATCTCGGCCTGGTTCTCGCGCCTGGCGCCTGACGCCAGCCGCTGGAGCACGCCGCAGCAGGTGTCGCAGGACGCCAGCCGCTCCGAGCAGAACCCCATCCTGTTTCCCGCCCCCGACGGCCGGCTGTGGCTGCTGCACACCGCCCAGCTTGCCGGCAACCAGGACACGGCGGTGGTGCGCGTGCGCACCTCGACCGACCACGGCCAGACCTGGAGCCCGACGCGCGACCTGTTCGAACAGGCCGGCATCTTCGTGCGCCAGCCGGTGATGGTGCTGGACAACGGCGACTGGCTGCTGCCGATCTGGCACTGCCCGACCGAGCCCGGCACCAAGTGGGCCGGCCATGACGACACGAGCGCGGTGATGATCTCGACCGACCAAGGCGGCAGCTGGCGCGAGGTGACGGTGCCGGGCAGCACCGGCTGCGTGCACATGAACATCGTGCGCAGCTCGCGCGCCGGCGAACTGCTGGCCTTCTTCCGCAGCCGCTGGGCCGACCATGTCTACCGCAGCGTCTCGACCGACCAGGGCCGGCACTGGAGCGCGCCGGTGGCCACCGAGCTGCCCAACAACAACTCGTCGATCCAGGTCACCCGCCTGGCCAGCGGTGCGCTGGCCATGGTGCTCAACCCGAGCAGCGCGGCCGATGCAAGCGAGCGCCGCGCCTCGCTGTACGACGAGATCGACGACGGCGACGGCCGCACCGAGGCGGTGGCGCGCGGCCGCAGCGCCTTCTGGGGCGCACCGCGTGCGCCGATGACGGTCGCCCTGTCACACGACGACGGCCTGAGCTGGCCCCATCGCCGCAATCTCGAGACCGGTGACGGCTACTGCATGAGCAACAACTCGCAGCAGCGCCTGAACCGCGAGTACTCCTACCCCTCGATCCACCAGACCGCCGACGGCCGGCTGCAGATCGCCTACACCGTGTTTCGCCAGAAGATCCGCCACGTCAGCATCGACGAGGCCTGGGTGAGCGCGACCGCCGGCTGAGCCGCCGTGTCCCGGTCGCCTGCCACCCTGCCCGCTCACCCCGCCCGCCCTTGCCTGCCCACGCCATGAACCCGATCGCCTCCCGCATTCCCCTGTTGCTGCCCCCGGTCGAATTCGGCAGCGCCGCCATGTCGGCCGTGGCAACCTTTGCGCGCGCCCGCGGCGTACAGCGCCCCATGGTGGTGGCTGACGCCTTCAACGCCCAGCGCGTCGCCCTGCTCGACCTGCCCGGCACCGTCACGCTGTTCGGCGAGGTGGTGCCCGAGCCCGATGTGCCCAATCTCGAACAGGCGCTGGCCTTGGCCCGCCAGGCGCAGCCCGACCTCGTCATCGGCTTTGGCGGCGGCAGCGCCATGGACCTGGCCAAGCTGGTCGCCGTGCTCACGCTGGGCCAGCAGACGGTGCACGAGGTGGTCGGCCCGGACAAGGTGCTGGGCCCGCGCATCCCGCTGGTGCAGGTGCCGACGACCGCGGGCACCGGCAGCGAGATGGGCATGCGCGCGCTGGTGAGCGACCCCGCCACTCGCAACAAGCTGGCGGTGCAAAGCCGCCTGATGCTGGCTGACCTGGCCGTCATCGACCCCGACCTGACCATGAGCGTGCCGCGCGCAGCGACCGCCGCGGCCGGCATCGATGCCATGACGCACTGCGTCGAGGCCTACACCAACCGCAAGGCCCACCCGGCGATCGACCTCTACGCGCTCGAAGGCATCCGTCTGGTCGGCCAGCATCTGCCCGCCGCCGTGCGCGATGGCAACGATGCCCAGGCGCGCGCCGGCCTGGCGCTGGCGGCACTGTACGGCGGCATCTGCCTGGGCCCGGTCAACACCACTGCCGGCCATGCCGTGGCCTATCCGCTGGGCACGCGCCACCACATCGCCCACGGCCTGTCGTGTGCGGTCATCTTTCCGCACACCCTGGCCTTCAACGCGCCGGTGGTCGAGAAGCGCACCCGCAGCGTGCTGCAGGCCATGGGGCTGCCGGACGACCTCCGGCACGAGGCCATCGTCGAACACGCCACCGCCTGGTGCGCCGCCCAGGGCGCCGAGATGCGCATGTCGCGCCTGGGCATCCCCGAGGACGACCTGGACATCATGGCGGGCGACGCCCACGCCATCCGCCGCCTGCTCGATAACAACCCGCGCGAGATCAGCCGCGCGGACATCCGCGCCATCTACCAGGCGGCTTATTGACGCCTGGAGCGTGAAGCCGGACGCCTGACCCTGACGTCCGGCCTGCCCATCACCTGCAAGGACCCGTTCATGACCGCATCAGCCCTGCATCCGCGTGGCGTCTATTGCGCCGCCCTCACGCCGGTCGACGCCGAACTTCGCCCTGACCTCGACCATTTCGTCGCCCACTGCCGCCGCCTGGTTGCTGACGGCTGCACCGGCGTGGCGCTGCTGGGCACCACCGGCGAGGCCAATTCCTTCTCGGGCAGCGAGCGCCGCGCCCTGCTGGAAGCCGCCCTGGCCGGCGGCCTGCGGCCCGACCAGCTGCTGCCCGGCACCGGCGTGCCGGCGCTGACCGACACCGTCGAGCTGACCCGCCACGCGCTCTCGGTGGGCGTCACCTCGGTCGTCATGCTGCCGCCTTTCTATTACAAGGATGTGAGCGAAGAGGGCCTGTACGCAGCGTATTCGGAAACCATCGAGCGCGTCGGCGACAGCCGCCTGCGCGTGGTGCTGTATCACATCCCCCAGGTGTCGGCCGTGCCCATCCCCTTCGGCGTGATCGAACGGCTGCGTGCGCGTTACCCGCAGACGGTGGTGGGCATCAAGGACTCGGCCGGCAAGCTCGAGAACATGGCCGCCATGGTCGAGCGCTTCCCTGGCTTTGCGGTGTTGTCCGGCGCCGACCCGCTCATGCTGCCGCTGCTGCGCCTGGGCGGTGCCGGCGCCATCACCGCCACCACCAATCTGGTGGCGCGCGACCTGGCCTTTGTCTATCAGCACCACGCCGACCCGGCGCGTGCGGCGGAGGTGGACGCGGCGCAGCAGCGCGTGGTGAACATGCGCACGCTCGCCTCGACCTATGCGCAGATGGCCTCGCTCAAGGTGCTGCTGGCCGCCAGGACCGGCCACGATGGCTGGCGCCGCCTGCGCCCGCCGCTGGTGTCGCTGCCGGCCACCCAGGCCGACGACCTGCTCGCTCGCCACGCCGCCCTGCTGGCCGCTCAGGCCTGACGCTGACGGCAGTCCTGCAGACCGCCGGACTGACGCCCAGGGCCGCGCCGGCCAGACGCACACCTGTCGCGCGGCCGCGGTCGCGATCGCGGACTCAGTCGCGGTCGCGCCTCAGTCGTCCAGCAAGCAGCTCGCGACGTCCACCGGCCGGCCTTCGCGCGCGCTGTGCGCCAGCGCCTGCAGGGTCGCCGTGTTGTCCACGCTGGCCTGGGCTGCGCGCCGCACGGTCGCGTCATCCCCCGCGGCGATCAGGCGTGCAAACGCCTCGGCGGCAAACCGGAAGCCGCTGCCGCTGGGCGAGCGAATGTCTTCGTAGGCCATGGTGTTGGCGATGCCGCGACGCACCCGCAACTGGCTGGGCAGGTAGCCGTGCGGGCCGTTACCGTCGCCGGTGTGGTTGAGGTATTCGGTCTCGATGGTGCCCTGGCTGCCGACGATGGTGGCGCGCCGGTGGTTGGCCGCGTCCATGGCGCATGAAAGCTGGGCTCGCCGGCCGTCGGCGTACAGCAAGGTGGCCGCCAGGCTGATGTCCACGCCGGTGTCGGCCCAGCTGGCATGCGCCATCACGCGCAGCGGCGCCGTGCGCATCACCAGCTGGATGAGGCTGAGCGGGTAGCTGCCGGCGTCCAGCAAGGCACCACCGCCCAGTTCAGGCGCCATGCGGATATTGCCCTGCGGCTTGGCAAGGGTGAAACCGAAGCTGGCCTGCACCGAGCGCACCGTGCCGACGGCGCCTGCGTTGAGCAGTGCCAGCATGTCGTGCGTCTGCGGCTGGAACTGGTAGGGAAACGCCTCCAGCAGCACGCGGCCGTGGCGGCGTGCGGCAGCAAACATCGCCTGCGCCTCGTCCACCGTCAGCGCAAGCGGCTTTTCGCACAGCACATGTTTGCCCGCCGCCAGGGCACGCACCGCCCATTCGGCGTGCAGGCTGTTGGGCAGCGGCAGGTAGATGGCGTCGATGCCGGCATCGTCCAGCAGCGCCTCATAACTGCCGTGATGGCGCGCGATGCCCAGATCGGCCGCAAAACTCGCGGCACTGTCGGCACGCCGACTGGCCGCCGCCACCACGCTCAACTCGGCATGGCCGGCCACGTCGCGCACGAACTGGCGCGCGATATTGGCGCAGCCCAGCACACCGATGCGCAGGGCGGGCACCGATCCCCCGGCCTGCAGCGGCAGATCGCCCACTTCGGTGGCAACGCGGGCGGTGGGGCTGGGCAGGTTCATGGATCACTCCGGCGAGCTCTGGGGTCGGACAGGGCGACGAACCGCCGCTGCTGCGCGCAGGCGCGCGGCGATGCTAGCGTTGCACCACGGCATGACCGAGCCCCGGCACACCGCTGAGTCGCTGTCGCATCGTCGCTGGCCAAGACCCGGCGGGGCCGGTGCCCAGGCTGCGCGTGGCCGGCCGGTCGATCACCTGGTGCCACATGGCGCCACCTGCGCCACCCGTCGTCGGTGGCGCTGACGGGGCGCCGACGGTGGCGCCGAGGTTGGCGCTGACCGTGCGACATCGGTGGTGTCCTTGGCCCTGCCTCGTGGCGGCCGGAGCCGTCGACACGCGGCGCCTGCGGCCTACAGGATCGCCCCCTGGGCCACGAGCGCCGCGCGCACGTCCTCGTACACACACGGCCCGCGCGTGGCCAAGGCCGCCGCCACACCCGCCGCATGGCCGGTGGCGAAGGCCGTGCCCATCACGCGCAGCGAGGCGTAGGCGCCGCGGTCGGCGCCCACGGTGCGGCCGGCCAGCCAGAGGTTGTCGGGCCCTTCGGCGCACAGGGCGTCGAGCGGAATGTCGAAGAAGCCCTCGCCGCCGATGCTCGCCACGGTCGGCCGACCGGGTTGGTCGTGGCGCTCGATGTTCCAGGCGGCGCGGGCGATGGTGGTGGGGCTGCGCCGGCCGGCGAGTGCATCGGCCTCGCTCAGCATCACGCGCGCCTGCGGATGGCGCGTCTCGCGGATGCCCAGTTGCGGGCCGGTGGCAACCAGCGTGGCGCGCTCGCAGCCGGGCTCCTGGCGCAGGCGCTGGACGAAGGCGTGGGCCGCGGCGCGGCTGTCCTGCTCGGCGCGCGTTAGGCTGGGCGACGAGAGCCCGTCGGTGGGTGCGTCGATGCCCATCCACCAGATGTCGTCGCTGCCCGGGATGTCGAGGATGAAGCCGCCGCTCTGCCGAAGTTGCGCCACGCCGAAGGCCGGCGGCAGGGCGGCCATCACGCGCTTCAGGACCTCGCGGTCGCGCAGCGTGCCGGGGCGGATGCCGCCCAGGCGGGCGCAGAGCGAGGCGGCGAAGCGCGGCCCGGTGTCGTGCAGGATGGGCACGCCGGCCAGTGCGGCCAGGTCGGCCTCGCCGCTGGCGTCGACAAAGGCCTCGGCCTCGATCTCGAACTCGCCCAGGTGGTCACGCACGACCAGGGCCTCGATGCGCCCTGCCCCGCCGCCCGCGCCCCTGTGCACGCCGGTGAGCAGCGCATGCAGGCGGCATTCGAGCCGGCACTTGGCGCCGGCCTGCCGCACCAGCCGATCCAGCGCGGCCTTCGATGCCTCGGGCGCAAACGGCAGCATCCAGTTGCCGTTGGGCGAAAGCGTCGGCACGGCCGGGCTGCCGAAGTCCACCAGGCTGGCTATCAGCTCGCGGCCGATGCCGCCCACGGCCCACTCGGCCCGCACGCGGCGGTAAAGAAAGCCGTCGTAGGTGAGCACGATGGACTGGGTGGCCGCGCCGCCGAGAAAACCGTAGCGCTCGACCAGCACCGTCGGCACCCCCAGCCGCGCCGCGGCGACGGCCGCCGCCACGCCGGCCGAACCGCCGCCGACCACCGCCACGCCATAGCGTTCGCGTCGTGTGTTCATCGCTTCGTGCTCCGTGCGCTCAGGGTGTCTCGCCCTCGTAGAGCGCTTCGCCGTAGATGACGCGGCAGACCATGGCGTCGTGGCCCAGCATAGATGCGGTCGCTGATGGCTCCTGCGTGAGCCAGTTGCGGTGGTTGGCAAAGTCCTCGGTGCCGATCTCGCACCAGATGGCGAGGAAGCCTTGCGGCGCGCGGCTGGGCGTCTGCGCGGCTGCGGTGGTCATTTCTTGTCTTGTCCTGTGCTGTCCTGCTCGACGAAGGTGGGCCTGTGCCGGGCCGACGCTGGCGCGTGGCGAGGGAATGCGCCGTCGTTGCGGCGGCCGATGCGGGCGCGGGTGCGGGTGCGGGTGCGGGTGCGGAATCACCCCAGTCTATCGACCGCCGCCGTACACGCTCAGCGCCCTGTGCGCACCCAGCCAGCACTCGCCTGGGCCCTGCGCGACCTGGGCATCATGCTCGGCACCGACGGGTTCTTCACCCAGAGCCTGACCACCGGCGCCCTCGTGCGCGCACTGCCCGAGTGGCATCAACCGGCCGACGTCTGGGCCGTCTCAGCCGGCCGCGGCGCGCAGTCGGCCAAGGTGAGGGCGTTCATCGAGGGGTTGAGGGGGAAATGAGGCGGCAGCATGGGGGGCGGGGGTGATGCGGCGGCCTACAGCAGATGGGCCGCAATACAGCCACCGCACCGCCATCGGCAACGAGCGCATCAAGGCCGTGACGCAGGACAAGGTGATCGTCACCGTGCGCGCCGACGACCACGGTGGCAAGCGCCTCGTGCACCTGCCCGCGCCAGAGTTCATCCGCCGCATCCTGCTGCATGTGCTGCCCACGGGCATCAAGCGCATCCGCCACTACGGCGTGTTGGCCAACGGTTGCAAGAAGACCCAACTCGCCCAGGCCCGAGCGGCGCTGCAGCAATCTGCGCCCAACCCGGTGGCGATGGAGTCGGCCCAGGCCTTCATGGCCCGCGTGGCGCGGGTGCAGATCCACACCTGTCCGTTCTGCCATGGCCCGCTGTACGTGGCTCGGACACTCACGGGCCTGCGTCACCTGCCGCCGCCGGGCCAGGCAATGGCGCTGGCGATCACACCACCGCCCAGGGCGCCGCCATGACCTGGAACGCCTGGACTCACGACCCTGCACTTCACTGCGCGTTGCAGCACACGCAGCGCACAAGCGCGTGCCTGCGACGACCAATCCCGGCCCCACCGCCGCTGCGCCCGCGCGAGCACGCCATGGCAGGGACACCCCATCAGGTCCAGGAGTCGGGCGAGGGCTTCACAATTGCGCCGGGCTCACCATAGTGGGCCACACCAAGGCGGCGGCTCGATCCAATCCCCCTTGGCATTGCACGAAGGCACGGCCGGCCACGGCAAGGGAGGCACCATGGTTCAGTTCAACACGGTTTATCTGCCTCGGCCTGCACTCAGGCATCTGTCGGCATCTGGACTCGACAGATAAACGCTTACAGTTAGGCATTCGGTCGCTGCAAAGCGTCACCCTGTGGAGTCATCAGATGGAGACAGACTGGAAGAAGATTGACGAGGAAAATGAGAAATTCTTCGAATGGCAGGTGGAACAGGCGAAGAAGTCAAGCCCGGCGGATCGAGACTTCTTTACGGCAGGCCAAAAGGCTCGGCATTCAGTGAAAGAAAACGGTCTACTTCCTGCGCGCAACGAAGATGGGGAATTCGAATACATTGCTCAGCAAGGCTTCAAGGCGGCATGTCATGCACGCGAGGATGTAGTTGCCATACTACATATTCAACGTGCGGTTCTAAGTAGACTTGACCGAAATCGCGGTCTATTGTGGATTGTCATATTGCTTCTGATCTACATTGCGTACCGCTTAACCAAGTAATTGTGCAGTCTTTAACCTGGCTTAGCACGAATCAGGACGACGAACATTTTTACTTGCTTGAACCTCAACTGCGGCAAATCGACTCATGGCTCTCACGGTATTGAGGGAGATGGCAGGCCTTACTTCGTGACCTGTCACCACTGCGGCGCTCATCACGATATTCGACAAATTCCGTCATCTGTCGGTGACCTAGCCCAATATGAAGTCGTGAGGCTGCTTACCCCGCGGAATGCCTCTCAAGGAAGTCGCGCTAAGTGATTGATTTATATGATGAATTTTTGGCCATCGACTTCCTTCGGCGCGATTTGCGGGCCTCGGGCCGATTACTTCGCTAACCCGCCTATCAACCGGGCCTGCTACAGCGGGCTTCGCCCGCAGTAGCAGGCCGGTTATGGGCAACGTTTGACCGCACAAGTGACCATCGATGCGATGTCCTGGTTCCCCGTGCTAACGACAACCGGTTTATTTGCTCTCGCTCTGTGGCTGTTCCGCCAGCTCATAGCGACACGACTGGCCAAGAGTATTGAGCACGAGTTCAATACCAAGATCGAGTCCCTTCGCACCGAGCTTCGCGCGAGCGAAGAACGGCTGAAGGCTCAGCTTCGCGAGAAGGAGAATGACATTGCCGCCCTGAGAAGCGGTGCGCTTTCCGTCTTAGCAAGTAGGCAGGCGGCGCTGGACAAGCGCCGCCTCGAAGCCGTAGATCAGCTTTGGGCTGCCTACTCCGCACTTGCACCAGCACGAGCCATCGCGGCATACATGTCGGTGGTTAAGTTCGAGAGTGCCGCCAAACTCATTGAGCGCGACCCGAAGGCACGGCAGCTCTTTGAGTTCTTCGGAACTGGTTTTGACGCTAAGTCAATGAACCACGGCGACGCAGCTAAGGCAAGACCGCATGTCACGCCGATGGTTTGGGCGGTATTCACCGCTATCCAAGCCATCATCGCACACAGCGTGATGCGCTGGCACGTACTGAAAGGCGGGCTCGGTAGCAATGACTTTGTGGATCACAAAGCGATAGAGAAGCTCGTTCTTGTCGTGATTCCGCATTGCGCTGAGTACTTGCAGAAGAACGACCCGTCTTCCAACTACTATGTTCTTGAGGCACTCGATGCAAGGTTTCTGACAGAGATCCAATCCATGCTTGCGGGCGCGGAGACTGATCGCGCAAGCGTTGAGCAAGCCGCGGATATTGTGCGCCAGGCGCAAGCCATTATAGCTGCAACGGAAAGCGAGAAAGGTGCGATCTAACCCGTCTACAAGGACTTCCCCACAAACCGCAATAACGGCGGCAGTAATTTGACATCCTCCTCAAGACCTCTACTTCCAACGGTGCGCAGCAAATCAGGATCACGATCAAGAACAGACTGCCCATCTACAAACGGCCTTTTGCGCCTTGGTGTTGCGCCGGCCCAGATACGAACCGCTCAGCAAGGCTCCATTCGTTCGCCGTCGAACCCGCATCGGGGTTCCACTCAGGGTTAGTCGAGTTCACCTGCTGCCGGTCTGACCTGTGTGATACATCTTCGAACGCACGTCGGGGGAAAGAGCTTGAAGGATTTTCTCAGGTTGGGGTTCTGCGTCGCTGCACAGATCGCCGCCGCATCGGCGGCATCGTTCTTGGCGTATTTGCCGCTCATGCGAAATAGCGAGACGAAGTGTGGCGCCATGAGCTTCACGGTATGGCCGAACTTGGCGAATTCGCGCGCCCAGTGATGCGCACCCGAATAGGCCTCCATCGCGACCGTGCGCGGCGGCAAGGTGGCCACGGTCTCCATTAACTTCGCGCGTGGCACACTTGGCCGCTTCATCTCAACCCGACCCGCCTCGTTGACGCCGTGCAGGGCAAACACGTTCTTGGCGAGATCGATCCCCAGCATCACAATGGTCATGAACTCTCCTTCCGGGATACCCGATGAGATTGCGCAGAACCCCATCGTGGCACTCAATTGCCGCTCGCCGCAGTTCAACCCTGCGGCGAGCTTGGGATGGGGATGTCCCTTTCATTCGTTAGCTGCTACTACATGTGCATGACACCCGCTGAATGGATAACCGCCGGCAAAGACGTGTTGCTGGGCCTTGCTGCGGCAACCACTGCTATCGTCGCCGTCGTGGGTCTCAGCAAGTGGCGGCAGGAACTACATGGAAAGGCACATTTCGATACAGCCCGTGGACTTATCCGGGCGACGTACAAACTGCGCGATGAGTTGCGACTGTGTCGATCCCCTTTCTACCTCGGGCAAGAGTTTCCTCCGAACTACGACTCTTTGCGTGAGCGTACACGCGAGAAGGAAGCCAAGGCATGGGCTCACGTATACAAAAACCGATGGATGCCGGTATGGGGAGCCATCCAAGAGTTTGACGCTCAATCCCTTGAGGGCGAGGCTCTTTGGGGGCGTAGTGTTCGTTCCAAGACGGAAGCTCTTCGCGCTTGCGCACACGAACTAAATGTCGCGATGGACGCGGTCATCGCAGACAAAGCTGAGGGAGGTGAGAATTTCAGGGCAGATCCCGAGTTTGGACGGAGAATGCGCGCCACAGTGGCAGCATCGGGTGGTGATGAAAAGAACGAGCTATCTCAAAAGATGTCGCAGGCCATCACGGATATCGAAGATGAAGTCCGGCCTCATTTGCGGCGCAGCTCTCCCAAGGAAGTCGCGCCAAGTGATTGATTTATATGATGAATTTTTGGCCTGCGACTTCCTTCGGCGCGATTTGCGGGCCTCGGGCCGATTACTTCGCTAACCACACGATCGACACGGACCATTCACAGCGTCGCTCCGCTGCGCTGTTCCGGGCCGGTCATCGTGAAAATTAGGGCGCACACGAACATGAACCTCAACGGGTGGGTCCGACTTTGGATAGTCGTTTCAGCGCTCTACTTGGCAGTAGTCGCCGTACTCTTTGGAGTGAGCTTTCCCGCCAGAGAATCAATCGCGCCGCAGAACGTGCTCCCGTACATTTCAACGTCTAGCCTCTTAGCCATGCAAGCAGCGGCGAGTTCGCCCACTGGTTGGCAAGCAGTCGAGATAGACACCGTCTCCATCCCCGTTCCATCACATCTATCAGACTCGGCTCGCGCTGCGTATGTTGCCGAGTATCAAGCCGCGTTTGTATCCGCCTTTGCCGCGCGTCGCAGAGCACACGTCGTGGAGGGCTTGCTTTGGTGGGTAGGGCCAGTCATTGCAGTGCTGCTGCTTGGCATGGCCATCAACTGGGTCCGCAAGGGGTTTCCCCGCGAAAATGTGCCCTCTCAAGAAACTCCCTCAAAGTAGTTGATCCGGCGTGCATTTTTCAAGCGACCCCATCGGCCGGCACCACCTTCATGCCCATCTTGGCGGCACGCTGGGCGAGGTTGTGCAGCACGCGCTGGCGGTAGCGCTCCTCGAAGTAGTCCTGACCTTGATCGGTGTATTCCTGCCCCTTGGTCAGCAAGGTGTAGATCAGCCGCGCGAGTTTGTGAGCCGCAGCCGTCACGGCCTTGGGTTTATCCATGCGTAATCCATCCCAATCAGGCTCAAGTCGGATTATATCATTCGGATTCGGCCACGAATTATTTTCATAAAATTGGTAGGCAATTCGCTTACTCTGATAAACAGTATAACTGTCATATTTATTGTTTGCGACCACACTCCTTTTTGCGACGAAGAATCACCTACCTCAAAAATGGTCACCGGCCAAGATTGATGGTTAATATTTTATGATCCTTGAATAAATGAAGTATTAAATTTCTCCCAAGTTAGACCGAGTTAACAAATACGGAGTTGAATTATGGGCAGGCCTGAAGCAGTCGATCTGATCGAAGCAAGCAAGGGAACTGATCGCGCGAAGTTTTTGCGCAGTCTATTGAATGGACTGATTTACGATGGGTACCGCTTTCCGACCTCAGGCAATGACGGCATCATCGGGCCATTTACGATCTCGAGGGCGATGGCATTGTTTTTGCGCAAAAGAAATGGTGGCAACGGTGGCGGTTGGTCGACGCAATTGCATGACACGCATGGTTTGCTGGCGGCACACCTGAATTTTGGCATTGATGTCGGACAGATTCGGGGAGGCACCAATCCACTGCAGGTCAATTTGCGATTGCTGCACATAACCGTGAGGCGACGCAAATGTCAGTTGACGATCGATGAAAATGGCCCGACGGGAGAAACTGCGGCCGAGTCGATTCACATGAACCGAAATACACAGTGGGATGGGCGCCGCAGGAATCTCGACACCTTGGTCGAGAAGCTGGAAACTCAGGATCAGGTGAAATTTACCGCCGACGAGGTGGTTGATTACCTGAGTACGTATGAAGGCTTGACGCAGTCGTATATGGCACGAACGGCGACAAAACTGAAGGAAGCGATCGAACACACCATCCACATCAATGCCGGTGGCGGCGTGTTCGTGAAGTTTGATGAGGATACGGCCTGGTCAGGGCGATGACTTGGACTGCACTGACCAGGCGGGTGGCACTCACTGCGCCGAGGGTTTCACCCCGGCCGTCGCTCGAAGGCTGGCAAATCCTCCGGAATATGGTGATACGGCTGCTTGTCGATGGTGAAGATCGCCACCTTGGGCTTGAAGAAGGACGAGTCGTCCAGGGTGCCGACCTTGACGATGAAGGAGCCGGGGCGGGCCGGCGAGCGGGTGCCCAGCGCGGTGCCGCAGTGCGGGCAGAAGTAGCGCGTGACCGGGCGTTCCAGGTCGCTGCGCGCAAACGATGACGGTTCGCCCTGGGTGAACTTGAAGCCGGATTCAGGCACCACGATCACCACGTTGGGGTTGCCGCCGGTGATGTACTGGCACTCGCGGCAATGGCATTGCAGCGCGCCCTGCACTTCGCCGTCGAACTCGTACTTGATGTCGCCGCAGTAGCAGCGCCCGGTGAGCTTCATCGTGTGTCTCCTGTCCAGTGGTGGAAAAGTGGCGAGGCCATCATAGATCGGCGTTTCGGGCGCCTGCGCTCACGGCCGCTTGCCGAACTCCGAGGTCTCGGTGGTCCAGCGCAGCGCCTGTTCGCTCAGGGTGAAGCCCAGGCCGGGGCGGTCGCTCACGAACATGCGACCGTCCTTCAGTTGCATCTGTTCGTTGAACAGGGGGCCGAGCCACTCGAAGTGTTCCAGCCAGGGCTCGATGCCGTAGGCCGCCGCCAGGTGCAGGTGGATTTCCATGGCGAAGTGCGGCGCGAGCTTGCGCTGCTTGAACTCGCCCAGGGCCATGATCTTGAGGAAGGGCGTGATGCCGCCCACGCGCGGCGCGTCGGGCTGGATGTAGTCGGTGCCGGCCAGGATGAGCTGGGCGTGTTCGTCGAAGCAGGTCAGCATCTCGCCGGTGGCGATGGCGGTGTCGAAGCGATCGGCGAGCAGGCCGTGGCCTTCGAAGTCGTGGGCGTCGAGCGGCTCCTCGATCCAGGTGAGGTCGAAGTCCTCGAAGGCGCGGCAGGCGCGGGTGGCCTTCTGGCGGTCCCACTGCTGGTTGGCGTCGACCATGAGCGGGAAGTCGTCGCCCAGCAGCTTGCGCACCGCGGCCACGCGCTCGATGTCGATCTTCAGGTCCGGCTGGCCGACCTTCAACTTGATGCCGCCGATGCCGCTGGCGCGCGAGATCTCGACGTTCTTCAGCACCTGGTCCAGCGGCGTGTGCAGAAAGCCGCCCGAGGTGTTGTAGCACTGCACGCTGTCGCGCTGCGCGCCCAGCAGCTTGGCCAGCGGCAGGCCGGCGCGCTTGGCCTTCAGGTCCCACAGGGCGACGTCGAAGGGCGCGATGGCCTGGGTCGTCATGCCGGCGCGGCCCATGCTGGCGCCGGCCCAGGTGAGCTGGGTGAACAGGCGCGCGATGTCGTTGGGGTCCTCGCCCAGCAGGTTGGGCGCCAGCTCCTTGGCGTGGGCGTACATGCCGGCGCCGCCGGCGCGCTTGCTGTAGCCGAAGCCGATGCCGCTGTGGCCGTCGCGGGTGCGGATCTCGGCAAAGATGAAGGCGATCTCGGTGAGCGGCTTCTGCCGCCCGGTGAGCACCTTGGCGTCGCTCACCGGCGTGGCCAGCGGCAGATAGGTCAGCGAGAGCTTGACGTGCACGATGCGGTCGCCGCTCTGCGCCGCGGTGCGGGCATGGGCGTCGACCTGGGCGTAGGAGACGATGTTGGATTCGACGGCTTGCATGATGGGGTGGGGCTGGGCAGTGGGCGGGATGGGGATGGGGATGGGCATGCAGGCGCAGCTCAGCGCCTGACGTAATCCGGGTAGCGGGCGCAGATCTCGTCGATGAAGGACAGGGTGCCGGACAGGTGCTCGCGCAGCGCCGCCTCGGCCTGGGCGGGCGACTGCGCTTCGAGCGCGGCGACGATGGCCTCGTGGTCGCGCAGCACCGCCTCGGCCTTGCCCTGGGCCGGCAGGTGCAGGCTGCGCAGGCGGTCGATGTGGCCGCTGCGGCTGCGCACCAGGTCCCACAGCGGGGCGAGGTCGGCGGCGACATACAGCTCGCGGTGAAAGCTGCGGTCGGCCTCGGCGAACTCGTGCAGGTCGTGGGGTTCAAGTGCCGCCTGCTGGCGCCGCAGCGCCGCACGCAGGCGCTTGAGCAGCGCCTCGGCTGCCGCCGCCTCGCCCACTCCCACGCCCAAGCCGGCGAGCTTGCGCACGATCTCCAGCTCCAGCGCGCGGCGCAGGAAATGCGCCTGCTGCGCCGAGGTGATGTCGATGCGGCTGACCAGGGTGGCGTGCTGCGGGTAGATGTCGACCAGGCCCTCGTCGCCCAGGCGAATGAGGGCGTCGCGGATGGGCGTCTGGCTTACGCCGTAATGCTCGGCCAGGTCGGTGCGCGACAGCACCGTGCCGGGCACGATGTCGACCGCCACGATGGCCTCGCGCAGCGCGTCGGCTACCTGCGGCGCGGCCTGGCGCGAGCGGTCCAGGCGCAGCGGCGGCAGGCGGACGATGGTGTCGACGGCGGTGGTGTCGGTGGCGGCGGCAGGGAGGTCCTGGGCGGCGGGCATGGTCGGGCGGGAACTCCGCGGTTCAGGCCAGTGGCGGGCAAGCAAGCGGCTCACAAGGCTGGAGATCGTCAGCATGAGGGTAAGCCACATTGACGCACTAATATATTAGTGTGTTACTGGCAATCTGCCTCTGCTCCAGAACCCGCCCCCAAGCCACCCAGCCCACCCGACGCCGCCATGACCTCACCGACTTCCGGCCCGGCCGGCCAGCCCGCAGCGCGCAAGAACCCCGCCGAACTGCGCAGCGCGCGCTGGTTTGCGCCCGACGACTTCCGCAGCTTCGGCCATCGCTCGCGTGTGATGCAGATGGGATATGCCGCGGCCGACTACATCGGCAAGCCGGTGATCGCCATCGTCAACACCTGGAGCGACGCCAACCAGTGCCACGCCCATTTCAAGCAGCGGGTGGACGACGTGAAGCGCGGCGTGCTGCAGGCGGGCGGTTTTCCGCTGGAGCTGCCGGCCATCAGCCTGAGCGAATCGATGGTGAAGCCCACCACCATGCTGTACCGCAACTTCCTGGCCATGGAGACCGAGGAGCTGCTGCGCAGTCACCCGGTGGACGGCGCGGTGCTCATGGGCGGCTGCGACAAGACCACGCCCGGCCTCACCATGGGCGCGCTGAGCATGGGCATTCCCTTCATCTACCTGCCCGCCGGCCCCATGCTGCGCGGCAACTGGAAGGGCCAGGTGCTGGGCTCGGGCTCGGACGCCTTCAAGTACTGGGACGAACGCCGCGCCGGGCGCCTGGGCGAACAGGCCTGGAGCGAGATGGAGGCCGGCATCGCGCGCAGCCACGGCACCTGCATGACCATGGGCACGGCCGCCACCATGATGGGCATCGCCGAGGCCTGCGGCTTCACCCTGCCGGGCGCGTCGTCGATTCCGGCGGCGGACGCCAACCACATCCGCATGAGCGCGGCCTGCGGACGGCGCATCGTCGAGATGGTGTGGGAGGACCTCACGCCGGCTCGCATGCTCAGCCGCGCGAGTTTTGCCAACGGCATCGCCTGCGCCATGGCCATGGGCTGCTCGACCAACGCCATCATCCACCTCATCGCCATGAGCCGGCGCGCCGGCCACCCGGTGACGCTGGAGGACTTCGACGCCGCCAGCCGCACGGTGCCGGTGATCGCCAACATCCGCCCCAGCGGCGAGGCCTACCTGATGGAGGACTTCTTCTACGCCGGCGGCCTGCCGGCCATGCTGGAGCGCATCCGCGCCCATCTGCAGCCCGAGGCGCTCACGGTCAACGGCCGCACACTCGGCGACAACATCGCCGGCGCCGAGGTCTACAACGCCGACGTCATCCGCCCCCTGGACAACCCCATCTACGCCGAAGGTGCGCTGGCGGTGCTGCGCGGCAACATCGCGCCCGACGGCGTGGTCATCAAGCCCAGCGCCTGCGCGCCCCATCTGCTGCAGCACACCGGCCGCGCCCTGGTGTTCGACGACTACCCGGCGCTCAAGAAGGCGGTCGACGACCCGGATCTGGACGTGACCGGCGACGACATCCTGGTGCTGCGCAACGCCGGCCCCAAGGGCGCCGGCATGCCCGAGTGGGGCATGCTGCCCATCCCGACCAAGCTGCTCAAGGCCGGCGTGAAGGACATGCTGCGCCTGTCGGACGCCCGCATGAGCGGCACCAGCTACGGCGGCTGCCTGCTGCACTGCTCGCCCGAGGCGGCCATCGGCGGGCCGCTGGCCCTGGTGCAGACCGGCGATCACATCACGGTGAACGTGCCGGCGCGCAGCATTCACCTGGAAATCAGCGAGGCCGAACTGGCCGCACGCCGCGCCGCCTGGCAGGCACCGCCGCCGCGCTACGAGCGCGGCTACGGCTGGATGTTCGGCCGCCACATCCTGCAGGCCAACGAGGGCTGCGACTTCGACTTCCTCGAGACCAGCTTCGGCGCCGCCGTGCCCGAGCCGCTCATCTTCTGAACCCCGCACACCACCGAACGGAGACCTCCCCATGACCACCCGTCGCACCCTGCTGCAGGCCAGCCTGGCCTGGATGACCCTGCCCACCCTGTCCCTGGCCGCGACCTGGCCCGACAAGCCCCTCAAGATCATCGTGCCCTTCCCGCCCGGCGGCACCTCGGACGTGATCGCCCGCCTCATCACCGGGCCGCTGGGCGAGGCGCTCAAGACCACCGTGGTGGTCGACAACAAGACCGGCGCCAACGGCGCGGTGGGTGCGGCGGCGGTGGCGCAGGCGAGCGACGAACACACCATCCTGCTGTCCGACATGAGCTCGCTGGCCATCAACGGCGTGATGGACAAGGCCCTGCCCTACAAGCCGGCCCAGCTTGCCGGCGCCACCCTGCTGGCCTATTCGCCGCACCTGCTGTGCACCCATCCCTCGGTGCCGGCCAATAACGTGCGCGAAATGGCCGAGCTGTCGCAGAAGAAGCCCATCAACATCGCTTCGTCGGGCATCGGTTCGGCCAACCACCTGGGCGCGGTCGAGATCGCGCTGGCCAGCGGCATGAAGTTCGTGCACGTGCCCTTCCGTGGCGGCGCACAGAGCATCGGCGACGTGGCCGCCGGCAACACCCAGCTGGTGCTCAACGGCATGGTGGCCACGCTGCCGCTGGTCGAGGCCGGCCGGCTCAAGCTGCTGGGTGTGTCCAAGCGCACCCGCCTGGCGGCACTGCCCAACGCGCCCACCATCGCCGAGCAGGGTGTGAAGGACTTCGAGTCCGGCACCTACCAGGGCGTGGCCATCCCCAGCAACATGAACAAGGCGGCGGCTGAAAAGCTCGCCGCCGCCCTGGTGCAGGTGATCCGTCTGCCCGAGATCAGCGCCAAGCTCGCCGCCGCCGGCGCCGAGGTGATGACCTCGACGCCGCAGGACACCACCGCCTTCCTCGGCCGCGAGGGCAAGCGCTGGGGCGACCTCCTCAGCCGCGCCGGCAACCAGCTCGAAGGCAATGTCTGAGTCTGCGGGCTCGGCCACGAGCATCGAGCAGCTCCAGGCCTTTGCCCGCGCCCTGTTCGAGGCCGCAGGCATGCAGGCCGACAAGGCCGCCACCATGGCCGAGCTGCTGGTGCTCACCGACGCCCTGGGCCGGCGCACCCACGGCCTGGCCATGCTGCCGCTCTACCTGGCCGAGATCGACCAGGGCCGCATGCGCACCCACGGCGAACCCACGGTGCTGCGTGAACGCGGCGCCGTGGCGCTGTGGGATGGCGACTACCTGCCCGGCCAGTGGATGGTGGCGCGCGCCATCGACTGGGCGCTGCCGCGCGCGCGTGACTTCGGCATCGCCGCGGTGACCCTCCGGCGCAGCCACCACATCGGCTGCCTGGCGGCGCTGACGCTGCGCGCGGTCGAGCAGGGCTGTGTGGCCCTCATCGCCAACTCCGACCCGGCCGGCCGGCGTGTCGCGCCTTACGGCGGCACCGAGGCGCTGTTCACCCCCGACCCCTTCGCCCTGGCCTACCCCGGCACACCCAACCCGGTGCTGGTGGACATCTGCGCCTCCATCACCACCACCTCGATGACGCGCCAGAAGGTGGCCGAGGGGCGTGACTTCGACCAGCCCTGGCTGCTCGACCATCAGGGCCGGCCGACCACTGACCCGCGCGTGCTTGAACACAGCCATCCGCGCGGCTCGCTGCAACTGGTCGGCGGCCTGGACCATGGCCACAAGGGCTTCGGCCTGGCGTTGATGGTCGAGGCGTTGTCGCAAGGCCTGGCCGGCCACGGCCGCCTCGATGCCCCCACGCGCTGGGGCGGCAACACCTATGTGCAGCTGATCGACCCCGAGCTGTTCGCCGGCCGCGACGCCTTCGCGGCGCAGATGGACCATTTCGGCGCGCTATGCCGAGCCAACCGGCCGATCGACCCCGACAAGCCGGTGCGCCTGCCGGGCGACGCCGCGGCGCGCCAGCTCGCCCAGGCGCGCGCCGCAGGCATCCGTTTTGACGCCACCACCCGCCAGGCGCTGAACAACTGCGCCCGGCGCCTGGGTGTCGCCTCGCCCCTGACTTCACCCCTGCCCCCGTCCCCGGAGAACGACGCATGAGCTCGCTCAAGCCTGACACCCGCGCCCAGCTCATGGGCGTGAGCACTGCCACCCTGTGCACCGCCCTGTTCAAGCGCGGCCTGCGCAACCAGTTCATCCAGGACGTGCACCCGCTCAACCCCGGCCTGCCCAATATGGTGGGCGAGGCCTACACCCTGCGCTACATCCCGGCGCGCGAGGATCTGAACCCCATCAGCGTCTTTCTCGACCCGCGCCACCCGCAGCGCGTGGGCGTGGAGGAATGTCCGCCCGGCGCGGTGATGGTGATCGACAGCCGCAAGGACGCCCGCGCCGCCTCGGCCGGCGGCATCCTGGTGGCGCGGCTGATGCAGCGTGGCGTGGCTGGCGTGGTCACCGACGGCGGCTTTCGTGACTCACCCGACATCGCGAAATATTCGATGCCGGCCTACCACCACCGCCCCAGCGCGCCGACCAACCTCACCCTGCACCAGGCCATGGACCTGAACGTGCCCATCGGCTGCGGCGACGTCGCGGTCTTCCCCGGCGACGTGGTGGTGGGCGACGGTGAGGGGGTGATCGTCATCCCGGCGCATCTGGCCGACGAAGTGGCGGCCGAGGCGGTGGAGATGACCGCCTTCGAGGACTTCGTGCAGGAAAAGGTCATGCAGGGCCGCAGTGTCATCGGCCTGTACCCGCCCACGCAGGAAGCCAGCCGCACCGAATTCGCCGCCTGGCGCGCGGCCAAGGGGCGCTGAGCGAAGCACGCTGAGGGCGCACCGGCGCCCGTCCGGGCTCTGCTAACCTGCAGGCGTGAACCTGCTTCGCATCCTGCTCGTGGCCCTGCTGGTCGTCACGCTCCCGGTTCGGGGCGTGATGGCGGCCGCGCGCGTCTGCGCCGCAGGGTCGGATGCCGCGGCGGCGCACCAGATCCATGGTGCGGCCGCAGCCGATCTCGCGGTCGCTGCAGACGACCTGCCGACTGACTCACAAGATGCAACTGAAGACGTCGCCGACGTCGCGTCCGAAATAGGCGCAGACATGGCCCACCCGCCTGACGACATGGCGCACAGCGCTGGGGTCTCGCCCAGCCCCTGCCCTCACGCGTCAGGCGACGGTCACCCAAGCAAGGGGCAGGACAGCTGCAAGCTGTGCAGCGCCTGCTGCTCGGTGCCACCGCTGCCCAGCGGCCAGGGTGCTGCACCGCAGCGTCTGGATCTGGCGTTTGCAGCCAGTCCAGCCCATGCTTGGGCAGCGCCCGAGCACCCGACCGGGCGGCAGGAACGCCCACCCCGAAGCATCTGAACCAGCACGGCCTCGCTTGCCCGAGGCCTGTACGGGCGCGCCCACCCACGCGGGCGCGCGCATGGGCCGGCCCGGCGCCACGGGTCGGTAGCTTCAGATGTCTTGCAACATGCTCCACAACGTCCACAGGACCATGCCGGTCCAGCGGCTGCACAGGCTGGCAGCGCTCACCCTGGCCAGCCTAGCACTCACCGGCTGTGCCACCTGGTCGCCCGACGGCGGCTTTGGCCAGGTCGACCAACTGACCCGCGCCCGCCTGGGCCAGGCGCCGAGCTGGCAGCGCAGCGCGGCCGACACCGAGACCGCTCGCCAGCATGTGGCCGAGCTGCTCAACCGCCCACTGGACGCCGAGGGCGCGGTGCAGATCGCCCTGCTTAATCAGCCCGAGCTGCAGGCCGCCTATGCCCAGCTCGGCGTGGCCGAGGCCGACCGGGTGCGCGCCGGCCGGCTGGCCAATCCAACGCTGCGCTTCGGGCGGCTGTCGTCCGGGCCGGGCCGCACCGAAATCGACCGCGGCCTGATGTTCGACCTGCTCGGTCTGTTGACCCTGCCGGTGGCGCAGCAGATCGAGCAGCAGCGATTCGAGCGCGCCCAGCTGCAGGCAGCGCTGGACACCGTGACCGTGGCCACCGAGGCGCGCAAGGCGTTTTTCGAGGCCGTGGCGGCGCGCCAGTTGCTCGACTACTCCGGCCAGGTGCATGAGGCGGCGGCCGCCGCCGGCGAACTGGCGCGCCGCATGGCAGCGGCCGGCAACTTCAGCGCCTTGGCGCAGATGCGCGAACAGGCGTTCCAGGCCGACGCCGCGCTGCAGCTTGCGCGGGCGCGCCACCAGGCGCTCGCCAGCCGCGAGCAGCTGCTGCGCGCCCTCGGCCTGGGCGAGGCGCCCGCCAACCTCAGGCTACCGGACCGACTGCCCGATCTGCCCGCCGCGCCGGTCGAGCCGCGCGACGCTGAACAGACCGCGATGCAGCAGCGCCTGGACGTGCTGATGGCGCGCCGCGACACCGAGGCGACCGCGCGTGCGCTGGGGCTGACTCAGGCGACCCGCGTTATCAACGTGCTGCATGCCGGCGTGCAGAACAAGAGCGCCAGCGGCGAGCCAACGGCCAGAGGCGTCGAGATCGAACTGGAGCTGCCGCTGTTCGACTTCGGCAGCACCCGCCTGGCGCGAGCCGAAGCCGTCTACATGCAGTCCGTTCACACCACTGCGGCGGTGGCGAACAGGGCGCGCTCGGAGGTGCGCGAAAGTTACTCCGCCTATCGCACCGCCTACGAGCTGGCCCGGCACTACCGCGACGAGGTGGTCCCCCTGCGCAAGCGCATCTCCGAGGAAAACCTGCTGCGCTACAACGGCATGCTGACCAGCGTGTTCGACCTGCTGGTCGACGCGCGCGAGCAGGTCAACAGCGTGGTCGGCGCAGTCTCGGCGCTGCGCGCGCACTGGATCGCCGAGACCGATCTGCAGCTCGCCCTCACCAGCCGCTCGCCCACCGGCAGCCGCGCCGGTGACCTCGGCCCCGCCGCCTCGGGCGGCAGCACTGCCGGCGCTGCCGGCGGCCATTGAGCCCACCCACCCCCAGTCATGAACACACGCAGACATTTCGTCAGGGCGGCGGGTGCCAGCCTGCTCGGCGCAGCCGCGGTCAGCCGCGCCGGCGCGGCCCTGCTGCCCGAAGCGGCCAGCCAAACCTCGGCCGCCACCCTGCCCCCGCCGTTGCCGCCCAATGGCCGCCCCTTCCAGCCGCTGGTCACGCTCAACGGCTGGTCGCTGCCCTGGCGCATGAAGGACGGCGTCAAGGAATTCCACCTCGTGGCCGAGCCGGTGGTGCGCGAAATTGCACCCGGCATGACCGCGCGCCTGTGGGGCTACAACGGCAGCAGCCCGGGCCCGACCATCGAGGCGGTGGAAGGCGACCGGGTGCGCATCTTCGTCACCAACAAGCTGCCCGAGGTCACCACCGTGCACTGGCACGGCATCCTGCTGCCCTCGGGCATGGACGGTGTGGCCGGCCTGACCCAGCCGCCCATTGCGGTCGGCAAGACCTGGATGTACGAGTTCGTGCTGCAGCGCTCGGGCACCTTCATGTACCACCCGCATGCCGACGAGATGGTGCAGATGGCCATGGGCATGATGGGCCTGTTCATCGTGCACCCGCGCGACCCGTCGCAACACCGGGTCGACCGCGACTACGGCTTCATCCTCAACGCCTATGACATCGAGCCCGGCAGCGCGACCCCGCGGGTGAACACCATGCTGGACTTCAACCTGTGGACCTGGAACAGCCGCGCCTTCCCGGGCATCGATCCGCTGGTGGCGCGCAGTGGCGAGCGGGTGCGCATCCGGGTGGGCAACCTCACCATGACCAATCACCCCGTCCACATGCATGGGCCCCATTTCGAAGTCACCGGCACCGATGGCGGCTGGGTGCCGCCGTCGGCGCGCTGGCCCGAGGTGACGACCGACGTGGCGGTGGGCCAGATGCGCGCCTTCGAGTTCGACGCCCTGGCCGGCGACTGGGCCATCCACTGCCACAAGAGCCATCACACCATGAACGCCATGGGCCACAACGTGCCGACCATGATCGGCGTCGACCAGCGAGATCTGGTCGACCGCATCACCCGCCTGGTGCCCGACTACATGGTGATGGGCGACCGCGGCATGCACGACATGGCCGAGATGGAAATGCCCCTGCCCGCCAACACCCTGCCCATGATGACCGGCACCGGCCCCTTCGGCCCGGTCGGCATGGGCGGCATGTTCAGCCTCGTGAAGGTGCGCGACACCCTCGCGCCCGGCGACTACCGCGACCCCGGACCCTACGCACATCCCCCCGGCACACTGGCCAACGAATACACCGCCGAACTGGCGCCCGCGCCACGTGCCCAGGCCGAGGCCATGGCCGATGCACACACGCTGCAGGTTCGCAAGCCCGGGGGCAGTGACCCGCATACCGGGCATTGAACAGCCCCGCGCCTTTCCCTTCGGCGCTCACCCCCTTTACTCTTCTAGACGGAAAGCCCAGACCATGAACATTCTTGCGCAGCCACAACGTATCGCCGCCCTGGCGCTTGTCGCCCTGGTGGGCAGCAGCCAGGCCCAGAGCAGCCCCAGCACCGATGCTCACGCGAGCCAACACGCCGCGCCTGCAGCGACGGCGGGTGCAGCCAGGTCCGCGCCTGCCACCGAGGGCGAGGTGCGCAAGATCGACCGCGCCCAGGCCAAGCTGATGCTGAAACATGGGCCGATCGAGAACCTGGACATGGGCGCCATGACCATGAACTTCCGCGTTGCCGACCCCAAGCTGCTCGACGGGCTGAAGGAAGGCGACAAGGTGCGTTTCAGCGCCGACCGGGTCAACGGCGTCATCATGGTGACGGCGATCGAGCCGGCGGCGCGCTGAGGTCCGCCCCGCGCTACGGGACGCCGACCGCGTCGTGGCCTCAGCGCGGCAGCGTCAGCGGGCCGGCGCCTGCGCTGGGGTGGCAGACGTAGACCGTCGCCGCCTCGCCGCCCGGCGAGCGGTAATGCGCCAGCACGGCGGCCTGGGCAGCACCCACCATGGCCTCGGGCAGCAGCGCCACCACACAGCCGCCGAAGCCGCCGCCGGTCATGCGGGCGCCACCGGCGCTGCCGATCACGCCTTGCAGGATCTCGACCAGGCGGTCGATCGCCGGCACGGTGATCTCGAAGTCGTCACGCATCGAGACATGCGACTCGGCCATCAGGCGGCCCATGCCGGCCATGTCGTTGTCCGCCAGCGCACGCGCAGCATCGAGGGTGCGCTGGTTCTCGGTCACGATGTGGCGGGCGCGCCGGTAGACCACCTCGTCGAGGGCGCCGCGCCCGGCGCGCAGGCCGGTCTCGTCGACGTCGCGCAGCGCCGGCACACCGTAATGTGCGGCCGCTGCTTCACACTGCCGGCGCCGGGTGTTGTATTCGCTGTCGACCAGGCCACGTTTGACGCGTGAATGCACGATCAGCACCGCGATGTCGTCCGGCAGGTGCACCGCCTGCGCCGCCAGGCTGCGGCAGTCGATGAGCAGCGCATGGCCGGCCGCGCCACGCGCCGAAATCAGCTGGTCCATGATGCCGCACTTGATGCCGACAAAACGGTTCTCGGCGATCTGCGCCAGCTGGGCCAGCCGGGTGGCCGACACGTCCAGCCCCTGCAGCGTCTTGAAGCCCTGGCCGATGGCCACCTCCAGCGCCGCCGATGACGACAGGCCGGCGCCCTGCGGCACGTTGCCGGCCACGGCCAGTTCGGCGCCGCGCAGCGCCAGGCCGTCGTCGAGCATCGCCTTGACCATGCCGCGCACATAGTTGGCCCACCCCAGGTCGGCATGGCCGCTGAGCGGCACGATGGGTGCGTCCAGACGAAACTCGTCGAGCTTGTCGCCGTAGTCGCTCGCCACCACGCGCACCCAGGCGTCGTCGCGCGGCTGCAGCGCCACCAGGGTGTGATAGTCGATGGCGCACGGCAGCACGTAACCGTCGTTGTAGTCGGTGTGTTCGCCGATCAGATTGACGCGACCGGGCGCGTGCACCACGGCGGTCGGCGCAGCGTCGAAGCCGGCGCAGAACGATGCCAGCACACGCAGCAGCAAGGGTGAGGTCATGGGCAGATCCGCGTTGAATACGGTGGGGACGGGCGTTGGCAACCGGCCCCGTGACGACGCCGGCGGCTGACCGGTCGCCGCGCAGCCCGCCGACGGCGCCAGGCCGGCCAGATCATGGTGCGGCAGCGCGAACACTGCGGTAATGCGTGTCGCCCAGCGCACGCAGGCGGGCGGCGGCCTGCTCGGGCGTGAGGTCGCGCTGGGCCTCGGCCAACATCTCGAAGCCGACCATGAACTTGCGCACCGTGGCCGAACGCAGCAGCGGCGGATAGAAATGGGCGTGCAGGCCCCAGGGCGTGGGGTCCGTGTCGTTGTAGGGTGCACCGTGCCAGCCCATCGAATAGGGAAACGAACACTCGAACAGGTTGTCGTAGCGCGAGGTCAGCGTCTTGAGCGCAAAGGCCAGGTCGGCGCGCTGCGCCGCGTCCAGCTGCGGCAGGCGCTGCACCGCAAAACGCGGCAGCAGCAGGGTCTCGAAGGGCCACGTGGCCCAGTAGGGCACCACCGCCAGCCAATGGCGGGTCTGCACCACCACCCGCTCCCCGTCGGCCTCGCGCTCGGCGTAGTCCAGCAGCAGCGGGCGCGCGTGGGCGGCAAAGTAGGCGCGCTGCTCGCGGTCCTCGGCACTGGCCTCGTTGGGCAGATGGCTGGTGGCCCAGACCTGGCCATGCGGATGCGGCTGCGAGCAGCCCATCAGTTCACCCTTGTTCTCGAACACCTGCACCCAGGCGTAGCTGCGGCCGAGCTCGGCGGTCTGTTCGCACCAGGTGTCGATGACGCCGCGGATGACTTCGAGCGGCAGTTCGGGCAGGGTGCGGGCGTGATCGGGCGAAAAGCAGATCACCCGGCTGGTGCCGCGCGCCGCGTGCAGCTGAAACAAGGGGTCGGCGCTGGCCGGGGCGTCGGGCACCTCGGCCAGCAGGGCCGCGTGGTCGTTGGTGAAGACATAGGTGCCGGAATAGGCCGGATTGAGGTCGCCGCTGACCCGGCGGTTGCCGGCGCACAGGTAGCAGGCCGGATCATGCGCAGGCAGTTGCACATCGCTCGCGGCCTCCAGCCGGCCCTGCCAGGGTCGCTTGCTGCGATGGGGCGACACCAGCACCCACTGGCCGGTGAGCGGATTGCGGCGGCGGTGCGAATGGTCGGCGATGTCGAACTGCAGGGTGGCCATGGTCGGGTGAAACATCCATCAGGTGCGGCTCAGGGGGCCGGCGTCGGCACAGACCACAACGCCAGGCCGCGCGGCGCCAGCGTCGCCGAACCCAGCATCACTGCTGCCTCGGGCTGCGCCTGGCCAGGGTCAGGCACGGGTTGCCAGTGCAAGGCGACGTCGGAAAAGTTGCAGGCCAGCACCAGTGTGCCGAAGCGGCTGAGGCGCAGGCCCGCGGGCAAGGGGTCGGCAGCCAGTCCGGCGCTGCGGGCTGCGCGCTGCAGCAGCGCCAGCCAGGCCGCGTCGTCCAGCCAGCCGGCGACGTAACTCACCCCGGCGTGATGGGTGATGGCCGGGCGGCCGTCGTCGACAAAAGTCGCTTCGGCCTGCGCGCCGCGCAGGCTCAGGTCTTCGCGCCAGCGCTGCACCGAGGCAGTGGCGCCGCCTTGGTCGCGCAGGGCGCAGCTCAGGCCGGGTGGCAGCGAGGCGACCCGCTCGACCGTCACCCCGGCCAGCTCAGTCAGCGGCCCGGGCGGCAGGGCCCAGCGAGCGTCGGCGCCCAAGGTGTCGTCGTCAACCGAGGGGGCAAAGGTCAGCGTCGGCGACTTCGAACCCGAGCGCGGCCCGAGCACGATCCGGGCGCCGGCCGCGGCGGCCTGCGCCAGCTCGCCGGCCAGCCCGGCGTCGACATGCAGTTGCACCGGCAGCACGATGAGCCGGTAGCCGGCGAGTGACGCACCAGGTCGCACGATGTCGACGTCCAGCCCGAGCTGGCGCAGCGCGCTGTAGACGCGGAACTGCAGTTCGACCGGGTTGTAGTCGGCGCCCTGCGGCTGGATCTGCGCCATCCAGACGCTGGCGTAGTCGAACACCAGCGCGACGCGGTTGACGATGCCGATGGTGGCCGACGTTGCGCTCAGATCGACCTGCGCGCGCAGCGCGCTCAGCTCGGCGCCGACCTGCGCGGCTTCGGCGCCACCCTGATCGAGGCTGCGGTCCGGGCGATGCAGGCCGGTGTGCATCTGCTCCTGCGAGAACGGGGCCTGGCGCCAGCGGAAGTAGCTCACCACCTCGGCGCCGTGCGCGAAGGCCTGCCAGCTCCACAAGCGCACCATGCCGTCATGCGGCGCGGGGTTCCAGCTCGCCCAGTTGACCGGGCCGGGCTGCTGCTCCATCACCCACCAGCGGCCGTGCGCGGGCGCGTCGGCCTTGAGGCTGGCGCACATGCCGCGATACAGGTCGTGGTGGAAAGCCGGAATGTCGGGGTGGCCGGTACGGGCGTAGACGACTTTCTCGTCGGCGCGCAGGAAGAAGTTCTGCGTGAAGCCGAGCGGGTAGCTGTCCCAGGTGGCGATGTCGAGTTCGGCCGAGACCTCGTGGTGGTCGAACTCGGTGAAGAAGCCCATGTAGTTGTGCGACACCGGCCGGCCCGGCGAGTGCTCGCGCAGGATCGCCACCTGCTCGGCGTTGAAGGCACACACCTCGCTGGAGGCAAAACGGCGCCAGTCGAGCCGGTGCGCCGGCTGCGCCTCGGTGACGGTCAACACCGGCGCGTCGATCTCGTCGAAGGACTGGTATTCCATGCTCCAGAACACCGTGCCCCAGGCCCTATTCAAGGCGTCGATCGTGCCGTAGCGCCCGGACAGCCAGCGCCGAAAGCCCGCCTTGGCGGAGGCTGAATAACTCAGCACCGTGTCGTGGCAGCCGTATTCGTTGTCGGTCTGCCAGGCCTGCACGGCCGGATGGCGGCCGTAACGCTCGGCCACCGGCTGGGTGATGCGGCGCGACTCGGCACGGTAGCCGGCGTGCGAGAAGCAGTAGTGCCGCCGCGAGCCGAAGCCGCGCGGCTGGCCGCTGGCGTCGATCGCGACCATGTCGGGCATGCGGTCGACCAGCCACTTGGGCGGCGTCGCGGTGGGCGTGCACATCACCACCTGCAGCCCTTGGGCGTGCAGCGTCGCGATCGCTTCGTCGAGCCAGGCCCAGTCGAAGCGACCCGGCTCGGGCTCGATTCGACTCCAGGCGAACTCGGCGATGCGCACCCAGGTGATGCCCATCTCGCGCATGCGCCGCGCATCGTCGGCCCACCAGCTCCGTGGCCAATGTTCGGGGTAATAACAGACCCCCAGTTGCATGACCCGCTCCGGCTCAGGCTGCCTGCGGCAGCGACAGGTCGGTGTCGGCGAGATGGCGCTCCAGCGCGTGGCCCTGCTCGTCGAACAGGTGCAGGGCGCCGGCCGGCAGCGACACCGCGAGGCGATGGCCCGAGGCCGCGTGGGCGTGGCCGGGCGCCTTGGCGATGAGGGCGTCGCCACCAGCCGCCAGGCTGTGTTCACCATCGCCGGCGTCGAGGTAGAGGTAAGTCGACTCGCCCAGGCGTTCCTGCCACTGCACCGGCCGCACGATGTACTGCGTGGCGGTACCGAAGGCGGTGTGTTCGGGGCGTATGCCCACCGTCACCGGCGCGCCGGGCGCCAGACGGCGTGCATCGACCAGGGCCTGCAGGGTCTCACCGCCCGCCAGGCGCACGGTGGCCGCCTCGGCACTGGCTGACACCAGTTCGCCCTTGAGAAAGTTCATCTTGGGGCTGCCGATGAAACCGGCCACGAACAGGTTGCACGGCCGGTGATACAGCTCCAGCGGACTGCCGCACTGCGCCACTGATCCCTCACGCTGCACCGCCTCGCCGGTGTTGAGAAGCAGGATGCGGTCGGCCAGGGTCATGGCCTCGACCTGGTCGTGGGTCACGTAGACGGTCGAGGCCTTGCCGAAGTCGCGGTGCAGCTTGGCGATCTCGAAGCGGGTCTGCACCCGCAAGGCGGCGTCGAGGTTGGACAGCGGCTCGTCGAACAGGAACACGCCCGGCTCGCGCACGATGGCGCGGCCGATGGCCACTCGCTGGCGTTGCCCGCCAGACAGCGCCTTGGGCTTGCGCTCCAGCAGGTGCTCGAGTTGCAGCACCTTGGCGGCGCTGCGCACCTTGTCGTCGATGACCCGCCGCTCGACCTTCGCCAGGCCCAGACCGAAGGCCATGTTCTCGTAGACCGTCATGTGCGGGAACAAGGCGTAGGTCTGGAACACCATGGCCACGCCGCGATGTGCCGGCGGCACCTCGTTCATGCGTGTGCCGCCGATGAGCAGGTCGCCGCCGGTGATCTCCTCCAGCCCCGCGATCATGCGCAGCAAGGTGCTCTTGCCGCAGCCCGACGGGCCGACGAAGACGCAGAACTCGCCCTGGGCAATCTGCAGGTCGACCTCGCGGATGACCGGCGCCATGTCACCGTATGCCTTGAAGACGTTGCGCAGTTCGATGCTGGCCATGCGGGCACCTCGGGCTGGGATGAAAGGGGATGAATCGACGCTGATTCTGCCGATAATATTATTAGCAAATACTGGTGAATACCCGCCCCTCCAGGCCCACTCATCAGCGGCCACCGGCTTCACCTCATCAGCGGTCCGGTGGCCCCCAGCGAGCGCACCTAGCCGCGGAGCACCGCCACCGTATCGCGCACCACGAGCGGGCAGTCGATCTTGATCAAGGCACGGCGCTGGGCCGGCCGCGGGTCGACGCCCCCTGTCGCGCCACCAACCTCGGCCAGCAGCGTCTCGACCGCCACATGGCCCATCTCGTAGTTGGGCAGCACCATGGTGGTGAGCGGCGGATGGGTGTGGCGCGACATCTCCTGGTCGTCGTAGCCCATCACCGACACGTCCTCGGGCACCCGCCGGCCGAGCTTGGCCAGGGCCTCGAGCGCACCGATGGCCATCAGGTCGTTGGCGCAGAAGATGGCAGTGGGCGGGCGCACCAGCGCCATCAGGGCCAGCGCGCCATCGTAGCCAGTGCTGCTCATCCAGTCGCCGTCGCGCACCAGCGCGGGGTCGAACGGCAGGTCGGCGGTGGCCAGGGCGCGTCGGTAGCCTTTCAGGCGATCCTTGGCCGCCTCCATCCACGGCTCGCCATTGATGAAGCCGATGCGGCTGTGCCCCATGGCGATCAGATGTTCGGTGGCACTGTGGCCGCCGCTCACCTCACCCGGCACCACCGTAGGCCAGCGGCCCGACTCGTCGTGGCAGTTGAGCAGCACCGTGGGCACGTCGCGCAAGGCCTCGGGCACCTGGGCAGCGCGGGTGAAGATGGTCGAGTAGATGACGCCAAGCAGCTGCGGGTGGGCCTTGAGCAGGGCAATGGCGGCAGCCTCCTGCTCGACGTTGCTGCGCGTGACACACACACTCAGCACGCAACCGTGCGACCACGCCGCATCGCGCGCGCCGTCCACGCTGACCACCGGATGCGGGCTGGTCGAGATCTCGTCGACCAGATAGCCGATCAGCTTGCGGTCGGGCGCGAGTTCGACCGCCTCGCGTGCGCCGGACAGGCCCTCCCGCCGCGGCAGCCGGTAACCCAGTTCGACCGCCACGCCCAGCACGCGCGCCCGTGTCGTGTCGGACAGGCGCGCCCCGGTCACGTTGTTCAGCACCATCGAGACGGTCGATTGCGACACGCCGGCCGCCTTGGCGACGTCGGTCATGGTGGGGCGGCGCTCGGCGGCGGGGGCGGGCTTGCGGGTCGACACGGCGGGGTCGCTGGCAGCGATCGAGGCGATGAAGAAGTCGCGATTGTCACGTGGCGGGTCGAAGGGGGTCACGGACGCATTGATAGTGCATGATAATAATTTGCTGATATCAGTGAAAACACCATGACGACGATCAGCGATCGGAGACTATGGTTACGCCCAACACGCTTTAGCCGCCACCCACCCGATCTGCCCAGCGCGATACCACCGAGGCCTAACTTGACTGCCCAGACTTCCACCCGCACGTCCCGCCTGGACCGCCAGCTGGCCGTGTGGCGTCACGCGGTCGGCCCCCTGCGCCGGCGCGAGACGCTGACCGGCTGGGCCTTGGTGCTGCCGGCGCTGATTGGCTTTCTGGTGTTTTATGCCTGGCCGGCGGTGCGTGCGATCGAGATCAGCTTCACCGACTGGAACCTGCTGCGCGCGCCGCGCCAGGTCGGCTGGGCCAACTACGCGCGCATGCTCGACGACGGCCAGTTCTGGCACGGCATGCAGCTGTCGCTGTACTACGTGGCGCTCAACATCCCGCTGCAGACGGTGCTGGGCCTGTTCCTGGCGGTGGCGATGGATCGGTTGACGCGCTCGCTGTTCGTCAAGGCCGCGGTGCTGCTGCCCTATCTGCTGTCCAACGTGCTGGTGGCGTTGATGTGGGTCTGGATCCTCGACCCGCTGCTGGGCGGCGTGAACGCCCTGGTGACCGCGGTCGGCCTGGACCGCCAGCCTTTCTTCGCCAGCCCTGACCAGTCGCTGGCGACGGTGGCGGCGGTCAACATCTGGCGCCACATGGGCCTGGTGGCGCTACTGTTCCTGGCCGGGTTGCAGAACATCCCGCGCTACCTCTACGAAGCCGCCGCGCTGGAAGGTGCGACCGAATGGCAGATGTTTCGCCGCATCACGCTGCCGCTGCTGCGCCCGGTCATGGTCTTCGTGCTGGTGACCAGCGTGACCGGCTCGTTCCAGATCTTCGATACGGTGGCGGTGGCCACCAACGGCGGCCCGCTGGAATCGACCCGGGTGATCGTGCACTACATCGTCCAGAACGCCTTCAGCTTCTACAAGATGGGTTATGCGTCGGCGATGTCCATGACGCTGTGCCTGGTGATGGTGGCCTACACGGTGGTGCAGATGCGCGTGCTGCGCGCCAACGAGAACGACCTGGCCTGAGCCCGAGGGAGCACGACACCATGACCCTGGACGCCCAAGCCCTCAGCCGCGCCGCCGCCCGTCGCCTGCGCCAGGATCGCGCCGCACGCACCCTGGCCTGGGGCGTGCTGGGCCTGATGTTGTTCGCCACCATCGCGCCGCTGTGGATGGTGCTCAAGACCGCGCTCACGCCCACCAGTGACCTGTTCGCGCAAAGCGCCCAGCTGATGCCCGACCACCCGACGCTGGCGCATTTCCAGCGTGTGCTGGGCCTGCTCAGCCCCGAGCAGGCCATGGCGCTGGGCGGCTCGGGCGCCGAGATCCACTTCATCACCGCCTTGTTCAACTCGCTCGCCTTCACCACCGTGGTGGTGCTGCTGCAGGTGATCACCAGCGCCATGGCGGCGTACGCCTTCGCGCGGCTGCGCTTTCCGGGCCGCGACCTGCTGTTCGGGCTGTTCGTGGCGTCCATGATGGTGCCGGGCGTCGTCACCTTCATCCCCAACTTCATCCTGGTGAAGGACCTGGGCTGGCTCAACACCCTGGCCGGCATGGTGGCGCCGTTCTGCCTGTTCTCGGCCTTCGGCATCTTCTTCCTGCGTCAGTTCTTCTTGTCGGTGCCGCGCGATCTGGAGGAGGCGGCCATGCTCGAAGGCGCCTCGCCGCTGCGCATCTTCTGGACCGTGGTGCTGCCGCTGGCCAGCACGCCCATCGCCACCATCGCCATCCTGCAGGGCATCAATATGTGGAACGAATTCTTCTGGCCCTTTCTGGTCGCCAAGGACGAGTCGCGCCAGGTGCTGACCGTGGCCCTGCAGAGCTTCAAGTCACAGACGCCTCAGGGCCAGCCCGATTGGACCGGCCTGATGGCCGCCACCGCCCTGACCGTGCTGCCAACCCTGCTGCTGCTCGTGCTGTTCGGCCGCAAGGTAGTCGAGTCGGTGCAGTTCAGTGGAAGTAAATGATGGCCCCCAAGGCCGTCGCTGCGCGGCGACCGCCCCCCCGAGGGGGAGCAGCAAGCCTTGGGGCTGCCCGGCAGCTTCCTGATTCCTCCGATTCCCACTGCCAGCACGCTGGCCAGCTTTCGTTCCTGCGCTGATCTGGCGCATTTCACTTCCTGCGTTCCCACCCTGTCGAGGAGATCACCATGACCCACCGCCGCCATATCCTGTCTGCCGCCGTGCTGCTTGCCGCTGCCGGCGCCGCCCACGCCGTTGACGTCAAGTACGTGTTGTGGGATTCGGGCCAGCGCCCGGCCTACCAGCAATGTGCCAGCGACTTCGAGAAGGCCAACCCCGGCATCTCGATCAAGATCAGCCAGCAGGGCTGGGACGAATACTGGACCGGCATCTCGACCGGCTTCATCGCCGGCACCGCGCCCGACGTGTTCACCAACCACCTGGCCAAGTACCCCGAGTTCGCCAAGAACGGGCAACTGGTCGATCTGGCGCCGCTCATCAAGCGTGACGGCGTCAAGACCGACATCTACTCGAACGGCCTGTACGACATCTGGGGCCGCGACGGCAAGCAGTACGGCCTACCCAAGGACTGGGACACCATCGCCTTCATCGTCAACATGGACGTGGCCAAGAAAGCCGGCGTGAGCCTGGCCGACCTGCAGAACATGAGCTGGAATCCCAAGGACGGCGGCAGCTTCGAACAGGTGATCAAGAAGCTGACCCTGGACGCCAACGGCAACAACGCGCTGTCGGCCAAGTTCGACAAGAGCAAGGTCGCCACCTACGGCTACCAGAACCCCGGCTCGGGCGGCATGATGGGCCAGACCGAATGGAGCCACTTCGCGGTGAGCAACGGCTTCAAGTTCCAGGACAAGCCCTGGGACGGCAAGTTCTACTATGACGACGCCAAGCTGGCCGAGACCATCCAGTACATCGCCGGTCTGCCCGCCAAGGGTGTGTCAGCCACGCCGGAAGACGTCAGCAAGCTCGGTTCGGGCGGCATGTTCATGGCCGGCAAGGCGGCCATCATTCCGGAGGGCTCGTGGATGATCAACCACTTCGCCACCAACACCAAGTTCGCCTACGCCTGGGTGCCGCTGCCCAAGGGTCCGAGCGGTCAGCGCGCCACCATGTTCAACGGCCTGGCCGATTCGATCTGGGTCGGCTCCAAGGTCAAGGAAGAAGCCTGGAAGTGGGTCAAGTACCTGGGCTCGGAGTCCTGCCAGAAGGTGGTCGCCCAGGCCGGCGTGGTCTTCCCGGCGGTCAAGGGCCTGCCCGACAAGGTGACGGCGGTGCACAAGGCCAAGGGCATCGACGACTCGGCCTTCCTGGAAATGGCCAAGGGCAAGACCTTCCTGGCACCGATCGCCGACAACGGCTCGCAGGTCAACGAACTGATGGGCAACGCGATCGACTCCGCCCTGCGCGGCAAGGCCCAGGCCGCCGCTGCGCTCAAGGACGCCAACACCAAGGTGAACGCGCTGTTCAAGTAAGACCAGGCGGGGGGGTCTGCGAAGCGCCAGAGTTGGGGATCTCTCCGGCGTGACCTTGAGCGCCAGGGCAGCGGCCCTGGCGCTTTTTTTCCTGCAGGCCCCGCGCTTGCAGCGATCCCCAGGCCGCTCAGCATCACCCAGGAGTACTCGCATGTCCGCCTCACGCCTCAAGATTGCGCTCATCGGCGCCGGCAGCACGGTCTTCACCCGCAACCTGCTGGGCGACGTCCTGGCCTACCCGGAACTGGCCGGCGCCGAGATTGCCCTGCACGACATCGACGCGCATCGGCTGGGCCTGTCCGAGAAGGTGGCGCATCGCATCGCCGATGCGCTGGGTGCGCGGCCCATCATCAGCACCAGCACCAACCGCCGCACCGCGCTGGACGGTGCACGTTTCGTCATCAATACCATCCAGGTCGGTGGCTACAAGCCGGCCACTGTGACCGATTTCGAGATCCCGAAGAAATACGGCCTGCAGCAGACCATCGGCGACACCCTGGGCATCGGCGGCATCATGCGCGGCCTGCGCACCGTGCCGGTGATGCTGGACATGCTGCGCGACATGGAAGAGGTCTGCGCGCCTGGCGCCATCCACCTCAACTACGTCAACCCCATGGCCATGATCACCTGGGCGCTGAATCGCGCCTCGCGTGAGGCCGGCGGGCGCATCCCGACCGTGGGCCTGTGCCACAGCGTGCAGCACACCGCCGAAGAGCTGGCCCGCGACCTGGGCATCCCGGTGGGCGAGATCGACTTCCGCTGCGCCGGCATCAACCACATGTCCTTCTACCTGCGCTTCGAGCGCCACGGCGAGGACCTCTACCCCAAGCTGCGCGAGATTCAGCGCGAAGGCCGTATGCCGGCCTGGAACCGGGTGCGCTACGAGATGCTGCGCCAGCTGGGACACTTCCCGACCGAGTCGAGCGAACACTTTGCCGAATACGTGCCGTGGTTCATCCAGAACGGTCGCGAAGAACTGCTGACGAAGTACAACATCCCGCTCGATGAATACCCCGGCCGCTGCCAGGTGTTCGAACATGCCTGGCCCTATATCGAGCGCGAACTCAACGCGCCGGGATCACAGGACCCGGCCGCGCTGCTGGCGCAGCTGGACGACGCGGGCATCCATGTGATGCGCCGCTCGATCGACGAGGCGCCCAGGATGCTCGAAGGCCTGCGTACGGTCACGCGCAGCGTCGAATACGGCAGCTCCATCATCCACTCGGTGGTGACCGGCCAGCCGCGGGTGGTCAACGGCAATGTGCTCAACGACGACCTCATCACCAACCTGCCGGCCGGCTGCGCGGTCGAGCTGCCCTGCCTGGTCGACCACAACGGCGTGCAAGCCACCCGCATCGGCAAGCTGCCGGTACAACTCGCGGCGCTGATGCGCACCAACATCAACGTGCAGGAACTGGTGGTCGAGGCGGTCCTGAACCGCAACCGAGAACACGCCTACCACGCGGCGATGCTGGACCCACACACCGCCGCCACGCTCGACCTCGAGCAGATCCGTGCCATGGTCGACGAACTGCTGCTGGCACACCGCCCCCTGCTGCCGGACTGGCTCGCCGGTTGACGCTGCGGCACCGTCCGCCGCCCTGCCCTGCCCTGCCCTACCTCACCCGCATTGCCCTGCGACCACTTGCCGCCCGCCATGATCCACTTCGACGAACAGCAGCGCGTGTTTCACCTGCAGACCGCGCGCTCCAGCACCCTCATGCAGATCCTGCGCGATGGCTGGCTGGTGCAGTTGCACTGGGGCGCGCGCATCGAGCGCTACCGCGGCGCCCACGCGCCGGTGCACCTCGACCGCGGTTTTTCGCCGGCGCCCGACGAACACGACCGCACCTTTTCGCCCGATTCGTTTCCCCAGGTCTATCCGACCTTCGGCAGCGGCGACTTCCGCACGCCGGCCTGCCAGGTGCAACGTGCCGACGGATCGACCGTCGGCGACCTGCGGTATGTGGCGCATCACATCCAGGCAGGCAAACCGGCCCTGGCCGGGCTGCCGGCGGTGTACGTGGAGAACGCCAGCGAAGCCGAAACGCTGGAGATCGAATTGCAGGACCCGGCCGATGCGCTGCGGGTGACGCTGCGTTTCACCGTGCTGAGCGACTTCGACGTCATCGTTCGCTCGGTGCAGTTCGACAACCGCGGCGCCGAACCGCTGCGCCTGCTGCGCGCGCTCAGCGCCTCGGTCGACCTGCGCGACGACCGCTACGAGTGGCTTACCCTGAACGGTGCCCATGTGCGTGAGACTCAGATCCACCGCGCCGCGCTGCGGCCGGGCCTGCAGTCGGTCGAAAGCCGGCGTGGCCACAGCAGCCACCAGCACCACCCCTTCCACGCCCTGCTGCGCCCGGGCTGCGACGAGGCCCAGGGCGAAGCCTGGGGTTTCAGCCTGGTCTACAGCGGCAATTTCATCGCTCAGGCCGAGGTCGACCAATTCGGCACCCTGCGCGCCAATCTCGGCATCAACCCCTTCGATTTCAGCTGGCTGCTCGAAGCCGGTGAGCGCTTCCAGACGCCCGAGGCGGTGCTGGCGTTCTCGGACCAAGGACTCGGCGCCCTGTCGCTGACCTACAACCGCCTCTACCGCACCCGACTGTGCCGTGGCCCCTGGCGCGACGCCGAACGGCCAATCCTGGTCAACAACTGGGAGGCGACCTATTTCGACTTCGACGCCGACAAGATCGAGGCGCTGGCCAAGGCCGCGCACGGCGTCGGCATCGAGATGCTGGTGCTCGACGACGGCTGGTTCGGCCGGCGCGACAACGACCTCAGCTCGCTGGGCGACTGGGTGGTGGATCGGCGCAAGCTGCCACAGGGCCTGGACGATCTGGCGCGGCGCGTCACCGCCCTGGGTCTGCGCTTCGGCCTGTGGTTCGAGCCCGAGATGATCTCGCCCGACAGCGATCTGTACCGCGCCCACCCCGACTGGTGCCTGCACGTGCCCGGCCGGCGGCGCACCGTCAGTCGCAACCAGCTGGTGCTGGATCTGTCGCGGCCGGAAGTCTGCGACTACCTGATCGAGGCGGTGAGCAGCGTGCTGGCCAGCGCGCCGATCGGCTACGTCAAGTGGGACATGAACCGCCACATGACCGAAGTCGGCTCGGCCGCACTGCCGCCGGAGCGCCAGCGCGAGACCGCACACCGCTACATGCTGGGCCTGTACCGCGTGCTGGAGACCATCACGCAGCGTTTTCCGCAGGTGCTGTTCGAGGGCTGCTCGGGCGGCGGCGGGCGTTTCGACCCCGGCATGCTGCACTACATGCCACAGACCTGGACCAGCGACAACACCGACGCAGTCTGCCGCCTGGCCATCCAGCACGGCACCAGCCTGGTCTATCCGGCCAGCAGCATGGGCGCCCATGTCTCGGCAGTGCCGAATCACCAGGTACACCGCAGCACACCGCTGCGCATGCGTGGCCACGTGGCCATGATGGGCAACCTGGGCTACGAGCTGGATCTGACCCGCCTGCCCCAGGCCGAACTCGACGAGATCGCCGCCCAGGTGGCGCTGTACAAGCAGATCCGCCCGCTGGTGCAGTTCGGCGACTTCCTCCGCCTGCAAAGTCAGTTCGACTCGAATGGCGACGGCAAGGGCAACGAGACCAGCTGGCAGATCGTCGACGCCGCTCGTTCAAACATCGTCGTGATGCACGCCGCCGTGCTCTGCCCACCGCAGCAGCCGCTGCGCCGCCTGCGCCTGCGTGGCCTGGATGCCCAGGCGGTCTACCGCGACCTGGAGAGCGGCCAGGACCACGGCGGCGACGAATTGATGCACCTCGGCCTGCCATTGCCGCTGCTGCGCGGCGATTACCAGAGCTGGCTGTTCCGCCTGAGCAGGGTGTGAAGCCAGCCCGACGCTGAACGGCGCCTGGACGCGCGGCGGCGGCGCCGGGCGGTGTCGGCTCAGCCGCGATCGCTGTTGGCGTCTCGCCACAGCACGGTCTCCATCAACGACCGATCAAGGATTGATCCATCCTCGTCGGAGTGCAGCGACTCGATCACGCCATCCATCCGCCAGGTGTGCCGGGGCTGGCCGAGCCCAGGCCCGGCCCGGCATCAGGCCGCGGGATAGGCCAGCCAGCGCCGGGCTGCGTCCAAGGCGATCTGCACCGTCGCACACACGTCGTCGTACCTGGCCTGCACGTCGTCGCGGCCGCTGCGGAGCGCGTCGTCGAGTTGGCCGGCGGCGCGCTGGACGTCGACCGCGCCCAGATTGCCGGCCTGGCCGCGCAGGCGGTGCGCCAGGCGTGCCGCGGCATCGTTGTCGCCGCGCGCGAGCGCGTCCTTGATCTCGGTTGTGACCTCGGCCTGTTCCCTGACAAGCTGCGCCAGCATCTGCCTGAAGAAGTCCGGGTCGCCGACGATGGCAGCAGCACTGGCCATGTCGAAGCCGGCCAGCTGCGGCCAGCCCTGGGCGTCGGCCGTGATGCCGTCCTGGATCTGAACCGGCTGGGCCGCCGGCGCAGGCCGGCTGGCTTCGGCGACCCGCGGTGCGGCCAGCCCCAGCGTGCGTACCACCTGGCGACGCAGCGCACGTACCAGATGGGCAGGATCAACCGGCTTGGTGAGGAAGTCCACCATGCCGACGGCATTGGAGCGCTGGCGTTCGCTGGCGGTTGCGCCTGCCGTCAGCGCGATCACCGGCAGGCGGTCCCAGCGCGCCGAGCGGCGGATACGCTGCGTGGTCTCGCAGCCGTCCATGTCGGGCATCTGCAGGTCCATGAGCACGGCGTCGTAGCGCGCATCCGCTTCGTCAAGTGCCACCAGCGCCTCGGCACCCGAGATGCACAGACGGCATCGCGCACCCTGGCGCTCCAGGATGCGCCCGATGACGTCACGGTTGAGCCGGCTGTCGTCCACCACCAGCACGTTCATGTCGGCCAGCCAGCGTGCACCGGCGTCACCCACCACGCTCAGGCCCAGCACATGGTCTGCGGCCAGGCCGCGGGCATTGGCTGCCTCGTTCACCGCGTTGAACAAGGCGGCCGCGGCTGCGACCGGCTGGCTCAACACGCTGTCAGGCTGCCATTCGGCCTGCGCCCGCGCCTGCGCCCAGGCGGCGCCGTCCTCTGCCCTGACGAGCATGAGCGTCGGCGGCAGCGTGTCGCCCAGTTGCCGGCGCAGGGTCGCCAGTACCGCCAGGCCGTCCAGCTGCGGCAGCTGCCAGCCCAGCACGATGCAGTCGATGGCCTCGCCGTGCCGCCGCCGCTCGACCACCTGTTCGACCAGATCCTGGCCGTTGTTGGTGCTGATCACTGCCCAGCCCAAGCCCGTCGCCGTGCGCTCGAACAGGTCCCGATCGCCTGCGTCGACTTCGGCCAGCAGCAGTTGCAGCCGGCGTGCGGCCTGCCCGTCGGGTGTGCCGGCGCGCGCGGCCGCCACCACGAACGGCAGGTCGACCCAGAACTCGGAGCCCTGACCCAGGCCGCTGCGCACCCCGATGTCACCGCCCAGCATCAGCGCCAGGCGCTTGACGATGGTCAGGCCCAGACCGTTGCCGCCATATCGGCGGGTGGTCGACACGTCGGCCTGCACGAAGGGGTTGAACACGCGCTGCACCTGTTCGGGCGACATGCCGATGCCGCTGTCGCTGACCGTGAAGCGCAGCCGGACTGATGCCCCCGCCGCCGCCGGGCGCTGTGCCGGCACCAGCGCGTCGGCGTCCATCAGCTCGACCGTCAGCCCCACCTGGCCGGCCGGCGTGAACTTCAAGGCATTGCCCAGCAGATGGACCAGGCACTGGCGCAGGCGCCCGCTGTCGCCCACCAGCCAGGGCGGCAGGCGCGGGTCGCCGGCGCGTACGCTGAAGGCCAGGCCCTTGTCGACCATCTGGCCGTCGAACATGGCCTGCAGTTCCTCCAGCAACTGCGCGAGCTGGAACTCGTGGGCATCGAGCGTGACCTCGCCGGCCTCGATGCGCGAATAGTCCAGCACGTCGGAGATCACCGACAGCAGATTCTTGCCGGCCGATTCGATGGTGCGCAGGTCCTCGTGCTGGCGGGCGTCCAGCTCGGTGTGGCCCAGCAGGTAGGACGTGCCGACCAGCACATTCAGCGGCGTACGGATCTCGTGGCTCATCGTCGCCAGGAAGCGGTTCTTGGCTTCGTTGGCGACGACGACAGCCTGTCTGGCCTCGGCCAGCTGCTGATCGGCCTGGACGCGTTCGGTGACGTCGCGCGTGTAGCCGACCATCCGCACCGGCTGACCGGCCGCGTCGCGCTCGAGGTAGGCGCTGGACGCCACATGGCGCACGCTGCCGTCGGGCCGGACGATGCGGAATTCGACCTCGCCGCGCCCGTGGCCGGCGAGCAGACCGTTCAGCGCCGCATCCACGGCGGCCAGATCCTGGGGATGGACCCGAGCCCGCCAGTCGGCCTCGGGCAGCGGGTCGGGGGTCGCCAGTTCGGCGATGCCGTAGATGGCGAACAGGGTGGCGTCGAGCACCAGCAGGCCGGTGTGCAGGTCGCGCGTCCACAGACCCAGTCCTGCGGCGCGCAACGCGCCCGCCAGCCGGGCTTCGGACTGTCCGGCGGCACGCTGCACCTGCTCGGCCCGCTCAAGGGCCAGGCCCAGCTCGACCTGTGCCTGGTCGAGGCTGGCGCGGGCCTGCTGACGGCTGCGCACCGTCCAGCCCAGCGCCAGCAGCAAAAGCAGCGGCACGAGCAGCAGCGCGCCCAGCAGCCCATCAGCGTGTTGCAGACAGCCCGGCGCGGGCTGGTCGATGAGCCGGCTGCCTGCCGGCAAGCGCGTCGCCGGCACCCCCCAGCGCGTCAGCTCGGCCTGGTCATCGACGTTGACAAAAAACCGCTCGGCATCGATGTCGCCCGGCGCGCGGCCATGGATCAACGCGACCACCTGTTGACCCACCTGCTCGGCCAACAACATGAGCCCGCCCAGGGCGCCGACGTCCAGCAAGGTGTCATGCAGCACCAGCACTGGCGCAGCGGCGGCCGTCACCAACTGGCGCAACACGTCGCGCGGCGCCATGCGCTGGCCACCGCGGTCGCGCCCCAGGTCACCGAAGGAGATCACGGCGTCTTCGACCACGCGGGCGGCGCGGGACTGGATCTCGGCCAGGCTGAGGCTGTCGGTCGAGAACTCGCGCGTGGTGTTGCTCAGCGCACGACGGCTCCAGGCGTCGGACAGGGTCTCGAACACACTGCCGTGGCACATCGCCTGTTGCTCAGCCTGATCCTCGGCGTAGGACCACAGGATGAGCGTGCGACTGGGCTGCACCTCGGGCCCCTGGGCAGCCACGGTCAGCGGCAGCAGGAGCACCCATGCCAGCAGGTGCAGCGGGAGACGGCGGCTCAGGAAACGGCAGATCAGCACGTGCATGTACGGCCTGGGTCGGTTCATCGGTCGGGCGCAACACCTGGATGGCGGCGCGCTGGCCACCGAGATTGCCACAAGTTCAAAGCGGTTTAACGCCGAAACAAACGCAATCTCACGCCTTACCACGACGCGGCCCGGCTGCCCAGGCTGCCGCATGACCAGTGCGACCACGGCATCAGGCCGGCCCAACCTGCAGCGCGCGCTCCATCTCGTCCACCAGCCGACGCACCCGCTCGCTCAGCTGTTCGGTGCTGACCTTCTCGCGCAGCCGTTCGACCAGCAGCGGAAAGGCGAAGGGCGTGAAACGCTCGGTGCGCCGCAGCACCACCTCGCAGCGGCTCAGTCGGAGCAGGCAGCGCTCCATGCGCTCGAAGTCCAGCTCCTGGGCGAGCGTCTCGGCTTCGGCCTGGGCAAGCAGCAGGTTGCCGGGGTCGTACTGGCGGAACACGTCGAAGAACAGGCGCGACGAGGCCTGCACCTGGCGAGTGGAACGTGGCGCGCCTGGGCTGCCGGTGTAGATGAGGCCGGCGACGCGGGCGATTTCGCGAAAGCGGCGCTGCGCCAGTTCGGTGGCGTTGAGCGCCTGCTGCAGGTCGCTGACCAGGTGGTCCGGGCTGAGCAGGCCATGGCGCCAGGCGTCCGGCCCGTGGCCGGGCGGCAGCAGCAGCGTCGGCCAGTCGAAGGGCTGGCGCGACAGCAGCTCGAAACCGTAGTCGTTCATCGCCAGGCTGAAGGTGCCGGCCTGGTTCTTGGCCGCGCGCCAGGCCAGCAAGGCGCCCAGGCCGATGTGGACCATGCGGCCAGCCAGTGGATAGGCGAACAGATGGTGGCCTTCGTCGGATACGGTCATCTCGAAGACGATGCGGCCGGCGCAGGGCAAGGCGGATAGATCTGCCTGCAACCGCAGCAGCGGCGCCAGTGCGCGCAGCTCGGGCTCAGGGTGGTGGGCCAGGGCGTCGTCACCCGCGGGCCGTCGCTCGGCATCGGCCGCCAGCAAGGCATCGGCCTCGCCCAGCAGTTCGAGCGCGGTGTCGGCCAGTTCGCTGGACAGCGGCATCTTGCCGCCCTGCCACACCGGCACCGCGCCGCTGTCCCTGGGCGCCTTGATCACGTAGGCGGTGAGGTCGCGCACCCGCACCAGCTGCAGCACCCGGCCGCTGAAGATAAAGCAGTCGCCCTCGTGCAGGCTGGCGATGAAACCCTCCTCGATGCTGCCGATGCGCCCGCCACCGGCGCCGCCGTTCCACCACTGCACATTCATGGCGGTGTCCGACACGATGGTGCCGATGCTCATGCGGTGGCGCCGCGCCACCGCCGGGCCGGCGACGTGGTAGCTGCCGGTGTCGTCGTCGCGCGCGATGCGGTGATGCTCTGGGTAGGCAGTCAGCGCCTCCCCGCCGTGCACCGTGAAACCCAGGCACCAGTCGAAGGTGTCGCGGTCGAGGTCGTGGTAGGGCCAGGCCCGTGTCACCTCGGCGTACAGCGCGTCCGCGGTGAAACCCGGCCCCACCGCCAGCGTGAGCAGGTGTTGCACCAGCACGTCGATGGGCCACGGCGGCGGCTCGCGGCGCTCGATGCGCCCGGCCGTGCTGGCGCGGCGCGCGGCCGCAGCTTCCAGCAATTCCAGCGCATGGCTGGGCACCACGGTGATGCGCGACGGCCGCCCGGGCGCATGGCCCGAGCGCCCGGCGCGCTGCAGCAGCCGTGCCACTCCCTTGGGCGAGCCGATCTGCAGCACCCGCTCCACCGGCAGGAAATCCACCCCCAGGTCCAGGCTCGAGGTGCAGACCACCGCCTTCAGCTGCCCGGCCTTCAAGCCGGCTTCGACCCAGGCCCGCACCGAGGCATCGAGCGAGCCGTGGTGCAGGGCGATGGCGCCGGCCCAGTCCGGCCGCGCATGGAGCAGCGCCTGGTACCACAGCTCGGCCTGCGAGCGGGTGTTGGTGAACACCAGGGTCGAGGCGCTGTGCTCCAGCTCGGCCACCACCTCGTCGAGCAGGCGCAGGCCGAGGTGGCCGCCCCAGGGAAAACGATCCATGCTGGCCGGAATCAGGCTGTCCACCACCAGCGCCTTGGGCAGGGCGCCGCGCACGATCACCCCCGCCGGGCCGGCGAGCGCTGCGCAGGCCTGTTCCAGATTGCCCAGCGTGGCCGACAGGCCCCACACGCGCAGCTGCGGGTTGAGCCACTGCATGCGCGCCAGGGCGAGCAGGATCTGGGTGCCGCGCTTGTTCCCCAGCAGTTCGTGCCATTCATCGACCACCAGCACCTGCACGCCGCCCAGCACGGCGGCGCTGTCGGCCAGGGCCAGCATCAGGCTCAGGCTCTCCGGTGTGGTGACCAGTGCCGGCGGCCAGGCCAGGCGCTGACGCGCCTTTTCGCTCGCCGCGGTGTCGCCGGTACGCTGGGCCACCGTCCAGCCCATGCCCACGCCGTCGGCCGCCGACTGCAGCGCCAGGGTGGTGTCGGCCGCCAGCGCACGCATGGGGGTGATCCACAACACGCGCGGGCCACGGCAGCCGGAGGGCTGCGCCTGGGCACGGCACACCCCCAGCGCGCCGAACCAGGCCGCCAGCGTCTTGCCGGCGCCGGTGGTGGCGTGCAGCAGGCCGCTGCGTCCGGCCGCCATGTGATCCCAGACCTCGCGCTGGAAGTCGAACGGCTGCCAGCCGCGCGCAGCAAACCAGGCCGCCCCGTCGGCGGCTGGCGCGGCAGGCGACGGCGGGGGGGGCGTCCGGCGGGCATCGGCCTGGCGCGCCTTGCGCGTGCTGGCCCGGCGCATGGCAGCAAGCTGGCTGCCGACGTTCGGCCCCGGCGGCAGGCCGCGGTTGCTCACGGTAGGGGCCGGCGGGCGGGTGAGGTCATGGCGCGCAGCTTACGTGCTGGCGACGCAGTGCCCCAAAGAGGCGGTACACCGACCGCTCGCCGCCGACCGCTGACAACCTGCCGCAAGCTGCCGGGCTGCAGCCACTGCTGACTCTGGCAAGCCGGGCCAGGACAGCCGGCGTCGCCCCTACACTCCCGCGCCCCCGCCGAGAGCCGGGCACGACGAAGCACGAACGGGACGAACGACAAGTTGACAACGCCACACCAACAAACGCCGCTGCAGCCTGCGCAGCGTACGAAGATGCCGTCATTCGGGCACACGTCGGGCCTGTTGTCCGGCCTGCCGCTCAACCTCGCGCTCAGTCTGGCGCTGCAGGCCTGTGGCGGCGGTGGCAGCTCGGCCATCGACACCGCGCCAGTGCCGCCCACACCGGTGGCGGTGAGTGATCACCGGGTCGTCACGCTCGACCACGGCAGCTTCCAGTTGAGTTTTGACTGCGACGCTCACACCGCCCTGCGCTGGGACTACACCCTGGGTGTGGACACCGGCAATGCCGCGCGGCCGACGCTGTTTCACCTCGGCGACCCCAGCCTGCCGGCCGGCTGCGGTGAGCAGACCAGCGCCGGCACCTACCCGGCCAGCATTGCTGCGGGATATGACCGCGGCCACCTCGTGCCGGCCAATCACATGGATCAGGACGACGCCACCATCGCGCTGACCTTCTTCATGACCAATATCGTGCCGCAGCGTGCGAGCTTCAACCGCGGCATCTGGGCCGATACCGAGGACATCGCCGATGTGTTACCGCGACCTCGCGCCGGTGCGGGTGGTCGGCGGACTGGTCTACGACGACACCAGCAACGACGCCTTTGCGGCCGACCACGGCATCGCCACGCCGGACTGGTTCTGGAAGGTGCTGCTCAGCACCGACGCGCTGGACGGCACGCCGCGCGTGATCGCCTGGCTGATTCCCAACCGCGATGGGCTCGGGCCGCTGGACAGCTATCTGGTCAGCGTGAACGAGCTCGAGAGCCATGTAGGCGCCGCCGCCGTCGATCTGCCCGGCCTGGCGGCCAGCCTCAAGGCGCAGAAACCGCTCACCTCCTGGCCCTTGCCGGCGGGCTGCCTGCTCGGCTGATCAGGCGCCGTAACGATCGGCCCAGCAGCGGTCGATCAGGGCCTCGAAGTCGCGCACCCAGCCCGCGGTGTTCCACAAGGGCGCGCTCGGCCGGGCGGCGGCGAGCTGGCGTCGCCAGGCCAGCAGCTCGCGGGGATGGCGCAGCAAGGCGCGCGCCTGCGCCTCGTAGGCCGCCAGGTCGGCAGTCGAGGCCTGCGGCAGGCCGGCGGCCTCGAGCAGGCTGCGCCCGACCCGGCCCGCAAAGGCCGGCCCCTGCACGCTGAGCACCGGCACGCCGGCCCACAAGGCGTCGCTCAGGGTGGTATGGCCGTTGTAGACGCGGGTGTCAAGCACCAGATCGGCCAGTTTCAGGCGCTCCAGATGCTGCGCCTTGGCCAGGAGCGGCGCGAACACCAGTCGGGCTGGCGCGATGCCGGCGGCCTCGGCACGTGCGCGCAGGCGCTGCTTGACGATGTCGGCGCCGTCCATCAGCCAAAGCACGGCGCCGGGCAGGCTGGCAAGCAGGCGCATCCAGATCGACCAGACCTCGGCGTCGATCTTGTAGTGAGTGCAAAAACAGGCCAACACGGGCGCACGTTCGGGCAGGCCGCAGGCGGTGCGAGTCAGGCCGCTGGCGGCGATGGCCTGTTCGCTGTCGGTGCATTGGTAGCTGTGCGGCAGGCGCGCCAGGCCTTCCGGATAGGCAGCAGCGAGATCGGGCGGGGTGACGATGGCGTCGCCGATGGTGGCGTCGAAGCAGTCGGCACCGGCTGCGCCCGGATAGCCCAGCCAGCTGAGCTGCAGTGGTGCGGGTCGGCGCGCAAACACGCCGGGCCGACTGTCGCGTGTGTAGCCCTTGAGGTCGATCAGCACATCGACGCCGTCGCGCCGCAGTTCCTGCGCGATGCGGGTGTCGCTCCAGCGCGTGACGTCGACGAAACGATCGACCTCGCGCAGCAACTGCTCGCGGTACGAGCTGCCGTCGTCGGGACCCCAGGACCAGGCACTGATGTGGAAACGCTCGCGGTCGTGGCGCCCGAACACGCCGCGCATGAGATGCATGGTGGCGTGGTTGTGAAAGTCGCACGAGGCATAGGCAAGCTTGAGCCGGCGTGGCCGCGGTGCGCGTGGTCGACTCGGCGGCGCCAGCGCGGCGCCGCTCTCGGCGGCCTTGCGAGTGACCTGTGCGGCGTAGGCACGCGCCACCGGCAGCAGTTGCGCATCGCCGAGGCCTGCCGGCAGGGCCAGCAGCGCGAAGGGCGACGGCACCTCCTGCCTGGCGGGCGGGGAAGCGCAGCGCTCGGCCAGGGCACGCTGGGCCGCAACATCGGGCAAGCGATCCCAGTCCACCAGTTGCTGGCGAAGGTGGACGATGTCCAGCGCTACGCCCACATGGTCAGGCTGCAGCTCGGCGCAACGTTCGTAGGCGGCCAACGCGCGTTCATGCTGGCCGAGTGCCAGGCAGGCCGCAGCCAGGTTGTAGAGCGACGAGAAATGGTCCGGTGTCTCGGCCAGCAGGCGGCGGTACTGGGCGGCTGCGGCTGCTGCATCGCCGCGGCTTTGCAGCGCCAGGCCCAGGCTGTAGCGGGCCCGCAGCGCGAGCTGCGGCTGGGCCGCCAGGCGCTGTGGCGTCACCACGGCCGCACCGGCCGGACTGTCGCCGTGGCCGTCCGCCAGCGCATCAAGCACGCGTTCGAAGTACGGGATGGCCTCGTCGCCACGCTCGGCGCGCTGCAGCGCGATTCCCAGGTTGTAGTGCAGGTCCAGGCTGGCCGGGTGGTGCTGCAGCGCGCCGCGGTAGGTGGCGATGGCCGCATCGTGTCGGCCCAGCGCGACCAGGGCGTTGGCGCGGTGCAGGCTGGCTTCGAGGTCATGTGGCGACAGCAGCAAGGCGTCGTCGGCGGCAGCCAGGGCTTCGCCGTTGCGGCCGAGCAGGCGCAGCACATCTGAGCGCTGACTGCGCGCGCCGCGGTCCAGCGGCGCCAGTTCACACGCCTGGGTGAGCAGCTGCAGGGCCTCGGCATGGCGGCCCTGGCCCTTGCGCAACAGGCCGAGGTTGCGCCAGGCGTCGGCAAAGGTCGGGCCCACGTCGATGGCGCGCTGATAGGCCTCTGCGGCCAGGCCTTCGTCACCGCTGCGCCGTTCGATGGCGCCCAGCAGCGCCCAGCCGTCGGGACGGCGTGGGTGGGCGATCAGCACCTGGGTGCAGGCCTGTCGAGCCTGAGCGAGCAGCCCGGACTGCATGGCGCCAAACGCAGCGTGCAGGCCTTCGTTTTCATCCAGCGGCGGCAATTGCCGGTGACTGTCGAGATGACTGATCTCGACTGCCAGGGCGGCTGCCACGGCCTCCTGCACCGCCGGCCAGTCGCCGCGCACCGGCTGGCGGAACAGACGCATGGACGGATACCAGGCGTTGCGCGTGGCATCCATGCCGTAGCGCCAGTCGCGCTGCCAGGGCAAGGTCACCCAGACCGGCTTGCCCAGGCAGCCGGCCAGATGGGCCACCGAGGTGTCCGAGGTGATGACCAGATCGAGGTTGGCGATCGCTGCTGCTGTGTCGGTGAAGTCGACGATGTCGGCGTCCAGATCGACCAGATGCGCCGGCAAGCCTTCGGCACGGCTCAAGAGGTCGAGGTCTTTCAGTCCGTCGCCTTTTTGCAGCACGAACCAGCGCACGCCGTGTTTGAGCCGCACGTCGCTGAGCAGACCGCGCATGGCCGCCAGTCGCGGTGAGCGCCAGCCGTCACTTTTCACGTTGGGGTTGCCGGCCCACACAAAACCGACCGCCAGTTCGGTGCGCACCTGCCAGCCCTTGCTGACGAGGCGGACGCGCCAGTCGGCCAGCTTGTCCGCGGCAACGTGAACCGCCGGCGCCAGACGCGCGAGCGGCGCGGTCGGGCTGCCGGCGCGCGCCTCCTGCTTGAGCTCGGCCACGCCTAGCAGGGCCGGCAGGCTCATCAAGGCGGCATGGGCTTCGATCTGGCCCGCGGCCGCCACGAGCTGGCCACCGCGCGGCGTCACCACCGCCACGCCTGGCACGGCCGCCGCCAGCGCCATCATGGGCTCGAGGACTTCCAGCACCACGCGCGCACCTCGCCGCGCCAGTTCAGGAACGAAACGCAACATCTGCAGCGCATCGCCGAAGCCCTGTTCGGCCCAGACCAGCACGGTCTTGCCGCTCGGGTCGGCACCGTCCCACGCCGGCTCGGCACACACCCGCGGCTCGGGCTGGCGACGCTCGAAGCGCACCTGATAAGCGGCGAAGCCTTCTGTGTAACGACCGTGCAGCAGCAGCGCAAGGGCCCGGTTCCAACGTCCATCAAGGTGATCGGACTTGAGTTCCACCGTGCGGCTGAAGGCAGCCAGGGCCAAGCCGTAGTCACCAAAATGTTCCAGCGCCACGGCCAGGTTGTGCATTGGCTCGGCGTTGCCGGGTGCCAGTTTGACCGCGTATTGGTAGGCAGCCAGCGCGCCCTCGCGGTCCAGCCGTTCCTTCAGCAGATTCCCGAGGTTGTTCCAGGCATCGCCATAGGCCGGCTGCAAGGCCAGGGCGCGCCGATACGCGGCTTCAGCGTCGTCGAGTCGCCCACCTTTTTTCTCGAGGATGCCGAGCAGGGTCCAGGCATCCGCGCGATCGGGCAATAACGCAACAGCCTGCCGCGCCAGTGGCAGAGCTGCATCCGCATCGCCACCCTGGAACAACAGGAAGGCTTGTTCCAGACAGCGCCGGTCGGCATCAGCGGCAACCGCGCTGGTCGCCGGGTCGCCGGACTGCACCTGCTCGACAACAGAAAGGTCAGACATGGCCGCCATGTTCCCCGAAGGAAGTGCGTGCCACCGGATTCAGTAACGGGGCAAAGCGCCGCCAGTTCCCACTCGACAGCCTCGTGCCACAGCGCCGCGCGCCGACGCGGTGTGGCAGCGATGTGTCAACGATCGACACCCACGCGCCAAACCGAGCCAAATCCAGCCGTCGCCCGAGGCAAACCGCCCGATCGACCTGGAAAAGAAAAAAGGACCTGGATTTCGCCGGGTCCTTCAGAAGAAATATTGAATGGTGGGCCCTGTAGGATTCGAACCTACGACCAACGGATTAAGAGTCCGCTGCTCTACCAACTGAGCTAAGAGCCCTTCGGCGAGGAATTAGGCATCCTTGCCAACCTTCACTGCAACTGATGCAGTTTGAACAAACTACACAATCCGCACACTCAACATACTTTAAACCTAGCTCCAGCTCAAGCGTGGAGACAAGCCGGTTCGAAGTACCTACTACTCTCGCGCTCTTGCCACTTCATAGCAAGCACGCCGAAAAATTCATAGTATTGGTGGGCCCTGTAGGATTCGAACCTACGACCAACGGATTAAGAGTCCGCTGCTCTACCAACTGAGCTAAGAGCCCCCGAACGAAGAACGCTATTATGACATGAATCTGGTGGGTTGTACAGGACTTGAACCTGTGACCAACGGATTAAAAGTCCGCTGCTCTACCGACTGAGCTAACAACCCGATGTTCCCAAGTCGAACGACTTGACAACAGCCCATGAGTATAGCCGGGTATCAGAGCTGATTCGAGGCCTGCCGCGCCGCACTTGCCTTGCCGACACACCACAAATGAATCCGCATCAGTTGCACGTAGAAGGACAGCGCGACGACGACGCGCCTGGCCGACACATGGCCTATGCCGCCGAGCGTTGGGAGCGTATGACCGGCAACAAGGTCAGAGTGGGACTGATCGGTTTTGGCTACGCCGGGCAAACCATCCATGCGCCGCTGATCAGCGCCACGCCTGGCCTGCAACTCACGGCCGTCGCCAGCCGCGACGCCGCCAAGGTGCACACCAGCTTGGGGCGGCACCTGGCCGTGTGTGATCCGTTGCAGGTGACCCAACGCAGCGATGTCGACCTCGTCGTCATCGCCAGCCCGAACGACGCCCATCTCTCGGGCGCCATGGGAGCCCTGAGTGCCGGTCGTCACGTCGTGATCGACAAGCCGTTCACCCTCGACGTCGCACAGGCACAACAGTTGGCCGGCCAGGCGCAGGCGGCAAGACGCTTGCTGAGCGTTTTCCACAATCGGCGCTGGGACAGCGACTTCCTCTCCTTGCGCCAGGTGCTGGACCAGGGACGGCTCGGGCGGGTGGTCGAATTTGCCTCGCACTTCGACCGTTACCGGCCGACCGTGCGCCTGCGCTGGCGTGAAGGCACCGGCCCGGGTGCGGGCCTGTGGATGGACCTGGGGCCACACCTGCTCGACCAAACCGTCCAACTCTTCGGGCGGCCGTGCTCCCTGCGCCTGGACCTCGCCAGAATGCGCGACGGCGCACTGGCCGATGACTGGTTCGAGGCCACGTTGTGCTGGACGCGAGGCCCACACGCCGGGCTGCGTGCTCGACTGCACGCCAGCACCTTGGCCGCCCAGCCGGGGCCGCGATTTGCCGTGCACGGCACACACGGCAGCTATGTCGTCGACGGACTGGACGAGCAGGAAGACCAACTCAAGGCCGGCCACCGTCCGGACACGCTGCCCGCGGGCAGATGGGGGCAGGACTCACGCCTGGCACGGCTGGCGCTGACCGCAGGCGATGCTTCCAAGCCCGACAGCCTGCGTCACGAGACCCTGCCTCTGCTGCCCGGCGACTACCCGGCGTTTTACGTCGGCATACGCGACGCGCTGCTCGGCCATGGAAACAATCCGGTGCCGGTTGAAGAGGCGCTGCAGGTACAGCATCTGCTCGACGCGGGCCGTGCCAGCGCCGCTGTCGGCCGATCTATCGATCTCTGATGCGGCAGCAGCGCTGACGGGGGTCAGTCAGCGTGCGCGTCGCTCGTGCCCGCAAGCGACAAGCGTCTGCCGTTCACATCACCGCGCCCAGCTGCCACGGCACGAACTCGTTCTGCCCGTAGCCATGGCGTTCGCTGGCGGTGCGCTCGCCGCTGGCGGTCGCCAACATCTGGCGAAAAATCGCCTCGCCCATGGCATCAATGCTGGCTAGACCCTCGACGATGGGGCCGCAGTCGATGTCGATGTCATCGCCCTGGCGCAGGAACAAGGCCGTGTTGGTCGACAGCTTGAGCGACGGTGAAGGCGCGCAGCCGTACGCGGAGCCGCGCCCGGTGGTGAAGCAGATGAGGTTGGCGCCGCCCGCCACCTGGCCGGTGGCCGACACCGGGTCGTAGCCCGGCGTATCCATGTAAACGAAACCCTTGGCGCTTACCGCTTCGGCGTATTCATACACGTCGACGAGTGCGGTGGTGCCACTTTTGGCGATGGCGCCGAGCGATTTTTCCAGGATGGTGGTCAAGCCGCCGGCCTTGTTGCCGGCCGACGGGTTGTTGTCCATCTGCATGTTGTTGCGCGCGGTATAGGCTTCCCACCACCGGATGCGCTTGAGCAGCTTGTCCGCCACCGGCTGTGACACGGCACGGCGCAGCAGCAGGTGTTCGCCGCCATAGATTTCGGGCGTCTCAGAAAGTATCGCCGTCCCTCCATGCGCCACCACGCGGTCGACCGCCGCACCGAGGGCCGGGTTGGCGCTGATGCCCGAATAGCCGTCCGAGCCACCACATTGCAGGCCCACGACCAGATGGCTGGCAGGCACGGGCTGCCGCTGCACCTGGTTGGCCTCGGCGAGCAGCCCCTTCACCACCTCGATGCCGCGCGCCACGGTGCGACTGGTGCCGCCGCTGTCCTGGATATTGAAGGTCACCAGACGCGTGCCTTCGGACAAGGCCTCCTGAGCCACCAGGCCCTGAATCTGGTTGGTCTCACAGCCCAGGCCGACGATGAGCACTGCGGCGAAATTGGGGTGGCGGGCGTAGCCACCCAGGGTGCGGCGCAACACCAGCAACTCCTCGCCTTCGCTGTCGGTGGCGCAACCCATGCCATGGGTGAGCGCCACCACACCGTCGACGTTGGGGAAATCCGCCAGCGCCTCGGGATGGATGTCGCGCCGGAAATGGTCCGCGATGGCACGTGCCGCCGTTGCCGAACAATTGACCGACGTCAGCACGCCGATGTAGTTGCGTGTCGCCACCCGACCGTCGGCACGCACGATTCCCATGAATTTGGCCGGTTCGGCCGCAGGCACCGTGGACCGAGCGTCAGCACCAACCTCGTGGGTGCGCGCGAAGTCGGCGTAACGCAGGTTGTGCGTGTGGACATGCGCGCCGGCCAGCACGGGCGCACTGGTGTGCCCGATCACCTGGTTGTATCGACGCACCGGCGTGCCCTCGGGCAGATCACGCAAGGCCAGCTTGTGGCCGGGAGGCACCAACCCAACCACGTTCACCCCCAGGCTGTCGAGCCGAGTGCCTGAAAGCAGTTGACGCCGGGCAATGGCCACGTCGTCGGCCGGGTGGATGCGGATGGCCGCGTCGGCGGCGTTGGCGAGGGGCGGGGCGGAACTCATGATGGGTCAGTCTCGTACAGCGTGGAAGGTCGCACCAAACCGCAGGCATAACGCCGGCTGTTGGCGATCAGGAATGCTGGCGAGTGTCGGTCTGCCCAGGCTGAGCGGTGCGGAGTCGCGGCGGAACCCATACTGGAGAAAACCCGAACCCTGTTCCCACACCACCGGTCGGCAGCAGCGTCCCGCGCAGCTCAGGCCTCATGACCGATGGCACGGTCCAGATGGACATAACCGCCGTCGACATACAGCCATTGCCCGGTCGTGTGGCTGGAACGTGGCGAAAGCAGGAACACCGCCGTATCAGCAATTTCCTGGGCGGTGGTCATGCGCTGCCCAAGAGGGATGCGCCGCTCGATGGCCGCCTGCGTGGCAGCTGGGTCGGGTTGTTGTGCCAGTTCGCGCTCGTACATGGGCGTGAGCACCTCCGCCACCACGATGGCATTCACACGTATGGCGTCACCGCGCAGCGAAGCAGCCCACTCGCGCGTCAACCCCAGCATCGCGCCCTTGGACGCGACGTAGCCGCTGGTTCCGCCCTGTCCGGTGACGGCGGTCTTGGAGGCGATGTTGACGATCGCCCCTCGGCTTGCGCGCAGATGCGGCAGGCATAGATGGGCCATCACGTAGACATGGGTGAGGTTGCGGTCGATCGAGCCGAGAAAGGCATCGCGGCCCGCCTCAAGACCGACATGGTCATTGACGCCCGCGTTGTTGACCAGTCCGTACAGGCCACCAGGAGTTGCCGCGCTGCGCTCGACGGCGGCGCGACAGGCCGCTTCATCGCGCAGATCGAGTTGTTCGAAGCGCGCGGCCGGCTGCAGCGCCTGGAGTTGCGCCGCGAAGGCCGCCGGCAGCGGGTCACGCCCGAAGACGATCGGGATGGCACCTTCGGCCGCCAGCGTCAACGTGATCGCCGCACCTATGCCCGAACCGCCGCCGGTGACGATGATGGTCTGGCCGCCAAGCCCGAGGTCCATGACAAGTCCTTTGCGTATGAATGCCTGATCTGTACGTGACGACGGGCCGTTGCCGGCCCGTCGTTGGAGCCGCGTCGCAGGTCATGCGGCGCGGAAGCGGTGATTTATACCCGCCGGATCAATCGTAGAGCACAGCCGCGATCTTGGGGTCGGTGATGTTGCTCTTGTCGTACCAGTAAAAGCCGGTGTCGACGCGGGCGGGCACCTTCTCGCCCTTGGCAGCCTTCAGGCCGTACTCGACGACCTTGTAGCCGATGCCGATCGGGTTCTGGGTGATCGAGCCGGCGATGGTGCCGTCGTTGATCATGTCCTTCTGGCCCTTGCCCGAGTCGTAGCCCACCAGGATCACGCTGGACTTGACTTCCTTCTTGGCCGTGCCGGCGCCGATGGCGGCACCTTCGTTGGTCGCGAAGATGGCCTTGACCTTCGGGTGGGCCTTGACCATGGTCTTGAAGATGTCGTTGGCCTTCAACTGGTCGCCGCCGTACTGGATGTCGACGATCTTGATCTTCGGGTACTTGGCCTTGATCTGGTTGACGAAGCCGTCGCGGCGGTCCTTGCCGGTGCTGGAGACCTGGTCGTGGGCGATCAGGCCCACTTCACCTTCGCTGCCGATCATGGCGGCGACCTTGTCGGCGGCCAGGGCGGCCGAGGCCTTGGAGTCGGTGGCGGCGGTGGT